>JAFYQJ010000017.1 GCA_017547145.1 Paludibacteraceae bacterium | reverse complement strand
GTGTGTGTGTGTAGAAAGCTCGCTACGCTCGCAGCGGGTTTCTAATGAAAATAATATGTTGCACACGTTCATCATATAAGGGCAAATGTAAAGAAAAAAAATTATTTGCCACTAACAACAAAAAAAACCGACCCAAAATTTTGAGTCGGTTTTAAGATTTTTTGCTAGAAAGGGAGAGCGGAAAGTGAGGGATTCGAACCCCCGGAGCAGTTGCCCGCTCACCGCATTTCGAGTGCGGCCCAATCGACCTCTCTGGCAACTTTCCATAAAAAAAGTGATTCGCTTGGGGCTCGAACCCAAGACCCCATCCTTAAAAGGGATGTGCTCTACCAGCTGAGCTAGCGAATCAATTTCTCTAAAACGTGTGCAAAGATATATAAAATACGAATGCTACAAAATAAAATTTAGCAAAAAATCACCAACCAAACGATTCTCTATCGTTCATCCATTTGCCTTGTACTTTTAGCACTTGCTCTATCACATCACGTCCACAGCCTTCGCCACCTTTACAAGCCGACACGTAGTGAGCAATCGATTTAATCTCGGGAGCCGCATCGGCCGGACAAGCCGCTATACCTACTCGACGCATAACCTCGTAGTCGGGTATGTCGTCGCCCATAAAGAGCACCTCCGCAGCTTTCAAATTACACTTCGAAAGAAAGTCGTCGAAATCATCAGTTTTATAACGGGATCCTAAATAAATATGTTTTACACCAAGGCTTTCGAATCTCACTCTTACCGCCTCGGTTTTGCCACCTGTAATAATAGCAACGGGATAACCTTTCAGCACAGCTTGATGCAAAGCGTAACCATCTTTTATATTTATCATTCGCATAGGTTCTCCATCAGGCGAAAGCGGAATCATTCCCCCCGAAAGCACACCATCTACATCAAAAGCAAAAGCCTTAATTTGTGATAATTTTTCTTTAAAATTCATAAAAATTCAAATTTCAACAAAGGTAACAAAAAGAGCATCTTTATCGCAAAAAAATAAATACCTTTGTAACAAAATTAATTTTATCATGGAAAAGATTATAGGACTTATCAACGCTCCATTTACACCTTTCGATGCAAATGGAGAAATAAACTTAAAACCAATACCAGAATATGCTGCACTTTTGCAACGCAATGGGCTAAAAGGTGTTTTTATAAACGGATCGTCGGGCGAAGGCTATATGCTCACCGACGAAGAACGCATGCAACTTGCAGAGGCATGGATGGCAGCTGCTCCAAAAGATTTCAAAGTAATTGTTCATGTAGGAAGTTGCTGTGTTCGTAGCAGCAAGAAACTTGCCGAGCATGCTCAAAAAATTGGTGCTTGGGGCATTGGTGCAATGGCTCCTCCTTTCCCAAAAATCAATCGCATAGAAGAATTGGTAAAATACTGCGAAGAAATTGCCGCAGGCGCACCTAATCATCCTTTCTACTACTATCACATTCCTGCGTTCAATGGTGCATTTTTGTCAATGGTAAAATTCTTAGAAGCTGTAGATGGAAGAATTCCAAATTTCGCAGGGATAAAATATACATTTGAAAGTATTTACGAATACAATCAATGTCGCCTTTATGCAGATGGAAAATTTGACATGCTTCACGGACAAGACGAAACAATTTTACCATCGCTAGCAATGGGCGGAGCTCAAGGTGGAATTGGTGGTACTACCAACTACAACGGAAAAGTTCTAACAAGCATCATCGAAGCGTGGAACAATGGCGACCTTGAAAAAGCACGTGAATTGCAAAATTTTGCACAAGAAGTTATCAATGTTATTTGCCACTTCCGAGGAAATATTGTCGGTGGTAAACGCATCATGAAACTTATCGGTCTTGACTTGGGTGGAAATCGCACTCCGTTCCAAAATATGACCGACGAAGAAGAGGCTACTATGCGAGCAGAACTCGAAGCAATCAATTTCTTTGAACGTTGCAATAAATAAGCTGATGAATAAAAAAATATTTTTCGTAATCATCTCGCTTTTGTTTTTTTCTCAAACAAACGCAAACGAACATTGTTATAACACTTTTGAAGTAAAAAATTTAAAAGACTTAAACGTCGCACAAGCAGAGGGTGTTTCCGGACATTTTGCTGGTATATCGGGCGATGCTCTAATTGTGGCAGGCGGCTGCAACTTCCCTAACACACCTGCAGCTCAAGGTGGCGAGAAAATCTTTTACAACGATATTTTTGTATTAGAAAATCCTTTGTCCGAAAAATCGGAATGGAGTAAAAAGAGTTTACTCCCCCAACCTACAGCTTATGGCGTTAGCATTTCTACTCCCAAAGGAGTTGTTTGTATAGGAGGAACCAATGGCACAAAAAGTTTTGCTGAAGTTCTATTATTAAACTACAATAATGGGACTATAGAAATCAAAGAACTCACCTCGCTTCCTACACCTTTAGACAATATGGCTGCTGCGTATGGAGATGGCTATATCTATATTGCTGGAGGCCAATCAAACGGACAGCCGTTAAACCTTGCTTTTAGAATTAAGTTAGAGGATTTACTCAACAAAAAAGCGTGGGAACAGCTACCCAACTTTCTCGGGAAAAGCAGAATTCAACCTACGGCTGCTGTACAAAGCAATGCAGATGGCTATTGTTTTTATTTGATAGGTGGTTTTGCTCCTGCATCCGACTATGAAAAATGCTTTGTTCATACCAACGGACTCATTTTCAATTCAAAAGAAAATTGTTGGAAAAAAACTTCCGAAATTGCACAAAACTCATTTGAGTCGAATGCCATAATAGGTAGTTCGTCTACAACATTAGGTAACTCGCATATCATTTTTTTTGGTGGCGTTAATAAAGAAATTTTTGAAAATGCTCTAAATCGTTCATTAGTAAAAAAAGAAGTTCTCGGCAACGACTCTCTAACCAATTTATTAAACATCGAAGAGGAATCTTACTTGACACATCCTTCGACATGGTATAAATTTAACAACGAATTACTAGTATACAACACCATTACTGATGCTTGGGCTTACGAGGCAAAAGACAACCGCTTTGCAAAAGCTGGTGCTACGCTTGTCACCTACAAAAATCATTTATTACTTATTGGTGGAGAAAACAAACCTGGTATTCGATCAAACGAAACACTTGACATAACAACGCAAGCAAAACAACAATTCGGTTGGCTCAACTGGACTGTTCTTATCGTTTATTTATTATCAATGCTCTTGTTAGGTTTTTACTTTATGAAAAAAGAGCAAGGCAGCAACGATTTTTTCAAAGGTAGCGGTCGTATTCCTTGGTGGGCAGCAGGCATTAGCATATATGCAACTATGCTTAGTGCTATTACCTATATGGCCTATCCTGCAAAAGCATATGCTACCAATTGGACATACTATCCAATGTTGGTTACAATTTTGCTAGTTAGTTTTCCTGTTATAAAATATTACCTACCATTTTTTAGACGATTAAACGTAACAAGTGCTTACGAATATTTAGAACTCAGATTCAATACTGCAATACGTCTAATGGCAAGTGCGTTATTCATTATTTTTATGATTGCACGAATGGCATTAGTACTCTATTTACCATCACTAGCATTAACTGCAGTAACTGGTATCGACATTTATACATGCATTGCATTAATGGGTATTGTAACCATCATATACTGCACTATGGGTGGTGTCGAAGCTGTAGTATGGGGCGACGTAGTTCAAGGGTTTATTTTGGTTGGTGGTGCTATACTTGCAGCCGTTTACCTAATATTTTCAACTGAAGGTGGCTTCAATGGATTTATAGACATTGCTACTACCGACAATAAACTGCAACTTGTAGATTGGAGTTTCGATTTTACAAAAGCGACATTCTGGGTTGTAATTTTAGGCGGTATTGCTAACAATTTAATATCGTATACATCAGACCAAACCGTTATTCAACGCTATTTAACAACAAAAGATGAAAAAAGTGCAAAACATAGCATTTTGATGAATGGTATCATGAGTGTTTTCATTTCAATATTCTTTTTCGTTATTGGTACAGGGTTATACACTTTTTTCAAAACCAATCCAACTCAAATGGATATCACAATGGCGAAAACGGATACCATTTTCCCATTTTTTATGATGAGTCAACTACCAGCAGGGCTAGCAGGACTTTTGATTGCAGCTATTTTTGCCGCAACAATGTCAACTATATCATCGAACATTAACTCTGTAGCAACTGCTTTTTCGGTTGATTTTTATAAACGATGGAATCCAAAAACATCCGACAAAAAAATGCTTACCATTGCTCGATATGCTTGTATTATTTCAGGTATAGTTGGTATTGCCATAGCATTATTAATGGCCACATGGGACATCTACTCTCTACTCGACTTCTTCCAAGAAATATTAGGGCTTCTTTCGAGTGGTTTAGGAGGACTTTTCGTTATGGGCATATTCTTCCCTCGCATTGATACAAAATCGGCACTAATTGGATTTATCAGTGGTATTCTTACGGTGTTTGGATTTAAATATTACACCGACATCAATCTGTTGTTATACGGATTCATCGGTATGATTGTTTCTATCCTTATAGGACTCTTATTAAGCATCATATTCCAAAACAAAAAAAATTGCAATGGTTTAACTTGGAAACATTTGAATAAATAAAAACATTATGGATTTTAAAAAATTAGCAGAACAATACAAGAGTGAGTTACTTGACAAAGTTTTACCATTTTGGTTAAACAACTCACAAGACAAAGAATTTGGTGGATACTTCACTTGTCTTGAACGCGATGGTTCGGTATTTGACACCGACAAATTCATTTGGTTGCAAGGAAGAGAAGTTTGGATGTTTGCAACGCTTTACAATAAAGTTGAAAAACGTCAGGAGTGGCTCGATTGTGCCATTCAAGGTGCTGAATTCCTAAAGAAATATGGTCACGATGGAAACCTTAATTGGTACTTTTCGCTCGACCGCGAAGGAAATCCTTTGGTTGAACCTTATAACATTTTTTCTTACACATTTGCAGTAATTGCATTTGGACAATTGAGTATAGCTACAGGGAACAAGGAATACGCAGAAATTGCGAAAAAAACTTTTGACATTGTTCTTTCAAAAGTTACAAATCCAAAAGGCAAATGGAACAAAGCCGTTGCAGGAACTCGCAATATGAAAAGTTTTGCTTTGCCGATGATTCTTTGCAACGTTGCACTCGAAATAGAATCACTTTTAGAACCCGATTTCCTAAAAAACACAATAGATACTTGTATTCACGAAGTAATGGAAGTTTTCTATCGTCCAGAATTAGGTTTAATTGTTGAACATATTGGAACCGATGGCGAATTGAAAGACAACTTTGACGGACGTTTGCTCAATCCAGGACATGCTATTGAAGCAATGTGGTTTATAATGGATTTAGGAGCTCGCTTGGGTAGAAAAGATTTGATAGAAAAAGCTGTAGAAATAGCTCTTAACGAAGTTGAATATGGTTGGGACAAAGAATATGACGGAATTTTCTACTTCATGGATCGCTTGGGTCGTCCTACTCAACAACTAGAATGGGATCAGAAACTTTGGTGGGTACACATTGAAACACTTATCACCATGATAAAAGGTTATCAACTCACAGGCAATGAAAAATGTCTTGAGTGGTTTGAACGTGTACACAATTATGTTTGGACTCATTTTGTTGATGAAGAATATCCTGAATGGTATGGCTATTTGAATCGTCAAGGCGAAGTTCTTCTTCCGCTAAAAGGCGGTAAATGGAAAGGCTGCTTCCACGTTCCACGCGGACTTTTCCAATGCTGGCAAATACTTGAATCGTTGGCTAAAAAATAAAACTAATATGATATTAGCAAATTTATCAGACAGTTCACGATACGAAAAATTACACCCTTTATTCAAAACGGCTTTTGATTTTATAAAAGCTAATGACCTAACAAAAAAAGATTTAGGACGAATTGAATTACAAGGTGAAGATTTATTTATCAATAATATTGAAGCTAAACTTATCAATAAAGAAAAGCAAGCATTAGAAATTCATAGAGAATACATCGACATACATATTCCGCTCAACAATACAGAAGTTATCGGCTGGAAAGCAACACAAAGTTTAAAAACTCCTCGTGAGACATTTAATATTGAAGAGGATTTTGCTCTTTACGACGAAGTTGCTACAAGTTACATCAATGTTTCTCCAGGAGAATTTTTTATTGCATTTCCCGAAGATGCACATGCACCAATTATTGGTAATGGAACATTAAGAAAACTAATTGTAAAAGTAAAATTATGAATAGTAAAAATATTGGTTTTGACTTAAGTGTAACTCCTTTTGGAAAAGTAAAAAACAAAAATTATTCTATAGCAGTATTACCTTGGGGAGCAACCGAACCACACAATTTACATTTACCATATCTTACTGATTGCATTTTGTCGCAAGCAATAGCTTTAGATGCTGCACAACGTCTTCAAAAAGAGTTTCAACACAATGTTATGGTTCTACCTCCGGTTGCTATGGGAGCTCAAAACCCTGGACAAAGAGATTTACCTTTTTGCATACATTATCGATTCGAAACCCAAAAAGCTATTTTAAGCGACATCATTGCAAGTCTATACCACCAAGGATTCAGGAAATTAGTCATCATCAATGGCCATGGTGGCAACAATTTCAAAAGTATGATTCGCGACTTTGCTATTGACTATCCAGATTTCTTAATAGCAACAACAGAATGGTACACAATCATTCCTCCAACTAATTATTTTGAGGAAAAGGACGACCATGCCGGAGAATTAGAAACGTCAGTAATGATGCATTATTATCCAGATTTAGTTAAACTTACAGATGCTGGCGAGGGTAAATCAAAACCATTTGCTATCAACTCTTTAAACGAAAAAACGGCTTGGGTACCTCGCCATTGGCTAAAAGTAACAACAGATACAGGAATAGGAAATCCTCTAAAAGCATCAGCCGAGAAAGGGAAAGTTTACAGCAATAAAGTAGTTGAAAAAATAGTTTTACTCCTGAAAGAGTTAATAGAAAACGACGACATTTATCAACTATTATAATTTTAACATAACAAACTTGCTAATTCAATATTAAAAATATTAAATTACCTTAATTAGCACTAAATAAAAGTTAAAACGTTGTTTTAATATATTATTCTATATTTATATTTGTAACAAACAAAACAACTAAAAATAACAAAAACATGGAGCAATCTATTGATTTCAGAGCATTAAACGAACGCATTGAGAAGCAAAGTGCTTTTATTGATACCTTACACATGGGTATGGACAAAGTAATTGTAGGTCAAAAACATTTGGTTGAATCATTATTGATAGGTCTATTAGCCAACGGACACGTTTTATTAGAGGGGGTCCCTGGTCTAGCAAAAACATTAGCTATAAAAACACTAGCTCAACTAATTGATGCCGATTTTAGCCGCATACAATTTACACCAGACCTTCTTCCTGCCGATGTTATTGGTACTATGATTTATAGTCAAAAGAAAGAAGAGTTTCAAATAAAAAAAGGTCCTATTTTTTCTAATTTCATTTTAGCTGACGAAATAAATCGTGCTCCAGCAAAAGTACAAAGTGCATTACTTGAGGCTATGCAAGAACGCCAAGTAACCATCGGCGAATCGACATTCAAATTAGAAGAACCATTTTTGGTACTTGCCACCCAAAACCCTATTGAACAAGAAGGGACATATCCTCTTCCAGAAGCTCAAGTCGACCGTTTTATGCTAAAAGTTATAATTAATTATCCACAAAAAGAAGAAGAACGTCAAATCATCCGTCAAAATATCAGCAAAAACGAAATAAAGGTAACTCCAGTACTTAAAATTGAAGATATTATAGAAGCTCGCAAAGTTGTTCACGATGTCTACATGGACGAAAAAATTGAGCGATATATTCTTGATATTGTATTTGCATCACGATTTCCTGAAGAATACGGATTGGGAGAATTAAAAAATATGATTGCTTTCGGAGGTTCTCCTCGTGCATCTATTAACCTTGCATTAGCAGCAAGAGCATACGCTTTCATTAAGAGACGTGGATATGTTATACCAGAAGACGTACGTGCTGTAGCACAAGACGTTATGCGTCATAGAATTGGTTTAAGCTACGAAGCAGAAGCCAACAATATGACATCATCTGAAATTGTTAGCGAAATATTAAATTCGGTAGAAGTGCCCTAAATCCAACATTTCAAGTTGAGAAATCCTAACAAATGGAAACTAGTGAATTATTAAAAAAGGTTCGACAAATAGAAATTAAAACGCGTGGTCTCTCTCGCAATATTTTTGCAGGAGAATATCATACAGCGTTCAAAGGACGTGGTATGACCTTTTCGGAAGTTCGCGAATATCAATATGGAGATGATGTTCGTAGCATCGATTGGAATGTAACCGCACGTTTTAATAAACCTTTTATAAAAGTTTTTGAAGAAGAGAGAGAACTTACAGTTATTTTGCTCATTGATGTTTCTGGAAGTTTGGATTTTGGAACAGGTGTTTCGCTTAAACGCAACATAATGACCGAAATAGCTGCAACACTTGCTTTTTCTGCTATACAAAACAATGACAAAATCGGTGTAATCTTTTTTTCCGATAAAATTGAGAAATTTATTCCTCCACAAAAAGGTAGAAAGCATATTCTTTACATTATACGGGAACTGATTGATTTCAAACCTACTAGTAACAAAACGGACATTTCTAAAGCATTATCGTATTTTACAAATGTTATAAAAAAGCGTTCGACTGCATTTTTAATATCCGATTTTATGGATCAAAATTCATTTAACGACGCCCTAACAATTGCTAACAAAAAACATGATATAGTTGCCGTACAAATATACGACAAACGCGAAACAGAATTGCCTGCAGTTGGACTCATCAAAGTGAAGGATGCGGAAACTGATGAAAGAATTTGGATTAATACAAACGATAATCGTTTGCGAAAAATCTATAGTGATATGTGGACAGAAAAGCAATTATTATTACAGCAAACATTTCAAAAATCCAAAATCGATAATGTTTCAATTGATACCGACGAGGATTATGTTAAAGCACTTATTCGATTATTTAAATTAAGAAATTAACATTTTATGAATAGATTTCTTTTAGTTTTTGCTTTATTGTTTAATTGCATTTTTGTAAGCCTAAAAGCTGAAAATTTTTCAGTAAATGCACATATAGACTCATCTTTCCTTTTTATTGGAGAGCAAGCTGGACTTTCATTTGAAGTTATTCAACAAAAAAATGAAAAAGTACAATTACCATTATTTTCTGACACGATAGTTAATGGGTTGGAATTGGTAGAAAGACAAAAACCAGATACAATTGTACTCGATAAAGAAAATATAAAAGTTTTACATAAGTTTGTCATAACTTCATTTGATACAGCATTATATTATATTCCACCATTTAGTTTATACAACAATAATGGCGACACAGTTAAATCAAACCCTCTTTCTCTAAAGGTTTTCACAATAGATATTGATACAGTTCAATATCAAATTGCAGATATAAAGCCTATCTACGAACCACCTTTTAATTGGAAAGGATTTTTTATTACTCTATTGTATATTTTACTAGCGTTACTTGTTATTTTCGCTATTTATTGGTTTATAAGACGATTTATTCAAAACAAAAAACTTATACCTACAGATGAATTAGAACCAGAATTGCCAGCCCATGTAATAGCATTAGAAATGCTTGATGCCATAAAAAATGAAAAACGTTGGGAACGAGGAGAAGCTAAAATTTATTATACGGAATTAACCGAAGTATTACGTATTTATATTGAAAAACGCTACAAATTAAATGCGATGGAATCTACTTCTGAAGAAATATTAACATTGCTAAAAAACATAGGTGTAAATCGCGAAATAATTTCATCATTAAAAACATTATTAAATTTATCCGATCTAGTAAAATTTGCAAAATGGGAACCAATGCTCGATGATTATCTAAAAAGTTTATCAATAGCATATTCTTTTGTAAATGAAACGAAAGAGATTATTGAAGACAACCCAAATTTGACAAGTAAAAATATCGAAATAGAAAATTAATTATGCAGTTTAACAACCCTGAATATTTATATCTTCTTCTTTTTCTTATACCTGTAACGTTTTGGTATATTTTCAAACAATATCAAGCCGATGCAAGTTTACAAATATCAAGTATCAGTTCGTTAAAACTTCCTCAAAGAAAGTCTTTCATCATACTTAGACATTTACCTTTTATATTTAGAATAATAATTTTGATATGCTTAACAATTGTTATTGCTCGACCACAATTATCTAATAGTTTTAGAAGCGAAAGCACTGAAGGTATAGATATTATGATGGCACTAGATATATCAGGAACAATGCTTGCAGAAGATCTTCGCCCAAATCGTTTAGAAGCTGCTAAAAGTGTTGCTACAGAATTTATAGCCGGGCGTCCTAACGATAATATTGGTCTAGTGGTTTTTGCTGGCGAAAGTTTTACTCAATGCCCACTAACAACTGACCATGCTGTACTTATAAATCTTTTTAATGGCATCAAATATGGTATGATTGAAGACGGGACTGCTATTGGATTAGGTTTAGCAAATTCTGTTGGTAGGATAAAAGATAGTATGGCAAAATCAAAAGTTGTCATATTGCTCACCGATGGATCAAACAATGCAGGTGAAATAGCACCATTGACTGCTGCAGAAATAGCCAAAACATTTGGTATTCGTGTTTACACTATTGGCGTTGGCACACGTGGTGTTGCAAAATTTCCTTATCAAACACCAATGGGAATTCGTTATCAAGATATGCAAGTAGATATTGACGAAGATATGCTTAAGCAAGTAGCTTCGATGACAGGTGGAAATTATTTTAGAGCAACTGATAACAATAAATTAAAAGAAATATATGCAGAAATAGATCAAATGGAAAAAACCAAAATACGAGTGCAAGAATATAGTAAAAAGAAAGATATATATCTGCCATTTGCTCTTTTAGCATTGCTATGTTTACTAGGAGAACTCATTTTAAAAAATACTATTCTTCAAAAACTACCATAAAATCAATAAAGTATGTTTCGTTTTGCAAATCCTGAATATTTATATCTATTACTAATAATCCCCATATTATTAGGCTTATTTATATGGGCAAACAAAAAACAACAAAAAAACTTACAATTATTCGGAAATCCTAAATTATTAATGCCACTAATGCCTAATGTTTCGTACGTTAGACCACAAGTAAAATTTTACTTGATGTTAATTGCATTAACCTTAATAATTTTTGCAGCGGCACGGCCACAATTTGGTGCAAAACTTTCTACAGTGAAAAAACAAGGCATCGAAGCTATGATTGTTTTAGATGTTTCTAATTCTATGCTAGCTCAAGATGTACAACCTAATCGTTTAGAAAGTTCAAAAATGATTCTTTCTAAATTAATAGATAATATGTCTGATGACAAAATAGGCTTGATTGTTTTTGCAGGAGATGCTTTCACACAAATACCAATCACAGCCGACTACATTTCCGCCAAAATGTTTTTATCATCCATATCGCCTAACATGGTAGCTCGACAAGGAACCGCCATAGGAACTGCTATAGACATGGCAATACATGGATTTGGCGAAGAAAATCACCAAATTGCTCGAACTATTATAGTCATTACTGATGGAGAGAATCATGAGGACGATGCCATTGGAGCTGCTAAACTCGCAAGCGAAAAAGGCATCTCTATCAATGTAATAGGGATGGGGAAAAGCGAAGGTGCTCCAATCCCAATCCCAGGTACTATGTCCTTTAGAAAAGACAAAGAGAATAATGTAGTTGTATCAAAGTTAAATGAAACTATGTGCAAACAAATAGCCGAAGCGGGGAATGGGATTTACGTTCGTGCCGACAATTCAAATGTTGCATGGAAAGCCATTGAAAAAGAAATAAATAGAATGTCTAAATCAGATTTAGAGACAAAAGTATATTCAGAATACGACGAAAAGTTCTTTATATTTGCGTGGATAGCTTTCTTTTTACTTTTAATAGAATTTCACTTATTGAATAGAAAAAATAAAGAATTGAACAAAATTAATTTCTTCGAGAAAGATTTCTTCAAAAAAAAATAAACAATGAAAAATACTTTTAAAATAAAAATTTCACTTTTTTCTTTTCTCATTTTCATTGCTACACCAACGTGTTTTGCTCAAGAAGAAAATTCTGATATAAAAAAAGGTAATAAATTCTACGAAGAAGAAAAGTATGTAGAATCAGAAATTGAATATCGAAAAGGATTGGGAAAAAATTACAAATCGTTTGAAGGCTCATTCAATTTAGGAAATGCTCTTTACCGTCAAGAAAAATATCCTGAAGCTGCGCAGCAATTTCAAAATGCAATTGCCTACACAAATAATGATAAACTAAAAACAGCTGCATCTTATCATAATATGGGAAACGCCCTATTAAAAGCTCAAAAAATACAAGAAAGCATCGAAGCTTACAAACAAGCATTAAGGGCTAATCCAAAAGACGACGAAACACGTACAAATTTGGCTTATGCACAAACTCTTTTGCAACAGCAACAGCAACAACAAGAGCAAAACCAAAATCAACAACAAGAACAGAAAGAAAAAGAAGAACAACAAAATCAGCAACAAAACAAACAAGAACAGCAACAGCAGCAAGAACAGAATCAACAACAAGAAATGTCTAAAGAAAATGCAGAACAAATACTAGAGGCACTTTTACAAGACGAAAAAGATGTACAAGATAAAGTAAAGCAACAACAAATGCAACAAAACAAACGTTATCGAGTAACAAAAGATTGGTAATGATTATGAAAAAATATTTATTTCTCACACTATTATTATTAACTACTATAGTAAAAGCAGAAGATGTTGTTTTCACAGCAACAGCACCCGATGCAGTAGCAAACGGACAAACATTTCAACTAGTATACTCAGTTAATACTTCAGCTAAAGAATTAAGAATTCCTGAAATATCGGACTTTGATATTGTTGCTGGCCCATTTCAATCAAAAAGTTCTTCAACTCAAATTATTAACGGCAACATTACACATTCTACATCTTTGCGTTTTACATACACCCTTCTTCCTAAAAAGGAAGGTTCATTTTCGATTCCTGCAGCAACTATTATGGTTGACAAGCAAAAATACTCTTCGAATACACTGACAATTAAAGTTTTGCCTGCTGAAGAAGACGTGAATCATACAAACAATGCAGAGAATACAAGTTCTAAAAATAATGCCATTACAAATGATAATCTATTTATACGAGCAATTGTTTCTCGTAAAAATGTTTATGAACAAGAATACGTACTTGTTACTTATAAAATTTATACACGAATTGATTTAGTTAATATTGACAAAGTTAAATTCCCTGATTTTAAAGACTTTTTAGTGCAAGAAATAGAATTACCAAAAGACAAACAATTTGCACTAGAAAATTATAATGGTAAAAATTATAATACAATCACTTTAAGGCAAGTTCTTCTCTACCCTCAACGTGCAGGAAGTTTAAATATTGACAAAATGACTTGTGATGCCATTGTTCGTGTACGAAATACAGGTCCTTCACGTAGTATCTTCGACGATTTCTTTGATTCCTATCAAGAAATTGTAAAACCAATAAGCACTAACACCGAAAAAATAGAAGTTAAAACACTTCCCGAAGGGAAACCTTCAGGGTTTAGCGGTGCTGCGGGTACCTTTACTTTATCTTCTTCTATAAATAAAAAAGAGTTAAGTGCGAATGAATCCGTTACCATAAAACTAAAAATTTCAGGCAACGGAAACATCAAATTATTAAAAAATCCTGAAGTAAAATTCCCGGCAGATTTTGAAGTTTACGATCCTAAAGTTGAAAATAATTTCACTAATACAACTTCTGGTGTTACTGGTACAAAAACAATAGAATACCTAGCAATTCCACGACACAGTGGGACTTTCACAATACCACCTGTAGAATTTTCATATTTTGACACAAATAGTAAAACCTATAAAACTTTAAAATCAGAAGCATTCTCTATTAACGTTACAAAAGCTTCTTCTGAATCTGAAAATGGCGATGATCCTGTTGTA
Source organism: Paludibacteraceae bacterium (assembly GCA_017547145.1). Lineage (GTDB taxonomy): Bacteria > Bacteroidota > Bacteroidia > Bacteroidales > Paludibacteraceae > RGIG9608. Next base: position 137,166 of record JAFYQJ010000017.1, on the reverse strand, counting down.
AACAATTTCACAAACAAAGAATCTGTTAAAGTATTAGGTAGTGATATTCGTCACATATCTATGAACGATTTTTCACTAGAAAAACCATCACCATTCTTTTTTGGGACATGGGGTTTTGCACTTGCTTATATCATTCCATTAATAATTATTGCTTTCATATTTTGGTTTTTCAGAAAACAAGCAAAAGAAAATTCTGATATTATAAAAGTACGCAACAAAAAAGCAAACAAAATGGCTCGTAAACGCCTACGCACTGCCGAAAAATTTTTAAAGGAACAAAAGAAAGAAGAATTTTACAGCGAAGTATTAAAAGCTATTTGGGGATACCTATGTGATAAACTTACAATACCTCAAGCTCAACTAAACAAAGATAATGTGGAAGTTGAACTACGAAAATATTCTTTAGAAGAATCTATTATTCAAGACTTTATAAAAATCCTTAACGAGTGTGAATTTGCACAATATGCACCGGGAGAAAATATTGAAGCTCGCGATAATTTATTTTCAGATACAATGCGCATGATTACTTTATTAGAAGAGCAAATAAAAAAATAGGAGACAAAAATATGAGATTGATAAAATATTTACTTGTATTATGTTCATTACATACCTCACTAGCATTTGCAACTACTAACGAAATGCTAGAAAATGCTAGAAATGCCTATGGGAATGGAGATTATACTCAAGCAATTTCTATTTACGAAACAATAAACAAAGAAGGCGAATCAGACAATTTATATTATAATTTAGGAAATGCTTATTATAAAAACAATCAAATAGGAAAAGCTATTCTTAATTATGAAAGAGCGTTACGCATAAATCCATCGTTTGATGATGCTATTTTTAATTTACAACTTGCAAATGCAAAAATTCAAGACAAAATAGACCCCATTGAAAAATTCTTTTTAACAGAATGGGTAAAAAGTCTACGTTTGCTACTATCGTCAAATACATGGGCATGGATAAGTATAATAATGTTTTCGCTTGCTCTTTTTTCTGCTCTTGGCTACGCATTTAGCCCTTATAAATGGCTACGAAAAACCTCATTCTTTATGATATTGTTCTTTTTCATATTCTCTTCTACAACATTTATTTTTGCAAAACAACAAAAAAAACACATGGAGTTGAGAAGTGAAGCTATTGTAATGGAAGGTTCCGTAACAGTTAAAAGTTCGCCCGACGAAAGTGGAACTGAGTTATTCATTATTCATGAAGGCACAAAAGTGTCTATCAAAAGTTCTTTAAATCAATGGGTAGAAATTTCACTCCTTGATGGAAATGTAGGTTGGGTAAAAAAATCGCAAATAGAACAAATCTAAAAAAATGGAACAACTTATTGAACTTGATAAACAATTTCTATTGTTTTTCAATGGATATCACACTCCTTTCCTCGACAACTTTTTTTGGATTTTCACAAGTATAAAAATCTGGATTCCAATAGCATTACTCATTATTGCTGTTATTATAAAAACGAAGGGGAAAGATGCCATTTGGATTTTACTATTTCTAATTATGGCCCTTATTTTATCAGATCAAATTTCAACATTAATAAAAAACCTTATAGAGCGACCACGCCCAACAAGAGAAATTTCACTTGACGGTTTGGTTCAAACTGTTAATGGCTATTTAGCAGGACGCTATGGATTTATAAGTTCACACGCATCCAACTCTTTTGCTTTTGCACTATTTACAACATTACTGTTTCGACACAAAGCATATACCATTACAATTTTTATTTGGGCTATAATAAATTCGTATTCTAGAATATACCTAGGAGTTCATTATCCTGCCGATATAATAGGAGGAATTATTTTAGGACTTTCATTAGGAGGCTTATTCTTTTTGTGTATACAAAAATTTACACCACAAGCCATCATTCCTCACAAAAAATTTCACTACACAAAAACTGGTTTTTCAGTTATTTCTATTTATGGGATTTTAGCAGGTATTCTACTTTCCGTACTTACTATATGCTTAATCAGCCTTTAAGCTTCTCCTGTCCCGAACGACATAGGAGGAATATTAGTTTTTTGTTCTAACTGAATTTTACCAAATTGCGATTCGTATTTCACCACATTGTCTTGCAATGCACCCAAAAGTCTTTTTGCATGCTCTGGAGTTAACACAATTCTAGATTGTACTGTAGGATTAGGCATCCCAGGCAACATCAACACAAAATCCAAAACAAATTCCGATGACGAATGCGATATTATTGCAAGATTAGAATACGTTCCTTTTGCTACCTCTTCCGAAAGTGAAATATTAGGCATGCCATTATTTTTTTTCTCTTCCATAATCTTTTTTTTATTTTTCAAAGATACGAAGATTATTCGCTACAACGAGAATTTAGCACCAAAGAAATAACTACGAGGTAAACTTGGGCCATACATATAACCGCCATCGCGTTCACTACCTTTGTCAAAATCTTTTTGGAAACTATTCAATATGTTTTGAATTCCTGCATTTAGTTGTAATATAGCATTGTTGCCCAAGCGAATATCGTAAGCCACTTTAAAGTTTATGTCAAAAAATACGGGTGTTAAAAATTCTTCATCGTGTTCTATATAGCCAGCACAATGTTGCATCCACATACGACCGGTATAAGTAGTTGACGAAGAAAGAGTTAAACCTCGAATTGGCAAATAGCTCAATGTGAAATATCCATACGAATTTGGTGAACGAAACATTTCACGACCTGTTTTACGGCGGCGCATCATATTTTCATCTTCGCTCCAACCCCATTCAGGTTTATCATATAGACTTTGTTGAAACGTTGCCCCCAACTGAATGTTCCATTTCACACTTGGCACTACACGTGCTTCGAGGCTCACTCCATAAACCATTGCACCAGAGCCATTGCGTCGCTCGTAGTTTATCGAGGTTTCATTTCCTGCTATTTGTTCAAGAATGAATACATCTTGCAATTTTGTAAAAAATCCATCTATCAAAAAGTTAGTTTGAACCTTGCCAAACTTTTTATAAAAATCGGCAGAAAGATTTACTGCGTGCGACGTTTCTGGTTTTAAGTTAGACGCATTACTCACAAAAGAACTTTTGCCTCCAACTGCGGTGATATGCAAATCTTCGTCAAAAATTTGTGGAGCGCGGAAACCCATAGCATATCCCGTACGAAGCGAAACCCATTCTGCTGGATTGTAGCGTAAATTTACACGTGGACTGAAAATCGGCATTTTTATCATACTATGTTTATCCATTCTCAAGCCAAGCAAAAATGTCCATTGTTTGTTTTTCCACTCGTTTTGAGCAAATGCACTATAGGTGAATACGTTTTGCTTCAAATCATGTCTATGACTAATTGTTTCATCGTGTAAAGAGTTGTAATTAACCTCTGCACCTACTGTTAAGTCGGCAGGTAAAAACCAGCATTTGTTCATACTATACACATACTGAACTCCACCTACAACGGTTAAATCATTGGTTGTGCCATAAGCATTTGGGTCTTGATGTGTGCCATAATAGCTATCGCGATGTACGTGTTGTGCAGAAGCATAGACCCCAAGTCGATGTTTATAATCGGGAGTGAACCAATCAAACTTCAATCCTCCAGTATTAACAAAATGCTCCGTTTGCTCGGCAACACTAACTCTATCAGGGGGAAGATTCAAACTATCTCCACCTCGGCGAAATTCGTAAGAATTGTGGTATTCGAAAGAGAGTTTAGATTGCAACGACGTTTTGAAATAACAGTTTACACCCAAGTTGTGGCTATTAAGTTTCCCTATTTCTGTAAATCCGTCTTTGTCGTGATCATAACCCTGTCGCTGTTGAGTGCTACCGTAAATACTAGCACCAAAACGTCCATTGTTCGAAACCAAAACTGCATTTACACCCGTATTAACATCTGCCTTTTTACCTCCAATCAGCATTGTGTTGTTGCTGATACTAACACTGTTATTCAATGGTTCTTTGGTAATGATATTAATAGTTCCAGCAATAGCATTTGCTCCAAAAAGTGCCGATCCTCCACCACGAACAACCTCAACTCTTTCAATCATATTAGTAGGGATTTGCTCTAATCCGTAAACTCCTGCCAAAGCACTAAAAATAGGACGACTATTGATAAGTATTTGAGTGTAAGGTCCATCCATACCGTTGATTTTAACTTGTGTAAAACCGCAGTTTTGACAATTGTTTTCTACGCGAACTCCAGGTTGAAAATTCAAACCTTGAGCCAAACACGAAGCATTATTTAAATCAAAGATTTTAGGAGTTAAAACATTAACGATATTCGATGCCTCACGACGTTTTACCTCGCCGCGATTGGTACTTACAACCACATTATCCAACAAAATAGCGTCTTCTTCCATCTCAAAATCAATTTCTTGAGTAGAACCCAATGTAATAGAAATGTTTTTTGTAATGGTAGAATAACCCATCGAACTAACTACCATTTCGTAATTCCCCTCTGGAAGATTTTCCAAAAAATAATGACCCGAAGCATCGGTTGTTGTTCCAATTGTTGTGCCTTTAATCATTATATTTACAAAACTTAAATGTTCATTGGTGTTTTTGTCCACTACATGCCCTACAATATGTGCGTCAGTTTCTTTTGCAATAAGTGAATTAAAAGCAATTAATAAGCAGAATAGAATTGATTTTTTTTTCATGATTGTTTATTTTTCTAACTAGTAAACTTTTCACGACAAAAGTACTCCAACTCAATGCATGTAAACAATCCCATAAAGTGGGTATTTTTTAGAATTTTTATCACTACTTATGATTATTTCACATCCATTTGTAACGTTTTTCATACCTTTGCAATTCAATTTAAGGCAATGATTTCTGTAGAACAATTAAGTGTTGAATTTAGTGGTACATCGCTATTTGATGCAGTTTCGTTTTTAGTAAATGACAAAGACAAAATAGCGTTAGTTGGTAAAAATGGAGCCGGCAAAAGTACTCTTTTAAAAATTTTAGCAGGCTTACAACAACCATCGAAAGGGAACATATCCATTTCTAAAGATTTAACAATTGGATATCTTCCACAAACAATGATTCATAAAAATGATACCACCGTTGTTCAGGAAGTTGAAAAAGCCTTTGACGAGGTTAAAAAAATAGAACAACTTATAGCTTCCATCTCACAAGATTTAGCAGATAGAACTGACTACGAATCCACAGAATACGCATCTCTAATAGAACGTCTCACAGCTGCAAACGAACATTTGCAAATAATGAATGGAGGTAACTTCCTTGCCGAAATAGAAAAGATTTTATTAGGATTAGGATTTTTACGTTCCGATTTTAATCGCCAATGCAGCGAATTCAGTGGTGGATGGCGTATGCGTATTGAGTTAGCAAAAATATTACTAAAACGCCCCGATGTACTTCTGCTCGACGAGCCAACAAACCATCTCGACATAGAATCAATACAATGGCTCGAAACGTTTCTTTCTCAACATTGCGGAGCAGTTATTTTAGTGTCGCACGATAGAGCTTTTTTGGATGCTGTTACAAAAAGAACTATCGAAATTTCGCTAGGGAAAATTTACGATTACAACGCCTCTTATTCTAAATATGTACAACTCCGCAAAGAACGCAGAGAACAACAAATACGTGCCTACGAAAATCAGCAAAAAATGATTCAAGATACCGAAGATTTTATTGAGCGTTTTCGATACAAAGCCACAAAATCGGTTCAAGTACAAAGTAGAATAAAACAACTCAACAAACTCGAACGTATTGAAATCGATTTAGAAGACAATTCACAACTTCGGCTAAAATTTCCACCTGCTCCACGCTCTGGAAATTTTCCGGTTACTATAGAGTCTTTAGCGAAAAGTTATGGTGAGCATTTAGTAATTTCAAATGTAAACATTAGCATCAAACGTGGTGAAAAAGTAGCATTTGTCGGCAAAAATGGTGAGGGGAAATCTACACTTGTAAAATGCATTATGCAGCAACTCGACTATTTGGGAACACTAAATATTGGGCATAACGTAAAAATTGGTTATTTCGCTCAAAACCAAGCAAGCCTTCTTGACGAAGAGAAAACAGTTTTCGACACCATCGACCATGTTGCCGTAGGCGATGTTCGCTCCAAAATACGAGATATTTTAGGTGCGTTTATGTTTGGCGGTGAGGCTTCAGACAAAAAAGTAAAAGTGTTATCGGGAGGCGAACGCAGTCGTTTAGCAATGATTCGTTTACTTTTAGAGCCCGTGAATCTGCTCATACTCGACGAGCCAACCAACCACCTCGATATGCGTTCGAAAGATGTATTAAAAGATGCTCTACGTGCTTTCGACGGCACAGCCATTATAGTATCACACGACAGAGAATTTTTAGATGGGTTGGTCGACAAAGTATACGAATTTGGTGGAGGAAAAGTTCGAGAACATCTTGGAGGAATCTACGATTTTCTTCAAAGCAAAAAAATTGAAAGCCTACAAGAATTAGAAAAAACAAAAGTTATAGAGAACACTACTCCCACAGCGGAAAATATTTCTAAATCAAAACTCAACTACGAAGCCTCAAAAGAGTTGAACAAAAAAATTCGCAAACAAGAAAAACTTATTGCCGAGACAGAATCTATCATTGCCAATTTAGAAGCAGAAATAGCCGATTTAGAAATCAAATTACAAAACCCAAACTTTGCTGCCGACAGCACAAATTTTGCTCTCTACGAAAAGAAAAAACACACTTTAGAGCAAAAAATGTACGAATGGGAACTGCTTAACGAAGAACTAGAAACACTACAAAAATAAAAGAAGCGGAACACTAATTGTATTCCGCTTCCCTACTAGCAAATTCTTTTATTTTGTTACCCCACGTATAGGGAAACCATAATTACGAGGAATAGGATTTAGATATACACCGTCTATCTCAGAAGCATCAAGACTCCAAGCAGAAAAATTTTCCTCTACAGCTAATGAACTAGACCAATATAAACATTCTTCACGCGACGCTCCATGCTCATCTAAAAATCTTCCACCAGCTGCAGGCAAGAAGATAGTATTGTCATTTGTTTTGCTTTTTACCTCATATCCTTCTACTCCATTCAAAGTTGTCCACGTCCAAATACATCCGTTTATCAATTCCTCTACTTCAGCAATGGTTGGTATACGCCAATTTCCTCCCTTACTTACAGAAGCAACATCATCGCCAGCATCAAGTACAGTTTTGTTATCCGCTGTCATCTCACCATTACCATCCCCTTCATCAGTAAAATATTTAATCAACATATCATTACCTTGTGTCCATTTATAAGTCCCCCAATCATAATAAGTTTTAGGAGCAACTTCTCCCCAAGCATAAAAGTCGCCGTATTCTTCAGGTTTAGTTGCACCTACGTTGCAATTTGCCCATTTTACAGACAGACCTAAATCTACACTTTCCAACGAAACAGGGTCTTGTTTTTCATCTTCTACAACGTTTTCCGATCCGTCTTGCGTAGTATCATCGGGGTCGTTTCCGTTAATCATATCACACGACACGAATCCAAAACTCAATGCTACCAAAAGCATTGCTACGAATAAAAAATTCTTTTTCATGTTCTTTATATTGTTTTGTTAATAATTGTTTCGTCATTTATGGCCTTTCAGCCCATTCGTAGTTGGCAGTAGAGACAGTAGGCAGAGCAGTATAAGATACGTCTCCTATGTTTTCGTCTGATCCGCCCGTACCTTCGTACCTATAACTCGAAGAGTATGAATTGGTACCAAGCAAGAAACAACTATAACCACACATACCGGGGAAGCCGCCATCGCCTGTTATGTCCATCAAATACCACACATCGTCTACTTCTACAAGATTCCAAGCGTGGTTGCCCCAAGTTTCAGGATTGGTAGAAGTCATCATAGCTCCCGTTACGTACACACACTTAAGTCCCACACGCTGACAAAGCAACAGATAAGCACGTGAAAAACCTTCACAAACAGCTTTTCGTGTAATGAATGATCCCGTAATATCACCACAATTAGCATTGCTAATACCTCCATAATCGGACCAATCGATGAAACCATCATGAATTATTTTTACTTTTTCAAACTCCGTAGAAGATGGCGTAATAGAACTTGTTATTGAATTGCAAGCAGCATTTATTTGTGCCATTTCTGATGCGTAATTTTCTGGAGTACAAGATATTTTTACTCGCAAATAATATTGATAAGTATTGTAATCGTAACGATAAATATAATTTACCAAAACATACGCTTCAGGTACATCCTTGATAATCAAGTTTGTGATTTTCATCACTTTGTTTTGATCCACTGTTATTCCTTGCGAATAGAAATCCAAATAAACACGATGATTGATGTCCGAATACGCTGTAGCATTGTTCTCAAATGCAAGAATTTGTCTCAACACATAGTTGTAAATGGTTTTATCGTCGGCACTCAACTCCGAATAACCATGGCGATAAACCGACTCTCCATTAGCAACAACAGTAATGGCACACGATGCCTGTTTATCACCTGCTGAGGCTGTAATGGTAACTGAGCCTGATTTCAAAGGTAAGACACGACCATTAGCATCTACCGACGCAATTGAAGAATCCGAACTTTGCCACTTTAAAGTAGGCGTAGAACCTTCGTAATCTAAATCTGCCGAAAGCATATAATCATAACCTTGCAAAAGTCCAATTGCCGTTCTATTAAGCGAAATAGAATTAACAGTAACAACCTCCGCTTTTTTTACAAACTTAATACTATCAACTTCCGACAAAGCGTAAGTAACAACTGTACCATCTTTTTTGAATAAACTTATTGAATCGTTTGCAAAAATCGTTGTAAACGACAAGAATAATAACAGTAAAAATAAATACTTTCTCATCTTTCTTAATTTTAATCGCCATTCATTACTACAAGAAATTCTTCGTTAGAGATTGTATTTTCCATACGTTTTTTAATAAACTCCATTGCTTCTACAGAATTCATATCTGCGAGCCCCTTACTGCGCAAAGCCCACATTCTATTTCGAGTATTTTCATCTTGAAGCAAATCGTCGCGACGAGTACTCGAAAGCGTAACATCAACAGCAGGGAATAAGCGTCTATTTGACAACTTACGATCTAATTGCAGTTCCATATTGCCGGTTCCTTTGAATTCCTCAAAAATAACCTCGTCCATTTTTGAACCTGTTTCGGTAAGAGCAGTTGCAATAATAGTTAGCGAACCACCATTTTCAACATTACGTGCAGCACCAAAAAATCGTTTTGGTTTTTGCAATGCATTAGCATCTACACCACCCGAAAGTACTTTACCTGAAGCTGGTTGTACGGTGTTATATGCTCGTGCCAAACGCGTTATAGAATCAAGCAAAATCACAACATCGTGTCCACATTCCACCAAACGTTTTGCCTTTTCGTGAACAATACCAGCCACTTTTACGTGTTTTTCTGCTGGTTCATCAAAAGTTGACGCAATAACCTCGGCATTCACGCTACGTGCCATATCTGTTACCTCCTCCGGACGTTCATCAATAAGCAACACTATCATATAAACCTCAGGATGATTATGAGCTATAGCATTAGCGATTTCTTTAAGCAAAACAGTTTTCCCTGTTTTTGGCTGTGCTACAATCAAACCACGTTGTCCCTTGCCTATCGGCGAAAACAAATCTACAATACGCAATGATAAACTATGATTATGCCCCTTTGTCAAATTAAATTTTTCATCTGGGAATATCGGGGTCAAATGCTCAAAAGGTACTCTATCACGCACAAATTCTGGAGAGCGTCCATTAATTGTATCAACTTTTACTAAAGGAAAGTATTTTTCTCCTTCGCGAGGCAAACGAATTGAACCAACAACCATATCGCCTGTTTTCAAACCAAGCAATTTAATTTGGGATTGCGAAACATAGATATCGTCAGGAGATGAAAAATAATTATAATCTGAAGAACGAAGAAATCCATACCCATCAGGCATTATTTCGAGTGTGCCTTGTCCTTTTAGTAAATTATCAAAATCGTAACGTGGAGTTTCTTGCTTTGGAGTTGCTTGTGGTTGTTGTTCTTGTTCCTTAATAGGATTTTCAGTTTGAGAAGTTGCGTTTGCTACATTTTTTTCTTTATTTTTTTTCGAAGATTTTTTATTTTCAGTTTTCTTTTGCTCAATTTTTGTTTCCGTATTTTCTTGAACTTTTTGCTCAACCTTTTCAGGTTCTTTTACTTCTTCTTTAGTTTGAGATTCTTCTATAGCAACTTCTTTCGTTTGTTGAGCCTCCGTGCTTTTTTCCACTAGTTCTTCAGGAACTATTTTTTTTGTAATTATACGAGCTCTCTTTCTTCGTTGAGGCGTAGTTTCTTTTGAGAGCACAATGGCTTGTTGATCCAACACTGCATAAATTAACTCTTGCTGCGAAATTGAGTCTTTTAATTTTAGTCCCATTTCAAGGGCTATCGACTGCAATTCTTCCAGCGTTTTTTCTTCTAATTGCTGAATATTGTACATAAAAAATTTAATATTGGAACGTTTGTTTTCATGTTCCTTTTAGTGAAAAATAAATTGATTGATTAAGAAAAAATCCTAGAATAATATGGATTTCACATTGCAAAGATAGGAGAATGTTTTAAATAAACATCAAAAACATTAGCTTTTTTACACAATTTTGGGTGTTGTAAAAAATAAATAACTTTGTGCTTTAAATTCAAACTAAAAACTATAAAAATGAAAGCTTACGTTTTCCCTGGTCAAGGTGCTCAATTTGTAGGAATGGGCAAAGACTTATACGAATCATCTTGTTTAGCAAAAAAACTTTTTGAACAAGCTAACGACATCCTTGGATTTCGTATTACCGATATTATGTTCGAAGGACAAGAAGAGGATCTAAAGCAAACAAAAGTCACTCAACCTTCTGTGTTTTTACATTCGGTAATATCGGCACTTGTTTTAGGTGACGAATTTCATCCTGATATGGTAGCAGGACATTCTTTAGGCGAATTTTCAGCATTAGTTGCAGCTAATGTACTTTCTTTCGAAGACGGATTAAAACTTGTTTCTGCACGTGCATTAGCTATGCAAAAAGCCTGCGAAATGAATCCTGGAACAATGGCTGCTATCATCAATCTCGACAATGAGACCATTGAACAAACACTTAAAAATATTGATGGTATTGTAGTTCCTGCCAATTACAACTGCTCCGGTCAATTAGTTATTTCAGGATCTATAGAGGCGATCGACATTGCTTGCGAAAAGCTCAAAGAAGCAGGAGCAAGGCGTGCTCTTAAATTGCCTGTTGGAGGTGCATTTCATTCTCCGCTAATGGAACCTGCACGAGCGGAATTAGAAAAAGCGATTCTTGCAACAACATACAATGCTCCTATATGCCCCGTATACCAAAACATTGACGCAAAAGCCCACACAAATCCTGACACTTTAAAAGCGAACTCTATCGCACAATTAACAGGTGCTGTTCGTTGGGCACAAAGTGTAGAAAATATGATTGCCGACGGAGCAACATATTTCAAAGAAATAGGCCCCGGACAAGTGCTACAAGGGTTGATAAAAAAAATCAATCGCGAAGTTGTTGCTGAATAAACATTTTTTATTTATCAAGAATTAAAAACTTGAACAAAATGAAAAAACGAATCAATCCTTTTTACATTCTTTACGAAATATTGGTTTTCTTCCCTTTGTTCCTAATTTCAACAATAATAACTGCCATCACAACAATCGTGATGTCGGCTATTTTCGGAGATACTAAATGTGGTTATTATCCTGCACGATGGTGGTCAAAATTTACTTGTGCCATTGCTTTACTTCGTGTAGAAATAATTGGTGAGGAGTTGCTTGACCAAAATCAATCCTACGTTTTTGTAGCAAATCACCAAAGTGTTTTCGACATTTTTCTTATCTATGGCTGGTTGCCTAATAAGTTCAAATGGATAATGAAAAAAGAAATTAAAAAGATTCCTCTAGTTGGTAAGGCTTGCGAATATGCTGGACATATTTTTCTTGACAGGACAAACAAAAGAGCCGCTGCACGTTCTATCGAATTGGCTGCAAAAAAGTTAATCAATGGAATTTCTGTTGTTATTTTCCCAGAAGGTACAAGAACACACGATGGCCTGATAGGGAAATTTCGACGCGGAGCATTTCTTTTAGCCACAGACATTAAACTACCGCTAGTACCCATTACAATAAAAGGAGCCTACGAAGTTTTACCTCGCAACACCTTTTTGATGCATCCGGGTAAAATAACTATGGTTATTCACAAACCTATTGCTACCGAATCGTATTCGCACGACAACATAAATGAACTTATCAACAAAACACATGAAATTATTAAAGAAGAGTTATAATATTGCCCTACTATTGCTATTGTTTACGAGTTATATTTCTGCTCAAACGTTAAGTACCTCATCAAAAAAAGCAACTGCATACTACGCATCGGCACGCAATAGTCTCTCTGCAAACGAAGCGATAGGTTTTGCAAAAAAAGCAATTGAAGAAGACAAAACTTTCACTGAAGCATATTGGTTTCTTGCAACACAATACTTTGAACAAAAAAAACAATTAGAACAAATTGCAACATTGAAAGACGCAATCCAAAATACTTCATACAAAATAAACGAAACACGATATCGTTTAGCAAAAGCCTATTACGAAACTGGTGAATACGAAAATGCAATAAATACTCTTAGTAAAATTTCAGATGAATACTCCCAACAAAAAATATCATCATTGCTACGAAAAAATGAAGTTGCATTAAAATTAAAAAACAATCCCGTCCCCTTCGATCCACAAAATTTAGAAGCAATTAACACTCCGTACGACGACTATTGGCCAAATATATCGCTCAATGGAAAAGTATTTTCTACGACCGTTTTAATCGCAGATAAAAACAAATCAAATTTAGAATGGAACGAAGATATATATTGGAGTTTTCGTGATGAAACCGGAGAATGGAAAAAATCTGAAAGCATAGGGATGCCAACAAATACAGAAGAAAACGAAGGTTCTCAAAATTTTTCTATTGATGGGAAATATATGTTTTTCGTTGCATGCGACAAACCTGACACAAGAGGTGGATGCGATATTTATTATTGCGTCCACGATGGGAATAATTGGTCGTTGCCTATCAACCCTGGCGAACCACTCAATTCTCGACATTGGGAGACAAACCCTTGCCTTTCTGCCGATGGCAAAGAACTATTCTTTTCGTCAAACAGACCAGGCGGAAAAGGCAAAAAAGACATTTGGGAATGCGTTGTAACTAAAATGCCTGATGGTACATTACGCTTTTCTAATCCAATTAATTTAAGCGACTCTATAAATACACCCGATGACGAATTTTCACCTTTTTTTCATCAAGATGGAAGTACGCTCTACTTTGCATCTAACGGACACGAAGGTTTAGGGGGATTTGACATTTTTTACTCCAAACGTAATAAAGATTATGTATGGAGCAAACCAAAAAATATTGGATACCCAATTAACACACACAAAGACGAATACGGATTTATTGTTAGTCAAAATGGTGAAAATGCATATTTTTCATCAGATATTTTAGCTGAAAACGAAAAAGACATCTATGAAATAAACTTGTACCAAGCTGCAAGACCAACAGCAATGAGTTATTTTGCAGGTATCGTTTACGAACGAACTGAAAAAACTCCAATTGAAACCGAAATTGAAATTTCTAATCTTTCCACAAATAGCACTTTAATTTATAATTCCGATTGGAATGGGACATTTGCAACTTACCTACCTGCCAATCAAGAGTATGCTATCAATGTCCACAAAAAAGGTTTTCTTTTTTACTCAAACAATATCACACCTTCCGCTTTGCTAGACAATAAAGTTATAATAGAATTAGACCGTATTCAAGTTGGGCAAAGTTTAATTCTAAACAACATTTCATTCGAAACCGACTCTTACAAATTACTCTCGAAATCGACTCCAGAGCTTGACTACATCTATCGTTTCTTAACTCATCAACCTGAAGTTAACATTGAGATTATTGGACATACCGACAACGTTGGAACATACGAACACAATATAACTCTATCGCAAAATCGTGCCAATGAAGTTGCTAAATATTTAATAAATAGAGGTATAAACAAAAACAGAATAACTTGTATTGGCTTGGGCGAAGCATTACCAATTGCAAGTAACGACACAGAAGAAGGTAGAGCAAAAAACAGAAGAACAGAATTAAAAATAAAGTCATTAGAATGAAAAATTTAAGCAAAAAAATACTTAAATGGTGCGGATGGGAAATTAACAACGAGGTAGAAATTCCTAACAAATGTGTTATTTGTATTGCTCCGCATACAAGTAATTGGGATTTTGTATGGGGAAATTTATTTAACAAAGCTATGCGTGCTAAAGCCCATTTTTTCATAAAAAAAGAGTGGTTTAAATTTCCTTTAGGCAATTTTATGCGTGCACTTGGTGGCATCCCAGTTGATAGAAGCAAAAAAACATCACTTACCGATCAAATTGCAGAAGAATTTAAAAAGCATGAAAAATTTCAATTAGGAATAACTCCCGAAGGAACTCGAAAGTACAATCCTGATTGGAAGAAAGGGTTTTACTTTATTGCCTACAAAGCAAATGTACCTATTGTATTAGCAACACTCGACTACGAGAAAAAAGAATTAGGATACAAAAAAATTGTAATTCCTTCAGGAAATTACGAAGACGATATAATTGAAATCAAAAATTTTTACAAAAATACAAAAGGAAAATATCCCGAACTTTTTGGTATCTAACAAATAGGAGGTAGAAATGCATCTTCTATATGCTCTACCTCAAATTCGCTTCCTTTTGGCAAAACACTTATCACATCAAATCGTACTTCTAAATCTAACGATTTCAATGTGATATAATCGTTTGTTGCCTCTACTATTCTGCGTATTTTGGCTGGTGTTATTGCATCTTTTGGGTGTTCAAAATACTCAGTTGACCGACTTTTAACCTCTACTACAATCAACATTTCATCCTTCTGAGCCACAATATCCAACTCATTTTTCCCCGAAACCCAGTTTGTATCTAGAATTGTATACCCTTTCTGCTCCAACAAAGCTTTTGCCTGTTGTTCACCTAATTTTCCAAAATCATTATGTTTTGCCATAAATTTAAAATATCACGTTACCGTTCTCTACTTTAAAAATTTTATTCTCATAATTAATTTTAGAAAGCATTTCATCTAAATGTTCGCGATTGGTATCTGTAATAAAAATTTGTCCAAAACGATTTCCTGACACTAACTGAATGATACGCTCTACTCTATCCGCATCTAGTTTATCAAAAATATCGTCTAACAATAAAATCGGCGACATGCCATCGTTTATCTCTTTTAAGAAATCGAATTGAGCAAATTTCAATGCAATTAAATAAGTTTTATTTTGTCCTTGCGAGCCAATTCGTTTTATAGGATAATCGCCAAGCAACATCTCCAAATCGTCTTTATGAATCCCTTTTGTAGAAAATCCAATTATTGCATCACGATTGCGTGTTGAACGTAAAATATCAATAAGATTTTGCGAATCAAACAAATGCGAAGTATATTTCAAAGAAACAGACTCATTCCCATCGGCAAGTGTATTATAATAATACTGAAATATAGGGACAAAACGTTGAATAAAATCATTTCTACTTGCAAATATCAATGATGCTGCTTCGGCCATTTCTTCTTCATAAAGGTCAAACATTAACCCATCTGCCGCCTCTAATTTCAAAAGCGAATTTCGATTTTGCAATGCGACATTATAACGTATCAAAGCATTCAAATATGCCTTATCGTATTGAGAAATAACTATATCCATAAATCGACGACGCTCTTCACTACCGTCTAAAATCAACGAAGAATCTGCTGGTGATACCAACACTAATGGCAAAAATCCAATATGCTCTGAATACTTCGTATAAGCAACCTTATTGCGTTTAAATTGCTTTTTTTGTCGACGCTTTATTCCACAATAAATATTTTCTTCTAACGATTTTCTATCATAAACGCCTTGTAATACTAAAAAATCCTCATCATGAGCAACCACCTGACTATCAATCGAATTTGTATGACTTTTACAAAATGACAAATAATATATTGCATCCAATAGATTCGTTTTTCCCATTCCGTTTCGTCCAACAAAGCAGTTTATTTTGTCCGAGAAATCTAATTCACACGACAAAATATTCTTATAATTTACTACAGACAGATGCTTCAGTTTCATGCTTTTATTTTTGTTTATAAATGCAAAAATACAAAAATTCGACTTACTGTCTGGAGGATAAGAAGAAAATGAAAAAATGAGTATAAGAATTTTGTATTTCATATTTTATATCTATTTTTGCGTCAAATAATCCTCCTTATTCAGCATTGACTGTACGACTATCTTTTTTAAGATGTGTAGGAGGATTATTTTATTCTTAAACTATAATAAGCACAATTTCCCTCTTCATACGATTCAAAAAAAGGCGTTTAATTACTTTTTCGTACATTTGTTCGACTAAAATAAAAACATGAATTTACCGCTCGATTTTATCGACTATACAAAAAAATTATTAGGAAACGAATGGGATGCGTTTCTCTCTAGTTTATCTGCAGAATCACCTATCAGTGTTCGATTTAACAATAAACTGCAACCAAAATTACAAAATGAACATGTGATGTGGTGCGACAGCGGATTTTACCTAAATGAACGCCCATTTTTCACCTTTGATCCTCTTTTCCATGCAGGGACTTACTATGTACAAGAGGCTTCTTCTATGTTTTTAGAACAAGTTGTAAAACAATACATAACAACACCAGTTGTTGCTTTAGACCTTTGTGCTGCTCCAGGCGGAAAATCTACGCACCTAAGCCAACTTTTACCACCCGAAAGTTTGCTTATCTCAAACGAAATTGTACGCTCTAGAGCATTCATTTTATCAGAAAATATTCAGAAATGGGGCAACTGCAACAACGTTGTTACCAACAACTCCCCAAGTGATTTTTCTTCATTTAGAGGATTATTCGATTTTATTTTAGTAGATGCTCCATGCTCGGGCGAAGGTATGTTTCGCAAAGATTGCGATTCAATCAAAGAGTGGAGCTTAAAAAATGTGGAAATGTGTGCCGATAGGCAAAAAAATATTATTGAGCACATTTGGAATTCTTTAAAAGAAAATGGCATACTTGTTTATAGCACTTGCACCTACAACCAAGAAGAAAATGAAAAAAATATTGCTTGGATTATCGAACATTTTAATGCAGAAATTCTTCATTTACAAATAAATCCACAATGGGGAATAGTAGAAAACAACTTTGGATACCATTTTTTTCCACACAAAACAAAAGGCGAAGGATTTTTTATATCTATTTTGCGAAAAAAAGAACAAACTTCCGCTATTAAAATAAAACAAAAACCAACACAAACCACAAAAATTAATCTTGACGTGCTACTCGAAAAAGAAATGTTTAAAGTAATTCAAAACAATCAATTTTTCTACGCAGTCCCCGACAAGCACCTTGAACTTATCAGCTTTCTACAAAAAAATCTAAACCTCCTCCATGCAGGTATTCCTCTTTACGAACAAAAAGGCAAAGACTTTATCCCCTTAACTGGATTGACATTGTCGAAATATTTCAATAAAGGAAACATCTTAACTCATGAACTCGATTACGAAAGTGCAATTTGTTTTCTACAAAAAGAAAATTTCATTCTCAATAATTCTCAAAAAGGTTATATTGCTATTTGTCATAAAAATACACCTTTGGGATGGATTAAAAATTTAGGTAACAGATTCAACAACCTTTACCCTACAGAATGGAGAATACGCTCAAAAAACATAGCAAAAAATATTCAGTATTTGCTTAATGTTTAAAATATGTTACATTTGCATTATACAAGAAAAACGTTATGGAAAACACATTCAACTTTGACGAAATAAGACCTTTCTACGATTCAGAACTACAAAGTGCATTTGAAAAATTAACAACAGATGTCGAATTTATGGGATTAATTCAAAAATTATTCCCACAAATTCCGTTAGACAAGTTAGAGCTCCAACTAAAAAACATTAATTCAAAAAATAATTTTCAACAGCAATTCATTTCTCCGCTACTTCGCCAATTAGAACAAAAAACTTCAAAAGGCATTACTTTTTCAGGTCTTGAATCGCTAGAAAAAAATACAGCATATCTTTTTATTTCAAATCATAGAGACATTATTCTCGATTCTGCCTTTTTGAACTATATACTCCTTAACAATGGTTTTAATACGACCGAAATTGCTATTGGAGACAACCTTCTTATAAAAGATTGGATTCGAACATTAGTCCGCATCAATAAAAGTTTCATTATCCAACGCAATGCTCCTATTCGACAAATGGTACAAATACTTGCACGACAATCAGCATACATACATCATACCATTTGCGAACGCAACCAATCTATTTGGATTGCACAACGCGAAGGACGTGCAAAAGACTCCAACGATAGAACACAAGAAAGTTTACTAAAGATGTTTGTTCTTGGACAAAACGACAATTTTGCAAATAGCATAAAGAAATTACATATTTGTCCACTAACTATTTCGTACGAATACGATGCATGTGATTTTCTTAAAGCAAAAGAATTTCAACAAAAAAGAGATAATGAAAACTTCAAGAAAACTCCAATGGATGATTTTATCAATATGAAACAAGGACTTGAAGGTTATAAAGGTCATATACACTTCCATTTTGGAGGAGAAATCAACAATGAAATTGAATTATTAAATGGGAACAAAAACGAGCAAGTAACAGAAACGGCAAATATTATTGATAAAAAAATTCATTCAAACTATCGTATTTATAAAAATAATATGATTGCCTACGATTTATTGCTTCATACACAAAAATATAAAACAAACTACACAGACGAAGAAAAAGTAGCATTCGAAGACTATCTTCAACAACAAATAGCATTTATTGATTTAGAGAACAAAGACATGGAATTTCTAAAACAAAAAATGCTTGAAATATATGCTAACATTCTCATAAACAAAGAAAAAGCATAACGAATTTATAGTTGTTTTATCACTTTTAAAATAACATCAAGTTCAAAACCACGACTTTGTGCAAAACGGATAAGTTTTGCACTTTTTTCGTACGAACTACCCGATTTTATACTTTTTTGCTTATTTCTTAAAAGTACCAATAAAGATTCGTAATAACCTTCGTCTTCGATTAAAGTTAACGCACTGTTTATTATCTCATTAGAAATTTCTTTTTGACGAAGAGCATATGCGATCTTTACTTTTCCCCATTGAGAAAAACGAAATTTATCTTTTACAAATGCCGCAGCAAAACGTTCTTCGTTGATATAATTTTCCTTTTTCAGATAAGATAAAATACGCTCAATATCCGTTGGTATCAAATCCCATTCAAAAAGCTTGTTGCGAATATCACATTCCGATTTTTCTGCCATTGAGCACATTGCTGCTACACGATGTAATGCCTCTTCGTAAGAATATTTTTTCTTTTGCATAATTTATATTCGTTTTAGAAACAAGCCCTTATCATCCTATCATTGCCAAACATATCTTTTCGTATTTCAACCTTCGAAAAACCTTTTTCATTCAACATTTCTTTTATTTCTTGCGAAAAAGCTCTATTTATTTCAAAAAACAAACTTCCTGTAGGCAACAAATGCTTTTTTGCAAAATCAATTATTGCACGATAAAAAATCAAAGGATCGTTATTTGGAACAAACAAAGCTAAATGAGGCTCATAATCAAGCACATTTGAACACATTTCTTCTCGTTCTGAAAGCTTAATATAAGGAGGATTACTTACTATGACATCAAAATCTTCATTAGAATCTGCTCCATTCAAAATATCTACTTGTCGAAAAAATACTTCTACATTATTCAAATGTGCATTTTCCGCCGCTAATAGCAAAGCTTCTTCCGAAATATCGTAAGCCGTCACGCTAGAATTCAATATTTTTTTAGCTAATGCAATAGCAATACAACCACTTCCAGTTCCAATATCTAATATTTTTGCTCCTTTTACGGCTGAATCTAGCACAAAATCTACTAATTCCGATGTTTCCACGCGCGGAATCAAAGCCCTTTCATCTACCTTAATTTTTAATTCACAAAAATCGGTTTCGCCAAGCACATATTGTATAGGACGATTTTCGGATAACTCTTTGCAATATCTGGAAAACAATAGTTTTTGCGATTCGTTCAATACGCACTCTTTTGTCATAAGAGCAACTTTTGAAAGCCCCGTAAGTTTCTGCCCTACAAGAAAAATAAAATCGTGTAATTCCAACGAACTGCACAACGATTTAAGATGCGATTTAAAAAACGAAAAAAAAGTTTCCATACTTGTTTTACTTATACAAACAACTTTTGCCTGTTTTTTGGTGGACGTTACCCATGTTTTTCACTTTTTCTCAAAAGCAAACAAAGATAAAAGTTACTTTTCAAATTCTAAAAATATTTGAATAAGAGTAATGCAATAAAAGTACCGATTTTTCGTTTAATAAAAATAAAGAAAAACTTATCTTTGTAGATTGAATTATAAATATTTATGATAGATTACATAAAGGGAGAAATAACAGAATTAACACCAGCTATTTCCGTTGTAGAGACCAACGGCATAGGTTTTTCTATAAACATCACACTCTCCACCTATTCCGAACTATTAAATAGCAAACATTGTAAGCTATATATTTACGAAGCAATAAGAGAAGATGCTCACGTTTTATATGGATTTCTTTCGAAAAGCGAACGTGAATTATTTCTTTTATTGATATCAGTATCAGGCGTGGGTGCTAACACAGCAAGGATGATTCTTTCCTCGTTATCTGCTGCAGAATTGCAAGAAGCCATTGCAAACGAAAATTTTACACTACTAAAAAATATCAAAGGCATAGGATTAAAAACGGCACAACGTATAGTTGTTGACTTAAAAGACAAAATTAGAAAAATAGAGGGTTTTGAAAGCACAAAAACTCCAGTGTACAATACAGCACAAAACGAAGCTCTCTCTGCTCTTACAACTTTAGGTTTTCAACAAACAGCTTCACAAAAAATTCTTGAGAAGATTTTCAAAGAAAACCCTTCTACAAGTGTAGAACAAGCTATAAAACTTGCACTAAAAATGTTTTAGAAGTCAAACTAATAAATGCATAAACTACTAAAAATAGTTATCGTCATTAGTGTTTTTGGCATGATTATATCAAATTATGCTATAGGGCAAACTACACAAAAAAAACAAAAAGAGGATGAGTCTTTTGAGAATATTCCAAGTCCAGAATTCAAAGTAAAAGATTTACAAAAAAATGATTATCAAGATTTAACAGAGAAAAATCCTATTGACTTAAAAGACCCCGAAAACATTAAAACAGAAATAGAATACGACCCAATTTCTGGCAATTATATTGTTCGAACAAAAATAGGAGATATCGAAATATCAAGTCCATTTTCGCTTACAGAAGAAGAATATAAAGATTATACGTTGCAACAAGAGATGCAAAACTTTTGGAAAACAAAAAACTCCGAAAAACTTGAATCATACGACTCCAAATTTAAACTTACAGATATAAAATTTGACATTGGACCTGCCGACAAAATTTTTGGTCCGGGCGGTGTTCAACTCAAAACACAAGGTTCTGCAGAAATAACATTTGGTTTATTACACAATAAGCTAGACAACCCTGCACTATCAGAAAAACTTCGAAAAACAACCACTTTCGATTTTGATGAAAATATTCAATTAAGTGTAAATGGAAAAGTTGGAGATAAAATCAACTTTAACCTTAATTACAACACAGAATCTACATTTGACTTTGATAAACAAATGTTGAAATTGGCCTACTCTGGGAAAGAAGACGAAATCATAAAAAAACTTGAAGCCGGTAATGTAAGTATGCCCGTACAAGGCTCTTTAATAAAAGGGAGTTCTGCTCTTTTTGGTATAAAAACAGAATTACAATTTGGGAAACTAAATGTTACGGCAGTTGTTTCTCAACAACAATCGGAATCGCAACATGTAAATAGCAAAGGGGGTACTCAATTAAAAGAATTCGAAGTTAATGCTGACGAATACGACGAAAACAGACACTTCTTTTTAGCACATTATTTTCGCGACAATTACGAAAAGTCGATGAAACAACTTCCGCTAATCTCTTCCGGAATTACCATAAATCGTGTAGAGGTATGGGTTACAAACAAACGTGGCAATTACGAACAAGCTCGGAATATTGTTGCATTTATGGACTTAGCCGAAAGTGAACGTATTCACAATAATTTTTGGAGTATTGCTTCCCCCATTCCTGACAATAGAAGCAACAATCTGTATGCAGAATTTGCAAGCAATACGAGTGTACGTGATATACAAACCACAAATAGCACCCTCGATGGCTACAATGGGATGGTAGGCGGAGAAGATTATGAAAAAATAGAAAGTGCCCGTAAACTCGATGCTTCTGAATATACATTCAATGCTCAATTAGGATATATTTCTCTGCAAAATACACTTAATGCTGACGAAGTGCTTGCCGTTGCTTTTGAGTATACATACAATGGAAAAACATATCAAGTAGGAGAATTTTCTACCGACAGAATAGATCCTCCACAAGCTTTAATATTAAAATTGCTAAAAAGTTCAGCACAAAACCCAAATATACCGACCTGGGATTTGATGATGAAAAACGTTTATTATATTGGAGCTACACGCATTCAATCGGAAAAATTCAGACTCGACATTCAACACCGCAACGACTCCAATGGTCTTTACCTAAACTATATAAGCGAAGGAAATATCAAAAACAAACTTCTTGTTAGAGCTTTAGGATTCGATCGTTTAGATTCTCGCAACGAACCACATCCCGACGGGACTTTTGACTATGTAGAAGGATTTACCATCAACTCCTCTACAGGACGAATATACTTCCCTCTTCTAGAACCATTTGGCGAAGGCTTACGAAAAGTTATTGGGAACGATGCAATTGCAAAAAAATATATTTTCCAAGAGTTGTACGACTCTACCTTAATCGTTGCACAAGAACTTTCTGAAAAAAATAAATTTATTATATCAGGAAAATACAAAGCATCGTCAAGTTCCGAAATTCAACTTAATGCAATGAATGTAACACGAGGTTCGGTAAAAGTTACTGCAGGAGGTAGAACATTAACAGAAAACGTAGACTACATTGTAGATTACATTATGGGTACAGTTACAATTCTCGACGAATCCATTTTAGCTTCAGGTACAGACATTGATGTTTCGCTTGAAAATCAATCAATGTTCAACCTACAACGGAAAACTCTAGTTGGTACACATCTCGAATATACGTTTAACAAAGATTTTTCTATTGGTGGTACTGTGATGCACCTTTCCGAGATGCCTTTAGTAACAAAAATGGCAATTGGTTCTGAACCTCTTTCAAATACAATTTGGGGTGTAAATGCAGCTTACAAAACAGAAGCTCCATGGTTAACTTCTTTTCTAAATAAATTGCCATTACTTAACCTTTCGCAAGAATCTAATATATCATTTAATGCAGAAGTTGCCCAATTAATACCAGGACATCGAAAAATAGAAAATAACAAAGGTTTTGCCTATCTCGACGATTTCGAAACATCAGAAACAAGCATCGACATTGCATATCCATATTATTGGAAATTGGCAAGTACACCATCAAGTTTTCCAGAATCGAAAAAAAGTAATGATACTGAATATGGTAAAAATAGAGCTTTGTTAAGTTGGTATTCGATAGACAATAGTGTTTTTAACAGAAACAACTCCACCACACCAATACATATCAAACAAAACAAAGATTTGCAGTCAAACCATTTGACTCGAGAAGTACTCGAACAAGAAATATTTCCAAACAGAGAAGCCATCGTTGGAGAAACATCATATCTTTCGGTACTAAACTTGTCTTTCTATCCAAACGAACGCGGTCCGTACAACCTTGACTCCGACAACATTGATAATAACGGGAATTTACTTTTCCCTCAAAAGCGTTGGGGAGGTATCATGCGTAAACTTGATGTAACAAATTTTGAAACATCAAACATCGAATACCTTGAATTTTGGTTAATGGACCCATTTGTAAACGACTCAACAGGCACAATGCAAGGTGGCGATTTATTTATCAACCTTGGTGATATATCTGAAGACATTTTGAAAGATGGTAAAAAATATTTTGAGAATGGACTTTCGGCCGTTGGCGATACTTCTGTAACTGAAACTACAATTTGGGGACGTGTTCCTAAAGTACAATCAACAGTTGTGGCTTTTTCCAACGACGACGATGCTCGTATGAATCAAGATGTTGGTTTTGATGGATTAAAAACTGAAGAAGAGTTTAAATTTTCTACTTACAAAAACTATATAAACAACTATAAAAGTAAACTTTCTACAGAAGCTCTACAACGTTTAAATAACGACCCATTTTCAGTACTAAACGACCCTGCAGGCGACAACTATCATCACTATAGAGGTTCAGACTACGATGCTCAAGAGTTAGGTATTTTAGAGCGATACAAACGTTACAATGGCATGGAAGGCAACTCTATTCCATCAAACAAAAACAATGAAAACTACTCCACCTCTGCATCTACACTACCTGATGTAGAAGACCTAAACGGCGACAACACACTCAACGAATATGAAAAATATTTCGAATACCGCATTTCAACAAGAAAAGCAGACCTTGAAATAGGGAAAAACTACATCAATGATAAAATTGAAGCAAGCGTAGAACTAAAAAATGGTACAAAAAGTAATGTAACTTGGTATCAATTCAAAATTCCTATAAGAAGTTACGAAAGAAGTTATGGTACAATTAGAGATTTCCGCTCAATTCGTTTCATTAGAATGTTCTTAAATAATTATTCGGAAACTACGCATCTACGTTTTGGTACTATAAGACTTGTTCGTGGTGATTGGCGTATTTATTCGAAAGATTTATACGAAGCAAATAATCCTCCTATAACTAATGGGACAATAGACGTATCGGCTGTTAGTATCGAAGAAAATGCAAATAAGAAACCTGTAAACTATATTTTGCCACCTGGTGTTACACGAGAAACTGACCCAAGTCAACCACAACTTCGACAAGAAAACGAACAATCGATGCAACTAAAGGTTGCAAACTTGTCGCCAGGCGATGCTCGAGCTGTTTATAAAAACCTATCATTCGACTTACGCCAATATGGTCGTATTCAGATGTTTACCCATGCAGAAGTTGTCAACAATCTTGAAATTAAAGACAACGAAGTAAGTGTTTTCATTCGTATAGGAACAGACAATACTAACAATTACTACGAATACGAAGTTCCACTCACTTTAACAAAAGAGGGTCTTTATTCTGAAAATGAAGCTGAAATTGTTTGGCCTCAAAGTAATATGATAGACTTTCCTCTTTCACTGCTGACAAAAATAAAAAACAATCGCAATCGTGAAAAAAGCAGAGGAAACACGGCTATCAATCAGCACACAAAATATTCCGAATACGATCCTGAAAACCTACAAAACAAGGTTACGATACTCGGCAATCCAAATCTTGCTGACGTACAAGTAATAATGATTGGTATACGAAACAACTCTAAATCTGAAAAGAGTGTTGAAGTATGGGTTAACGAATTGCGTTTAAGCGAGTTTAACGAAGAAGGTGGATGGGGAGCTGTTTCCGATTTAGCAATTAACTTTTCTGATTTTGGTAATTTTAATATAGCCGGACGCGTAGAAACTGCAGGATTTGGAGGTATTGAAGACAACGTACAAGATCGCAATATGGAAAACAAATATCAATTGCAATTATCAACTGCTTTTGAATTAGGCAAGCTTTTCCCCGAAAAAGCTAACGTTAAATTGCCAATTTACTTCTCTTATTCGCAAGATTACGAAAAGCCTAAATACAATCCGCTAGACGAAGATGTACTATTAAACGACGCTCTTGATGCTCTCGAAACCGAAGAAGAGAAAAAAGAATTAGAAAAAAAATCGATTACTCGACAAACTACCAAAAGTGTAAATCTAACAAATGTAAAAGTAGATTATTCGGGCAAAAAACCTAGAATATACGACCCAGCTAACTTCTCTCTATCGTATGCCTATAACGAAACCGAAAACAAAAATCCCGAAACAGAATACGATGTAATGAAAGATCATCAAGCCTCGTTCAATTACGATTTTTCAACTACACCAAAGCCTTGGGAGCCATTTAAAAATTCTAAAAAATTAAACAACCCTGCATTCCGCATTATTAAAGAGTTTAATATCAACTACATTCCTAACAGAATAAGTTTCTCGGCAAACCTCGCACGAAATTATTCGGAAATCTTAATGCGAGACTTAACTGGTACAATGGAAAAAGCAGAATCTTTTGCCGACAACACGCTTCTATCTTTCAGTAAAGATTTCACCCTCGACAGAAAATTCAATTTCAACTACGACCTTACTAAAAACCTAAAATTCACGCTCGCCACTGCAACAAACTGCAGAGTTGATGAAACACGATACGCACCTGTAAACAAAGACATATTCCCCGATGAATACAAAAATTGGAAAGATACGGTATTAAGTAGCTTAAAAACATTAGGTCGACCACTTACCTATCAACAGATATTTACGGCGTCGTACACATTGCCTATCAACAAAATACCTTATTTGGAATGGATAAATGCCAACGGACAATACTCCACTACATATCATTGGGATAGAGGCATCGTAACCGAAAATGAACTTACCATAGGAAATACAATTTCAAGTATTAACAATTGGCAAGTTGATGGGCAGTTTAATCTTGAAACGCTTTACAATAAATCAAAATATTTAAAAGACATAAATAAGCGTTACTCGTCTTCGCAAACTACACAAACACAACGAAAATTTAGAGCTAAAAACTTCTCCGTTGTAGTCAATGTAAAAAAAGGCGAAAAGAAAACTGTACGCCACAATCTTAATTCTACTACATTCGACCTAACTGCTACCGATGCAAATGGCAAAGAAATTCGTTTGAAATACAAAAAGAAAAACAACAACGAGATCGAATTCACATCAAATCAAGACATTAACAAATTGTCGATAAAAATAAAGACTAAAGACCCAAACGCCCTTACGCCAGCACAAAAGTTTGGACAATTGTCATTACGATTTTTAATGATGGTGCGTCGCGTATCTATTTCGTATAAAGAATCGAACAGCCTTCTTCTTCCCGGATTTATGAACGATGTTACGTTTTTCGGACAGTCAGCATCTCAAAAGATGTTATCTCCGGGGCTCGATTTTTCATTCGGAATTCCCGGCGAAGGGTTCATTGAAAGGGCTTGGGAGAGAGGATGGCTTTCGAGCAACGACTCTATTATCAATCCTGCAAGTGTTGCAAAAGCTACCGATTTGGACATCAAAGCTAACATAGAGCCTATCCCCGGACTAAAAATTGCACTCTCGGCAAAATATGTTACCACCGACCAAAAAACCGTTCAATACGCTTTTGAGGGTATGCCAAAAACATTTACCGGAGGTTTCCGTATGACACACGTTGCCATTGGTACTTCGTTTTGGGCAATAGGTAACGAAAAAAACAACTATCATTCGAAAGCATACGTACAAATGAAAGAACACCGCGGAACAATTGCTCAAGAATTACAAGCACGCTACCAAAACACGCACTATCCAACCACAGGGTTTATGGAAGACAAACCATTATTAAGTGGGAAGAAATTTGACCCATCGGTAGGAAGCTACAACCTCAACTCTCCCGATGTTTTAATTCCTGCATTTTTTGCAGCTTATTCTAATCGTTCGTTGAAGAAAACCGAGAAAACTCCATTCCCTTCTTTGAAAAGTTTATTGCCAAACTGGAGCATCTCCTACGACGGACTATCACGCATT
Source organism: Paludibacteraceae bacterium (assembly GCA_017547145.1). Lineage (GTDB taxonomy): Bacteria > Bacteroidota > Bacteroidia > Bacteroidales > Paludibacteraceae > RGIG9608. The sequence continues at coordinate 109,375 of JAFYQJ010000017.1, read as the reverse complement.
CCGTGGATAAAAAAACACTTCAAAACCGTTACCCTAAAACACACTTATCAATGTACATACAACATTGGTTCGTACACTTCGTTTGCTAGTTACATTACAAACGACGACGGCTACGGATTTATAAGTGATGTGCTAAGTGGCAACCCAATTCCATCGTCGGGCTACGATATTGCTAGCGTTTCTATCAACGAAAATTTCTCGCCATTTATAGGTTTGGATATGGCTATGAAAAATAGCCTCACTGCCAAATTTGAATACCGCAAGCAACGCAACCTTACACTCAACATGGCAAGTGTTCAACTTATCGAAACCTCTAACGACGAATTTGTGTTTGGTATTGGCTATGTAGTCAAAGATTTTGACGTCATTCTTAAACTCAAAAACAAAACCTCGAAGGTGAAAAACAACCTTACCACACGCCTCGACATTGCTTTTAAAGACACAAAAGCTTTGATTCGAAAAATAGAAACCGACGAAGTGCAACCCACAAGTGGCAACAAAACCGTTTCGCTAAAAATAAGTGCCGACTACGTGTTCAGTTCACGCTTAAACTTGCGTCTATTCTACGATTATCAAATGAACAATCCTTTGATTTCGACCTCATACCCTATTTCCGACTCTAACTTCGGATTCAGTATTCGATTTATGTTAACACGATAAAAAATGAGAGATACGTTTCGTACCATACAATCGATGTCCGAGGGGCTTTACAAGGAAAAAGGGAGCAAATTTCTTGCCTTTGCCTACCCTGTAGATAGCCTCGACGAGGTAAAGCAAATTTTGGAGCAAAAGCGAAAGGAATTTTACGACGCACGCCACGTGTGCTACGCCTATATGCTTGGAGCAGAGCGTACGGACTTTCGTGCAAACGACGACGGCGAGCCTTCGTCTACGGCAGGCAAACCCATCCTCGGACAAATAAACGCTGCCGAATTGACCAACATTTTAGTAATAGTTGTTCGCTATTTTGGAGGAATTCTGCTTGGCACTGGCGGACTTACTGTAGCCTACAAAGCTGCCGCTGCCGATGCCATTTCTAATGCCGAAATAGTATGCAAAACCATTACAAAAAAACTCCGCATCTCTTTTGCTTATGAGCAAACCAACCTTGCTATGCGGCTGATAAAAGAACTACAACTCGATATCGCAGAACGCCAATTTGATGCACAACTGACGCACCTCACGCTGCAACCCACCCAAAGCCGATACCAGCAAGCCCACGATACGTTCAAAAAGAATGGTATCAACACCCATACCGAATAAATAGTAGGGACACATCGAATGTGTCCATTTTTTTACAAACCCATAGGGACGCATCGAATGCGTCTTTTTTGCGTTTATTAAAAAATTGTAGGGACGCGGTGCACCACGTCCCTACGCTGTTTCTTGCGGACGCACACAGTGCGTCCCTACATTATTTTTCTATCTTACTTGGTAAACACCCCACGCACAGATTTCCCATAGTAGCGACCAGAGACGTACCAGCTCACGTAGCCCGAACTGAAGCAAAGGTAGTAGGGCTGGGAGGCATAGGAGTTACCCGTATGGAGCGAACTCGACCAATAGTCACCGTATAACCCTGCGCAGTCCAAATCGCTACCATTGCGATAGCCAGCAGCAGGGAGGAAGATAGAGTTGCCGTTAGGACCCTCTATGTTATAACCATTAACACCATTCAAAGTAGTCCATGTCCAAGTACATTCGTCGATGAGTTCTTGGTGCTCTTCTATTGTCGGCATACGCCAATTTCTACCCATTTTTACCGTTGCCACATCTCTAATAAAGGATAATGTTTCTGGATTTTTTTTGTAGGTATAATTCTCTTCACTATAGGACAATTTAGGCTTGGTTTCGCCCCATGCAAAATAGTCGCCGTACTCCTCAGGAGAATCGGCACCCACATTACAAGTTGCCCATTTCACACTTAAGCCTAAATCTACATAATTATATCCGTTATATTTAGAAACAAGTTCATTGTCGTTTTCACACGATACAAACCCAAAACCCAATGCAGCGAAAAATATTGCTGTAAAAAGAAATTTTATCTTTTGCATTGTTATCTATTTTTATGGTTGTATAATTTATTTACCTAAAGCTTGCTCTATGTCGCTAATAATATCATCGGCATTTTCCAACCCTACCGAAAAACGTATCAAGTCTGGCTGTACTCCTGCCTCTATGAGTTGCTGGTCGGACAATTGGCGATGCGTATGGCTTGCAGGGTGTAGCACACAAGTGCGTGCATCGGCCACGTGCGTCACTATAGCCGCCAATTTCAAGCTATCCATAAAGCGAATAGCTACGTCGCGTCCGCCTTTCAAACCAAAAGTTACAACGCCGCACGACTGTCCGTTGGTAAATTGTTTTTGTGCCAAATCGTAATAACGACTCGACTTCAAGCCGCTATAATTCACCCACGCCACGCGTGCGTCTTGCTCGAGATATTCGGCCACTCGCAACGCATTTTCACAATGGCGAGGCACACGCAAATGCAAAGTTTCTAGACCAAGATTCAATAAAAAGGCATTTTGTGGCGACTGTATAGCCCCAAAATCACGCATCAGTTGGGCTGTGGCTTTAGTAATGTAAGCACCCTTGCCAAACGCCTTTGTATAAGCCAAACCATGATACGAAGGGTCGGGTTGCGTCAACCCCTTGAAACGATCGGCATAAGCCTCCCAATCAAAATTTCCACTATCTACAATGCAACCACCCACGCTTGTAGCGTGTCCGTCCATATACTTTGTAGTAGAATGCGTAACAATATCGGCACCAAAATCTATCGGCCGACAATTTATCGGCGTTGGGAATGTATTGTCCACTATCAAAGGAACGCCGTGAGAATGTGCAATACGAGCAAATTTTTCGATGTCGAGTACACTTAACACTGGATTTGCAATAGTTTCTCCAAACAAAGCTTTTGTGTTTGGTCGGAAAGCCTTTGAGATTTCTTCTTCCGAAGCATCAGCATCAACAAAAGTTACTTCGATACCAAGTTTTTTCATTGTTACTGCAAACAAATTGTAAGTTCCGCCATAGATAGACGATGCACTCACAAAATGGTCGCCTGCCTCGCAAATATTGAAAATTGCATAAAAAGAAGCCGCTTGTCCCGACGACGTGAGCATACCAGCAACACCGCCTTCCAATTCCGTGATTTTTGCTGCAACTGCATCGTTTGTAGGGTTCTGCAAACGAGTATAAAAATAGCCTGATGCTTTCAAATCAAACAAATCGGCCATTTGCTCGCTTGTATCATATTTAAACGTCGTACTCTGATAAATAGGCAAAACACGAGGTTCGCCCTTGGTTGGTTGCCAACCGCCTTGTACACAAATTGTTTCTTTACTTTTCATATTCTTAAATATTTTTAGTCATACATATTTATCCAAATGCAAAAATAAACATTATCGAGAAAATAATGCCTGCAATAGTTAAAGTTAAAACACAAAATAAATAGTAAGCAGTTTGGCATAGATTTTGCAATTATTTTCATGACTTTATTTTAGTAATAAATTTGTTTTGGTTAAAAGTTTTTTTTGAAACAAGCTGGCTGTGAAGTTCGCTTGTTTTTTTATTTTTGCAGTATATCATAAAAAAATCAAACCATGGAATTTTTAACTAATCATCGTTCAGTAAGAAAATACATCGACAAAAAAATTGAGCAATCATTGCTTGAAGAATTACTTCAAGCCGCTTCTTGTGCATCAACTACAGGCAATATGCAACTATACAGCGTAATTGCTACCGAAAGCGACGATAAAAAACGACAACTCGCACCTTGCCATTTCAATCAACCAATGGTTACAAATGCTCCTTTGGTGCTTACATTTTGTGCCGACTTCAATCGTTTTTGTAAATGGTGCGAACAACGCAACGCAACGCCCGGATACAACAACTTTCACTCTTTTTTGACTGCAACAATTGACGCCTTGCTTTTTGCTCAAAATTTTTGCATCGCTGCCGAAAGTAAAGGTTTAGGCATTTGCTATTTAGGCACCACCACCTACAATGCAGAGAAAATTGTAGAAGCTTTAAACTTACCAAAATTCGTAGTGCCAATAACAACCATTACTGTAGGTTACCCCGAAATCATTCCTTCGAAATCGGATCGCTTACCCATAGAAGCAATTCTACACCACGAGACCTATACAGACTATACTACTGCAGACATCGACAAACACTATGCATACAAAGAGTCGTTGCCCGAAAATAAAAAATTTGTTGCCGACAACAACAAAACTTCGCTAGCACAAATCTTTACAGACATTCGTTATACAAAACAAGATAATGAAACCATAACAACTACTCTTATAAAGACATTAAAAAAACAAGGATTTCAGTTTGAGTTTTAAAATAAATTGTATTTTTACAAAAAATTAAACTTTATTATCATGGATATCATCATAGTTGTTTGCCTAATGCTAGCAGGAATATTTTTCTTCCTTTTGGAAATATTTTTCTTCCCTGGTATATCAATAGCAGGAGTTGCAGGAGGAGTTTTTGTAGCAGGTTCAGTTTGTTACGCATTTATAGAAATTAGCCCAATGGCTGGTTTCATTGCACTATTGATTGGGTTAATAATTTTAGGATTCTCGATTTGGTATTTTTTCCGTTCTAAAACTATTGACAGAATATCATTACACTCCGAAATCGACAGCAAAATAGAACCTTTACAAAACATAACTATACAAAAAGGCGATAAAGGTATAGCAATTTCTCGTTTAGCACCTATTGGCACAATAGAAATAAATGGTAATCGTGTAGAGGCTAAAACTATAAGCGACTTTATAGACCAAGGCACTACAGTAGAAGTAACAGCAGTAGAATTTAATACAATCATAGTTCGTTCAATATAACTTAAAAACTAATTATTATGGTACTATTATCAAGTTTAGGAGTTGTAGGACTCATATTTTTAATTGTCCTACTGATTATTTTTCTTTATTATGTTCCATTTCTACTATGGATTTCGGCAAAAGTTTCTGGCGTTAACATTTCGTTACTTCAATTGTTTTTAATGCGAATAAGAAAAGTGCCGCCTACAATTATTGTACGTGCACTTATCGAAGCACACAAAGCTGGACTCCGCGAAATAAAAAGAGACGACCTTGAAGCACATTATTTAGCAGGTGGACATGTAGAACGCGTGGTTCACGCATTGGTTTCGGCATCAAAAGCTAACATCGATTTGACATTTCAAATGGCAACTGCTATTGATTTGGCAGGTAGAGATGTTTTTCAAGCTGTTCAAATGTCTGTAAACCCAAAAGTTATTGATACTCCTACAGTGTCTTCTGTTGCAAAAGATGGTATACAACTCTTAGCAAAAGCTCGTGTTACCGTTCGTGCTAACATCAAACAACTAGTGGGTGGTGCTGGCGAAGAAACTATTCTTGCACGTGTTGGCGAAGGAATTGTTTCGTCTATTGGTTCATCAGAGTCGCACAAACTTGTATTAGAGAATCCTGACTCTATTTCAAAACTTGTACTTCGAAAAGGGTTAGATGCAGGTACTGCTTTCGAAATTTTATCAATTGATATTGCCGATGTAGATGTTGGTAAAAACATTGGTGCTCAACTACAAATGGACCAAGCTAATGCCGACAAAAACATTGCACAAGCAAAAGCAGAAGAACGTCGTGCTATGGCAGTTGCAGAAGAACAAGAAATGAAAGCTAAAGCACAAGAAGCTCGTGCAAATGTTATTCAAGCAGAAGCTGAAGTGCCTAAAGCAATGGCAGAGGCTTTCCGTAATGGAAATCTAGGAATCATGGATTATTATAGAATGAAAAATATTGAGGCCGACACCACAATGCGCGAAGCAATAGGCAAACCGCAACAACAAAAGAAATAAATAAAAAAAGGAACTTTTTAAAGTTCCTTTTTTTATTAAAACGCCTCGGAAGCTGTAAAATAAAAATTCCAATTTTCTTTGAAGCTCCGCCAATTACCATAATTGGTACGAGCTATATCAAAGCGAAGATTAACCTTTGCCTTATTAAAACGTAGCCTTAAGCCAACACCATAGGCGAACTTTGGCATCGTAAATTGCCAATGTTTCCAATTATAAACATCGCCAACACTACCAAAAACAGCAGCTTTCAACCGCCAATAAATAGGCATTCTAAATTCTGCTTGTAATGCTAAAGCAACATCATCACGCCAACGTCCTTTCCTAAAACCTCTCATTAAATCACAACCTCCAAACGTCGGTAACAACTGAAATGGGACTGATTTTCCCCATACCATATCAGCTGATACCTGCCAAGCAAAAAGGAATTCATTATAAATAGGAACAAAATGTCTAAATTCAGTATTAAACCTCCCCATACGAACAGCACTACCTAAATATGGTTCGGAATAAGTCAACAATGACTTAAAAAACATTCCCTTTTGAGGATAAAATAAATTATCGCGCGAATCATAACTCACAACCGCACCTATACTCCACACAAAATAAGGTTTTCCTCCAGCAATATCTCTTGCCAACATCAAAGAATCGAGTTTTGGTGTTTTCTGCATTTTCTCATAATGCATAGACAACGCTCCTCCTACACTCCAATATTTATTTATAAAATATTGAGGTTGAATATTCAAAGAAAAAATATCTGATACATAAGGAAGTGCGACATCTGAATCAGTGACTCTATTACCTATTCCATAAAAAATATCTGTTTTATGCTTATACGACGTATTTGCATATAAATACCAACGCCCAAAATAAATTTTTGGATAAACATCAACTGAATAATGATGCGATAGAGAATAACTAAAACTATAAGAAAGACTACTAACCTTTCTTATATCGGTAAAAGCAAAATAATTTGCTCCAGTTAGCCCAAATGCCCAATTAGTTTCTGGTAAATATTCTACTGTTGGGACAACATAAAAAGTATGCTTTTGCTTTGATAATGTATCAGAAACAGCAACCATATTACCCTCGGCATATACAACCAAAGGCAAACATAATATTATGAAAGCAAAAAATTTTCTCAAAATAAAACAAAAACCTTCCCTTCATACAACGACAAAAGGAAGGTATATAAAAATTAGATTATTTCTAAACAGTCATTATTTCTTTTTCTTTCTCTGCCAACATAGCTTCGATTTTTGCTATAAACTTGTCGTGCAATTTTTGAACTTCTGCTTCGCCATCCTTTTCCAAATCTTCTGGCATACCATTTTTCAACTCTTTTTTCAAAGAATCTATTGCCTCACGACGAGCTGTTCGCACACCTATTTTAGCATCTTCACCTGCTTGATTTGAATTTTTTACTAAAGCTCTACGACGCTCTTCTGTAACTGGAGGCATACACAAACGTATCGACTCTCCATTGTTAGCAGGTGTAATTCCTACCGACGAATCTAAAATTGCCTTCTCTATAACACTCAACATAGATTTTTCCCAAGGTTGAATCAATATAGTTTTTGCATCTGGGGTAGTTACTGTAGCAACACTCGAAAGTGGCGACATTGTTCCATAGTAATCAACACGCACTCCGTCTAAAATTCGAACATTAGCTTTACCTGCACGAATATGTGCCAATGCCTCATCTAAAAAACGAATAGAATTGGTCATGCTATCTTCAGCCATGTCCAAATATAATTTTATAGTTTCATCCATATTTTTTTATATTTTAATTTTCACAAAAATAATACAAATCATCAATTATGCACTAAAGTTCCTATGTTTTCACCATTCAAAACTTTTCGTAAGTTACCTACTGTATCCATATCAAAAACGATTATAGGCAAATTATTTTCCTTACACATTGTTGTAGCTGTCAAATCCATCACTTTTAATCCTTTATTGTAAATTTCGTCAAAAGTGATTTCATCAAATTTAGTAGCCGAAGCATCTTTTTCTGGATCAGCAGTATAAATACCATCTACACGAGTCCCCTTTAACATTACATCTGCATTGATTTCAATAGCACGCAACGATGCACCTGTGTCTGTTGTAAAAAATGGATTGCCTGTTCCTGCAGAAAAAATAACAACGTAACCAGCTTCTAACAATTCGATGGCTTTATCACGACTGAAAAATTCTCCTATTGGTTCCATTCGAACAGCTGTCAACACGCGATTTTTAATACCAACACTACTCAATGCAGAGCTCAAAGCTAAACTATTAATAACCGTTGCCAACATTCCCATTTGGTCTCCTTTAATTCTATCAAAACCTTTATTTGCTCCACTCAAACCGCGAAATATATTTCCGCCACCAATCACAATACCAATTTGAATGCCTGCTTTTACCATTTCTGCAATTTGATTAGCATAATCAGACAAACGGTTTTCATCAATTCCATATTTTTTTTCACCCATTAGCGATTCACCGCTGAGTTTCAATAAAATTCTTTTATACATATTCATATTTTTAAACTTTTTTTGCCCAAGTGTCTTTCAATGAAACTGTTCTATTAAATACCAACCTCTCTTCAGAAGAATCTGCATCAACTGTAAAATAGCCAATTTTAAGGAATTGGAAATGATCCAATGGTTTCACATCTTTCAACCAAGCCTCTACCTTACAATTTTCTACAATTTTCAAAGAATCAGGATTTAATAAATCACGAAAATCTTCGTCAGATGACGATGGGTCTTCTACAGAGAATAAACGGTCATAAAGACGAACTTCTGCATCAATAGCACTATCTACTTCTACCCAATTTATTGTACTTTTCACTTTTCTATTTCCACCTTCTGTTCCACTTTTTGTATTTGGGTCATAAGTGCAATACACTTCTACAACTGTACCATTTTCATCTTTCTTGCAACCTGTTGCTTGCACTATATATGCACTTTTCAGACGAACTTCACGTCCCATTGGCGACAAACGGAAGAAATCTTTTGAAGCATTTTCCATAAAATCTGCACGCTCGATATACAACTCTCGTCCAAAAAGCATTTCTCGTGTTCCTAATGTCTCATCTTCTGGATTATTTTCAGAAAATAGTATCTCTTTTTTATTTTCTTCGTAATTTGTAATCACCAATTTTATAGGATCCATTATGGCACATACACGAGCAGCTTTAGGTTTCAAATCTTCTCGAATAGAATGCTCCAACAAAGAAACATCTATAGTTCCTTCCACCTTCGTATAACCAATTTTATCTATGAAACTACGAATAGACTCAGGCGTATAACCTCTTCTACGCAACCCACAAATAGTTGGCATACGCGGATCGTCCCAACCTGCAACTAAACCTTCTTGTACCAATTGCAACATTTTTCGCTTACTCATCACGGTATAATTCAAGTTCAATCGATTGAACTCTCTTTGTTTTGGGCGATAGTTTTCCGATACAAATTGATCCAAATACCAATCGTAAAGAGGACGATGCACCTCAAACTCTAACGTACAAATAGAATGTGTAACTCCCTCAAAATAATCACTTTGACCATGAGCAAAATCGTACATTGGATATACTTTCCATTGTGTTCCCGTACGATGATGTGGATGCGTTGTAATGATTCGATACATAATAGGATCTCTGAAGTGCATATTACTATGCCCCATATCGATTTTTGCACGCAAAACCATTTTTCCATCAGGGATTAACCCTTTTGTCATCTGATCGAAAAGTTGTAAATTCTCTTCTATCGGACGATTGCGATATGGACTCTCAACGCCAGCCTGTGTAGGAGTCCCTTTTTGTTGAGCAATAACCTCTGCAGATTGCTCATCAACATAAGCCTTTCCCTCTTTTATGAAACGAATTGCCAAATCGTGCAATTGCTGAAAATAATCTGAAGCATAAAATAATTTATTCCACTGAAAACCCAACCATTTTATATCTTCTTGTATAGAATCTACATATTCAACATCTTCTTTTACAGGGTTAGTATCATCAAAACGCAAATTACATACACCATTATACTTTTCGGCAATACCAAAATCCATACAAATAGCTTTAGCATGACCAATGTGCAAATATCCATTTGGTTCTGGTGGGAAACGTGTCTGTATACGACCATCATTTAAACCTTCACGCAAGTCATTTTCTACTATTTGCTCAATAAAATTCAAACTCTTTTTTGGCTCTACATTTTCGCAATTTACTTCCTTCATCTTCTATACTATTACTTATCTAAACTTTCGTAAACTGAATTTTTGCTTCTAAATTCAGGTACTATTTCTTTCATTTTTGCCACTATAGGAAAATCATTAAACTCTCGACTTAATCCAATTAGTGTATTTATTTCTTTCGAGATTACGTCATAATCATATTCTTGTACATTGGCAATCATAATTTTTTCATGCGAAGTTTCTTTGGTTATCTCCTTCACATTCAACAATTCTTCATACAGTTTTTCGCCCGGACGCAATCCCGTATATTCTACCTTTATATCAACATTAGGCGTATATCCAGCCAAACGAATCATTTTCTTTGCTAAATCATCGATTTTAACAGGCACTCCCATGTCGAAAATAAAAATCTCTCCACCCTTACCTATTGTACTTGCTTCCAACACCAAATTACAAGCTTCAGGTATAGTCATAAAATAACGAATTATATCAGGGTGAGTTACCTTTACTGGTCCTCCCTCTTCTATTTGACGCTTAAAAATTGGTATTACAGAGCCATTTGATCCAAGCACATTGCCAAAACGTGTCGTTATAAAATTGGTAATCACATTCCCTTCTCGTTGTAATTTCTTGAAATAAGATTGCACATAAATTTCTGCGATACGTTTCGATGCACCCATTATATTAGCAGGATTCACAGCCTTATCGGTTGAAATCATCACAAATTTTGAAACATTGTATTTCACTGCCAAATCAGCTATATTTTTTGTACCTAGCACATTGGTTTGTACTGCCTCTACAGGATTATCTTCCAACATTGGCACATGCTTGTATGCTGCTGCATGATAAATAATATCTGGACGATATGTTTTTACAACATACTCCATTCGCTCCTGATTACGAATATCAGCCAAAAATGGGACAAAACTCACATTTTCAAATGTTTGCTTAATTTCATTTTTAATATCAAACAACGCTGTTTCAGATTGGTCAAGCACAATTATCAGTTTTGGCTCAAAACGTGCAACTTGACGAACGATTTCGCTACCAATTGAACCTGCCGAACCCGTTATCAAAATTGTTTTATCCTTTAATTGTGCCGAAATTTCCTGCTTGTCTATTTTTATTTCTTTACGTTCTAACAAATCTTCTATCTGAATATTTTTTATTGAGCGGACATCTACTTTTGCACCTTGATTATATTCCGACAAAATAGAAGTTGTAAGCACCTGAACGCCTCGTTCCAATAAAAACTCCAACGACTTTGTTATATTCTTTTCTTGCATTTTCAATGGTGAAACAATCACTGCTTTCACCTTTTTATATGCTAAAATCGATTCAACGTTGTCAAACGAATAAACTTTAACGCCCATCAACTGAACGTGATTATTATCATCATCTATAAACCCTACTAAATTATATTTGTTAGGCGTCATTTTCAACGATTTTGCAATAGCAACACCAGCTTGCTTTGCTCCATAAATCATCACATTTTTGTAAGGCCCAGACTCCAACTCCAAACGTTCGAAAAGCAATTTCACAACCAATCGTACCGAAAACAAAAACACAAAATTCAGCAACGAAAACAACAAAATTTCTAATGTCAAGAAAAGAGGAGGAAACGACGGATTAAATTCATTGTAGATAACAGAAAGCCCATGCACCAAAAACAACGATGCCATTGTAAATGCCACCGACAAGAGCAACTTCAATGCATCTATATATGCCGAGTAGCGTAAAATGCCCGAATATGTACGAAAACAAATAAAACTTATTACTTGCACCAACATCACTATCAGCAAATCGGGGAAAAGCCCAATAGACTGATAATTCAATGAAAACAAGTTAATAAAATTCACCGAAAATGGTCTTAAACACAAATAATAGACCAAAAAGAACGAAAATAGCGTAATAAATAAATCTATTACCAACACTCCCCAGCGAGGTAGATATTTCCAACTCCTGATACTTTCTATTAAATGACTTATTTTCCCTTTCATATATTTGTATGCATACACTTTATCTTGCAAAAATAGGAAAACTTTTCGAAGGTATAGCCCAAAATACGCACAATATTATGCGAAGAATTACAGAACAAAAAAAGTCGCATTATCTATAAAAAAAATTAACTTTGTTGGGTAAACTAAATAACTATTTCAATATGGATAAAAAGCAAAAAAACACCTTAAAAATAATAGCAGCCATCTGCTTTATCGTTGGTATTTTTATACTATTTATGGTTAGTATAACAATGTGTTTCAAATAGTTTATTTCATCATATAAAAAAATGGCAACAGAATTTACTTGCATTACTAGAAAAATTGAGGTACATCTACATCGTCACGGAGATAGCGAAGAAGCCAATCTTCGCAACCAAGAAGAGTACCGCATTTGGAATGAGATAAACGACAATTTATATAAAGCAGCAAACCGCATAATGTCTCATTATTTTCTTAATGATGAGTATGAATCTCGTATGTATGCTACAAACCCAAGATATCAAGAAATTGAAAAGATTCTCAAACACTGCAAACGAGACAAACTTTCACAAGAAGAAATAGACAATCTAAAACAAGAAAAGAAAGAATTAGAAAAGCTTTTCACTGAACAGAAAAAAGAATTTCTTGGGATTTCACAAGAACACAATACCATTCTAAAAACGATTAGAAAAGAGTTTAAAGATGTGATTCCAGGCGAAATTTTGGATTGTCTAATTTTAGAAAAATCAAAGTACACCGAAAAACGCATTGATATAAAAAAGGGAGAATGTTCTGTTCCAAATTATCGCAAAGGGATGCCTATACCCTTCAGAATAAAAATTGGTCCAGGGCATAAAACATTAGGGATTTTCAGACGTGATAACAACCCTAATAACATTTATGTTAAATTTCCAAAAGGCCTGGAGTGGGATTTAAACTTCGGCAGAGATAGAAGTAATAATCGTGAAATAGTAGAGCGTATTTTAAGTGGACAATACGATGTTGGTAATTAGGCAAAAAATAACAAAATGTTTTTGTTGCTGGTTGTAAAGATTCCAAAGGTGCAAAATAATCTCAACCCCGAGAGGGTTGTGGGTGTTGACTTGGGTATCAACGTACCACTTTATGCAGCACTCAACGACAATGAGTATGGCGGTATGAGCATCGGCTCACGCGAGCAATTCCTGAATATGCGTATGCGAATGCAGGCTCAAAAGAGGGAGTTGCAACGCAACCTACTCCACACTACCAATGGTGGACACGGTAGGAATCAGAAATTGCAAGCTTTCAAGCGATTGCAAGACAAGGAGAAAAATTGGGTACACTTGCAAAACCATATTTTTAGCAAATCAATTATTGAGTTTGCCCTGAAAAACAAAGCAGGCGTAATTCAGATGGAACGACTCACAGGATTTGGTCGAAACAAAAACGACGAAGTGGATGAGGGCTACAAGTTCATTCTTCGTTATTGGTCGTACTTTGAATTGCAGACAATGATTGAGTACAAGGCCAATGCTACGGGAATTGAAGTAAGATACATTGACCCATATCACACAAGCCAGACTTGCAGTTTCTGCGGACACAGAGAAAAGGGACAGCGTATAAGCCAGTCGATATTTATTTGTAAAAATCCTGATTGCACAAAAGGGAAAGGCAAGCAAGAAAAAGATGGCACATACAAAGGCATTAACGCCGACTGGAATGCAGCACGAAACATTGCTTTGAGCAAAAAAGTTGTCGATAGAAAGAAAAAATAGGCTATCTTTGCCCTATACATACAGAGATCTTTGAAATTTTAGATATGATTTTTTTATTCCCTTTTTGGGAAGGGCGTGTTGGAACGCCTTAGTTTGAGGTTTGAATTTTAAAAAATATGTAGCAACAATGGTTTCTACAATATTCAAGCACTCAAAAAATTCATTTATTTTTTATATAATCGTTGGATTTCAACAACTTATACCACACATGCTGTAAAAGCATTTATTTTTAAATGGATATCCAACGATGCTTGAAAAGGTCCTAAATTCGGACAAGCTGTAAAAGCATTTATTTTTAAATGGATATCCAACTTGTCCTACAACGTCTCCGAAAGGATTACGGCTGTAAAAGCATTTATTTTTAAATAATGCTAATCATAAAAAAAATTCATATCTATTATTTGATATAAAAAAGGCATTTAATCGAATTGACTAAATGCCTTTTTATTTTTTTGTAAAATTGCGTTATTTCTTTGTACGCATACTTGCACAAACAAAATAAGCAATCAACAACAAATAAGCTACCACACCACAAATAGCAGCACTGCTGCTTTCCGCCCACTGTGGCATATATAGGTCTACATCGGCAAACTTAAGTGCGGCACTCACCACCCCCATCAAAGCTCCACCGGCAATCAAACCTGATGCTATGAGCGTACCTTTTTCTTGGCGAGCATTATTCAATTCTGCATCTTTTGTTCGCGACGATACATACCAGCTAATCAATCCACCCACCACAAGCGGCGTATTCAACGACAATGGTATAAACATACCCAAAGCAAATGCCAAAACCGGAACGCCAAGCAAGTTGAGCAACAACGCCAACACTGCACCTACGCCATAAAGCAACCAAGGAGCACCTTGGCCCATCATGAGCGGCTCTATCACAGCAGCCATAGCATTAGCTTGAGGAGCTACAAGTGCATTGTCGCCCGTAAAGCCATACGTTTTATTCAAAATAATAATAACTCCGCCTACAGTAGCTGCCGAAACTAACGTACCAAGGAATTTCCAAGTTTCTTGTTTTGCAGGTGTATTCCCTATCCAATAACCTATTTTTAGGTCGGTAACAAAACCTCCTGCCATCGACAACGCCGTACAAACAACGCCACCAATTACCATAGCGGCCACCATTCCGCTTGTACCCTTCAAACCAACAGCCACCAATATTACCGAAGCAATAATGAGCGTCATTAGCGTCATACCCGAAACAGGATTCGAGCCTACTATAGCAATAGCATTTGCAGCAACCGTAGTAAACAAAAAGGCAATAACAGCCACCACAAGAAATGCTATAAGCGATTGGAACAAATTATTTATCACCCCAAAATAGAAAAACAAGAATGTAATGATAAGAGCTGCAACAATTGACAACACCACAAACTTCATCGACAAATCACGCTCTGTGCGAGGAAGTGCTTGTGCCACAGCCTTTCCTTTGCTTCCAAGTTCCTTACTCGCCAAACCAACAGCACCTTTTATCACACCCCACGATTTTACAATTCCAATAACACCAGCCATAGCAATAGCCCCAATACCAATATAGCGTGCATAGTTAGCAAAAATCCAATCAGGATCCATTTGACTCAACATTACAGAGTCTTGCGTTGTCATTCCAAGCAAAGGAACTATAAACCACCATACAAACAACGAACCTGCACAAATAATTAAACTATACTTTAACCCAACTATATAGCCAAGACCGAGAACAGCCGCACCCGTATTAATAGAAAAAGTCAATTTTGCTTTTTGAGCTATCGATTCACCCCATGGAATTATACGCGAGGTAAGTGTTTCGCTCCATGCACCAAAAGTTGCCACAACAAAATCGTACAAACCGCCAATGGCCGCAGCCCAAATAAGCGGTTTCGCTTGACTTCCACCTTGTTCGCCAGAGACAAGCACCTGCGTTGTGGCCGTAGCTTCCGGAAACGGATATTTTCCGTGCATATCGCTCACAAAGTATTTACGAAATGGAATTAAAAACAAAATACCCAAAATTCCACCTAACAAAGAACTCAAAAATACTTGCATAAAACTAACCGTTATCTCTGGGTATTTAGCTTGCAAAATATAAAGAGCTGGTAACGTAAAAATAGCACCTGCTACAATAACTCCGGAACTTGCTCCTATCGACTGAATAATAACATTTTCGCCAAGAGCATTTTTTCTACGCGTCGCACTCGAAATTCCAACAGCAATAATCGCAATAGGAATAGCAGCTTCAAACACTTGACCAACCTTTAACCCCAAATATGCAGCAGCAGCCGAAAACAAAACGGCCATTACAATCCCACATGCTACCGAATAAAAACTAATTTCAGGCACACATTTGTTTGGTGGCAAAATCGGATTATACTTTTCGCCATCTTTCAACTCACGAGTCGCATTTTCTGGCAACCCAACCTTATTTTTATTATCTTCCATATACTATTTTTTTATAGGAACATTAGCTAATGTTGCCACTAAAAATTTCCAAAATTTTTCTACACTTTCAATATTTACTTTTTCGTTAGGTGTGTGTGGATGACGAATTGTAGGTCCAAAAGAAATCATATCCATTTCTGGCACTTTTGGCCCAATAATACCACACTCTAAACCAGCATGAACAACTTTCACTTCAGGATTCTTTCCAAATTCTTTTTGATAAACTTCTTGCATTGTTTTTAGAATCTGTGAATTTACGTTAGGATTCCATCCCGAATAACTTCCTGTAAATTCGATTTTTGCTCCTGCCAAAGCAAATACACTCTCTATCATTGATGCCAACTCATCTTTTTTGCTATCAACAGAGCTACGCAACAAACAAGCAACCTCAATAGCATCACCCGTTGATTTTACAATAGAAAGATTATTCGAAGTTTCAACCGTATCAGGTATTTCAGGAATAAAACGAAATACTCCGTTTGGACAAGCAGTAACCGCATTGACCAAATCATCTTGAATTTCTTCAGGAATCAAACCTGATGGCAAATCAACCTCACGGATAGAGAAAACGATTTCATTTTCAATTGCACGGTACTCCTCATTGAATAAATCTTCGTATTCTTGCACCAAAATTTCTAAATCGCCGTATGTATCAGCTGGGATTGTCAACACTGCACAAGCTTCTCGTGGTATCGCATTTCGCATATTTCCACCTTCTACACTCGCCAAACGTGCCTCATATTGCATTATAGCTTCTTTCAAAAATCTAAACATTAATTTATTAGCATTGGCACGTCCTTCATTTATTTCCAAGCCCGAATGCCCTCCTCGCAATCCCGACAAAGAAACTTCTACGGCAACATCTCCCTCGGGAACTGATACTTCGTTGTAACGAAATATAGCATTTGCATCTACACCTCCTGCACAACCTACATACAATTCACCTTCATCTTCTGAATCCATATTTAACAGAATATCTCCACTCAAAAAGTCATCAGTAAGACCATTAGCCCCAACCATGCCAGTTTCTTCATCTACTGTAAAAAATGCCTCAATAGGGCCATGTTGTAAATCTTTCGACTCCAAAATAGCCAACGCTGCAGCTACTCCAATTCCATTATCTGCCCCTAAAGTAGTTCCTGAAGCACGCACCCAATCACCATCCACTACAAGTTGCAAAGCATCTTTCAAAAAATCATGCTCTACATCACCATTTTTTTGTGGCACCATATCCATATGAGCTTGCAAAACAATAGTTTGTCTATTTTCAAAACCTTTAACTGCGGGCTTCTTTATCAAAATATTCCCTACTTTATCAACTTTTATTTCAAGTTGATGCTCACTAGCAAACGATTTCAAAAAATCGGAAATTTGTGCCATGTGTCCAGATGGATGAGGAATCTGTGTTAATTTGTAGAAATTCTTCCACAACGATGCGGGTTGTAATGTTTCGATACTCATATTTTTTTCTTTATACGTTAATATATGGCAAAAATAGTAAAATTTAGACAAAAACGCCTTACTATCTTTATAATCCACATTGAGAAAGAATTCAATTCTTAAACAAAATAACTACCTTTGTAAATATTTCAATAGTTAAATGAAAGTTGCCATTATAAAATACAACGCAGGTAATGTTTGTTCCATCTACAATGCGATAAACAGACTCGGCATTGAACCAATTATAACCGACAATTCAGAGCAAATTCTTACAGCTGACAAAATCATTTTCCCAGGTGTTGGCGAAGCATCGTCTGCTATGCAATACCTCAAACAACATAATCTAGACTCTGTCATCAAAGACCTCAAACAACCTCTTTTAGGTATTTGTCTAGGAATGCAACTTTTATGTCGATTTTCCGAAGAAAATAATACTCCTTGTTTAGGCATTTTCAACCAAGACATTAAAAAATTCACATCGAGCAACAAAATTCCACAAATAGGTTGGAACTCTATAGATACCCTATCTTCCGAACTTTTTAAAGGTATAAACAACAACGAATACGTATATTTTGTACATAGTTATTACGCAGAAATTTCAGAAAACACAATAGCCGCAACCGATTATGGCATAAAGTATAGCTCCGCACTACAAAAAGGGAATTTTTATGCAACACAGTTTCATCCTGAAAAATCGGGATTCATAGGGTCAAAAATCATCGAAAATTTTATCAATCTATAAAATGCTTACCAAACGAATCATTCCTTGTTTAGATGTAAAAGATGGCAAAACTGTAAAAGGCATCAATTTCAAAGAAATAAAAGATGTAGGAGACCCTGTCGAATTAGGTAAGTTATACGCAGAATTTGGCGCCGACGAACTTGTTTTTCTTGACATAACCGCAACACACGAAAAACGGAAAACACTATCAACCTTAGTGGAAAGAATAGCAAAAAACATCAACATTCCTTTCACTGTTGGAGGAGGAATATCATCCATCGATGACGTATCCATACTTCTTCAAAGTGGAGCTGATAAAATTTCTATAAATTCGGCTGCTGTACGCAATCCACAGCTAATTACAAACCTTGCAAATCGTTTTGGTTCTCAATGTGTTGTTCTAGCTATTGATACAAAATTTGATAACAACGATTGGTATGTTTACCTTAACGGCGGACGAATAAAAACAGATATAAAAGCATACGATTGGGCAAAAGAAGCTACCGAAAAAGGTGCAGGAGAAATTCTATTAACATCAATGAACCACGATGGCACCAAGCAAGGCTTTGCCATTGATATCACAAAAAAAATATCAACTAATGTAAATGTTCCCGTAATAGCAAGTGGAGGCGCTGGAACTATGGAACATTTTTACGATGTTTTTACAGACGGAAATGCTGATGCCGCTTTAGCAGCAAGCATTTTCCACTATAAAGAAATAGGAATCCCTCAACTAAAAGAATTCCTAAAACAACGCAATATTTCTATTCGAATTTAGATTCTATCTAAAACGATTTTTATCAAACCCTCTATTGAGCCCTTATATTCCGTATTCATATTTTTATGAACACGACCTGCAATTATAGAGCAAACCGTCATTGCCCTATGCCCAAGAGCCGCACCCAAACCTGCCAACGCTGAACTTTCCATTTCAAAATTTGTAATCATTTCATTGCCATAACGAAACGAACGAATCTTCTCATTCAAATCACTATCATTCGGTTTCAAACGCACATAACGTCCCTGAGGACCATAAAAACCAGGTGCCGAAATCGTAACACCTTGAATCATGTCAAAACCTATACGTTGCACCAACTCTTCATTAGCTGCAACCACATAAGGAGCCGGCAAACGTTTATTCCATTGGGTATAATCACAAAAAGCATTCTCAAATTCTATATCAAACAAATCCTCTGGAACAGAATAATAATTTAACAACCCATCAAAACCTATAGAGCGACTAGACACAACATAACTACCTATCGGACAATGTTCTTGTAAGCCACCCGATGTTCCTATCCGAACCAAATCGAGAGATTTAAGATTTTTCTTTTCTGTACGACTATCTAAATCAACATTAACCAAAGCATCTAATTCAGTAACAACAATATCAATATTATCTGTACCTATCCCATGAGAAATACAAGTTATTCGTTTCCCCTTATAAATACCTGTTATAGTACGAAATTCTCTATTTTGTATTTCATACTCTATAGCATCAAAATTTGAAGCAACTAACAAAACTCGGTCCGGATCACCAACCAACACAACCTTATCGGCCAAATGCTCTGGCTTTAAATGTAAATGAAAAATACTTCCATCCTTATTTACTATCAGTTCTGATTCAGAAATTCTTCTCATAAACCTTTTATTTAATTAACACAATAAAGTCCTTGTAAAACTATAAAATTATTTTTGTACTCATACATTTATAGCATAAAAAAATGCGATTTAAAAAAATCGCATTTTTTTATTATTCTTATTTATGTCTTTATTACTTTATTTTAAAGGTACACACATCCTCTTGACCTTCGGTAGCTTGAGGAGCTGAAACTGTAAGAACAGCTTGCTCTCCAGATTTATTCGAATAGCAATAAACTTTACCATTCGCCACACCGAATAATTCAGGATTAGATGATGAGAATGTTACATTTTTATCACTTGCAAAAGAAGGGACATAAACTATCAATTTATAAACATCTTCACTTGTATTTCCATACATCTTATGTGAACCAGCTGTCCAAACCACACGTTCCAATGGTTCAGTCTTAACATTCCAATTATATTCAATTGTAAGTTCTTCTGGATGATTTTGTTTCATACGTCCATAAATTTTACCAGAACCTTCAGCAATAGCAGTTATAGTATCACCTTTAATATCAAATACATCTGGACGATCTGTTGTCCAAATCATTTCTGTAAATGATGCATCAAGAGGTTCAATAGTCGATTGCATCACTGCACGGTCATTCAAAAACAAAGTATCTGTATTTTCAATACTTCCTTCTACCACCTTCAAAGCTCCATTTTCAGTAACTGTAGAGTCTTGCCCATCAGCACCTTTCAAAGGACCGATTTTGCTATAATCAGAGAATGAATTTGCAGCGATATCAATAGCAATTTTTGTAACTTGTATTGTATCTACATACACTTTCAACGATGCTTTTTTCAAATTACCATCTTTTTCAGAACCTATTTGAGCATAAACCTCTGCAATACCTTTACCCACACCTGTAAGCACACCATCAGCAGAAACTGTAACAACTGCAGAATCGCTTGTAGAATAATTTACAAACACCCATTCTGCATATACTGGTTCTTGGATAACTGATGTTACCTTTGTATTATTTACTCCGACAAAAACGCCATCAGTTCCTATTCCATATTTTGTAAGAATAGCTTCTTCTTCTGGCACCCAACCAAAATATATATCTTCGATAGGAAGATTTGTTTTTTCTTTGCAAGAGAAAAATGCAAACACTGATAATACTACAACAGAAATTAAATATACCTTTTTCATTTTCTAAATTTTATTTATAAAACGTAGCAAAAGTAAAAAATATATTTTAAAACAACACAATTTTCTTTATCAATATTTACATTTTTTTGGCAAGAAAGGCTAAATAACTACTTTTGTAAGAAAAAAGAGATATGCAACCTTTAGCAGAACGATTACGTCCTAAAAATATCAATGAATACGTTGGACAAGAACACCTTGTAGGAGAAAACGCCATTCTTCGAAAAGTGATAGAGAGCAACAACCTTCACTCTTTTATACTTTGGGGACCTCCAGGTGTTGGAAAAACTACTTTAGCAAAAATAATAGCAAATGGGCAAGAACGACCTTTTTTTACATTAAATGCTGTAACTGCTGGAGTGAAAGACGTTCGTGAGATAATCGAAAAGGCAAAAAAAACACAATTTTTCAACTCCTTAGCTCCAATTCTTTTTATTGACGAAATTCATCGATTTAACAAATCACAGCAAGATTCTCTTTTAAATGCTATCGAAAACGGAACTTTTATTTTAATAGGAGCAACAACAGAAAACCCGTCTTTCGAAATAATAACACCCCTATTATCAAGATGTCAAATATACGTTTTAAAGCCTCTTGATAAAGATGATTTATTAAAACTAGCAACAAAAGCAATTTCTACAGATTCTGAACTAAAAAAGAGAAATATCTCCATAGAAGAAAACGAAGCATTATTACGATATTCAGGAGGAGATGCGAGAAAACTTCTCAACATATTAGAAATTATATGTTCAGAGTCTAGCAATGATATAAAAATAACAAACGATCTAGTAACAAAACGTTTACAACAAAACATCTCTGAATACGACAAAAATGGAGAGAAACATTATGATATAGTATCAGCTTTCATAAAATCGATACGAGGAAGCGACCCTAATGCCGCAATTTACTGGCTTGCTAGAATGATAGAAGGGGGAGAAGACCCCAAATTTATTGCTCGACGTCTAGTTATTTCAGCTTCTGAAGACATTGGACTAGCCAACCCCAATGCCCTATTAATTGCTAATGCATGCTTCGACGCTTTACAAAAAATTGGATGGCCCGAAGGGCGAATAATTCTTGCAGAAGCAACCATCTATTTAGCTGCATCACAAAAAAGCAACTCTGCATATTTAGCCATCAACAATGCCATAGATATTGTAAAAGAAACAGGAGATCTTTCTGTACCATTACATTTACGAAACGCTCCTACAAAATTAATGCAAGAGCTAGGTTATGGAAAAAATTATAAATACGCTCACAATTACAAGAATCATTTTGTAAAGCAAGATTTTCTACCCGAACAGATAAAGGATAAAACTATTTGGTGCCCACAAGGTAACCCTCAAGAAAAAAAATTGAGTGATTGGCTAGATTTTTTATGGAATGACAACTCTAGAAAGTAAATTCTCCGCCATCCGTTGCAAGAGACGTATTTTCAAAAATAGTTTTAGCCTCATCTAGAAGTCCGTCAATTGTCTTATAGCGGCTTGAGAAATGACCTAATATCAACTTCCCAACATTAGCCTTTAAAGCAATAGTTGCAGCTTGTGATGCGGTCGTATGAAACGTATCTTTTGCTCGCTGAGCATCCTTATCCATAAATGTCGCCTCATGATACAAACAATCAGCATTTTCTATCAAAGGAATTATCTTTTCCGAATAAATAGTATCCGAACAATAAACATACATTCGAGATTTATCTGCGGGCAATGTCAACTTTGCATTTGGGACAACCACACCACGCTCATCTACAAAATCAGCTCCTAACTTAATCGATTTCATCGCAGAAATTGGAACAGAGAAAGCATCTAACATTGCTCTATTCAGATGTAACTCCTTCTCTTTTTCCTTAAAAATAAAGCCACATGTTGGCACTCTATGTTTCAATGGCAAAGTGGATACTGTCAAAGTTTTATCTTCATAAATTACTTCAGGACGATACGGAGAAAACGGATAAAAAACGACTTCAAAATTTCGATCTTTACAGAAAAAATCTATTTGTGGGCGAAGTAATTCCTCCAACCCTGGAGGCGAATATATCTCAAGATTATTACTCCTTCCGAGCATTGCAAACGAGGAAATCAAACCTAGCAAGCCTAAACAATGATCTCCATGTAAATGAGAAATAAAAACTTGATGTAAACGTGAAGTTCTCCCAACACATTGCCACAAACGAATCTGTGTACCCTCGCCACAATCTATTAAATATTGCCTTCCTGCAACTTCTAATAATTGGGAAGAATGAAATCGATTTTTATTAGGGAGAGCCGATCCCGAACCTAATATTTTTAAACGTATAGGATCCAACAATGCTAAATTATTATTGCTTTTGACGCAATACCCAAGTATCTTTTGGCAACGTTTCCGACAAATCTTTTATAGCGACTTTAGCCGATTCATAATCATCAAACGACAATAATATAACACGATACATTCCTTGTTCATTTATTACTAAAGTAGGAGAATATGCAGGTGCAAATACTTGTTGACATTTTTTTGCATTATCCTTGTTTTTAAAGCTTCCAACCACCACATGATATTTCATCGCCATCAACTTTGTATTTTCTTCTCCTTCAGCTAAAGATATTTTTTCCTCAGAAACTCTAATTTTAGGTTCTTCAGCAACCTCCACTTTTTTTTCTGCTTCTACACGTATGGTATCCTTTAACATTATAGTATCACGCAAAACTATTGTATCATGCTTAACTATATATACTGTATCAGTTTTTACAACAACTTTTTCTATCACACGAGGCTCTGGAACTGGATAATAAGCTCCCTGTTTTGATGCACACCCAACTAACAACAACAATGAAATAATAACTACAACAATATTCGTTTTCATAATTTTCTAACTTTTTAAAGTATCATTACAAATGTAAAACTTTTTCTACTAAATAAAAAAAGAAAGATTTCTCTTTCTTTTTTTACCGTGTCATTCTGCGGAAGCGGGGGGATTCGAACCCCCGGTACGGTTACCCGCACGTCAGTTTAGCAAACTGGTGGTTTCAGCCACTCACCCACACTTCCTTTTTTGATTTCTTTAAAAATCGACTGCAAAATTAAACAAGATTATGATATTCTCAAACAAAAAAATGTTTTTATGCAAAAATTAATTCTAATTTTGTTTCAAAAATCATAAAATCATGAAAAAAAGCCACTACAGACATAGTTATAAACACAAACATACATCTAACAAAAAAAGAAAAATTATCATTGCTTTTGTTGGATTTCTAACCCTCATCATCTTTTTTTTAGGGTACCAATACTATACTTATTATCTGCCAAACTTTGAAACAAAACAACAATCGGAATATATCTACATTGATGCGAGCACAACTTTTGATGAAATAATTTCACAACTAGAAGAAAAAAAACTCATCAAAAACAAACACTCTTTTAAACGCTGGGCTAAGCTAAAAAAATACACACAAAACATAAAAACGGGTCGCTACGAAATAAAAAACGAGATGAGCAACAAAGATTTAATAAACAACCTCTCTCGAAAAATCCAAGCTCCAGTAAAATTAAAACTAAACAACATCCGCACAAAAGAGCAACTTTGCAAAAAACTCGACAATCAACTCATGGCCGATTCGGTTGATTTTATGAATATGCTAAACGACAACAACTTATTATTAGAATACAATGTAAAAAAAGAAGAAATTATTGCTTTTTTCATACCTAACACTTATGAAGTTTATTGGGATATAAAACCTAACGATTTGTTAAAAAGAATGAATTTTGAGTTTAAGAAATTTTGGAACGAAAAACGTCTTGCAAAAGCTGACTCCATAAAACTTTCACCTATCGAGGTTATTACCTTAGCTTCAATCGTTGAAGAAGAGACAAACCTTGCAAAAGACAAACCTATAATTGCAGGGCTATACCTAAACCGATTACGAATAAAAATGCCTCTACAAGCCTGCCCTACTGCAAAATATGCGGTTGGCGATTTTTCTCTACGAAGAGTTTTATACGAGCACACACAAGTAAACTCTCCTTACAACACTTACAAAAACATAGGATTACCTCCTGGCCCCATACGTACCCCTTCCATTGAAAGCATTGATGCCGTACTCAATTATAAAAAAAGCACCTTTTTATATATGTGTGCAAAAGAAACATTCAATGGGGAGCACAACTTTGCCTCTACCTACGCAGAACACGTCAGAAACGCACAAAAATACCAAGCAGCTTTTAAGAAAAGAAAAAAATAATTCGCAAATATTTGGAAAAAAGCAAAAATCGCTTTATCTTTGCACTTGTAAACATCGCGGGATGGAGCAGTGGTAGCTCATCGGGCTCATAACCCGAGGGTCGTAGGTTCGAGTCCTACTCCCGCAACTAAGCAAAAGAGCCGAATCAAAATCGGTTCTTTTTTTAATTTATGGCACAACGTTATTTTCTTTATCTCGCTTATAATGGGACAAAATACCATGGTTGGCAAGTTCAACCTAACGGAATTTCCATTCAAGAAGAACTCACAAAAGCATTAAGTACAATTTTAAGAGTTGAAACCCCTATTGTTGGTGCGGGAAGAACTGACGCCGGAGTTCACGCAAAAAAAATGATTGCTCATTTTGATGCTGAAATCAATTGTGATAATAATTTCATAAAGAAACTCAACGGTTTTTTACCAAACGACATTGTTATTCTTGACATAAGAAAAACAACTGTAAATGCTCATGCACGTTTCGATGCGTTGCAACGGCAATACGAATATCACGTTTATACAGAAAAAAATCCATTTCTTGAGCAATTTGCACATAGGATTCCTAGCGACACAGATTTTGAAAAAATGAATTTTGTAGCAAAACACCTATTTGAATACACCGATTTCACAAGTTTCAGCAAATTGCATACCGACACAAAAACTAATTTATGCACTATAACTCGTGCTGAATGGAAATACGACGGCGAAAAATGGATTTTCACAATAGAAGCTAACAGATTTCTACGAAATATGGTAAGAGCTATTGTTGGCACCTTGCTCAATGTGGGACGAGGCACTATTTCCGAAAAAGAATTTTGTGAAATAATAGAGAAAAAAGACCGCTGTGCTGCTTCAGCTTCTGCTCCCGCAAAAGGTCTTTTCTTAACCGACGTTATTTACCCCGAAACTATTTTTATTTAAACAACTACTATGCTTAAAACAATTTTCAACCCTTACTCCATCACTATTTTGATGTTGATATGTTCAAATGTATTCATGACATTTGCTTGGTACGGACACTTGCGTAATATGGCCAGCAAAGCATGGTGGATTGCGGCTCTTGCAAGTTGGGGTATAGCCCTACTCGAATACATGATAATGGTACCTGCCAATCGTATTGGTTTTACCGTTTTCACTCTACCCCAACTAAAAATTATTCAAGAGGTTATCACTCTATCCGTCTTTATCCCATTTTCTATATTTTTCATGCATCAACCATTTAAATGGGACTATGTTTGGGCTATGCTCTGCTTACTTGGGGCAGTTTATTTTATGTTTAGAAGTTAAAAATCAATCTAAATCTTCATATACCTTTTTCATAAATTCTACAGCAGCCACCATATGAGAACCATAATCTGAGAAATCAGAAACAAATTCTACACCTTGATCATCAAATGATTTTTTTAGATTTTTACTATTAATAAAAGGAACCATATCATCAGTTGTGCTATGAAATAAAAAAACAGGCGACTTGGGTTTCCAATTTATAATAGAGTTCCTAACCATAGAATCATAAATAATAGAAGTTTTTTCTAAAGTTTTATCTTGAGCCTCTTGCGTTAATATTTTAGTTAATCTATTTTCACCAATTAAAATATTTATAGAATTAACCGTATACAGTTTTGAATTTATCCATTCGTCATAATTTTCTAATATTTTTTTTTGAAAGAAATACTCCATAGATAATTCCAAATTATCACCTTCGTTAAGCCCTTGTACAATCATTGGAATTGCACAGGGAATACCTGTTTCATCTTTATTTATACAATAATCATACGTTGATGCAATATCATAAGGACCTGCTCCTGCATAAACATGCTTTATTTTAAAATCACTCGCATATTCTTTTTCCATTAATTGTTGAACACCTAACGTCACTGCTCCTCCTTGAGAATAACCTACCAATATTATTTCATCACTAGCCAAATCTCTATTAAGCGAATTCAAATAACCTCTTACGCACAAAGCTAAATCAACAACACTTTGTGCTGTACTTTGAAGATGCAAATACGGATGAATTTTATCTTTTGTCAAACCATAACCTATATAATCTGCCATTAAAACCGCATATCCTTTTGTTGCAAAGACTGCCTCAAAGCAAAAATTTTCACTTGGAGCCTCTCTATTTGAACCTATTGTATAATGATTTGCGATTATAATTCCTTTTATTATACCAAACTTAGGAAGATAAAGTTTTCCAGAAGCTCTTAATTCTTTTCCATTTTGATCAATTGTCAAATACGAACATTTTATTTGGGAAATATAGCCTCTAAACATTTTCTCCTGCAATTTTTGTAACAATCCTATTGATTGATCCATATTATTATCAAGTAAGGTATTTTTGCCTGTAGATAATATTTGTTTTGCTTTTTTCCAATAATCTTCAGACACCACAATTCCTGGGATGATATCATTTGATACATTAGAGAAAAAATCTTCAACAAAAGAATTTACGACATCTCCAAAATCTTTTTTAACTACAACTTTTTTAGTATTTTTATAAGAAGAAAAATCTACATAAATAGACGACTGCGAAAAACTTGTAGAAATAAGATTTTGTATTAAAACAATTAACAAAAACAACTTTTTCATTTAATACCCTCTGCTGTATTTTTTAAATTTTTCATATACTGTTCAATTCTCCATTCCATCGTATTTTTATACACTTTCTTTGATATAAAAATATCAAAAAACCAACCGAAACGTATATTCATATCCATATAATATACACACTTATTTTCTGAAACAGGTATAATGTACAAATTACCGTAAGCTTTTTTTATCAAATTTCCAGAATAAGTAGCATCAATAAAAACATGTCTACTATATATTGTTATTTCTTTCAATGGGAACTTATCTATTTCAAAATTCTTATCAAAGACAAATAAGTTCCCTATTTCATCAACCACCTTTCCTTCTAAAGAAATATTCTTAAACGTTGTTACTTTAGGCACTATTACATCTATTATTGCACGACCATAATCCATTTTTGGATCATAATAAGTTGATTTATAATCTATCAAAAATGCATCCTTATCTTTATCATTTTGTTTCCCGGCTCCGTTAAACGCCCAAGAAAATAAATTTTCAGGGTTAGTTCTAAAATCAACTATAATACTATCAACCACGACATTCGCTATTTCTGGCGAAGCATACACTTCAACTACACACTCTGTTTTAAATGTTTTTTCCGTATAAACAGTAAAAATAGATAATAAGACAAACAATAAATTCATAAAGATAATGATAACAAAAAGGTCACTATAAATAAAGATAGAAAAGCTGTTATTTCAAGCCAATAAATACAAGAACATTTATGTGTCTTTGTAAAAAATGCTGTTAGAAACGCTAAAAACAATATCATAAAAGGTATATACCAATATTTATAAGCAACAATAAAAATCCATAAGAGTTCACAAATAGAAGATATGATTGCAACTGTATAATGTAAATAAAACCTAACTTTCTTCTCTTTATAATCTGAAAGTAAAACCAGAAATAACATCATTAAACAAACAATATAAATCAAGATAGAGGTATACCTTTCAAAAAGAGCGAAATAGGAATTTAAAAAAATCCATGCAGGAGAAAAGATACAACACATCATCAATATTAAAAGAGGAAATAAAAAGGCTTTATTTTTTTCTTCTTTCAAATGATAATATGTCATGGACAAGTTTTCTGGGATACCGAAAAAACTTAATATATAAATATTATAAACACAAAAAATTAATAATGTCACAAGAACAAGAGGCAACACTGCTATTATCATCTTTTATTCGTAATATTTTGTGTTATTAACGCTAATAACTTATTCATCCATAATTGTTCATTTTTCCATGTTTTCCCAGAAAAAGTATAAGTCAAAACTTTTTGTTTATCATATATTTCTATTTTATACGAATTTGCTGATAAATACATTTGTTTTAAATAATCAAAAGGCACTCTACAACTAATTCGATGACACCACCAACCATCCTCTTTCTCTATATAGAAAATTTTAAAATCTTTTATAAAAAGATTTTTATTTGAAGCTAAACCTATTGAATCAATTATTAATTCTTGCTTAGAAAAAATGCTCATATTGATTGTTACGTCTTGTTCTGAAGTTGCATAAGTGATATCAAACTTTAAACTTTTGTTTTTATCTAAACTTTCTATTTCATTTGGCAGAATAAAGTAAAGCAAATCATTTGCTCTTAAACGCATAACATACTTATCTGAGAAATCTGACTTTGCAAACGACGTTATAGAAACAAAAACTAATAATAAAAAAACGAATCTTTTCATAATTCTATGACATAAAAAAGCATATAGAAACAAGAGGAATTTCTATATGCTAAAAACACTATTTATTCTCCGTAAACGAAGTACTTTTGAGTAGTAAAAATACCCAAGACACTTACAGTCTTAACATCAACATGGCTAATTTTAGTAATACCTGCTTCTTTAGCAGCTTTATTAACACCTCCATTACCAACAGCAATAAGTCCTAAAATAGAAGTAGCTTTTGCTGTTCCTACTTTAGATCCCACTTCATTGCTAGTTACTGCCTCTGGAGTTGTCACTCCTGTATAAAGAGCACCGACTAAACCAACGGCTCCACAACTTGAAAATAAAATAATTACTGAAGCCAAAACACTTGTTAAAAATAATTTTTTCATTTTTTTTAATTAAAAGATTAATAAATTAATAATAAATTGTTTATTTATATTTCTTATACCCCTCTTTATGTAAAAAAATATAGCTCAAAATTATTTTTTATATTCTTATAACATTTAAACAGATGCTATCCAATAGTAATACACTTGCGTATCCATTTTGGATAATTTAAGAATTGTCTTTTGGAAACAAGTCGGCAAAAAAGTTGTAGTCCATCACGCACGAAATACGCAAAAGTAAAGAAACGTCAATGGTTGATTTTTGAAAGATTTTGTACATGTGATTCCGTGTGCAAGGAATTTGCCGAGCAAGCCACGTCACGCTGCGTCCTTGTTCGTGCAGTTTGCTGCGAATAAGCTGGCCGATATGTAAATTTTCTTTAGGCGTTAACATAAAAAAAGCGGAACCATTCGTTTTGTTTGCTTATTCAACCCCGTCAGCCGACCAAAGCATTGCAGATAAATAAGCACAAAATAGTTCACGCCCAAAGACGGAACCTTCTGCCTGCTTATTCTCATCTGCTTATAAATTTTGGTCGTTTACGGAGCCAAGAATAAGAGCATAAAGCTCAAATTATATGTTTTTGTTTAATTATTTATTTCTATTATAATTCTATTTATCAATATTTTAAAACTATTTCAACTCTAAACAAACTACATTTTCTACATGATGCGTATGAGGGAACATATCTACCGGTTGCACTGCCGTAACACGATATTTACAATCGAGCAACGCCAAATCGCGTGCTTGCGTAGCAGGATTACAACTTACATACACAATGCGTCGTGGTGCAGCGTTGAGAATTACATTTACCACATCTTCGTGCATACCTGCACGTGGGGGATCAGTAATAATAACATCAGGGCGACCATATTCTTCCACAAAACTTTCGGTAAGAATATCTTTCATATCACCTGCAAAGAAAAGTGTATTCTCTATCGCATTTAGCGAAGCGTTCACTTTGGCATCTTCTATAGCTTCAGGAACATACTCTATTCCAATTACTTTTTTCGCTTTTTTGGCCACAAAATTGGCAATCGTACCCGTACCTGTATACAAATCGTAGACATGTTCGTTGCCCGTCAAGTTTGCAAAGTTACGAACTACTTTATACAATTCGTAAGCTTGTTCGGAGTTGGTTTGATAAAACGATTTTGGCCCAATTTTAAAACGCAAATCCTCCATTTGTTCGTAAATACAATCGCTACCTTTAAACAAACGAACCTCTTGGTCGGTTATCGTATCATTTGCTTTCGAATTAATTACATACAAAAGAGAAGTTATTTCGGGAAACATTTCGGCTATATGGTTCATTAAAGCCACACGTACAGCCTTATCTTCTTTGTAGAACACCATTACAAGCATCAACTCGCCTGTAGATGTTGTACGCACCATTATTGTACGTAAAAAACCGCTTTGATTTCGCAAATCGAAAAACTCCAATCGATGTTTTTTTGCATAATGGCGTATTTCGTTTCGTAAACGATTGTTTATATCGTCTTGCAACAAACATTGCTCTATATCTAATACCTTGTCAAAAGCATTAGGAATATGAAACCCCACAGCATCCATATCGGTAATTGGCTCTCCTGAAGCAATTTCTTCCCACGTCCGCCAACGTTTATTCGAAAATGTAAATTCCAATTTATTACGATATCCGTATATTTTTTTAGATCCTAAAATAGGCGAAACTTCAGGTAATTGAATTTTACCAATACGTTCTAGGTTGTCTACAACTTGTTTTTGTTTGTATTTCAATTGCTCTTCGTAAGGTAAAATCTGCCATTTGCAACCGCCACAAATTCCATAATGCCTACAAGGAGCCTCTACTCGTTTTTCCGAAGGTTGCTTCAACTTAACGACAGAACCTTCCATATATCGATTTTTCTTACGAGTAATCTGCAAATCAACCACATCGCCCGGAACAGCATATTGTGTAAATATCACCATATCGTCTTTTTTCACGATAGCTTTTCCCTCGGAAGCTACATCTAAAACCACAACATCTTCCAACAACGGAAGTGCTTTTTTATTTCTCGCCATTTTCTATATAATTATTTATGTGCAAAGATATGCAATTAGAATTGTTTGAACAATTTTATAAAGTCAAGTGTTTTTTATTCTCAAAGACCAAAAAATTGTTAAATAGAAATTTACGAATAGTTTTTTTGTATTTTTGTAGGCAAAACACAGATTTTATGGAATGGTTAAAAACAGTAGGACAATATTTTATACTTATCAAAACGGTTTTTACAAAGCCTGACAGATGGCGAATGTTTTTCCGTCAACTTCCGAAAGAGATGGAAAATTTGGGAGTAAATTCGTTAGGGATTGTCATTATCATATCCATATTTATAGGTGCAATAATGACCATACAAACCAAACTTAATACCGAAAATCCACTTCTACCTCGCTACAGCACAGGATTGGTAACTCGCGATACGCTATTATTAGAATTTTCATCAACAATCATGTGCCTGATTTTAGCGGGAAAAGTCGGTTCGAACATTGCATCGGAAATAGGCACTATGCGAATAACAGAACAAATAGATGCACTTGAAATTATGGGAGTCAATTCGGCAAACTATTTAATTCTCCCCAAGATAATAGCATTTGTAACGCTTATGCCTTTTTTGGTTATTTTCAGTATGGGAGTTGGGCTACTAGGTGGCTATATGGTGGCTGCATTTACTGACGTAATTACAGTTTCCGACTACATTTATGGGATACAATATGCTTTTATTCCTTATTACGTCACTTATGCTATAGTAAAGTCGTTAGTATTTGCATTTATCATCACTTCGGTTGCTGCATTTTATGGTTATTACGCTTATGGCGGAGCACTTGAAGTTGGTAAAGCAAGCACCAAGGCAGTTGTTAATAGTAGTATTCTTATTTTGTTGTTTAATCTGATTTTGACAAACTTGATGTTGGTATGATAGAGGTACGTAATTTGAACAAATCGTTTGACGACAAGCAAGTTCTAAAGAACATTTCTGCTGTATTTGAAAACGGAAAAACTAACCTAATTATAGGAAGAAGTGGATCTGGTAAAACAGTTTTAATGAAAAGCATAATAGGATTGCATCAAGTAGATAGTGGCGAAATTTTATACGACAATCGCGATTTAACAAAAATGCGATTTAAAGACATCAAAGAACTACGCAAAGAAGTTGGAATGCTTTTTCAAGGTTCTGCCCTATTCGATTCACTTACCGTTTTCGAAAACGTAATATTCCCTTTAGAGATGTTTTCTTCGATGACAAAAAAAGAGATGATAGACCGTGCAAACTTCTGCATCAATCGCGTAAACCTCACCGAAGCAAAAAACAAATATCCTTCGGAAATAAGTGGTGGTATGCAAAAACGAGCAGCAATAGCTCGTTCCATATCGCTCAATCCGAAATACCTTTTTTGCGACGAGCCAAATTCAGGACTTGATCCACAAACTTCCTTAGTTATCGACCAATTGATAAAAGAAATCACGCAAGAATTTGACATTACAACGATCATCAATACACACGATATGAATTCTGTTATGGGTATTGGCGATAATATAATTTTTATTCACGAGGGGAAAAAAGAGTGGCAAGGAAGCAAAGACGAAATATTTGATTGCAACAACCAAAATCTTAACGACTTTGTATTTGCCTCCGATTTATATAAGAAAATAAAAAACGTACATCATAATTTTTAATCACTTAAATTAAAATAGTTATGCAAGAAAAAACTAGATATTCCGATGTGGAATTAGAAGAATTTCGTCAATTGATACAAGAAAAACTAGATGCTGCACAAAAATATTACGACGAATTGCGTTCTGCAATTACAAACGACGAGGGCAACGACGTTTCGGACACATCACCTACTTTTAAAGTTTTAGAAGAAGGCGCTAATACCCTATCGAAAGAAGAAATAGGGCAACTAGCACAACGTCAAGCAAAATTCATTCAACATCTTCAAGCTGCGTTAGTTCGCATTGCAAACAAAACGTATGGAGTTTGTCGTGAAACGGGAAAACTTATACCCAAAGAACGATTGCGTGCTGTACCACATGCAACATTGAGCATCGAAGCCAAAGAAAAACGTAAATAAACAAAAATGAGTAAGAAACTAAAAGCGACATTGTTCGTTGTTAGCATTCTATTGATAGACCAAATCACTAAAATTTTGGTTAAAACTAATATGCTGATTGGCGACGTAGGAAGTATAAAAATTTTTGAGTGGTTTCAAATCTATTTTATAGAAAATCCGGGAATGGCATTTGGAATGACTATTGGTAGCAAACTACTTTTAACATCGTTTCGAATCATTCTTATTGGCGTAATTATTTATTACTTAATTCAACTGCTTAAAAAAGATTACAAATTGAGCTATATCATTTGTTTGTCGACAATATTAGCTGGGGCCATTGGCAATGTTATCGACTGTTTATTTTATGGTATAATTTTTACAGAAAGTACTCCTTTTCAAGTAGCAGAATTTACACTAACTAATGGATATGCTCCATTTTTTCAAGGGAAAGTGGTAGATATGCTTTATTTCCCTCTTTTTGAATTCCCCGATTGGATGCCTTTGCTTGGAGGAGAAACGTTTTTTAGCCCAATTTTTAATATTGCCGACTCTGCCATTACCGTCGGAATGGTTGTTCTGATTTTGTTTTTCAGAAAAGATTTTGAACAAACATTTGATTTTAACAACAAAAAAAATAAATCTACAGAACAAAGTGCTGAATAAAAAAACATCGAGCATAGTTGGAGTACTATTAGTTGCTCTAATATTTTTTTCTTGCGAGAAACGAGATTTTAGTTTGCTCAAAGAGAAAGAAATGGTAAATATTCTCACTGAACTTTACCTTACCGAAAGTTCTCTCGATGTTATGTTTATCCGCGACGAGCAAAAGAAAAACCTTTACTTCGACAATTTATTTAAGAAATACAATACAACTCGTATTGACTTTGAAAAATCGGCAGCCTATTACGCTAAAGACAAAAGGCTAGAAATGATTTACGAAATAGTTCTTGACAGTTTAAAGGCAAAAGAATTGTTAGTAAAAAATGATCATTATCACCCTACCGAAAATACTCAAATAGAGATACAAAAATTAGATACAATAAACATTTGGACTTCTGCAAAAAAATACGTTTGGCATCCAGATTCTACCACAAAAAGCAACAATTTGTCATTTGAATATTCCGACAGTAATTATTTTGCACAAGGAGACAAATTCATTCTTTATTTTTTACAAAGCACAGCTCGACGTGATACACTTCACGGTGCTTATGCAAATATGTTTGTCAAATATTCAAACAATATCGTCGATTCAGTAGAAGCGATGTTGATACCAGACGAAAGAGTGCGACGATACAGAATGACTGTAAACAACATAGACTCACTTCGTCCAATAGCTGTTTATGGTAATCTACTTTGTTATGATTCTATCAAAGGCACTCCTGATAGATGGTTTGATAGTATTGCGATTCTACGCATTTTCGATGCTATAAAAAATCCTTTACCAGACTCTTTGAAAAACAAATTTTCGGAAAAACATTCTGAACAACCTTTTAAAAAAATATCTTCGCAAAAACTAATCAAACAAAAACACTTTGATGCAAGCGAAAGAATAGAACTAAAAATTGCAAATTAAACAAAAGGTATAGTGAAACTACCTCCAAAATTGTATCTTTGACATATCAGTAACAACCCGGATCGACCGTAAGCGATATGATGGACGAGTTGTGAATTGCTTTCAAAATTGTATCTTTGACATATCAGTAACAACATTCGCAAGAGGTTGATAATTTCAGCAAATGTTGTGAATTGCTTTCAAAATTGTATCTTTGACATATCAGTAACAACAGGATTTCAACAAGTTGCTTATTGACAAACATTTACAACAAAAAACAGATTTAAAAATGTTACTGATTTATAGGTTCTTTTTTCAAGAAAGAACCTATTTTTTATATTTAAAAAAGTTCTAGTTGTTGGCCACTAGTTTGAGTTTTTTGTTGCTTTCCACAATGATAAAGTTCTATTTCACCAAATTGTTTATCGGTTATGCAGATTATTCCTACGTTTCCATATTCAGGCAATAAGTTTTTTACCCTTTTGATATGCACATTAGCGTTTTCCTTGCTGGCACAATGGCGTATATAGATAGAAAACTGAAACATCGTAAATCCGTCTTCTAATAATTGCTTACGGAATTTCGCATGAGCTTTCTTGTCTTTCTTTGTCTCGGTTGGCAAATCAAATAACACCATCACCCACATAATTCTGTATTCGCTAAATCGTTGCACTTTAAGAGTCTATTGTATTATTGGATAAATAATTTTGCGTAATTCGCCCGCGTAACACTTTTGCAAAGAAGAGGTTGTGGTGCTAACTGCAATCATCAATGGGCTTCGTTTGTTGTTAATCGTTACATCTAATACAGGTATTTGCAAAAGCTCGGCTTTTAGTTCTTTTGTCAATTCTTGTGTATCGGGGTATTTATCATAGAGTTGCATTACGAGTTTATCAACGTATGGGCGATAAGGCTCCATTACATCATCTGCCAAACAAAAGGCGTTGTATTTGTTTCTATGATGTATGCCTAAGGTTGTAAGCAAGCCACTTGACACTAAGGCTCTTGCAACTATTGCTCTTAGTATGGCATATCCATAGTTTAAAAGGTTATTTGGTGACTCTCCCTCTCTTGAACGTGTAAAGTTTTCTATCATCGGAAAGGCGTTTTGCCAATAATAAACCGCTGCTCTTGCTTCAAGGTTGTCACTATCTCCACTTTTTACTTCTGTTGCCCACTTTTGCATATTGCGAACCTCTGTTCCTCTCATTTGTTTTAAGACAGCGGCTTGGTTTTGTATTTTTGCAATTATGGTTTGTTGCCATAGTTGTTTTTTCAAAGGCAAAGAGGCTTCTATTTGATAACGCATGCGTTCGGTTTGTGTGGTGTTGCCAACCAAAGGCAAGTGCATACCAATTGGAAGGTGGCTTTCGTTACAAGTGATAACTGCACAATTGTTTTCTAACAAGGCTTCTAAAACTCCTTGTGTAATAGTTATTTGTTTGTTGTCTAAGACTACTATCCCTATGTCTTCTATCGGAATTGTCTTTGTAGCATCTGCTTTGAAACTTTCCGGAAGCGAAGCGTTTGTTTCCACCTCCGGAAGTTTTATTACTAATTGTTGATTCCTTAAAGACAAATAAGCGGGATTACTGAAATAAAGCGTGCGTTTAATCATAGAATTTTATTTCTCCTATAGGTGTAATTTCAAAATCTCGTCCTTCAATCAAACAATTCAAATTATTTGCAGTTAACATTAATGCTCCCTGATAAGAATTTGAATCAAAAGAGGTTTGATACTTAACTGTTTTATTTGCTTCAAGATGGTTCTTTAAATATACATATATAGAACCGGGCTCATTGAACTTCTCCACAACAAATAATCTTTTATACAATTCTTTTTTTGGTAGTTCAAATAACTCATCAGGAGTTTTATTCCACATAAGAACTTTTGTATCAACTTTGATGATAGCAGACAAATTATATTGTTTATTTCCATTTCTTAATGTTTTGAAATACGGCTCTTGCCATAATTCGTTTGCATCCTTGATTTTTAACTTTACCACTTCAAAATAATTTATCAGTCTAAATTGTCGATCAATTTTGCTATTATGTATTCCTTCATACAATAGACATAGGTAATTGCCTTCGTTTTGAACATAGTATGTGTTTTTATATTCTTTAGAAGATTTGTATGTTTGGTCTTTTATTTTGAGTGTTTTCTCAAATGTCATACACCCCTTCCCCGCTCTAGCTTTATAACGCACGTGCCTGATTGGAGATAAAGGTCTACCGTTTTTGTCTTGTTTTATTTCTACCCCGTCTTTATTTAGCATCCATATTGGTTCATTGATTGCAACTTCCCATTTTTTGCCTTCTGCTTTACGTTTATTCATGACTCTTTGGATTGATGATTTTACATTGTCATCAATGATGCCGTTTAATAATTTTTCTTCTTTTAAGTC
Organism: Paludibacteraceae bacterium; assembly: GCA_017547145.1. GTDB lineage: Bacteria > Bacteroidota > Bacteroidia > Bacteroidales > Paludibacteraceae > RGIG9608. The sequence continues at coordinate 71,309 of JAFYQJ010000017.1, read as the reverse complement.
AGAAATTTTTACTCTTATTACCATTGTTATTTCATCGGAATTATACCGCTTGATTGCTCCGAAAAATGAATCTTTATGTAATTGTCCTCGAATGCAATCACCAGTAATCCATTGTTTTGCTTGTGGAATAGGTCTACCAAATTTATCTTTCTTTATAGTTCCATCTTCATCTCTTTCATACACAATTTTACCTTGTGAATCTAATAAAGGGACTATTTTACCTCTTACCCTTTTTCTTCTTTTTGCTGGTACTAAGGCTTGGTCTTTGGAAACATGATTAACAAGTATATTGCTTTCTATAAACCCTCTTACTTCCGAAACGCCTTTTGGTAAAAGTTTTGTCTTCTCTTTCTCAAAATTAGCTTTAAGTATTTGTGCGACTTCACTGCCTTTTTCTATTCTCTCTGCTTCTTCTTTTTTATAATAGCGTTCTAATAATTCATTTCTCTTATCTGCAGAAGGAATTAGTGTTAGTATAGTAGCATCTATTGCATGGTGTGAGTGTTTGCTTCTATCTTTCTTTAGATAGGCATCCTCTCCCTCAACAATTTTTCTTAAAGCAGAAGTAGCTGCACCATTTTGTACATCAACCCTATTGAATAGAGTTTTCAAATAATGAAAAGCATATTTAGTTATTATTCTTGTATCGTTTAGTTGATTGTTTCTGTATGATTGAGAAAACTCTTCTTCGGTGAAATAGCTAACTTTCTTTTTCCAATAATCAAGTTCCATTTGCCATAAGTGTCTTTGACGAATACAATAGCCCTTTCTCTCTTTATCTTGAGTTGCCTCTGCTTTATCTTTCCAAAACTTCACCATATCCTCCAAGTGCTTAACCTTTTCAATCCACGGTTTAATGCGTTGGAGGATTTCTTCGTAATTACTTAGTTGAGTAGGATATTGATTCTTTTTGATATTTCGGTTGAAATGCTTAAAGCATACAGTCTGATTTGACAAAGAATCATCAAAAGATATACTTCTTGGAATAGTGTGTTCTATATCTATTTTGTCATCATTTAATAAATCAGAAAGTTTAATAAGTTCTCCGGTATAAATACATCTAAATCCTTGTTCCTGCCACAACTCATATTTTATTTTGTTTAGCTTAAAGGTATTATCCTTTTCTATTTTTGATATTTTATATTGTTTTGGTTTTTCTGTTCCATCTTCTTTAATTATATCCTCATTATCTAACCAAATCTTTGTTTTTCTTATATTGTAATCTGTCGCATCATAACCATATTCTTCTAATTTCTTTTCTATACCCTTGTTTTGTTCTTCTTTTTCTCTTTGATACTTTTCTATTGCCCAACGCATATTAGCATCATTTATCTCTCTTGCTGTTTCTACAACTATGCGAGTGTGTTCATCTATTTTGCCTTCTTTGATTAAGGAGTTTATTTGAGAACGTAAAGTATGTAAAACTCGCATTGCCATTGGGTTTTTCAAAGCTGGTATAACAGGACTGCCTAATTGTTTTAAGTATCTACCTTCTTCAACTTCTTCCATTTTAGCCATAGGATAAATATCTATCATTGAAGGGTGGTAAATCTTTTTTAGGTCTTTAGTGCTTAAGTATTGATAGTTTTCAGATAGATATTTCGCTAATGATTCCGATAGTTTAGGTATTTTACAATAATCCCTCTTTGAACTATTAAAAAAGTTTTGATATTCTTTTGTTACTTCTGCTTTTACGTATTCTTGTTCTGATACATCTTTTATTTCTATTCTATTTTCTGAATAGTATTTCTTAATAGCATTATCTATATCTAAACAATCTTGCTCTTGTAATATATATGTAGTATCGTGTTCTGCAAATCTTTCCTCATAGTCTAATGATTTGTAAATATGAATAAGTTCATTAGTTATTCTTTTTACACAAGACTCTATGCGATTTTGTTCAATTATATTTGAAAGTTCAGCTATAATAGTTTCTTTCTCAACTTCCCATTTGTCCTTAAATATATCAGGCAGTTTTGCTAAAAGAACTGCATCGGAATAAATAAAGCCTTGTTTTAAGAAACGACTAATGTTTCTAATTGCTTTAAGACTTAAATTAGCATAACCTTGTTGTATCTCTGTGGATAACTTTGCTAATCCGTTGGTTTGTTTGTTGTCAAATTGCAAGGTGTTGGTTGCAATATCTACAATATTATCCAATTCATCAAAAGAAAAACCAATATGCCAAAGGTCTAAATAGTCATAACTTTTATTATGTATTTCTCCGGTTTCCTTGTTTAATCTTTCGGCTTTTGTTTGAAGATTCCATTCCTTGTAATCATTACCTAAAATGTTTTTTAATCTTGCTGATATAGGACATGAAGAAACACTTGTTTTGTCTTTGTAGTTGATAGTTCCGTTTTTCTTATCACACATTAACTCTAAAGACAATTTCTTTTCTAACCACTCTCTGATTTCTTGGAAAGCGAAACTCTTTTTAATCCTTAGGAATTTATCGTTAAAGAGTTCTTGTTTCAATTTCAAGGACAAAGTTTGCCAATCTGAATTGGTGTTTTCTCTATACTTGATATTGTTTATAAAACACCATGCTCTGTATTCTTCAAACTCTGGGTGGCTAATAGGGCAACGTGCCTTGTTTGGCTCTAAGGTACATTTGCCAATATTACCTTTTTGTGAGCGTAAAGGTCGTTTGTAGAAAATTGTACCTTCTCCTTTCTTTTCGCTTGTTATACGTTTGTAAAACTTCGATGAGGTATCTAATCCGTTTTGGAATTCAAATATTGCTTTGATTTCATCTTTATATTGAGAGCGTACTGCTTGATATTCACTTGCTTTAATTCTAACACCTTCATTTTCTAATTGAGCAAAAGCACAACCAACAGTAGCTAAATTGTGTTTAGTCATATATTCAACTAACTTGCCGGACTTTTTGATTTCGGATTTCTTTAATTCAATAACATCAGTTTCTGTTGCTGAATCCTCAAGGTCTTTTATTGTTTCTCCTTTACTGCTTTTGAATCCTCTATGTTGTGCAATATGATATAAGGCTCTACCTAATTTATATCTGTCGGTTTGGTTTGTGAAGTCAAATTGTTTTTGCATTAACTCTGCACGCAACTGATAAGGACTTGAATAATCACTATATTCGTCAAAATCTAAACGAATCCATTGTTCAAATTCTGTTGCGTGAATTGGGTATTCTCTTTTTAAGCCTTTTGATTTATCATATCTACGCCATTTATCTAAATCTTCCATTGACAAAGGACAAAAACCCTCTTTTATCAATAAGTCAAGAGTTGCCCAAAGTCTGTATTTGCGTGCTTGATATAGTCTTCTTGCTGAACGTTTCTTTGTTCTTTCTGCTGCATAAGAGAACTCACCTGATTTGTCTGTACCTACACCAGATTTGAATATTATAGAACTAAACAATTCTAATTGTTCGGTTAAAGTATTACCATTATCGGTGTTTCTCAATGCTAATCCTATTGAGTTTGTTCCTAAGTCAAGACCTAAAATTTTTGCCATAATTACACGCTTTTATTTGTCAATTAAAAAATATTTCTACCTTTGCATCAAAGATACTTGGTGAAAGACTTTTCACAATAAGGCTATAAGCCGAAGATTTCTAACTCCTGCGTACTCCGTGGGAGTATTTTTTTCTTTGTATGCACCAACAAAACTACAAAATAAAAATTCTATATCAATATGTTTATAACATTTAAAAAAGCGAGATTCGAAAGAGTGTCGCCTTTTTTTTGCAACAAATTATCAAGAATAAATACCGATAAAAAAAAGAGCCGTAAAAAAAACGACTCTTTTTCCATTTGATTATTGTACAATTTTTATTCTTCTACTTCCCAACCCAAAGCACTTGCCCCAAGTACTGCAGCATCTGCTTCTTTAAGCGACGAGAACAATAATTTCACTTTACCTTTCCATAAGCGAAGTACGTTTTCTTCCATTGCTTCACGCACAGGTTTCATAATGTAATCGCCTGCTTTAGCCAAACCACCGAAAAGCACAATAGCCTCAGGTGCACTAAATGCAATAAAGTCTGCCAACGATTGGCCTAAAATAGTACCCGTTGTTTTGAAAATTTCCAATGCAATCGCATCTCCTTTTTCAGCTGCATTGTAAACATCTTTCGACTCAATTTGGTCTATTGGAATGCTGCGCAACAAACTATCATCGGAACGAGTTTCAAGAATTTCACGAGCAGTACGAGCCACGCCTGTAGCCGAAGTGTAACACTCCAAGCAACCCTTGCGACCACAACCACATGGACGACCATCGCGAATAGCAATAGTATGACCAAGTTCGCCTGCAAATCCGTCGTGTCCGTAAACCACCTCTCCATTGATTACAATACCGCTACCAACGCCAGTTCCCAAAGTAATCATAATAAAGTTTTTCATTCCCTTTGCAATGCCATAAGTCATTTCACCTACAGCCGCAGCATTAGCATCGTTTGTCAACTTACAAGGAATGCCAATTTTATCGGTTATCATTTTAGAGAAAGGAATCACATCTTTCCATGGAAGATTTGGCGCAAACTCTACATTACCTGTATAGTAATTTCCGTTTGGAGCGCCTACACCAATACCACGAATCAAATCCTTTCCTCCTATCGAATCAATTATCTTGCTTATTTCTGTACAAAGTTCATCTACATAAAGATTTACATCTTTGTGTGTTTGGGTTTTTATAGAACTACGAGCAATAATGTGCCCTCTTGCATCAACAACACCAAAAACGGTGTTTGTGCCACCCATATCAATTCCAATTACATAAGGTTTTGCCATTTTTCAATATTTTTTAGTTATTCAACAGAATTGTCTTTGTTCACATTCTTGCTACCTATAAGTGCATAGAACAAGATGTAAGCAGCACAGAAAAGCACAACCCAATAGCTTGTCATATAGTTTGTCAAATCAGCAACATATCCTTGTATTGCTACCATTACTGCACAGCCAAACACCATTGTCATAAATATACCAGAAGCAATAGCTGTGTATTTTCCAAGACCTTCAACAGCCATATTAAAGATACCTCCCCACATTACAGAAGTACAAAGACCAACCAACAAGAATGCAAAAATTCCAACAGGCACTTCTGCCCAAATCAAATTTAAGTTAGCCCAGTCAATACCTGGAACTTTTACTGTTACATTAGTAGGAGCAAACATACCAAATGCTACAAGCACCAACGTAGCAATAGATACTGTAGTAATCATTGCTCTACTACTAACTTTACTACCGATAGCACCTCCAACAAAACGTCCAACGAGCATCATCAACCAATAAACAGCTACGATAAGACCAACAATGCTTGCATCCATACCCATTTCAGGAGAAGTTAAATATTGTAAAATATAAGTAGGAGTACCTACTTCCACTCCCATGTAAAGGAAGATTGCAACAACGCCAAGTACAAAATGGCGATACTTCATAGCTCCTTTTACAAGACTAATATCAACAGGAGCTTGTTCTGGTTCTTCAATTTTTGTAAACAATAATGTAATAAAACCTATCACAAAAATAGCAAGAGCAATCATCAATGCAGGAGTTGCATCTGCAATGTGAGCTTTTGTTGCATCACCAATCAAAGCACCCATAATGATATAAACAGCCACCGCAGCACTACTATTGAATACGCCACCAATCTGTATCAATTGGTTCCCTTTATTGCCACCACCACCAAGAAGGTTCAACATAGGATTTACCACACAATTCAAAATACACATTGTAAAACCACTAACAAATGCACCTATTAGGTATACCAAAAATGCACTCTCTTTGCCTACATGTCCACTCAACCATTGAATAAGGATACCTGCAATACCAATACCCAAGCCAATCAATGCAGTCTTTTTGTAACCAAATTTAGAAATAAGCATTCCTGCTGGCACACCCATCAACAGATAAGCAATAAAGTTACCATAGTTGCCAATTTGAGCCAACACATTGCTTGCTCCGAAATCATTTTTAACGATAATTGCCATTGGCGAACATAAGTTTGTTACAAAGGCAATCATTGCAAAGAGAGCAATCATCACGATAATGGCTCCCCATTGTTTTGTTTTTGTACTCATTTTTTTAATTTTTTTAGTTAATTATTCAGTTTTTTAAAATTTCGGACGCTAATTTACATTTTATTTTAATAATAGCACAGTTATCATCTAAAGATTTTTAAATAAGAATTGCGACATTTTCGTATAAAGATGCAAACGTGTATCATTACCCAATATACTATGATTTTTGTTAGGATAAAGCATCATATCAAATTGTACACCAGCATTTATCAATTCCTCCGAAAACAACATGGTATTCTGCAAGTGCACATTATCGTCGGCTGTTCCATGCACAAGTAGTAAATTACCCTTAAGATTTTTTGCTTTATCTAAAAGAGAACTCGATTCATACCCTTTAAAATTTTCTTGTGGACGTCTCATAAATCGTTCTGTATAAGCAGAATCATATAGTTTCCAATCAGTTACAGGAGCGACGGCAATACCTGTTTTAAAAATACCATCCCCATTTATCATACACGACAACACCATATAACCACCATAACTCCATCCCCAAATGCCAATACGACTAGCATCCACAAATGGTAACGTTGAAATATATTGAGCTGTAGCTATTTGGTCATCTACTTCTTTTTCTCCTAAATTACGATAGGTACATTTACGAAATGCTTCACCTCTTGCTCCAGTTCCACGACCATCGACACAAACTACCATATAACCATTTTTAGCCAAATAATATTCCCAATTTATCGACCAACGATTGCGTACTTCTTGCGATGCAGGTCCACTATACTGAACCATTAAAACGGGATATTTTTTAGACTGATCAAAATCAGTTGGCTTCAGCATCCAACCATTCAATTCTACTCCATCATTTGTTGTAAACGAGAAAAACTCTTTCTCAGGTAAATCGTTCTGCTCAAAATCAGTTCTTAAAGTAGCATTATCTTTTATCACTCTTATTTTTGCACCAACCGGATTTACTACATTATAAATAGAAGGTTGCTCAAGCGACGAAAATTCATCAATAAAATAGGTATTTTTAGCATTAAATAATGCTGTATGCGTACCTGATTCTGTAGTTAAACATTTCTTTTTCCCTTTCAAATCTATACTATATATTTTTCGTTCTATTGGCGATGATTCTGCAGATTGATAGTAAAATACTTTATTTGCTACATCTGTACCATAATAGTCTGTCACGTCCCATTTCCCTGAAGTGATTTGTTGTAATTTTTGCCCATTTTTCCAATTATACAAATACAAATGACAATAACCATCAGCCTCACTCATCCACACAATACGATTGTTGGGCAATACTTCAAATGCTTTTAAATTATTGTAATCGACATAATATTTTTCACTTCGTTCGGTCAAAGTAATTTTACCGACTGTTGAGCGAGGGTTAAAAGCAAACATGTCTAACTGATTTTGATTTCTATTTAAACGAAAAGCAAACAAAACGTCAGAGGTTAAACCCCATGCTATTTTAGGAACATACACATCAATCTCACCTAAATCAAGGGTCTTTGTCGATTTATAAAACACATCATATACATGCAAAGTAGGTTTTGCATTTTTTGTACCTGCACGTGGATATTTATAAGTTTGTGCTACTGGATAACCATCGTCCAAAAGTTGTTCTCCTCCAAACCATTGAAATGAAAATGTTTTTACATCCGATTCGTCTAAACGCAAAAAAGCAAGCAATTTACTATCTGGCGACCACGAAAACATTTGTGTTTTACCGAACTCTTCTTCGTATAACCAATCCGAAATACCATTGATTATTTTTCCGTATTCGCCATCCTTAGTTACAGCTATTTCTGTATTAAAATCTAACTTTTTTATATAAAGATTGTTTTCTCGAACAAACGCCACCATGCGACCATTTGGTGAAAACACGGCACATTGCTGTTTCCCATTTTCCGAAAGGGCATCAAATGTGTTACGTTTACGATTGAAAACATAATAATCCGCTTTAAATGAACGACGATATATTTTTTCTGTATTTGCATACAACAACACTCGTTGCTCCAAAGAATCTAGCAAAAACCCTTCAATAGAATCAATTGGACATCCTTTAATTTTTTCAATATCAATTATCGTATCACATACATCTCCTTTCTTATACGAATAGGCTAAAATTTGCTTACCGTTATCTGTTATTTGTGCATAAAGCTCGGCATCGGCAAGCGGTATTATATTTGTTATAGTTTGAGATTTATAATATCCTGATGTTATTTTTTTCAAAAAATCTTGTGATGCCTTAACATTCACAATCAATACTATAAAACTTAATAATAGAAGAACTGTTTTTTTCATTGTATTTAATTTTATTAAAATGGATATCCTATTGCAAAATGAAATGCGAAATCATCTTTTGTTATTTGCGTACGCCATTTTTCAGTCGCAGTGCGTGCTGGGTCGTAAAGTTTGAAGCCAAAATCGAAACGCAAAATAAAGAAATCAAAATCAGCACGAAGTCCTAACCCATAACTACATGCTATTTGTTTATAAAATTGATTAAAGCGAAAAACTCCACCTGGTTGGTCGGCATAATCTTTTATCGTCCAAATATTCCCAGCATCAACAAACAATGCACCTTCTAACAACCAAAACAATTTTACTCGATATTCACAACTTAAATCAAACTTTATATCACCAGATTGTCGCATAAAATCTATATCTCCCGAAGTATTTTTAAATTCCCCGGGGCCTAAAGTACGAACTGACCACCCACGAACACTATTTGCACCACCGCTATAATAACGCTCTTCAAAAGGTAAAATATCTGCATTTCCATAAGGATAAGCAACCCCCAAAGCAGTATGAAATGCTAATTGATGTCGTTCTCCAAATACTTTTGTATAAGCAAAATCAAAATCAGCTTTCGCAAATTGTGCATATCGTATTTTAAAAATCTGATATGCTCCATCTACCTTTTCTTGCTTTATCATATTACTTATACCATAGAGTAAATTTCCTGCCGTACGAACTCTCGCCCGCAACGTATAAAAATCTTGTAAACGATTTTCTCGTTTAGTAGTATAAGTCAAACCTAAACCTATACGCATAATAAAATGATCTTCATAACTATATCGCAACGAAGATGATGGGCTTAAATACTTATCTTTAAATTCTTGCGTTATCCAAGGCAAATAAATATAACTAAAGTCAAATAAATCCAAAGAATATTTCAACTTTGGTTTTCGATACGAATTCCACACATAACGAAAATTGGCATTAGCTATATTCCGTGAATATTGAGGACGTTTTTGATAATTATAGCCCAAAGAAATTTCGGTTGTTGCTCTTAACTTTTTCTTAAAGCGATTTCCTAATGGGAACAAAAATTTAGGGAAATCTAAACCTAAATTACCTCCTAATTCTACTGAACTATAAAAAGCATCACCTATATGTCCCATAGTTTCGTAAGCGCCACGTACCGAAAACTTAAAAGTTTCAGCTCCACGAAATATATTTTTATGTTGATACCCCACACTTCCAGCAACTCCAATATTCCCTGCAGAATTAGTCCCCTCCAACTCTGCAGAAACCACGTGTACACGATCAGGATTAACCACAATACGACAATCAATTTCTTCTTGATTAACTTGCCGAAACTCTATATCAACATATTTTATGGGAGAAAGGAAGTTTAATGCACTATGCGTTTGAGTTACCATAAACTCACTAAAATATCTTCCCGGTGTAACAAAAACTTTAGAAACTAGTGTTTTTGCATCAATAAAACGTTTTGCTCCATAAACTACAGAATAGCCATCAATACAAACAGTATCAGTAAAATCCGATTGTTTTTCTATTTCATTCGGATCATCTTCCATTACTATAGTAACTTGTCGGATACGCTTTCTATTATAAGGAGATAAAGAATCATTTTTTTCATACATCGGATGCAAAGCCAACTTTAAATCTATAGTTCGCACACGCGATGAACTATCTGCTACAAAATAAAGCATATCTTTATTAAAATTATAATATCCTCTATTTCGCAAAATAGTGGCTATACGCACTCGCTCTGCGTCCATCATAGCCAAATCAAAAATATCACCTTCTTGTATTCGCTTCAACGAATCGCGTGCATTATTTACAAAATACAATGCGGAGTCGTTGCTTAAATCTAATTCGTATTTATTTATAATATAAGGTTCATTGAGTTGTACATTATAAAAAACAGTCGTTCGCCGACGCTTTGTTTTCGTTAGCGTATCCACTGTTGCTCGCATATAACCTTTATTCGCTAATTGCCGAAGCAATTCATTTCTCGAACGCCCCACTAAATAAGGGTCATAAACAACAGGTGGTTCTCCAATCTTTCGCAACCATCGATTAACACGCTTTGTAGTATCTGCACCTGACAAACTATAAACACCAAGCTTTACTTTCATAAAGCTTAACACCTCTTGATTTTGCGTTTGATGTAAATATGGTTTTAGTTCATCAACCTTAATTTTGTCGTGTTTATTTATTTTTATACGATTTCTATTTAGTAACGTTTCGCCCTCTGGAACATATTTCACAACACTACAAGATGTTGCAAATAGCACCATAACAAACATATACAAAAGACGATAGTTAAAAACAAACTTCTGCACGAATCCTCGTAATTTATACACACTACAAATATGCAAATATAACCATAATTTCGCACTTTTTCTTATACAAAAACAATTCCATTTTTTCCTTACAAAACAACTCTTTGTAAAGCACGAAATTTCTTTTTATTTTTGACTCCTCAAAAAAAACAAACCATGCTATCTAAAAATAAGATTAAATTTATAAACTCACTTTTTCTTAAAAAAAACAGGGACGAACAACAATTATTTTGTGCAGAGGGAGAAAAATGCGTACTAGAACTTCTTAAAACTTTTGAGTGCAAAATTTTGGTGGCTACTAACGATTGGCTTTTGAGTAATAGTGTTCACGCCGAAGAAATAATCATAGTAGAGAACTCAGAAGAAATTAAAAAAATATCCTTTTTCAAAACCCCCTCACCCGTTTTTGCTGTTTTCAAAAAACCAATTTTTTCTTTTGATATTCAAGATTTAAAAGACGACCTTACCATCTTGCTAGATGGGATACAAGACCCCGGTAACATTGGCACAATAATTCGTATTGCCGATTGGTTTGGCATTCGCAACATTATTTGTGCTGAACAAACCGTCGATGTGTTTAATCCAAAATCCATTCAATCTACAATGGGAGCATTGGCACGCGTAAAAGTTCATTACACAAAAAAAGATTCTTTTTTCAAGCAACTATTTTCATCAAAAATAAATATTCCCATTTATGGTACATTTCTCGAAGGAGAAAACATCTACTCCTCAAACTTATCAAAAAATGGGCTAATTATAATGGGGAATGAGGGAAACGGCATTGCCGAAGACACAAAAAAATATGTGTCAAAAAAACTTTTTATACCGAATTATCCCAAAGGAGTACCAACTTCCGAATCTCTCAACGTAGCAATAGCTACAGGAATTGTCTGCTCAGAATTTAGACGAAGATTATAAAACAACAGCATACATCTTCACAAAAACACTACGGTAACATTTTGATTTCTTATATAAAAGAATCGTTACCGCTACGGTAACGATTATAAGAACACCTACTCTGCATCGTGTGGGGCTTCCACGAACCTACAAACGCCGTAGCACAACCACTATATCTCGGCTCGCGAACACAGGGCGTGGTGTGTATGATGCAAATGTAAATAATTTTATTGACAAAAAAACTTTCTGAACTAATAAATAATTTTAGCATTGATAATGCAGATAACCTTATATCGGTTATTGAAAATGCCTTCTACAACAAGCAGAAATAAAATAAAGAATTGGTTGTCAGTGATTGGGTAGCTCCAATTGCTACCGAATATAACAACCAACTCTATTATTCTGAAATAAAAATTTCTAAATCCTCTCTGTCGCAAATCTCCGATTTACAGACAACCACCGGTTTGTTGAGCGGTACACAATGGGCGACGAGGGCATTTCGCACTATTTCAGCTACTGCAACATCGTCAAGAGAACAATGCAAAAGTACAAAATTTATTAAAAACAAAAAACAACGAAAAAATCCCTCGTTGTTTAATCATTACTAAATTCATGTTTTTTCAATTACTTCCGCATCAATTTGATAAACAATTCACTGTGCGGATCTGCATGAACGTAGTGTTTTCCATCACCTCCCAAATCCCAAGTTTCTGTAACCTCTATTGTCAACCTTGGGAGTCTTTCGTAATCACCAACACTAATTAACTGATGCTCTCGGCGCCGAAACTTTCGATTACAAAATCGTTTACCTCGCTTTTGCGATTTGCAACAAGCATAGCATGTAACAGGTGTGCGTTTTTTACTTCTACTCATAATGTCTTGAATGTTGTGAGAGGTCACAACATCTTGTTGTACCACTCGGTTAAACATTACAAGACACTGATTTTTAAATTCACTTTCATTTATTTTCTTTAGATATAAATTTAACAAAAAAAGTATTCATCGGCTCGCAGTTCAATTCCGCGAATTCTGAATACCTAACCACCGTTGCAAGGGATTGATGTTCTACCCAAAGTAGCCCCCAAACATAACGTCCGAAACGCGCGAGCCTTGCCGATGCTGAATGCAAATGTAGCGTTTTTTTACACTCTAACCAATATTTTTGATTTCTCCTATATACAATTGCTCTATAGGAAATATCAAATCCCAATTTTTCCCCCAAACAACGTTGCCGTACTCAATAGTAGCAGTTTTGAAATGCTTCCATTGTAGGTATTTGTTGTGTTGAGGATGTGGATTTTTTCTTATAAAGTCGCCTATATTTATTTTTTTATGAGAGTTATCATTAAAAAACAAATCAACAGTCAAATCTTGATTACAAACTGCTTTTACTATAGCTATTCCCATTATTTTCGTATAAATAATTACAATTGCTTAAAAAATTATCTTCAGCTAACTACTTTATTAAGAACTTATATACTTGATGATATTTCTTTAGTCGTTTAACATCTTTATCGGAGATTTCCTTTAGGCGTCTAATATCCATATTGTCAGTTAGATCGTTTATCTTTACTGCTGTTGCCAAACGATTTTCTTTTATACGTCGGATAAAATCCTCGTAAGGTTCATCATTTGTAAGTCTTGTTACGCACTTTACAGCATCTACAATATGAGCAGGAAAGCCTTCTTCCAATAAGGCATCAAAAGACCATTCAGTATCTTCCACTATATCATGCAAAACGCCTACAATCTTTTCATCTATAGTTTTTCCTGCATTCATAACACGCATAATATGTCCAATGTATGGCATGCCGGATTTATCGGTTTGTCCATCATGGGCTTTTTTCGCAATTTCAATTGCCCTAAAAAGTAACTCATTCATAATTCCATTTCTTTCAAATACAGCAAAGATATTTTTTCTAATTCAAAAATCTAGTAATCCCCTCTTTGAGCCTTTTCTAGCCCACGCTGTAGTTTTTCGCGAAGTGTGGCAGAAACCTTTCGGCGTACAGGAAAAACTTTTGTTATGCAGGGATGGTCATGATCAGCAAAGCCCCTATCGCCATAGAGTGTAGTATAAGAGTCATCAGAATAATCAAAGAGCCCTTCTGCACACTCTTGCAGGTCATCTTCCGAAAGGACGTAATTTCGACTTCTTTGGCATATTTTTATTAAGTCGCTAGGAGTAGGAGGTTGCGCATATACAATTTGCAATGATACCATATCATGCCCACACACCTCTACCAAGTCACCAACCTTAAATCTACATAATTCATTTGGGCGACCGACAAAAGTTTCAGAATTACCATTTATACTGATGTTAGATGTCAAAGTTTCGTGTAGAAATTCTCCATCATCAGCATAGGTGCGAATGCATTGTGCATCATATTCGCTTTCTAGGTTGCAATCAAAAGGAACCTCTCTAACTTCAAAACCATAATATTCGTACGAGAAATCATATTCTGCAACATTCTGCTTATCCTCATTTACTAATTCTTGAATACGTTTTTCGGCTTCTTCCCAAGAATGGAAATATCCTCTTACTCCTCTATCTATTTTAAATCGTGGATAGCGAGCATAAGCTTTATTCTGATAATAAATAGCTTCCAACTGATAAAGCACATCGGTAGCTCTCTCATAAACTGGTTCTGTGGTGGTGGCATTTCTACTCATAAGACGTACAAAATTTAAGACCTATAAAAGTAGTAAATTTTGGCAGGATTTTACCGAAAAGAATCTTATGTGTAAAACTTTAATCCTTAATTTATTCTATTCTATTCATAAAACTTTAAAGGTAATTTTGGCGGTTATCCGCAGTTTTGCCCCCTATATTTGATTTTATAAAACAAACATTTACTTTTTACTTAACTTGTTTATACACAAAAACAATATAGAACTAAAAAAATCAAGCACTTACAAGAAAAAGTAAGTGCTTGATTTTCAGTTTGTATTCCCGAAGGGGCTCGAACCCTTGACCCACTGATTAAGAGTCAGTTGCTCTACCAACTGAGCTACGGAAACATCATTTATAGATATGCAAAAGTACACTATTTTTTTATTTTATAAAACTTATTCCACGTATTTTTACAATTTAAAAAGTCATTTTTACGTTAAAAAAAGTAAACATTCCAGCCACAAAGAGAAAATACGTTAATTTAGATAGTAAAAATGGCACTTTCAACTTTACTTGCATAAATTTTGTAAATAGTTTCTTGTACATTTATTAATCATTTAAACCTAAATCATTATGAAAACAAAAAAAATTGGATTAGTATTTTTAATTTTTCTAGCTGTTATTTTTGTAAGCACTTGTACTACATATCTCGTTTTAAAACAACATATACAAAATATAAAAACAGACGAAATAGCCCTTCCGACACGTTTTACAAACAACAACACTGATACTCAAAAAGCCATTCAAACGGATTTTACTTATGCTGCAGAACGCTCTATTCATAGCGTAGTACATGTTAAAACAAAATACAAAAGAACCACATCTAACTACTCTAACGGAAGTTCTATTTTTGATTTTTTCTTTGGTCAACCTGAATTTAGGATGCCAGAACAACAAATACAAGAACAAATGTCATCGGGGTCAGGAGTAATTGTTACCACTGATGGATACATTGTAACCAACAATCATGTTATAGAAAATGCAAGCGAAATAGAAATTACTCTCAACGACAAACGAACATTTAATGCTGAGATTGTTGGTATTGATGCTTCTACGGACATAGCATTACTAAAAATTGAGGCTGACAGCCTACCGACTTTATCGTTAGGCAATTCAGACTTGCTAAAAGTTGGCGAATGGGTTTTGGCTGTAGGCAATCCCTTTAATTTAACCTCAACCGTTACAGCAGGAATTGTGAGTGCAAAAGCACGAAACATAAATATACTAAATTCAGAAATGAAAATTGAATCTTTTATACAAACCGATGCAGCCGTAAATCCAGGAAATAGCGGTGGAGCTCTCGTAAACACCAACGGAGAACTAGTTGGAATAAACACTGCAATAGCCTCACAAACAGGTTCCTATACTGGCTACTCTTTTGCTGTTCCAGTAAGCATTGTAGGAAAAGTCATTGCTGATTTAAAAGAATTTGGTGTAGTTCAACGCGCTGTTTTAGGAGTACAAATTCACGATATAACAGATGAGTTTGCAAAAAAGGAAGGAATAAAAACTTTAAGCGGTGCATACATAGCAAATGTTACTAAAGGCTCTTCTGCAGAAAAAGCAGGAATAAAAGAAGGAGATATAATAACATCTGTTAACGGAGCTAAAGTAGAAACATCTTCGCAACTTCAAGAGCTAGTTGGACGTTACAGACCAGGCGACAAAGTTGAAATTGGCTTTATACGAGACAATAAAAAACATAATATCATTGTAGAATTAAAAAATCGTTCAGGTAATACTGGTATTATCAAAGCAAACGATTTAAGTATTCTTGGTGCTACATTCACCCCTATCTCAGACACGTTTAAATACAAATACAAAATCACAGGAGGACTTTTAGTAGAATCGATAAAAAACGATGGTCTATTAGCCCAATCTGGTATAAAAAAAGGATTTATAATATTAAAAGCAAACAACAAAAACATTCATTCTCAAAAAGATATTGAAGAAGTTGTTTCTAACGCAAAATCGAACGAGGAAGGATACAAAGTACTATTTATTTCAGGCTTCTATCCCGACGGAAAAATTGTTCATTATGTTATCGATTTAACACTGAACTAATAACATAAGTCTTAAAACAAACTAGTAATTCTTCATTTCTATTTAAAATTCTTCCAAAATTTATTATATTTATATATAATTTAATGATGAATAAAGATGGACAAGTTAACAAGAAATAAGAGGGAATTTTATGTAAAATCCTTTCTCGTTCTCGAAACGAGGAATTTACTCAATTTATATTGAGAGTTATTGGAGAATCAAATTGGACAAGAGGAATGTTAAGTAATTGTCCTCAACATTTAACACATGAACAAACTTTATTATATGAATCATTAGGGGGAGGATATTCCGAAGAGGAAGTAGATGAAGGATTATATAATGTAGAGGTTGACTATGAAATTAGGGAAAAATTAAAAGAACAAGGTGTAACCAAATTTTTATATGAGAACGATGAATATATAGAAGAAATTCGTGAGGGTAGAATTATTTGTGAGGGTATTGATGTTGAAGAAATTAAAACTATGATTAACGAACAAAACACTTATTAAACAAAATAATAGCATTTAATAGCAGGGGAATGAGTATTTTTTAGTACTTTTGCACCAAATTTCTTTAAAACAATGAGACAGTTAAAAATTACAAAATCAATCACTAATCGCGAAAACGCATCTTTAGACAAGTACTTACAAGAAATTGGTCGCGAAGACCTTATCACTGTTGAAGAAGAAGTAGAGTTAGCTCAACGTATTAGAAAAGGAGATCAAAAAGCATTAGAAAAACTAACACGAGCAAATCTCCGTTTCGTTGTTTCTGTAGCAAAACAGTACCAAAATCAAGGTCTTAGCTTACCAGACTTGATTGACGAAGGTAATTTAGGATTAATTAAAGCTGCAGAAAAATTTGATGAAACTCGTGGATTCAAGTTTATTTCCTACGCTGTTTGGTGGATTCGTCAATCGATTTTACAAGCATTAGCTGAACAATCACGTATCGTTCGTTTGCCATTAAACCAAATTGGATCGTTGAACAAGATAAGCAAAGCATTGGCAAAATTCGAACAAGAGAACGAAAGAAAACCATCACCAGAAGAATTATCCGAAAAACTTGACATTCCTATTGAAAAGATTGCCGACACAATGAAGATATCTGGTCGTCATACTTCTATTGATGCTCCTTTTGTTGAAGGTGAAGACAATAGTTTACTTGATGTTTTAGTAAACGATGATTCTCCAGTTGCGGACAACACTTTAATGCATGAATCGTTAAGAAAAGAAATTGACAGAGCCCTATCAACACTAACTGAACGCGAAAGCGAAATCATAAAAATGTTTTTTGGTATTGGATGCCAAGAGATGACTCTAGAGGAAATTGGAGACAACTTTGGATTAACAAGAGAACGTGTTAGACAAATAAAAGAAAAAGCTATACGAAGATTACGCCAAAGCAATAAAAGCAAGCTTTTAAAAGGATATTTAGGTTAAACATTTTTATAAAAAAGCACTTGAATAAAGTGCTTTTTTCATAATGTCTTTTTTTGAAAAACATATTACCCCTGATAAACTAGCAAAAGATTCTATTTGGAAACTTTTGTTTCGTTTTTCATTACCTGCAATCATTGCAATGTCTGCTACCTCACTGTACAACTTAACCGATAGCATTTTTATCGGGAGAGGTGTCGGAGCAATGGCAATGGCAGGATTAGGCATCACCCTACCTATTATGAATATAGTTTCAGCTCTAGGTTCAATGGTAGGAATTGGAGCCTCAGCACTTTTTTCACTTCTGTTAGGACAAAACAAAAATGAAACAGAAAAAATTTTACCTAATGTTATTTTATTAAACATCATTCTTGCATTTTTAGTTTTTAGTATTGGATTTTTCTTTACGGAACCATTACTACAACTTTTCGGTGCGAGTGAGGATATAATTATCTCGGGAGAGATTCAAAAAGGCTCACTCAACTATGCTAAAACTTACCTTAAAATCCTACTTTTCGGTAACTTAATAACAAATATGTATTTAAGTTTAAACGAGTTACTTCGAGTATCTGGTTATCCTCAAAAATCAATGCTAATAATGCTAGCATCCATATCACTTAACTGCGTTTTAGATGGTTGGTTTATATTTGGATTAAAATGGGGAATTGCAGGTTCAGCATACGCAACCTTATGTTCACAATCAGTTGCCTTACTGATTATCCTACTCCACTTCTCAAAAAAAACAAATTTTATTCATTTTTCAAAATTCTACCCTTTACAAACTCACATAGTAAAATCTATATTAAAAATAGGAGCGGCATCCTTTCTACTACATTTTTGCACTAGTATTGTAGTGTTTTTTATAAATAACGCTCTCTCTCCATTTGGCGACCTTTATATAGGGACATATAGCATTATTAATAGAGTTGTAATGCTATTTATAATGATTATTGCAGGATTTAATCAGGGTATGCAACCAATAGTAGGCTACAACTACGGTGCAAAAAACAATC
Organism: Paludibacteraceae bacterium; assembly: GCA_017547145.1. Taxonomy (GTDB): domain Bacteria; phylum Bacteroidota; class Bacteroidia; order Bacteroidales; family Paludibacteraceae; genus RGIG9608. The sequence continues at coordinate 52,635 of JAFYQJ010000017.1, read as the reverse complement.
AACGAGCATTAAAAACTTTAAAACTAACTATTTTTTGTGCAGTAATAATAATGTCAATCGGTTGTCTTTTGGCAGAGAATTTTCCTCAACAAATCGCTTCATTATTCATTGACACTCAAAATGAAAATTTAGCAATTCAAACGCAAAATATATTTTTTTTAAACATTACAGTAGAAGCAATACGTATTGTTTTCATTGTATTTCCATTAATTGGCTGTCAAATTGTTATTTCCAATTTTTTCCAATTTATAGGCAAACCTTATTTATCAATATTCCTCACTCTCACAAGACAAATACTATTCCTAATACCTTTATTGCTGATCCTACCAGAGTTTTTTGGGGCAAAAGGAGTTTGGATGAGTATGCCCATAGCCGATGGTGTAGCTTCCATATTAGCAATTATAGCACTATTCTTCTTCCTAAAAAAACAAACCCACTGAAATTCAGCAGGTTTTAATATTTATCAAAAACACTTTTTAACTTATCGCAACGAAGCTCCTATTTTATCCGTTAGGTTCTTTATCAAACGTTGCATTATGGCATCTATCTGAGCATCTTTTAATGTTTTTTCAGTATCTTGAAGTACAAATGAAACAGCATACGATTTTTTCCCAGCAGGCAAGTTCTTACCTTCATAAACATCAAATAAATTCACTTTCTTTAAAAGCTTTTTCTCTGTTTCATAAGCTATTTTTTCGATTTCCACAAACGTAACATTCTTGTCTATCAACAACGCAAGGTCACGACGCACTTCCGGAAATTTAGGAATATCGCAATATGTTATTTTATAATTTCTTACTGCCTTTATAAGATTAGTCCAATTTATATCAGCAAAAAACACCTCGGTATCAATATCAAAATTATTCAATACACCTTTATTTACACAGCCAAAGACAACAAGATTTTTACCTGCTTTTGTATCTATTTGAAGTGCAGTCGAGAAAATATCATTCGTCAAATTCTTTACTTCTATGTTATTTTGATTAAGACCTACACGAATAAGAATATTTTCCACATAAGCTTTTAACTCAAAAACAGTTGTTTTCTCCTCCTTTTGCACCCAACTTTGTGATGTTTTATTACCACAAAGCCACAAGCCTAAATGCAAATCTTCAGCATAAGGACTTAACGCATAATCATCTTTTTTATTTTCACTTTGGTAATAATAACAATTACCAAATTCATAAAATTTCAGGTTATTATTTTTATAATTTCGATTACGAGCAATGCTTTCTAAACCACCAAATAACAACGTCTGTCTCAAAACACTCAAATCCACTCCAAGTGGATTCATTATTTTAACACAATTTTCTGCTGGGAAAGTTTTCAAATCAGCATAATACGAACTTTTCGTAAGAGAATTATTGAGTATTTCATAAAAACCATTGGCAGTAAGTTGTTCCGAAATTAAATTTTGAACACGATTACTCTCAGGTTTTTCAGTATAACTTATACTCGATTTTAGGCTTTCATCAAAAGGTATTTGATTGTAACCATAAATTCGAAGTATATCCTCAATAACATCTACATCTCTCTGTACATCAACACGATAAGTTGGTACACGAAGAGCTATTTCCTCTTCGGTTTCTTCTACTATTTCTATTTCCAATCCTTTTAAGATACTTTTTATAGTAGCCTCATCAAAATTCAAACCAATTAAGTTATTTACTTTTTTATAAGTCAAATTAACTTTAAAAGGCTCTATTTTATTAGGATAGATATCAACAATATCACTCGAAATAGTTCCACCTGCAATTTCTTTAATAAGCATTGCAGCATATTTTAAAACAAAAATTGTATTATTCGGATCACATCCACGTTCGTAACGGAATGAAGCATCCGTATTTAACCCATGTGCTCGTGCTGTTTTTCTAACATGCGTAGGATTAAAATAAGCACTTTCAAGAAATATTTTCGTTGTCGATTCGGTAATACCAGAATCCAATCCTCCAAAAACGCCAGCTATACACATTCCTTCTTCAGCATTACAAATCATCAAATCGGCATCACGCAACGAACGCTCAACGCCATCAAGAGTTGTAAACTTTGTCCCTTCGGCTAGATTTTTAACAACTATTTTCCCTCCTTTCAGCTTATCTCCATCAAAAGCATGCATTGGATGCCCCAAAGCATGAAGCACATAGTTTGTAATATCTACAATATTATTAATTGGATGCAAACCTATTGTCATCAAACGATTTTTCAACCAATCTGGTGATTCTTTAACAGTAACACCCGATATAGTTAAACCAGAATAACGAGGACAAGCTTCTGTATTTTCTACCGACACCTGCACTTCAAAATCATGATTATCAACCTTAAATTCATCAACTGATGGCTTTGATAATTTTACATCAGAATTTCTTGTTGCAAAATACGCTGCCAAATCGCGTGCTACTCCATAATGCGATATTGCATCAGAGCGGTTGGGTGTAATATCAACTTCTATCACAGAATCATTTTCTACACGATAATAATCTGCAGCAGGAAGTCCAATAGGAGTATCTTGTGGTAATACGATTATACCATCATGATTAGTGCCAACACCAATCTCATCTTCTGCACAAAGCATACCAAACGACTCTACCCCACGTATTTTTGAGCGTTTTATAACAAACTCACTCCCATCTGCAGGATATAGTTTTGCACCAATTGTTGCAACAATTACTTTTTGACCTGCCACAACATTAGGAGCACCACAAACTATTTGCAATGGTGCTTCCACATCATTTATTTTAACCGAAGTAACATGTAAATGATCTGAATTTTCGTGATTTACACATGTAAGCACCTCACCTACAACCAATCCTTGAAGTCCCCCTTTTATAGACTGAACCTCTTCTACACTTCCACACTCAAGACCTATCGAGGTAAGAATTTTTGCAACTTCATCGACCGGGAGGTCAATATTGATATACTGTTTTAACCAATTGTATGAAATATTCATTTTTGTTAATTTTAAATGAAATGCAAATTTAAGAATTAGAATTAAGATTAAAGATTTTACTCCTTAATATTTTATCTTATAGGGCTAAAAAACACGCTTTTTATTACAATTCATTATCTTTGCAAGAGAATAAAAATATGATGGTAAAAGTTGGTGATAAAGTTCGTTTTTTAAATGCCACAGGTGGCGGAATGGTTATAAAAGTTGATGGGCATATTGCAACCGTACTAGAAGATGATGGTTTTGAAATACCTTCTATAATTTCAGAATTGGTTGTAATAGAAGAGGTAAACAAACTAAATTTTCCTATAGAAAATATCAAACCTGAACCTCAGCAAAACACTGTAGAAAAAAAACAAAATTATTCTTTTAGTGAGAAAAACGAAACCCCTGAAAAAGAGCAAATCTCTGTTTACTTTGCGTTTGTTCCTAAAAACATTAGAGAAATACAAACCACAAGTTATGAATGTTTTTTAATAAATGATAGTAACTATTACCTTCAATTCGCATTTTATACAGGCGACGAACATCCTATATTATTAGAGAATGGGGAATTAGAACCACAAACGAAACTCTTTTTGAAAGATGTAGAAAAACTAGAATTAAACAATTTCAAAAGAATCATTTTTCAGTCTATAGCGTTAAAAAAGAAAAAAGATTTTTCTATTAAACCTGTTTTTAATATTCAAAAAGAATTAAACCTAACGAAGTTATATAAACTACACTATTTTTCTGAAAACGATTTTTTCTACCAACCCGCACATTTAATTACACTTATTGAAAAAGATTTTTGTGATAAAAACTTCATTATATCAAAAGATGTTTCTACAAATTTTTTTAATCCACAAAAAGCAAGCGAAAAAAAACATGTAGTAAATAAACAACAAGGTTCTCCCATAGAAATTGATCTACACATAAACGAGCTCCTTGATACCACAGTTGGCATGTCTAATGCGGATATTCTTAATTATCAAATGCAAAAATTTCATGAAACGATGAGCGAATACCGCAATAAAAAAGGCACAAAAATTATTTTTATACACGGAAAAGGAGAAGGTGTTTTACGTAAAGAAATAGAAAAACAACTTAAAATAAAATATAAATCATGCTACTATCAAGATGCTTCGTTTCGTGAATATGGATTTGGAGCAACTCAAGTAACAATAAAATAAACAAAACTAAACACAAAGATTATGAATTTAAAAATTGCAGTATTAGCAGGCGACGGCATAGGGCCAGAAATCAGCAAACAAGGCGTAGCTGTTATGGATGCTGTTTGTAAAAAATTTGGACATAACGTTATCTTCACAAATGCTATATGTGGTGCAGATGCTATTGACAAAGTAGGCGATCCTTTTCCCGAAGAAACATTTCAAATTTGTATGGATGCAGACGCTGTATTATTTTCGGCAGTAGGCGATCCAAAATTTGATAACGATCCAACAGCGAAAATTCGTCCAGAACAAGGGTTATTGGCTATGCGAAAAAAATTAGGACTCTTTGCTAACATTCGTCCTGTTGAGACATTCGATTGCTTGATACACAAATCTCCTCTAAAAGAGGAATTAGTCAAAGGTGCTGATTTTATTTGTATTAGAGAGTTAACCGGAGGAATGTATTTTGGAGAAAAATACCAAGACGACGAAAAAGCATACGACACAAACTTTTACACTCGCACAGAAATCGAACGTATTTTAAAAGTTGCTTTCGAATATGCAATGAAACGCAACAAACACCTCACCGTTGTAGACAAAGCAAATGTATTGGCTAGCAGTCGTTTATGGAGACAAATAGCAAAAGAAATGGCTCCATCATACCCAGAAGTAACAACGGACTATATGTATGTAGACAATGCTGCTATGCGTATGATTCAAGAACCAAAATTTTTCGATGTTATGGTTACAGAAAATACATTTGGAGATATCCTTACAGACGAAGGTTCTTGTATTACTGGTTCCATGGGCTTATTACCTTCTGCATCTACTGGCGAACACACTCCTGTATTTGAGCCTATTCACGGTTCTTGGCCTCAAGCTAAAGGACTTGATATCGCAAATCCTTTAGCACAAATATTATCCGTAGCAATGTTATTTGAATATTTCGATTTAAAAGAAGAAGGTGCTTTAATTAGAAAAGCTGTAAATGCTTCATTAGACGAGAACATTCGCACTGCAGAAATTCAAGTAGAAGGTGTACGTCCTTATAAGTGTAGCGAAGTTGGCCAATGGATTGTTGATTGGATTGATAAACAATAAAACTAATTCTATTTAACAAAAAAAAGAGTTCGGACATTCGAACTCTTTTTTTTATTACTGCTCCTCCAACTAAAATCTATAACCAAAACCAACACTTAAAATACGCGTTGGAAGAAAATTCACTAACAACAAGCTACTACACAAAGCTCCAACCTCCACATTAGCAAACCAGTGATTTTTTCCCCAAGCCACACCTACCGCACAAACATCCAACGCTAACATTCCTGAAATCTCTTTACCATAGCTAAACATCGTAGCACCAATACTTAATCCAGAATAAATATTTACATTCGGATGATCAAAATACGTAAAGCGGATAGTAGGAAGAAATGAATAAGTATAATACTCTTCCTGCCCAATTTCAGGAGAAACTTCGTGTTCTGTCCCAGGCTCTACAGGTATTGGCACTAACTTCGCATAATCCGCTTTCCAACCATTAAAATTCACATTAATCCCCAACGAAATCAATTTATTTACTTGATACAGGTACTCCACAAAAATATTTCCTGTAACTTTTTGATTAGAATAACGAGAATAACTTTCTCCTATCATTTTCCCTTTAGGATTACAAGCATCCCACAACTGCTCGCCATATCCTACACTTACCTCATGACGGCTCGCCATGCGTTGATCTAACGTCAAAGCTTTTGTTATAGAGCAAAGTTGAATACACAATAAAAACAAAATAATTCGTCTCATCGTAAAATTCTATTTATTTTTTTGTAGAGCTAGTTAATTTATTTAATACTTCTGCTACATTTTCACAAGCAAATCCATCTACTAAAAAACGCGATTGTTCAGCAAAAACTATCAAATTAGAATCATTAGTCACCTCGTATCCTGCACGTCGCAATGCAACTTCTAGCCACGTTTTTCTATATTCATCACCTTGTACAGCAATCTTTTTTCCTCTCAAACTATGATTTATTACAAAATGTCCATTAGCATTATTAAAGTTATAGTTTTTTGAAGCAAAACACCGCTGAAAAGCACCAGACATCATCAAATCTTCTGGAACGCCAGACTCCACTCCACCTTCGGACATCAACCAAACGCAATCTGCCACTTGCATTGCTAATTCCAATTCGTGCATTGATACAATAAAACATTTACTTGTCTCCACTGACAAACGCCTCAACAACAACATTATTTCTATTCTATTAGGCAAATCAAGATGAGCTGTAGGCTCATCGAGTAATACCAACGGAGTATCTTGTGCTAAAGCCTTGGCAATAACAGCACGCTGTCTTTCTCCATCAGACAATTCGTGTAAAAAATCATTGCTTTTATGCGTAAGGTTAACATCTTTAATTGCCTGTTGCACAATAGCTTTATCTTCCAATGACAAAGTACCAAACCAACCCGTATAAGGAGTACGCCCTAATGCCACCAAATCATAAACCCTCAAATTCTCAACACTCACAACATCCGTTAACACTAATGAAAATAACAAAGCCCTATCCGATGCCGATAATGATGAAACATCTTTACCATTTATAAAAATAGTACCCGAAAGTGGCGATTGCAAACAAGCAAGAGCTCTCAACAACGTAGATTTACCACAGCCATTTGTTCCCAATAAGCACACCAATGAACTTTTTTCGGCACACAAATTTAAATTCTCTTGTACAAGTTTTTTTGCATAGCCAATAGACAAACATTTTGTTTCTAGAAAACTCATCAAAAATTCAAATAAAAATCTTTCGTTAATAATTTATACTCCTCCGTATAGCAATGCCTTTCTTTCTCTATGATTAACGAATGCGAAACAAATGGCTTATTTTCAAACGAAAACGTTAACAATTTACGCTTTGGTGTATGCTTTGGAGTTGGAATCACATTTAATTCTCGCACACAATACAAACCTTTTTTCTTTGCTATTGAGACAAAAAAATCAGCTTCGTTTATAGGATAAATCAACGAAAAAAAACCGTTATTACTAAGCAACCTTTCCACCACAGAGAGCAAATCTTCACAAGTTAAATTATCAGAATGCCGTGCTTGTGAGCGCTTCACATCTGGGCATCGCATAGAATCTACAAAAAAAGGAGGATTACAAACAATTAAATCATATTTCTCCCTTGAGTCAAAAGTTCTTATATCAGAATTTATCACCCTTACCCATTCGGAAAAAGGAGAATTATCTACATTTTCTTTTGCTTCAAACGCTGCATCGGTATCTATTTCAACTGCATCTATTGGCAAACGAAAACGTTGTGCCAACATCAAAGCCACAAGTCCAGTGCCCGTACCTATATCCAAAATATTTTTACACAAAGCGGGAGTTTCTACCCAACTTCCTAACAAAACACCATCAGTACCAACCTTCATCGCACTATGTTGCTGTTTTACTACGAATTGTTTAAAAGTAAACATGCCTTTTATTTTGTACCACTCTTTGACGTACGCTTTTTTCTTGACGAATTACCTACCTCGTCCTTTTTACGATCAAATCGGAGGAATATATCCTCTTTTCGCATCGGGCGATACTCTTGCTTCCAAACAAAGTTAGGGAAAAACATTATCTCCTTTGTCAGCTGATCCATAGGATACATCGTTGCTACTGGCGAAGGGAATATCAAAACTTTATCCACCTTGCCATCCTTAAAATAGGTATGCAGATAACTACTTTGAGTTGTATTCAAACCAATAAAAGAACCATCTGCCTCATCTATTGGATAAAATATTGATTGAGCATTACCATTAGACTCTATCTTATACAAATTTCCTTCTTGCATAAATGCCCAAAATTCCTTTCCAATCATTTGATTGAAATGTATTGAATCTTTTTTCTGACAAGCAAAAGCAGCACCTATAACATGAGCTTTATCCAACGATCCGTTCTTCATATAAGCACGAATAGTATCTCCTATAATTTGTTGATCATCAGACCATACAATAGGGCTATACATCAACTGCAAAGTAGAATCTCTTGTTTGATACGATGCAGAATCTGCAATACCTTGAAGATCTGTACGATAAAAACGCACATTATGATATGCCTCTACTACTTTATAAACAGAATCGGCATAAGTAAAAAGTGTATCAGCATGCAAAAAAAGTGTATCTCCTCCTGAATATTCAATCATCATTGCAGAATCTGTAGCCAAACCCTCTTCAGTCAATTCATTATAAAATCCATAATTCCCAAATAGCGAAACCTTTTTCAATGTATCAGCCAACTCTATATTTCTATACGCTCGAGCTAAACCCTTCTTTTTATCATAAAAAATTGTATCTCCAATCAAGCGTTTAGTATCTTGATTTTCCACATATGAATTATCTAGTAACTCAGCTAGCTCGTTTTTCGTATCATACCAACCACGTTCGGAATAAATGTGCGTTTCTTCTTCGTAATTGATATGAGTTGGTCCTAAAATATTTGCAACATTGGTATTAGTATTATAATTCAACGTATCAGAATGCATTACAAATTTAGGATTCGTAAGTTTTACTTTTTTTCTAAAATTTGCAGTATTAGTAGCAGGATAATAATACCCAAACACCGAGACTAATACATTCAAACTATCCTCCAACTGACCTCCATTAAAAAAATAACCAACATTACGCATTCTATCATAATTTAGGCTATCAGTTGTCAATAACGCCGATTTATTTTCCATTCGAACATTTTTCCGCAATCGTGCCATGCGTGTATTTCCATCATAATACCCCACATCGCCATAAACAAAGAGCGTATCTCCTTGAATTATTTTCACATTGCTAAAAGCGTCCAAAGAATTTTTGGATTCATAAAAATAAGCACTATCGCAATACAAATATATATCGTCGTGACGAAAACATACATTACCTACTAAAACTTGAACATCTGGCAATCTATCTTTATCGAACAACAATATATCAGAATTCTCTAGATAAATCATCGAAGTGTTGGTACTCTCTGCAACAATCTCTTTTTTTGGGGACAACGTTTCTGATGACTTCTTTTGGGGTAACTTTTTCTGAAGTCGCTGAGCTGAAGCATCAAAAATAAGAATTGACACAAAAAACAAGGCCCATAATTTCAAGTATTTTTTTAAAGAGTTCTTAATCATTTAATCCACCCTTCATACTTAAAATTACAATTTTTCCACTCTTCGTCTATTTGAATAGAAGTCTCTTTCTGCTTTTGGACAATCCACTCTTGAATAATCTCCTGACCACGTTTATCTTCTAAAAAAGATTTAAGTTCTTGGTAATCATCTAACAGATTTGCCTTATGACTTTTCACTTTTGTTTTAACCTTAATTATAGCATACACTTCGCGACCAAGATTTGTATCCATCATTGCAAAAGGTTCCGAAATTTCGCCTGCTTTCAATTTATATGCCTCCTTTGCTATTTCTGATGGTAGGGATTGATATTCAAATTTTGAGGAACCAGTATACTGATTAGGCATCAATCCTCCATTCATACGGGAATCCTTATCCGAAGAAAATCGCAAAGCTGCACTTTCAAAAGTCATTTCACCATTGCGTATTATATTCACAATCGAATCTAATCGCTCCAATGCTTGTTGTTTTTCTTCAATTGAGACACGAGGTTTTAATAATATATGACGACAATTCACACGATCATCACGTTTTTCTATCAACTGAATAATATGATATCCAAATTCTGTTTCTACTACTCGTGATACTTTCCCCGGTTCTTGCAATGCAAATGCAGCCGATGCAAATTCAGGAACAAATCGTCCACGACCCGCAAAACCTAATTCTCCGCCACGAACCGCAGATTCTTTATCTTCTGAATACAATCTCGCTAACAGCGAAAAATCTGTCGAACCAGAATTAACTCGTTCTGCAAATTCTCTTAATTGACTTTTCACTCTATCTATTTCAGCTTGTTTGATAGGTGGTTCTATAATTAAAATTTGTACTTCTACAGTTTCAGGGACAGTCGGTATAGAATCTGTATCCATTTGTTCATACATTTTTCTTACCTCATTTGGAGTCAACTTAACATCACCAGTGAGTTTTTGTTGCATCTGCTGAACAATCATTTGCTCTTTTGTAACAGTATATAATTCTTCACGTATTTGAGCAGAAGTTTTCTTAAAATATTCTTCCATTTTTTCTTTAGAGCCTATTTCCGAAATAAAATAATTCATTCGAGCCTCCACTTGCGAATAAACCATACTCTCCGAAACAACAATACTATCAATTTTTGCTTGATGTAAAAATAGCTTTTGAATAGCAATTTGCTCTGGTATCAAACAATAAGGATCTCCTTGCATACGAGTACCCTCATATTGCATACGAATTCGTTGTTCTTCCACATCCGACTTCAAAATAACCTCATCGCCAACTACCCAAACTACTCCATCTATCATATTGTTTTGTCCAAAAGACGAAACAAAAATTGTTAACAAAAAACACAATATTGATATATTTTTTTTCATCCGTTATCTATTTTAATTTAAAAACTTAACCTTCTTCAATGCATCTTTATAAAGTTCTTCCTCAAAGTTTCGTATAAAATCTATTCTTTTTTGATTCAACAAAATACTTTCAATTTTTTTATTCGCAAAATCATAAGGTGCGACATTGCCGACTAGACGATAATCTGTAACTTTCAACAAATAAGTAAAAACACTATCAGTACGTTCAAAAACATTAGGTGCTGTAATTACCGTTTTCTCATCAGTAAATGTTTCAGGGAACTTTTTTAAAACATCCGTCGCATAAAACCATTCTTCTTGAAAATAGTCCAACGTTCCATAATTTCGAACGCAAAATTTTTCCATTTTTTCAAGATTTTCTTCATCTACATCACTCAACCATTTATAAAGATCTTTAATTCTAGCTGTCTTGGTTGGAATTTTTATAAAAACACCCTTGATGATATTTTCCTCTAACAAAAATTGAGAAGAGTATTTTTCATAATAACTTTTTAGTTCTTCTTCCGATGGTGATTTTAAACGCTGATTTACAATATTTTGTTGATAATATTGTATAATTAAGGTTTTTCGATATTCGTCTACTAACGTTTCTATTTCTTTAGGGTTTTGTACATTTTTTTTTGCATAATCGTACATCACAACATCAGTAATCCAACGCTTAATATAATTATCAACAACCTTTATACTATCCTCTTCGGACAATGTGCGAAATGATATTTTAGGCAAATCTTCTTCATACAAAAACTGTCCATTGATTTCTAAAATAGGAGTCTTGTTTGTATCTACATGTTTTTTCTGACAAGTAGAGAATAGAACCGTTATCAAGAGAATTATACCTAACGTAGATTTCATACACTTGTTTTTTTAATGCAGAGTTTTTTTAACATCTTCAAATATTTGAATTGGATATTTTTCTCGCAATCGTTTCACCCATTCCTTTTCAATATATTCCTGATAATCTGAAATGATAAGACCACGAACATCTTGATATCTTTCAGGAAATTCCTGCAACTCTCCTTTCAAAAACACAAATGGATATTCTGCTTTCTTGTCCTCTATCATTTGCTGCTTTTTCCCAAATGCTAAACAATCAACTACTGAATTCACTCCTTTTTCCCAAACTCCTTTCTCAAGGTTTACCAATGGTATCGCATCTAAATTTATTCTACGATTAATATAACTTGAGATAGAATCAGGATTTGCATTTTTTACAATTTTTTGTATTTGTTTTGCCACCTTTTTATCTCGACACGCTATTATATAGCCCTTAAACAAAGGTGTTTCGTACTTATATTTATCTCGATTCTTCGCAAAATAATTTTCTAAACCAAGAGTATCATTTGTAGCCTTATCCCAAACCTCATGCTTACTTAATTCAAAAAGCAACATCCCTTCACGGTATTCTCGCATCAAATTTCTAAAATCTGGATATTTATCTTCTAATCGAGAGTCTTCATAATTTATCAATCGCGTTGCAATATAATCCTGCAAAAGTTCTTGAAATAAATGCTTATTAGGAAACGTAATATTCTGCAATACAAAATCTTTTTGCGAAACTTTTTCTTCGGCAAACGAAAACAAAACATCATTCAACAAAGAGCTTTTCACTCTTAATATTGAATCTGTTTCACATTCCATTAGCATTTTATTCAAATCATCTACTGCTACTTGATTGAGCTTAAAAGCATAATCATTTTTTAGTTTTTCGACAAAAGATTTTTTCACATCTAACATTCGAAAATCTCGTTGCAAACGAGATTCTATTTTTTTCTTTTTTGCTTCCTTAGTTAACACTCGCTTCTCTTCAAGCTTAATTATATGCCAACCAAAAGGAGATAAAACTGGTTCACTTATATCGCCTACGTTTTTCAATGCAAATGCTGCCATTTCAAATTCTGGTACCATTCGCCCTAATCCAAACCAAGACAAATCGCCACCATTAACTGCAGAGTATTTGTCATCCGATGTAGTTTTAGCCAATTCTTCAAAATCAAAACCTTGTTGCAACAAGGCTACAAGAGAATCAACCTCCTGTTTTACTTGATTTTTTGCTGATTCAGACATGCGTTGATTTATACTTTTAAGAATATGCTTAACCCGAATTTCTCCTACTGCAGGGCGACGATTATGCACATATATTATATGATAACCGATTTGAGTTCGTATCGGATTCGAAACAACTCCAACAGACATATTATACACAGCCGTTTCGAATGGATAAATCGTCATCATACTTGTAATATAACCTAATCGACCTCCATTGCGAGAAACAGAGACATCGTCCGACATCTCTCGTGCAACCGTTTCAAACGATTCTGTTTCTAAACGTTTTTTTGCTTGCAGAGCTCTGCTATATGCTTGCAGTGTATCATCAGCCGTTGCATCTTGAGGTATTTGAAACAAAATATGACTTACATCAATATCTTCCAACGAACGCTGGTAAGCCTCTTCTACAAAAGAATTAAACTTTTGCATATCGGTCAAATAAGTTCTCTTCAATTGTTCCCTATATCCGAGTAACTCTTGACGAAAAGTTTCCGTTTTATCCAAACCTCTACTTTCTGCCTCAACTACCTTAAATTTGAAATTTTCGTATAACGTCAAATACTCATCAATAGTATTGACGTTTTCAGCATTATTTTTTTTGTATACATATTCAAATTCTGATACAGAAACAGGAGTTTTACCTACAAGCATCAGCGTATCACTTGCCAAAATACCTTGTAAAAAGGTCACAAAAAATAATACTACAACAAACTTTCGCATAGTTTGGAAACTGATTTTTGTAAAATTAATGAATCAAATTTTTCCCGTCCATATCTTTGGGTTGTTCAATACCCATTATATGACAAACAGAAGGAGCTACATCGGCTAAAATACCATTTTCCACTACTGCTGATGCGTTTTCTGTAACATATACAAAAGGTACAGGATTCAACGAGTGAGCCGTATTTGGCGTTCCATCGGCATTGATTGCATTATCAGCATTACCATGGTCAGCAATAATAATTACCTCATAACCATTTGTTTTGGCTGCCTCTACCGAAGCTTCAACGCAAGCATCTACCGCAACTACTGCTTTTTCTATCGCAGAATAAACACCAGTATGCCCTACCATATCGCCATTAGCATAATTAACAACTATAAAATCATATTTTTGAGTATTAATAGCTTCTACCAATTTATCTTTCACTTCGTAAGCACTCATTTCTGGCTTTAAATCGTAAGTAGCAACTTTTGGCGATGGCACTAAAATTCTATCTTCGTTTTCGTAAGGAGTTTCTCTACCTCCATTAAAGAAGAATGTTACATGAGCATATTTTTCAGTTTCAGCTATATGCAATTGTGTTTTTCCACATGCTGACAAATATTCGCCCAATGTATTTTCAACATTTTCTTTATCAAACAAAATATGAACACCTTTAAACGACGCATCGTATGGAGTCATACAGCAATAGTACAAATCAGGAACTATTGTCATTCCGGCTTCTGGCATATCTTGTTGAGTTAAAACTACAGTTAATTCTTTTGCTCTATCGTTTCGATAATTAAAGAAAATAACTACATCACCTTGTTTTATTTTACCATCAACAGATGCATTTACAATAGGTTTCATAAATTCATCGGTTACACCTTCGTCATAAGACGTTTGCACAGCTTCTACCATATTATTTACAGGCTTACCAACTGCACTAACCAACAAGTCATACGCTTCTTTCACTCGCTCCCAACGTTTATCGCGGTCCATAGCATAATAGCGACCAATAATCGTAGCTACACGAGAAGTCGTATCAGCACAATGTTTTTCTAAACTTTCTATAAAGCCTTTTCCACTTTTAGGGTCGGTATCACGACCATCCATAAAACAATGCACACAAGCAGGAACGTCGTATTCATTAGCAATATCTACCAACTTAAATAAATGGTCGAGCGAGCTATGCACACCGCCGTCAGAAGTCAATCCCATAAAATGAACTGTTTTACCATTTGCTTTGGCATACGAAAATGCTGATACTATTTCAGGATTTTGCATAATGGTATTATTACGGCAAGCAAGATTTATTTTTACCAAATCTTGATAAACCACACGCCCTGCACCAATATTTAAATGGCCAACTTCAGAGTTTCCCATTTGACCATCGGGCAAACCTACATTTTCACCAGAAGCTTGCAACTGCGAATTAGGATATGTTTTCAACAAATAATCCCAATAAGGTGTTGCTGTTTCGTATATTACATCTGCTTTAGTTTGAGAACCTATTCCCCAACCATCAAGTATCATCAAAAGTGCTTTTTTACTCATAATTATATTATTTTTTTATTTTTAATTTAATTGCAAAAGTAGTAATTTTCATTGGATTAAGCCGACGGACTTCATCTATTTTAACTTTTTTAATAACACGATTTTTTACCGTTATTGTAGGATTTTAAATTTTTATTTTAAAAATAGAATTGAAGAAATATTGAAATTCTCCATACTCCAATACCAAGAAACCCTATTTAAAATTTTAGACTTTCCTACAAACCTTTCATTGATAATTGAATACGTTTACGCTGCAAATCGACATCTAAAACTCTCACTTTTACATGCTGATGCAAATGCACAACTTCTGCAGGATCCTTCACAAAGTTGTCCGAGATGTTTGAGACATGCACCAAACCATTTTCCTTAATTCCAATATCGACAAACGCACCAAAATTTGTAACATTTGTTACAATCCCCGGAAGTACCTGACCCACCTGCAAATCTTCTATCTTTTTCACCGAAGAGTCAAATTCAAATACCTTGATTATTGTACGCGGATCACGTCCTGGCTTTTCTAATTCCGAAATAATATCTTTCAAAGTATGCAACCCAACAGTTTCCGTAACGTATTTTTCTAAAACAATTTTAGATCGCAATGTAGCATCATGCATTAAATCTTCTACCGAACAATTCAAATCCTTTGCCATACGTTCTACAACAGCATAACATTCAGGGTGAACAGCAGAATTGTCAAGAGGATTTTCAGCACCTGCAATACGCAAAAAACCTGCACATTGTTCAAACGATTTAGCACCCATTCGAGGGACTTTCAACAAATCGAATCGAGAAGAAAAAGCTCCATTTTCTGCACGATAGTCTACTATATTTTGAGCCAACTGGGCACCCAATCCCGACACATACACAAGCAAATGCTTACTTGCTGTATTCAAATTCACACCCACCGTATTCACCACACTTTCTACCGTCTGATCAAGGGTTTTCTTTAAACGATTTTGATCTACATCGTGCTGATACTGTCCCACACCTATCGATTTTGGCTCTATTTTTACCAGTTCAGCCAAAGGGTCCATCAATCGCCGACCAATAGAAACCGCTCCTCGTACCGTAACATCATATTCTGGGAACTCCTCGCGAGCAATTTTAGAAGCTGAATATATAGAAGCTCCACTTTCGCTTACCGAAAATATTTGCACCTTGCGATCGTAACGAATTTTTTGTGCAAAAAATTCAGTTTCACGACCTGCAGTTCCATTGCCAATGGCTATTGCTTGTATTTTATACATTTCCACCAACTTCTGCATTTTGCGAATAGCTTGAGCCATTTCATTTTGTGGAGGATGTGGAAAAATAGTTTCATTATGCAACAAATTACCTTGTTCGTCAAGGCAAACCACCTTACATCCCGTACGAAATCCCGGGTCGATACCCAAAACTCGTTTTTGCCCTAAGGGCGAAGCAAGTAAAAGTTGTCTTAAGTTTTCAGCAAAAACTCTAATTGCCTCCGTATCGGCACGATCTTTACTTTTAGCAGAAAATTCGGTTTCGATACTAGGCTTTAAAAGTCGCTTATAAGCATCCTCTACTGCTATCGCCACTTGTTCCGCTGCATCGTTATTTGCTTTTACAAAAATTCTATTCAATCGTTCTAAACAAAGTTCTTCGTCGGGTTGAATCGTAATTTTCAAAAAACCTTCTGCTTCGCCTCGCCGCATTGCTAATAAACGATGCGACGAACACCTATTCAATGGTTCGGAAAAAGCAAAATAATCTGCATATTTATCACCTTCGGTCTCCTTTCCTTTCACCACACGAGATACAATTTCTGCCTTCGAGGCAAAAACTGTGCGAACTGCATTACGTGCCGACTCACTTTCGTTTATCCACTCTGCAATAATATCACGAGCACCTTTTAACGCATCTTCTTCTGTAGCTACCACACCGTTTACAAAACTTCGTAAGCGTACAGCCAATGCATTATCTCTCTGCATCATAATTATTTTTGCCAAAGGTTCTAATCCTTTCTCTTTTGCTATCTCGGCACGCGTACGTTTCTTTTGCTTGTAAGGCAAATAAATATCTTCTAACGCTACCATATCCCAACAATTAGCAATGCGTTCTTGCAGTTCTGACGTCAATTTTTCTTGTTTTTCAATAGCCGCAAGTATCGTTTTTTTTCGAGCCTCTATTTCTAACAACTTTTCATATCGCTCTTTTATTTCAGTAATTTGTATTTCGTCCAAAGCATCGGTCTTCTCTTTCCGATAACGACTAATAAAAGGCACAGTTGCCCCATCAACCAATAGCTGTATGGTATTATTCACTTGCCTTGATGTTAGGACAAGTTCATTAGCAATCAAATTTGCGTAAATCATAATTAAAAATGAAAAGATTTATTTTCGAGCAAAAGCAATTTACTTTCCTTTTTATAACGATTGACAGCAGTTACTCCAAACATAAATTCTCCTTTTAAAGAATTTATCGACATTATATCTATCGAGTTCTTTGCTGTAAAACAGATTATATTTTTAGGATTTTCTATATCAAAATCCGTACCTCGTTTAAAAGCATATACAACATAATATACCGTAGGTGTCGCTGTATCTTCGTCGTCCCATACCAACAACAATTGCTCTTTATTACGTTGAACTCGAATATTTTTTGGAGCTATAGCGTCAAACTTTTCTACTAACGATGTTGAAATAGGAGGCATAGCCCAATGCTGATAAAAGTTATTCGTCAAACTATCGAGCAAACCCTTTGGATTTTTCAAAAAAGGAGCTGCACTATAAAAAGCAACACCTTGCACATTATCAAACTGCTCATTCATACACATTTGTCGTACAAGTTCATTGCCATTATGCCAAGCTGAAGATTTGTTTACACCAAGCCCCGAAGCAAATAATCCGATATACAAGTTTTTATCGCATGCATTCCTATTCCACCAATCTATCAATACTGCATAATCGGCATTTTTCTTACCTATTTCCCAATAAAGTTGAGGAACAACATAGTCGATAGATCCTTCTTGCAACCATTTTAGAATATCTGCATACAAATCATCATAATTGGTCATTCCCGCTTTTGTTTGAGAGCCATTAGGGTCTTTATCACTATTACGCCATACCCCAAATGGACTTATACCAAATTCTACCCAAGGCTTCAACGACTTTATTGTTTGCTGCAACTCTGCAATAACCAAATTCACGTTATTTCTCCGCCAATCATCTTTCTGAACGGGAAGGAATCCTCGTGGATTTTGAGCAAAAGATTTTTGGTCAGGAAAATCCTTATTGGCTACACGATATGGGTAAAAATAATCATCAAAATGAATAGCATCCACATCGTAACGCATAACAACATCAGCCACTACTTTATTCAAAAATTCTCGAGTCTCGTCATACGCAGGATCAAAGTACAATTTACCACCATACTCCACAAACAAATATGGCTTCTTGAAATACAAATGTTCTGGATGCAAAGTTGTTGTATCTGTTGTCATTGCCACACGATAAGGATTCATCCAAGCATGCACCTCTATACAACGCTTATGAGCTTCTTCAATAACAAATTGCAATGGATCATAATAAGAATCGAGAGGAAGCCCCTGTGCACCTGTTAAATACATTGACAATGGCTCTAACTCCGAACTATAGAAACTATCAGAGCAGGGTCGTACTTGCAAAAATATTGCATTGATCTTCAATCGCTGAAAACGATCTAACATTGATACTATTTCTTGTTGTTGCTCCAACGATGTGAGTGTTGCCGACGACGGCCAATCAATATTTTTTACCGTTGCTATCCAAACTGCACGCATCTCTCGCTTACCTTTTGCAAACAACGAAATAGAACACAACAAACAAAAAAACAGGAAACAAACTTTTTTCATAAAATCAACTTATCTTTTCCAAAACATTGGAGAAAATAACAACAAAACTGTAAACAATTCCAAACGACCTATCAACATCAAAATCGACAACACCCACTTTGCAGCATTAGGCAAAGCAGCAAAAGTACCCGAAGGGCCAAAATCACCAAAAGCAGGTCCAATGTTGGACACCATCGACAACGAAACCCCAAAAGCATCACTCAACGATAAACCAACAACCGATAAAACTACGGCACCAAACAATAACAAAAACAAGTATATCACCAAAAACGAAAAAGTACTATTTACCACTGTTTCGGGTATCACATGCCCATTGATTTTTATAGGCAAATAAGCATTAGGATGCAATCGACGTTTAAATTCATAGAAGCTATTTTTTAACAAAATAACAATTCGCAAAAGTTTTATTCCACCACTTGTAGAACCCGAAGACGCTCCAAAAATCATCAAAAGCAAAATAATCATTAAGGCTATTTTATTCCACAATTGGTAGTCGTACGTTGCAAAACCAGTAGTGGTTATCACAGACACCACTTGAAACAAACTTTCACGAATTATTTTTTCTACTTGAGAGAGTGCCTCTATCTGCGTCGTACAAGCAACAACAATTGCAATTACTATTGTTGCAAACAAAACTATACCTATATAAAACTTAAATTCATCATCTTGTAACAAACGCTTTATTTTCCCTTTTACCAATGCTAAATAAAGTAAAATAAACTTTGTTCCTCCTATCAACATAAAAACTACAATTACGTACTGAATAAATGGAGAATCCCAGTAAGCAATGCTACTTTGCTTTGTAGAATAACCTCCTGTCGACAACGTAGTTAAAGAATGACAAACAGCATCAAAAAAGTCCATCCCGCCAAACCACAACATACCCATTGCCAACAACGTAAGTATAAAATACAACAACCACAATCGGCGTGCAGTAGCTTTTATTCGTGGCTGAAGTTTGTCTTGAATTGGTCCAGTAGCCTCAGCGGAAAACAATTGCACATCACCATTTAAAAAAGGGAGTATCGCCATTGAAATCAAAACGAATCCCATACCACCAACCCATTGAGTTAAGCTTCTCCAAAAAAGCAAACCATGTGGCAAAGCCTCAATATTTGTTAACACAGAAGCACCTGTAGTAGTAAATCCGGATATCGTTTCAAAAAATGCGTCTGTAAAAGAGGGTATTGCTCCACTCCACCAAAAAGGTAATGTTCCAAACAATGAAAACAAAACCCAAACAATAGTTATCGTCAACATTCCCACACGCTTATCCATTTTTGTTGAATAGCCACGCCCTGCCAATGCCGACAGACATCCAACCGACAATGTAACTATTGTTGAATACAATAAATAAGTAGAGTCATATTCGTTGTACCTCAATGCAACAAAAAAAGCAATCAACATAAAAACACTTTCGATGCATAAAAATACACCTACCAAAAAAAATATCAATTTCCAATTAAAGGAACTTCTCATGGATTAAAAAGTTTTTCTAATTTACGAATACTTGCTGCCGTACAAAAAATTACAACATGGTCGTTAGGAAGTATTTGTGTTTCTCCATTCACTACAAATCCCTTTCCATTGCGTACAACTCCCCCTATATTAACATCTTTTGGTAAACGTAAATCCTTGACTTTTGCTTTTGTTATTTTATCGTTTTCGTTCACAATAAACTCAACAACTTCAGCATCAGAATAAGTCAAACATTGTACATTCAAAACATCATCGTTCAATGTTAATTGATAGATATAACTTGCAGCTATCAGTTTTTTATTAATAATTGTACCAATATCAAGATTATCAGCAACATCTATATAATCAAGATTTTCAATTTCGGCAATAGTCTTTTTAATACCAAAATTTTTTGCTGTCAAGCAAGTTAATGTATTTGCTTCCGAATTATCTGTAATAGCCACAAAAGCATCCATCTCTTGCAAACCTTCGCTTTTTAGCAAATCCAAATCGCGACCATCGCCTTGTACAATAAGTAAATTTGAAAGTCCCATTTCTGCCATTTTTCTACATCGCTCTTTGTTACTCTCAACCACTATTATTTCCACATCATTAGAAATATCACGGATTGTTCTACGAGTAATAGATCCACCCCCCATAAACATAACCTTATTTACTGCAAAAAGCGTTTTCGCCGCATCTTTACGCACAAACTCGAGGTTTTCTTTTGTAGTTATAAAATACACAATGTCTCCTGCCAACACTTCATCCGAACCCTTTGGAATAATAGTTCTAGAATGACGCTTAATGGCTACAATACGATACTTACCATGATCAAAATAACCCGACGAAAATAATTTATTTACTAAAGGTGCTGTCGACCTTACCTTGACGCAAACTAACATTAAGGCCTTGTCGCAAAAATATCGTTGCTCTCGTAACCACCCAAATTTCAACGAATCAATGATTTCATTTGCCGCCAAACGCTCTGGCATAATCAAAGAATCCACACCTAATTTTTTAAAAAACTCTGCATTTTTAGGTTTCAGATATTCTGTATTATTTATTCGTGCCACTGTTTTTTTTGCACCTAAATTGGTAGCCAACATGCAAGCAGTCATATTTACACTTTCGTCAGGCGTTACAGCTATAAACAAATCGGCGTTTTGAACATCGCATTCCATCAAATCTTCTAGCGACGTAGGACGACCAATTTTTGTCATTAAATCATAATTCGTGTCTAATCCACGCAATCTTTCCTCTTGTTCGTCTAACAGCACAATATCAAAATTGTCGCGAACCAACATTTTTGCCAAATGCGTTCCAACAGCACCTGCTCCGGCTATAATTATTCTCATCAGTTATTATTTTTAAGAATAGTTTTTAACGTTTTTGCAATACCATTACTATCAATACCCAACATTTCGTACAATTCAAAAGGCATTCCGTGTTCGACAAAAACATCAGGAATTCCCAAACGCTTAACTTGCACCTGAAGTCCATTGTCCGACATAAATTCTAATAAGGCACTTCCCATTCCTCCTTTCAAAACACCATCTTCTATCGTTACTATTTGTCGGTATTTATTCCCTATTTCTAACAATAATTCCTCATCCAAAGGTTTCAAAAAGCGTAAATCATACAAAGCTACTTTTTCAGCATCTTCTCCTAAAGATTCTATTGCTTGCAAAGCCACATTACCTATTGGTCCAATACTTATAACTGCGACTTCCGAACCCTCTTTCACACAACGTCCTTTGCCAATAGGCAATTCTTTCATCGGTGTTTTCCAATTCTTTAAAACCCCAGTGCCTCTTGGATATCTAATCACAAAAGGACCTTGATTAGGCAACTGTGCCGTAAACATCAAATTACGCAATTCCGACTCATCAAACGGAGATGCTATTATTAAATTAGGTATACATCGGAAGTAAGCTAAATCGAATTCTCCTTGATGCGTTGCACCATCTTGCCCAACTATTCCCGCACGATCCAAACAAAGTACTACATTCAATTTTTGCAATGCAACATCGTGTATAACATTGTCATACGCTCGCTGCATAAACGAAGAATATATATTACAAAACGGCAATAAACCCTCTTTAGACAACCCCGCAGAAAAAGTTACAGCATGCCCTTCAGCAATACCGACATCAAAAACCCTACGAGGCAATACATTTCTCATTATATTCATAGAACAACCCGACATCATTGCGGGAGTTATACCTACTATTTTTTCATTCTGCTGCGCTAATTCCAATAATGTATGTCCAAATACCTCTTGAAACAAAGGAGGGGCATCTTGTTTTTTTACATTTACTCGCTCACCTGTTTCTTTATTAAAAACACCAGGGGCATGCCATAAGGTTGCCGCTTCTTCAGCCGATTTATATCCCTTACCTTTTACCGTAATACAATGCAAAACTTTAGGGCCTTTAAAATCTTTAATTTTCTCTAACGTATCGACTAACATTTTCACATCATGCCCATCTATCGGCCCAAAATAACGAATATTTAATCCTTCAAAAATATTATTCTTCGTAATTTTCTTCCCTTTCAAAGAATTAGTAAAACGAATAATTCTGTTTTTTTGTTCCTCCGTAATCAAGTGCAAACGTTTCAAACACTGATATACATTATATCGCAATTTATTATACGCAGTTGAAGTGTGAATATTTGTCAAATAACGACTAATACCACTCGAAATTGGGTCAATAGCTATTCCGTTATCATTTAAAATTATCAGTAAATTATTCGGATTGATAGAGGCATTATTCAAGCCCTCAAAAGCTAAACCACCTGTCATCGAACCATCGCCAATAATAGCAACTACTTGACGATTTTCCTCTCCTTTTAGATTCGATGCTACAGACATACCCAATGCCGCCGAAATCGACGTGGAAGAATGACCTACACCGAAAGCATCATACTCACTCTCTTTAGGCGATGGGAAACCACTCAACCCCTTAAATTTCCTATTTGTAGAAAAATACTTTCGTCTACCCGTCAAAATTTTATGAGCGTATGCTTGATGACCAACATCCCACACCAAACGATCTTCAGGTGTAGAAAACACATAATGTAATGCTACAGACAATTCCACAACACCAAGACTTGACCCCAAATGACCCGGATTTTGCGATAATTCTTCAATTATAAATTGACGCAACTCATAGCAAACTTGCTCTAATTGTTGCTTATCAAGTTTTTTTAAATCATCGGGGGTTTCTATATTCAACAACAATTTTTCTTCCATTAAAATCTTCTATATCAATCTTGCAAAAATAATACAAAATAAAACATTTCTAGTTTTTAAAAACAAAAAACAAAATAATGGCAAAAAAGATTTATCTTTGCAACAGTTTCTTACGAGAACGTGGACAAATTTGAATGCTTGCAACCACAATAAAAAATGCTAAAAAACAATATCTTTTTTATTTCAAGCACAACTCAATTTTTTAATTCACGTTTTTTAAGGGAAATATAATTAACCATTTTATTAACTTAAAAAACATTTATTTATGAGTTATTTTTTTACATCTGAATCTGTATCAGAAGGACATCCAGACAAAGTAGCAGACCAAATTTCAGACGCTATTCTTGACAACTTTTTAGCTCAAGATGCAGTTTCTAAAGTTGCTTGCGAAACATTAGTTACTACCGGTCAAGTAGTTCTTGCAGGCGAAGTAAAATCAAGTGCGTACGTCGACGTTCAAAGCGTTGCACGAAAAGTTATCAATCGCATTGGTTATACAAAAAGCGAGTATATGTTTGATGGCAATTCGTGTGGTATATTTTCTGCTATTCACGAGCAATCAAGCGACATCAATCAAGGCGTTGAACGCGAAGAACCAATGGAACAAGGAGCTGGAGACCAAGGCATGATGTTTGGCTACGCTTGCAACGAAACAAAAAACTTTATGCCTATCACGCTTGATTTAGCTCACAATCTTCTTCTTGAATTAAAAAACATACGTAATGAGGGGAAAATAATGACCTATTTACGTCCTGATGCAAAATCGCAAGTTACAATCGAATACGACGACAACAACCAACCTATACGTATCGACACTATCGTAATTTCTACCCAACACGACGATTTTATAAAATCAACAGCTGAAAAAACTCAACAACAAGCTGACGAGGAAATGTTGAGTATCATCAAAAACGATATTCAAAACATACTTATTCCAAAAGTTATCGAAAACGACCCTCAATACAAACGCCTATTCTGCAACGACTATAAGCTTTTTGTAAATCCAACAGGCAAATTTGTAATTGGCGGACCACATGGCGACACAGGCTTAACCGGTCGAAAAATTATTGTTGACACTTATGGCGGTAAAGGAGCACATGGCGGCGGTGCTTTTTCAGGGAAAGATCCTTCGAAAGTAGATCGTTCAGCAGCTTATGCAGCACGACATATTGCAAAAAACATTGTTGCTGCAGGTGTTGCTAACGAAGTTCTTGTCCAAGTAGCTTATGCTATCGGAGTAGCAAAACCTATGAATCTATACATCAACACCTACGGAACAGCAAACGTAGCAATGAGCGATGGCGAAATAGCAAAAAAAATTGAACAGATTTTCGACATGCGACCAAAAGCCATAGAAGAACGACTAAAACTTCGTAATCCTATTTACGAAGAAACCGCTTCTTACGGACACGTAGGACGCGTACCTAGAGTTGTAACAAAAACATTCAAAAATGGTAATGGAGAAGACATTTCTTGCGAAGTAGAACTATTTACATGGGAAAAAACCGACAAGGTTGACGAATTAAAGCAAGCATTCTTCTAAATAGAGGATTTGAAACCACACTACAGAACACCAGAAGAGTGGCAGAAAATGGCAAATTCAAAGGACTAGCAGTAATACAAGAAGAAAGCAATGGCACAAGGGGTAAAGTTTGGTTAGGGTTATAGAGCATCGTAAGAACTACTCATCGTACAACAATGCAAGAGGACAAAAAGGATATATAGAATATTACACAGACAAGTATGGAAAACAAACAGACTCAGAACGAGACTATAGTGGATACAACAGTGGAACAACCGAAGAAAAAAGTTCGGATGACATTCCAATTAAAAATACATCTATAACCCCTAACGATTTAAGGTACGCCTTAAAAATATCTTATCTTTTTTAGAATTGATTAAATCAAAAAAATCGTTGTAAAATAATTTTTGCACTTAAAAATAAAAGTCATATCTTTGCAGTCCGTTTTTGCGGGAAATATAAATTTTTAATTATTTTATTATGTATTTATCAAACGAAAAAAAAGTAGAAATCTTTGGAAAATACGGAAAGTCTAATACTGATACTGGGTCAGCTGAATCTCAGATAGCATTATTTTCCTACCGTATTAGCCATTTGACTGAACACATGAAGTCAAATAAAAAAGATTATAGTACCTCACGCGCTCTAAAAGCGTTAGTAGGAAAACGTCGCCAATTGCTTGATTATCTTAAAGCAAAAGATATCGAACGCTATCGTGCGATTATCAAGGAATTAGGTATTAGAAAATAATCTAATTCCAAGAAAAGGAAAAAAGACATTCCGTTTGGAATGTCTTTTATTGTTTTAATACAAGAAGTTATTTTGCTCCTATCTAAAAAATGTACAACACGGTTTACAATATTGCAATGTGCTTGATGGTGCTGACAATTAAGTTTTGTGCACTATTCAAGAAAAAAATGTATTATCGTGAGAAAGGGAGCAAACAAGTTTGGAGAAAATTATCTATTGCTGATAAAACAACAAAATACATTTGGATTCACGCAGCATCTCTTGGCGAATTTGAACAAGGACGACCTGTTGTTGAAGCTATCAAAGAAAAAAATCCTGAGGCAAAAATTTTACTCACATTTTTCTCGCCGTCTGGTTATGAAATTTGCAAAAACTATCCACTCGCCGACATAGTTTGCTATCTCCCAATTGACACTCCTCGCAATGCAAGGCGATTTATAAACGCTATTCAGATAGAAAAAGCGATTTTTGTAAAATACGAATTTTGGAGAAATATTCTTTCAGAACTCAAAAAACGAGAGATCCCAACCTATTTGATTTCAAGTACATTTAGAAAAAATCAGTTATTTTTCAGCCCTTGTGGCATTTCGCATCGAAAAGTTTTGAACTGTTTCACTCATATTTTTGTACAAAATGAGTCATCAAAAAATCTTTTGCAGAAAATAAATATTAATAACGTAACCATTTCGGGCGATACCCGATTCGATAGAGTTGTAAAAATTGCTCAAAATGCGAAACAATTCCCATTGATAAGAATTTTTGCAGAGAGTCAGAATGTTTTGGTAGCAGGAAGTACTTGGGAAAAAGACGAGAAAATTATTATCAAACATTTCAACAAAAATCATTCGCAGAAACTTATTATTGCTCCACATGAAATCTCAAAACACCGTCTTGAGGTTCTTTGTAGTAAAATAAAACGTCCGTATGTCAAATATTCGGAAGCAACGGAAGAAAACGTTGCTCAAGCAGACTGTTTGGTTATTGATGGATTTGGACTTCTCTCTTCAATTTATCAGTACGGTAGTTTGGCTTACATTGGTGGCGGATTCGGAGTTGGAATTCATAACACTTTGGAAGCGGCAGTTTGGAAAATTCCTATTATCTTTGGACCTAATTATCAGAAAGCAGAAGAGGCAAAAGATTTGATTGCTTGCGGTGGTGCAATTTCGGTCACCAACCTAGAGGAATACAAAAAGGCTTTGACGCAACTTTTGAACGAAAAAAATGCCGGTGAACAGGCTGGAATTTATGTGCAACAATACGCTGGTTCTACCGATTTAATTATGAACTTAATTTTTAGAGATTAAAACATGGCACAACAAACTTCGATACCAAAAGGAACTCGCGACTTTACCCCCGAAGAGATGGTAAAGAGGAACTATATTTTCGACACCATTCGTTCTGTGTTTCGCCTATATGGTTTTCAACAAATAGAAACTCCTGCAATGGAAAACCTATCGACTTTGATGGGAAAATATGGAGAAGAAGGCGACAAACTTTTATTCAAAATTCTTAATTCTGGAGATTTTCTCGGGAAAATAGAATCGGAGGAGTTATTGCAAAAAAACAGCATTAAGCTTACCAACAAAATTTCGGAAAAAGGTTTGCGTTACGATCTTACTGTGCCATTTGCTCGTTTTGTAGTGCAAAACCGCGACAAAATCACGTTCCCTTTCAAACGTTTCCAAATCCAACCCGTTTGGCGTGCCGATCGTCCTCAAAAAGGTCGCTATCGTGAGTTTTTCCAATGTGATGCCGATGTTGTGGGAAGCAACTCGTTGCTCAACGAGGTTGAGTTAATCCAAATCATCAATGAGGTTTTTCGCCGTTTGCAAATTAATGTTTTAATCAAACTCAACAATCGCAAAATTTTGAGCGGAATTGCCGAATACATTGGCGAGCCCGACCACATTGTTGACATTACAGTAGCAATTGACAAACTGGATAAAATTGGGTTGGAAAATGTGAATGCCGAACTTTTGGCAAAAGGAATTTCCAACGCAGCAGTCGAAAAGTTGCAACCAATTTTGCTGTTGAAAGGAACTAATACTGAAAAACTCGCACAATTAAAACAAACACTTTCCACTTCTGAGGTTGGGCAAAAAGGTATTGAGGAAACAGAAACTATTCTTAACGCTACTAGCGAACTTGCATTGCCTTACGAGCTTGAACTCGACCTTACACTTGCCCGTGGATTGAACTACTATACAGGAGCAATTCTCGAGGTAAAAGCTTTGGACGTTGCTATTGGAAGCATCAGCGGTGGCGGACGCTACGACAATTTAACTGGCGTTTTCGGCATGAATGGTGTTTCGGGCGTGGGCATTTCGTTTGGTGCCGACCGCATCTACGATGTTCTCAACCAACTCGATTTATATCCTAAAAATGCGGTTGAACGTACTAAACTTTTGTTCATTGCATTTGGTAAAAACGAGTTGAATGCATGCGTAAAAATGGCAGCTCAGGCTCGTAGCAACGGAATAAATACCGAGATTTATCCCGAACTAACAAAAATAAAGAAACAAATGACTTATGCCGACAACAACAAGATTCCTTTTGTTGCCATTGTGGGCGAAAACGAACTCAATGAGGGCAAAGTAATGCTCAAAAATATGCAAACTGGCGAGCAAAAATTGCTCTCGATGGAAGAAGTTATAGAAACAATTAAACTTTAAAAAATAGATACAAAAATGGCTTTAATCAATTACAAAACAGTTACTCCCGACGAAGCTGTAAAAGTTATCAAATCGGGCGACCATGTACACTTGAGTAGCGTAGCAAGTGCTCCTCAATGTTTAATCGAAGCAATGTGCCGTCGTGGCGATGCAGGAGAGTTGAAAGATGTTCACATCCATCACCTTCATACCGAAGGTCCTGCACCTTACACCGAACCTCGTTACGAAGGCGTGTTCCAACACGATGCGTTTTTCGTTGGTGGCAATGTGCGTAAAAATGTTCAAGCAGGATATGCCGACTATATTCCTATCTTTTTGAGCGAAACTCAACGTCTTTACCGCGAAGGTTACATCAAATGTAACGTAGCAATGATTCAAGTTTGTCCTCCAGACCAACACGGATTCGTTTCACTTGGAACGTCTGTTGACGCTACTTTGGCGGCTATAGAAACTGCCGACTATGTGATTGCCGTTATAAACAAAAATGTTCCTCGTTCGTTGGGCGACGCTTTGATTCCAATGTCGATGATTGATATTTTTGTGGAAGACGAAACTCCACTTGAGCCAGCTCACTTTAGCGAACCAAACGAAATAGAAACAGCTATTGGTAAAAACTGTGCTGCTTTGATCGAAGATGGTGCTTGTTTGCAAATGGGTATCGGAGCTATTCCTAACGCAGTGCTTGCACAACTTGGCAACCACAAAAACCTTGGTATCCACACCGAAATGTTTGCCGATGGTGTCCTTCAGTTGGTAGAAAAAGGTGTTATCAATGGTGCTAACAAGAAATTAGACAAAGGACAAATGGTTTCTACTTTCTTGATGGGATCGCAAAAAGTTTATGACTTTATCGACAACAACCCTATGGTGAAAATGATGGACGTAGGTTACACCAACGACCCATTCATCATTTGCCAAAACGACAAAGTAACTGCCATCAACTCTGCTCTACAAGTGGATCTTACTGGACAAGTTTGCGCCGACTCACTTGGTACTAAATTCTATTCGGGCGTAGGTGGACAAGTCGACTTTGTATATGGTGCTTCTCGCTCAAAAGGAGGAAAATCTATCATAGCAATGCCTTCGGTAACCAACAAAGGCGTGAGCAAAATTTCTAACGTTTTGACCTCTGGAGCTGGTGTAGTTACTACGCGTAACCACATGCATTGGTTTGTAACCGAATACGGTGCAGTGAACTTGTATGGCAAGACCTTGCAAGAACGTGCAAAACTCATTATCAGCGTAGCACACCCTGACCACCGTGAGGAGCTCGAACGCCAAGCTTTCGAACGCTACGGTTCACACTTCCGTTTTGTTACAAAGTAATTCCTCTTTATAGATGAACACAAAAAAAGCAGAACTCATGAGTTCTGCTTTTTTTCTCTCTAGCCCGTGAGGGGGACAAGGGTAAGATTCTTAATGTGAAAACACGCCACGCACGGACCGCCCACAGCAGCGGTCGTAGTCGTTCCAAACCACATCGACCGAACTGAAGTGGAGGTTATAGGCGCCGTCCGAATCGCCCGTACCGAGCGAACTCGACCAATAGTAGCCGAGCGACCCTGCGTCGAGCAAATCACCATCGTAGCGACAGCCAGCAGCAGGAAGGAAGATAGAGTTACCGTTAGAACCTTCTACGTTATAGCCATTAACGCCATTCAAGGTAGTCCATGTCCAAGTACATTCGTCGATGAGTTCTTTTTGTTCTTCTGCGGTTGGCATTCGCCAAGAGCCTCCCATATTTACAGCAGCGGCATCGTCTTCAGGGTCGAGAACGGTTTTGTTATCTACGGTACCGTAATCGCTATCAGTGCAATATTTGGTCATTGTATCATACGAACCATTACACCATTTATAGGTGCTATAATCGTAAGTAGTTTTTGGAGAAGTTTCGCCCCAAGCATAATAGTTGCCATACTCTTCGGGTTTAGTTGCACCTACGTTGCAAGTTGCCCATTTTACGGAAAGTCCTAAATCTACGTACGCATGTCCGCTGTATGGGTCTGCAGGTTCGGGAGTTTCTTCTCCGCCATTGTTTTCAGTAGAACCACTTTGCTCGGTTTGTTCTCCTTGTGGGTCGTCGGGTTCGTTACCTTTGTCGTCGCAAGACACAAATCCTAAACTTAATGCTGCAAAAAGCATTGCTGCGAAAATAAAATTCTTTCTATTCATAATATTAAAATATTGTTTGTTTTTTGAAATAACAGACACAAAGGTAAAAAAAGAAAATTACTAATTTTGTCATAAACAAAAAATCATCAACCATGAATGTATCAGAAAACATCAAATACATCGGCGTGGACGATGTGGAGTTGGATTTATTCGAGAGTCAGTACGTGGTGCCTAATGGCATTTCGTACAATTCGTACCTCATCATCGACGAGCTAGTGGCCATTATGGATACGGTAGATAGCCGCCTTGGCAGTGAGTGGTTTGCTCAACTCGAAAAAGCTCTCTGCGGACGAAAGCCCGACTACCTTGTGGTGCATCACCTCGAGCCCGACCACGCAGGAGAAATTCTTCGACTTACAGAAAAATATCCCGAACTAAAAATAGTGGCATCGGCACGAGCCGTGCAAATGTTACCGCAGTTCTTCAATGCAGATTTCTCTGACCGAACCATTGCTGTAAAAGAAGGCGACACGCTCTCATTAGGAGAACATACGCTCACATTTTATGCCGCACCTATGGTGCATTGGCCAGAGGTGATGGTAAGCTACGAAAGCCGAGAGAAAGTGCTTTTTTCGGCCGACGCTTTTGGCAAATTCGGTGCTTTGAGCCACCAAGAAGATTGGGCATGCGAGGCACGCCGCTACTACTTCAACATCTGCGGAAAATATGGTAATCAGGTGCAAGTTTTATTAAAAAAGGTAGCAGGATTGGACGTTAATACCATCTGCCCTCTCCATGGACCTATCCTTACCGAAAATCTCGACTACTACATCGGGCTTTACGACTGCTGGAGCAGCTACCGTGCCGAAACCGATGGAGTATTCATTGCCTACGCCTCTATTCACGGTGGCACAGCCCAAGCAGCAAAAAAAATGGCAGAAATACTAGAGCAAAAAGGAGCAGGGAAAGTGTCGGTGGCCGACCTCAGCCGCTGCGATATGGCCGAGGCCATCGAAGATGCATTTCGTATGAGTAGGCTCGTTGTAGCCGCTTCGTCGTACGATGCAGGAGTCTTCCCACCTATGAACGACTTTTTGCATCATTTGCAAATAAAAAACTTTCAGAACCGAAAAGTAGGAATCATTGAGAATGGCTCGTGGGCTCCATGTGCCGCTCGAGTTATGAAGGAAATGCTCCAAACGATGAAGTCAATAGAAATAGCCGAACCTACAGTTACAATACGTAGCAGAATGAAAGAAGAGGATTTACCCCGACTCGAGGAGTTGGCCAACGAGATGTTGAGATGACTACTTGGTGTTTCTCACAACACGCGAAGAGTTGGAATTGACAAAATCATTCCAACTTTTATATTTTTTTTCGGTAGCAGGTCGCGATGCTTGCAAAAAATGACAATACGCCACCGCCAAAGCATCAGTAGCATCAAAAGCCAATTGCATTTTTTCATTCGGTATCTTCAAAAAACGATGCAACATATCAGCAACTTGTTCTTTTGAAGCTTGTCCGTTGCCTGTAATAGCCATCTTTATTTTCAAAGGTGCATATTCACAAATAGGCACATCTCGCTCCAAAGCAGCAGCAATAGCTACCCCTTGAGCTCGTCCCAATTTTAACATCGATTGTACATTTTTTCCAAAAAATTGGGCTTCGATAGCAAATTCATCAGGCAGAAAACGTTCTATAAGTTCAGTTGTAAAATCAAAAATTTGTTTCAACTTTAAATAAGGATCCTTCGTTTTTTTCATATCAAGCGTTCCCATATCCAAAAACGAAACATTTTTACCACAAACACGTATAACACCAAACCCCATAACATTTGTTCCGGGGTCAATGCCTAAAATAATTTTTTCTTGTGCTTGTGCTACTTTCATAAAACAACCTCTTCCATAAAAACAGAAAATGTAAGTACATTTTCACCAAAAGTTTTACGCATATATACATCTAACAAATGTCCCTCCTTTTCGAGCCAAGCATCAAGCAATACTCTACTTTCGGCATAAAACTGCACAGCAAAAGTTTCATCTTCGGGCGAATTGCCAACCAACACTTTACATATCCGACAATCAGAAAAAGCCACATTTTGTTCGATACGTGGTTTGATATATTGTTTAAAAAAATCTAGCCAACGAGCTACAAACAAGCGATTTACATGATATGTAGTATTAAAAATAACACGTTCCATAGACCACAAAAATAATAAAAACCAAATTTACGGCATCAACAACGAACTATCTCCATAACTTAAAAAACGAAAATTGTGAGTCAGGGCATAATCATAAACCTTCTTCCAATCATCTCCAACAAAAGCCGAAACTAACAACAAAAGCGTACTTTTTGGTTGATGAAAATTGGTAATCATTTTCTTCACAAAATGAAATTCATAACTTGGTGCAATAATTATTTGCGTTGCTGCGTTAAGCACAGTCAAATTATTTTTCTGCATATAATCCAGTATCGACTGCAACGATTCTTGCGGAGTTAATTCATAAACAACCTCGTAAGGTTCCCACTGTTTCACACAAATCAAATCATTCGCTATATCTTGATTAAGCAATTTTGCTCCAATATAATATAAACTCTCTATTGTTCGTACAGAAGTAGTTCCCACAGCAAGCACTTCACATTTGTGAGCCAAAAGAGCTTCTATTGTCTGCCTCGACACCGAAATATATTCTGTATGCATATCATGCTGTTCCATATATTCCGATTTTACAGGGCGAAATGTTCCAGCTCCTACATGCAGGGTAACTTCTTGCAAATCAATATTTTTTCGTCTCAAATCGTTTAATACACTTTCCGTAAAATGCAATCCAGCTGTAGGAGCAGCTACCGAACCTTTTATTTTTGAATACACAGTTTGATAGGTTTCATTATCACGCGACTCTGTTTTACGATTTAAATATGGAGGAATTGGCAACTCGCCAAACGATTCTAGAATATCAGAAAATGTTATTTGGTCATTGTTCCACGAAAATTGCACTTCAAAACTAGTATTGTGTTGCGATTTAAGTTCTGCAAAAAGCGTAACTTCCACATTGCCAACCACAAGCGTATGTTCCAAAACTCCACCTTTCCATTTCTTTAGATTCCCTATCAAACAATACCACGTACAAGTTTTGTTTTGCTGAAATGAAAGCACATAATCGTTAGGCGAAGCTGGTTCCAAACAAAAAATTTCGATTAAAGCACCTGTCTGTTTTTTAAAATTTAGTCGAGCTTGAATAACTTTTGTGTTATTAAAAACAACCAACTCGTTTTCCGCAAGCATTTTTGGTACCTCGTTGAATATCGATTCAGTTATTTTTCCTTTGTTGTAAATCAGCAACTTCGATTCATCACGTTTTGGAAGTGGATATTTTGCAATGCGTTCGTCAGGCAACGCATAAACAAAATCGTCTATTTTTATCTCTTTCGGATTTTTCATCTTCTATAAAATAAATAAAATCAGCAACCTTCTTTTAAAGTTGCTGATTCCACATTTAGATTTGTACCGCGAGCGGGACTTGAACCCGCACAGCTACAATAGCCAAAGGATTTTAAGTCCTTCGTGTCTACCGATTCCACCATCGCGGCATCTTTTTAAGTAAAAAAGAGAGCGGAAAACGGGACTCGAACCCGCGACCCCAACCTTGGCAAGGTTGTGCTCTACCAACTGAGCTATTTCCGCAAAATATTTCTATCAAAGATCTACTCGACTTTTCGAAGTGCAAAAATATAGTTTTTTTTATAATCAAACAACCTTTATTATCTATTTTTCAAAAAAAATAATTTACAATTGCCCCGATTCAACTAACAAAATGACTCGCTCTACAATAGCATCTTTGTCCGTTTCGCCAAATTCATCTTTCAAATTAGCACCAAACAATCGAGCAAAACCTTGCCAAAATCCTGCCACAAAACTTCCACGATAGGCTTTTATCAAGGCATAAGACGACTGATTACATTCACGACTTATCAAGCGTATTAGCATTTTTCCTTGACTAAGTGTAAAATGACGCATATCACCTTCGTAACGATTAAAAATCTCTTTTTCTAGAGCTTTCATATAACGTTTTCGTTCCCTATCCGATTTCATTTTCATTAAAGTGTCGTTTGTTTCAGCCAATATCTTTCCCACAACTTTTGCATAAGGCAATGCTTTTTTCACATCGCGGACCGTACGCCAATAAAATTTCTCCTGCCGCTTATTTTTAAATTTAATTGGAGGAAATACATAAATAGTTTGCAAAACAATATGCGGAATAGTATCCGTACCTTTTACTTCCATTCTGCACCAAAAGCCTCCATTTTCTGCAACCTCGCCTGTTTTATGTCGTACTCGTTCTTTTTTACCCGAAGTTTTTGGGGGCGTAGTTTCTGCCGACACCCCCTCCAAAGAAAAGAGAAACAAACAAAAAAACAATATCGTTTTTAAAAACTTCATAAAGCAAAATTAAATTATTTACCTCATTTCTGATAAGTATTCAAAAGTTTTGTTTAATTTGGATGCAAAATTTAACTTAAAATGCTTTTTATGAAGCGAGTTGCATTTTCAGTTGTTTTTGTTTACGCATGTTTGATATCGGTATTTTCTCAACAAACAACTAGTATAATTCCGGGTTCATACATTGCAGGCAACGCCACTACTGCGTACCAAAACGAATGGATAGCCTTTCACAACCCAGCTTCATTGGCTACCGAAAAAGGCATTTCACTACAAGCATCGTGTGAAAACAAATACCTTACAAAAGAACTTTTCAACGAAGTATTTGGCATTGGTATTCATACAAAATACTTAAACATCGGAGCTTCACTATCACACTTCGGATTTGCCGATTACCACGAGATAATGACAGGCATTAGTCTTGCAAGAAGGTTTTCAGATAGGCTCAACATTGGCATTCAGGCAAACTACTACACTGTTTATTTTCCACAACTACAGAAATACAAAGGGACAGTATTTGCACAAGTAGGTATTCAATGTCGAGTAGTAAAAAATTTTCACCTAGCTTTTCATTGTTTCAACCCAACGTTTTCGAAAATAAAATCGAGCGAAATACACCAAAAACTTCCAGCAATTTTCAGCATTGGGTCTTTACACATTATCAACGAAAAAGTAAATTGGGTAGCTCAAATAGACAAAAATGTTTATGGGAAATGGCATTGGGCTGTTGGCGTTGAATATGCTCCTTTTAAACAATTCACCGTTCGCGTTGGCGGATATGGACAAGACTTTGTTCCTACATTAGGCGTTGGACTGCACTTTGGCGAATTTAGATTCAATCTCCACTGCGAGTATCACTTAAAACTTGGATTATGCACGTTTGGAATGCTAGGATATCGATTTTAAGTGTATTCGTTTTGCTACTTTCATACACGACAGCACAAACAAACGACGTTATCAATGAGATTTTAGAACAAGTTTCATCGCAAATATCAGACGACGAAGAATTTGATTTCACCACAGCCTACGAAGATTTGCTCTACTACTATCAAAATCCCATAAACTTAAATAATGCCACAAAAGAGCAACTAGAACAACTCCTATTTCTAGACGATATTCAAATAGAAAATTTGCTTTTTTACCAGTATCAATACGGCGAAATTTATACAATTCACGAGCTATCTTTAATTGAAAATTTTGACGAACAAACAATAAATACACTTAAAAAATTTGTTTGCGTAGGCAAAACTGAAGAAAAGCAGAAATATACATTTAAAGACATTTTCAAATACGGGAAACACGACTTTTTTATACGTAACGACGTTGGTTTTGAGAAAAAACAAGGTTTTAAACGTACAAAAGATGATATCGACACCAGCCCCGAAAAATATTACCTTGGCGACCCTTTTTATGCTTCGCTTAAATATCGTTTTCGCTATAAAAATAATATCCAATTTGGGCTATCTGCCGAAAAAGATATTGGTGAACCATTTGTCGGAAAATACAACAAAGGCTACGATTCCTACAACGGTTACCTACAAATAAACGATTTGTGGAAATTTAAAAACATCGTAGTAGGCGACTATCGTGCCGTATTTGGACAAGGACTTGTTATACGTTCCGAATTTTCGATGCCCGAGGCTTCGGTTTTGCATATTTCTCCACGCAACTCGGGGTTACATAAAAGTTCATCGACAGACGAATATTATTTTTTGCGTGGCATTGGAGCAACGCTCGATTTCAACAATTTTCAGTTTACAGCATTTTATTCGTACAGAAAAATGGATGCAGACACCACAGGAGGTGTTTTCTCGAGCATAACTACGAACGGACTCCATCGAAAAATAAGCGAATTGAACAAAAAAAGAACTCTTCCAGTACAAATCGTCGGGGGGAATGTCAGCTACAACGCCCGAAAATTTCATATCGGTATCACCTCATCTACACTTATCTACGGCATTCCACAAGAGCAAAATAGTGAACTCTATACACAGTTTCTTCCCAACGGAAAAGTACAATCAGCACTTGGTATCGACTATCGTTTTCGATTGCATAAATTCAACTTTTTAGGCGAAACTGCTGTTTCTACAAATCGTGGTATAACCACTATCAACAGCGTATTTTTCACACCAACATCACGCATTGGCATCGTATTTTCGCACCGTTACTATTCGCCTCGCTACGAGCATCTCTACGCTAACGCCTTTGGGAGCAACACCAACAACGAAAACGGTTTTTACGTAGGATTAGAAATTTTACCACTAAAAAGTTGGAAAATATCGGCTTCCGCAAATGCCTATCGCTCTCCATGGGCAAAATACCAAATAAACGGAGCCACAACGTTTTATCGACTTTTAGGGAAAATTGAATACACTCCAACTTCTAAATTCACACTTCGAGCACAAATTCATTTTCGCCAAGACGATAGCAATAACAACGAGTTAACCACCACCAAACAACTCGTTACAACGAGCAATCTAAAACATACATATACAGCATACTACCAAACATTAGGCATAAAATTTAAAACCTACATTGCAGCCAATCACGCCAAAGTTGCAAAAAATGCCACAACACATGGTTTTCTTATTCTGCAAAATATCGACTATACGATTCCTAAAATACAACTACACCTCAATGGTGGCTATGCCTATTTTGATGCTGAAGACTACAACAATCGTTTTTCGGTATACGAAAACGACATTCCAAACGTTTTTTCTATCCCAATGCTCTACGGCAAAGGTTGCCGCTACTATATGAATATAGGATACAACGTACTAGAAAATTTTGGCATTTGGATGAAATTTGCTCAAACCTACTACACCGACAATCGCACCTACATAGGGAGCGGTTGGGATACAATAAACGGAAACCACAAAAGCGATTTCCGTATTCAACTGCGATTTAGTTTTTAAGCGGCTAACGCTACATCGAGCACCATCATCAATACAAAACCAATAGCTACACCTATCGTTCCAATATTAGAATGGTTGCCCGCTTGCGACTCGGGTATCAACTCCTCTACCACTACATAAATCATCGAGCCTGCTGCAAATGCCAACAAATATGGCAACACAGGCGTTACAAACGATATCAAAAGCATGGTAAGAAGAGCAAACACAGGCTCCACTATTCCCGATAAAGCTCCTATAGAAAACGCTTTTAACTTGGACAAACCCTCGCTGCGTAGCGGCATCGATACGATAGCTCCTTCGGGGAAATTTTGTACCGCCATACCTACGGTCAAAGCCAACGCTCCAGCAATGCTAATGCCCGAGACTTGCTCCATAGCACCTGCTAACACTACGCCTACGGCCATTCCCTCGGGTATATTGTGCAACGTAACTGCCAATGCCAACATAGTAGAACGCTTCAAACTCGACTTTATACCTTCAGGCTCTTGCGACTCGGTATGTATATGAGGTATAATAGTATCGAGCAAAAACAAAAAAGCCATTCCCAACAAAAAACCCACTGCAGCAGGCAACCACGCCACAACACCAAGCTCGGCACTCATCTCTATAGATGGGATAAGCAACGACCACACCGACGCTGCCACCATAACGCCCGAAGCAAAACCCAAAAGCAACTTTTTAAGCCCTACGCCCATACTTCCACGAAGCAAAAACACCATAGACGAGCCTAGCAACGTGCCTAAAAAAGGTAATAACAAACCTAAATAAACTTTATCCATAACTCAAAAAAGAATAACAAACAACACCGAAAATTTGTTTCTGACAACTCAATATTTTCTATTCAGCAATTCGCTATATATCACTGCTTTTTTAAGGTCGTCGGCAGTAGAGAATTCTAGTGCTTTGTTTTCGTTTGGCTCGGACATTGCTTCTTCCGCTACTTGCTTTTTTAACTCTTTGTCTACCAAATCGTGCAAAGTAGGCTGTGGCTCTTGCTCCGCTTCGGTGTAGGCGGTAGACGACTCTTCTTCTGCGGTTTCCACCTCTTGATGAGGCAAGTGGCGTATCACCTCCTCCCAGTTTACCGAAGGAGCGGGATTGGCATCTTGTACCGACGTGTGCTGACGCTTGCCCTCACGTATTTTGTTTACTATGCTGACTACTACACTGACTACTACTATAAGCGTGATAAAAAAATCTTCCATAGCTTGCGTTTTTTCTTTTGGCAAATATAAAAATTTACCTTACAGACACACACTTCTTTCCTATATTTTTCCAAAACAAATTAGCTCGCCTTTTGTTCTGTACCCCTGTAGAGACGCATCGAATGCGTCCTTATATAAAAAGTAGAGCCGCAGTTGAACGCGACGTCCCTACACCATTTTCTCTGTCGGTTTTGAATATCCATTTGAATATCCAATTGATATTTTGACATAAAAAATACCACCCGTGAATCATCAATAGTGGGATATAAAAAAGGGGCATTTAAGCCCCTTTTTAAGTGTATTTTAGTAACAGTGTTATTTGTCTAAATATCCGTACAATAAGCGATTACAGCGCATTTTCTGCTCAAAATACAACCTATTATACATAATATCACATGGTTTTGTGTTTTTCTATGCTCCAAATCCACATCAAATCCAAACAAATGTACATTTCGTTTTTAATCACATTTTTGCAAATACTTAAATATCAACACCTTACTTTATCCCATAAATTCGCCGCGCAGCATCCTGAAAGGCTATTCGCGATAAAACTCGAGGTAAACACATACAAACAAAATCGCCTTGAATATGATTCAGGGCGATTTTTGTTCAAGGTAGGTGTATTGCATTAACAATTTAATGGGAAACATCTCCAATTTTTATCAATTCAACCACATCGCCACTATTACCAACAAGTTGTAAATAGTCAAAGGTACCTGTTGGCTTTCGTATGACTCCCTCATAATTCTCAAATTCATCTTCGTCTGCTAATTTTATTTGAAGAATAGAATCATTCTTTATGCGATATTCAAAAATATGTTGCCCACTAATTTTATTGCTGTGGCCTTCAATGGCATCGATAAGATTTAGTGCCCAACCGCTCACTTCAAATACACCTTTATTATTATCATAAAAACAAACATTGATATCTGCTCCCCCCATAGTAGTTATTAACAATGCAATTGTGCTACTAATGTCATCGTCGTTTGCTTG
Organism: Paludibacteraceae bacterium; assembly: GCA_017547145.1. Lineage (GTDB taxonomy): Bacteria > Bacteroidota > Bacteroidia > Bacteroidales > Paludibacteraceae > RGIG9608. Next base: position 12,549 of record JAFYQJ010000017.1, on the reverse strand, counting down.
TTGTTTTGAATAATCCATTTTATATCGTCCGGCTAAATCCCCACTATTGATGGTTCTATTGCTGTTACATGCCGATAGCAAACATACGCATGCCAACAACAGCATAAATTTTATGTTATGCTTGTTCATTTTGTGCGGCATTTTTGACTGCGGCGGCCATTGTAGCAGTTCTGATGGTTTTCAGTTCTTTATTGGTGTTATAGGCTTCTACTTTACTACCCAATGTAAATAAATCGATTAATGCGCCCAATCCAAATAAACCACCTGTGAGTAGCCATAAAATGCCGGTTCCCCATTTCCCCAAATAAAAGCGGTGGATTCCTAACACGCCAAAAATGCTAAACAACCATAGCAGATAAGCAATTCCTTTTGATTTCATAATTTGATTATTATTTTTATTTGCGCCTACTCACTTGCTGGCTTTTCGGCATACTCCAATTTTGATTACAAAAGTATAATATATATAAATAGGAGAGGGGCGAGGCGCGTAGTGCAAGATACTACACTACCGTAGTAAATTATTCTACAGTAATATCGATGGCGTCAGCCCATTCGCGAAGAAAATTGCGGTGGAGAATGCGTGAAATGCGCACAAGCAGTTGCAGGTCGATGTTGGTACGGGAGAAAATGTCGTAAATGTTGGTACGGTCGCAGTGCAGTTGGCGCGCAAACCATGCCACGCTTCGCTCCTGCCGCAAAAGTTCGCAGCGGATTTCATTACCTATATGTAGCGTTTTTTCCATAAAAAAGGCGTTAAACCATTTCGCTTTATTGCTTATTTAAATCTGAGGGCTCTGGAAAACCGTTGGTAATAAATAAACACGAAACAGCTCACGCCCAAGCGTGAACCCCTCGCACATTATTCTCTTTACCAAATAAATTTTCCAGATTTTTCAGATTAGAGAATAAGAGCAAAAGCTCAAAAAAAATATTTCAATCTGCCTACAAAGATAAAACAAAAAAGGCAGTATTTCGAAATACTGCCTTGTGTTTGTTTCAAGCAAGAGCACTAAATGACACCTTGCGAGAGCATAGCTCGTGCTACTTTGAGGAAACCTGCCACGTTGGCTCCTTTCACATAATTGATATACCCGTCGGGCGTGGTTCCGTATTTTACGCATTGCGTATGTATGTCGGTCATTATCTGTTGCAAGCGAGCATCTACTTCGTTGGCTCCCCACGATATATGCATGGCGTTTTGCGTCATTTCGAGCCCCGAAGTAGCTACGCCACCAGCGTTCACCGCCTTGCCCGGAGCAAAAAGCAGTTTGTTTTGGGTAAAAATTTCGATAGCATCGGCCGTACAGCCCATATTCGATACCTCGCCCACACAAAGTACTCTATTGTCTACCAATTGCTGTGCATCGGTAGCATTGAGTTCGTTTTGCGTAGCACATGGCAAAGCAATATCCACCTTCACCTCCCATGGTTTACGTCCACGCACAAACGTAGCACCAAAACGCTCTGCGTACGGTTCTACCACATCGTTGCACGAGGCACGAAGTTCGAGCAAATAGTCTATTTTTTCGCCCGAAATGCCCTCTGCATCGTACACATAGCCATCAGGACCCGACACGGTAACTACCTTGGCTCCCAACTCCGTGGCTTTTTTCACTGCTCCCCAAGCCACATTGCCAAAACCCGACACAGCAATGGTTTTACCAGCGAGTGTATGCCCTGCATTTTCGAGCATCTGCTTTACAAAGTACAACGCACCAAAGCCCGTTGCTTCGGGACGCATCAACGAACCTCCATACTCAATGCCTTTGCCCGTGAGCACACCCGTATTTTCACAAGCCAACTTCTTATACATTCCGTACAAATAACCCACCTCACGTGCACCAACGCCAATATCACCAGCAGGCACATCGGTGTTATGGCCTATTATTTTCCACAACTCCAACATATATGCTTGGCAAAAACGCATCACCTCGGCACTCGATTTTCCTTTCGGGTTGAAATCCGACCCACCTTTACCGCCACCCATTGGTAAGGTTGTAAGTGCATTTTTAAAAGTTTGCTCAAAACCCAAAAACTTTAAGATAGAAAGATTGACCGAAGGATGAAAACGCAAACCGCCTTTGTATGGTCCAATAGCATTATTAAATTGTACGCGATAGCCTAAATTTGTTTGCACTTCGCCATAATCGTCCACCCACGCTACACGGAAAGTGAGTATTCTGTCTGGCTCAACCATTCGCTCAATGATTTTTGCTTTTTCGAATTCAGGATGTTGTGCATAAACCTCTTCGATAGAGAGCAACACTTCGTGTACAGCTTGCAAATACTCTTGTTCTCCCGGATGCTTTGCCTGCAATGCAGCCATCAATTTTTCCACGTTCATAGCATTTAGTATTAAGGTTAAAAAAATTAAACAAAACAACTTCTGCTTTGTTCAACAATAATAATGCTATTTTTTGAAAAAATCAATTTATTGAGAAATTTTCCAATAGCGTTTATCTTGTAAAATCGAGTGTAACTTCTTCGTTATCAACCACAAGAGTACAATCAGAATTAAACAAAAGGGGATAATTTTCTGTAACGTGTCCAGCAGGGAAATTGAACACTACAGGGAAGTTATACTCTGCAACTACATCAGCTATCAATTCATAAAGAGAACGACACATTCCCTCATCTTCTTCATAATCGGTAAATTGCCCAACAATCAAAGCTGATATTGAATCGAAAACACCACCTAATTTTAAATTTTGTAGCATACGATCCACAGAATGAGGTTTTTCGGCAATATCTTCAATAAAAAGTATTTTATTAGTAAAATCTAAATCGTATGGCGTTCCTCTCAAAGCTGAAAACACAGCCAAATTGCCCCCTACAATTTTTCCAGCAACTCGACCACATCTATTCAACGAATGCGGCCTTATCTTATAAATTGGCATTTCACCAAAAAGCATCTGACGATAAGTTTGCATCAATGAATCGGGCAATTCGTTTCGTACTAAACTTCGCAACATAGGGGCATGCAAAGAAACCACACCACAATGCGAAGCAACATTGTGCAACACAGTAACATCACTATAACCTATTATCAATTTTGGATTTTGAAGAAATTTCGTCAAATCAAGTTGCCCAATTATTTGCATCAATCCATAACCTCCACGTGCACAAAATATTGCTTTTATATCTTGTGTATCAAATGCTTCTTGTAAATCTTTGAAGCGATGTTCTTGCGTCCCTGCAAAACAACCATACTCATCACAAGCATGCGGCATTAAAACCGCTTGCAAATCCCACGAACGAAGCAAATCGACAGCTTGCGAAAAAATCGTTTTCTCTACAATTTTTCCAGCAGGTGCTATCAAGGCAACTTTATCGTTTTTTTTAAGGAAAGGAGGGTTCATCAGTTTTTGTATTTAATCCATTTCAACAATTCACGCCACGTTATTTTCTTTCCATACATGAGTATTCCCGTACGATAAATTTTTGCTGCCATCCAAGTAGTAAGCAAAAATGTTGCTACTAATATCGCTAACGAGAGCAATTTTTCCCACAAAGCTACCCCAAAAGGCAAACGCACCATCATCACTATAGGCGAAGTAAACGGCACCAACGAACACCAAAACGCCAAAGGTCCATCAGGATTTTCTATACTATAAATGCCTGCATACATTGCAAACAAAATAGGAATAGTAATTGGTAGTACAAATTGCTGGGTATCGGTTTCGTTGTCGACAGCTGCACCAATAGATGCAAAAAGTGAAGCATAAAGCAAATAGCCTCCAATAAAATACAACACAAAAAAGCTAATGATTTCAACAAAATTTACACTCATCAAACCCTGCAACACTTGCGTCATAGCGTTTTCGTCTACAGACGACAATGTTGGCTGTATAGCAGAAACTTCTATAAAATTACTTCCTGCAAAAATCAAGACAGCAATAAAGAACACCCAAAGTAAAAATTGCGTTAAACCAACTAATGCAATACTAATAATTTTTCCCAACATCAATTCAAATGGTTTAACACTACAAATAATAACTTCGACTATACGGTTTGTTTTCTCTTGCACAACACTATTCATCACCATCGTTCCATACACAAAAACAAAGAAATAAATTAAAAACATAAACAACATACCAACACCACTTGCCACTTCGGTAGAAGAAACATTGGGCGAACCATCTTCGTTTAATTTGATAGTTGTAATTGCTATTTTTGTTTGCGACTCTTTTATAATAGTTTTCAAATTTGGAATATTGTAAGAAGCAATTTTTTCTTCTTCTACATATTTTTCTAAACTATTCTCTACATATCTCTTCAAGTCGATCGGAACCTGTTTTTCCGACAACATAGTTATTGCTGGCACATTCAGTAAATCATTTTCGATGAGGACAACTATATCATAAGCAACAAATGACGACATATTTTCGACCGATACATCTTGTACTTCAACAAAAGTAAATCGGAAATCAGAGGTGTCTATCAACGCATCTTTATATTTTCCTACCTGATCTACTACAGCCACATTTTCTACTTCTCCATTTTCTATATCCGATAACCATAGTGGGATAAACAAAGTTGCAGCAAACAAAAATGGGACTAAAAACGTTAGCAAAATGAATGATTTTTTTGCTACTCGACGCAAATATTCACTTTTTATAATCAACCCTATCTTGCTCATTTCGATGAAGTTTTTATTGCGTTAATAAAAATTTCATTCATACTCGGCACTTCTTCCGAGAATGAAATAATTTTATAATCTTTCAAAATTTCTTTTAATGCATCGTTTGGAGATTCGGTACGAATACGTAAAGTTGTAATACCATTACTAACTTGACAAGATAAACAGTCAAAACACATGACATGAGATGGAGAGTAAATTCCCTCAAACACTACCGTATAAATTTGCTTTTTGAATGTGGATCTTACCTGTGCAACATTCCCTTGCAACACCACCTTCGATTGATTTATCAGCGATATTTCGTCGCAAAGTTCTTCCACCGACTCCATATTGTGTGTAGAAAAAATTATAGTTGCTCCTTTTTCTCGTAACGCCAATATTTCTTGCTTCAAAAGGTTTGCATTTACAGGGTCGAAACCGCTAAAAGGTTCATCGAATATCAGCAACTCTGGCTCGTGCAATACAGTTGTAATAAATTGTATTTTTTGAGCCATCCCTTTAGAAAGTTCCTCTATCTTTTTATTCCACCACGGCTGAATTTCAAACTTCTCGAACCAATACTTCAACCGCAGCAAAGCATCTGCCTTTGACACGCCTTTTAATTGAGCAAGATAAAGAGCCTGCTCGCCTACTTTCATTTTTTTATATAATCCTCGCTCTTCAGGCAAATAACCTATTCGCGAAATATCTTTCCGAGAAAGCAATTTGCCATTCAAAAAAATTTCACCACTATCTGGAGCTGTAATTTGGTTGATAATACGAATTAAGGTTGTTTTTCCAGCACCATTAGGCCCCAACAAACCATATATAGATTTTGCTGGTATTGAAAGAGAAACACGATCTAGTGCTAGATGACCATCGTATTGTTTAGAAACTTCACATACATTCAAAAAATCCATATTTCAAACCCTTATTTTTTGAAGTCAAATATATTATGGATATGTAAAACTCCTACTATTTTAGCATTTGGAGAATCACTTTCAGGAACAATCAACGAAGTAATTTTATTTTCATCCATCAACTTCAAAGCATCAGTTATCATTGCATTTGGTAAAATTTTTTTGTAACCTTTCGTCATAATATCGGTAGCTACAACGATTTTTAAATCGTCATACTTTTGCACTGCTCTACGTATATCTCCATCCGTAATAATTCCAACTGCTACATCTCCACTATAAACGAGCGTTACCCCTTGACGCGATTTACTCACTTCATAAATCACATCTTTAAACAATGTATTTTCTTGAACAAAAGGTACATGCTTATTCATACAATCAGAGACCTTTGTCAACAAACGACGCCCCAAAGCTCCCCCCGGATGATAAAATGCAAAATTTTCTAATTTAAATGCTCTATATTCCATCAAGCAAGTAGCCAAAGCGTCACCCATTACCAAAGCCGCTGTAGTCGAACACGTTGGCACATAGTCTTCTTTGCTAGCCTCACATGTAACTGCACAATTCAAAACAAAAGTTGCACTTTTTGCCAATTCAGAATTCAAATCTCCAGTCATTGCAACAATTGGGCAACCTATTTTTTTAATTAAGTCCACAATACTCAATATTTCTTGCGAATAACCACTATTTGAAATGGCAATCACTACATCATCTTTACAAACAATGCCTAAATCGCCATGCATTGCTTCAGCCGCACTCATAAACACAGACGGAGTCCCCGTTGAAGCCAAAGTTGAAGATATTTTATGCCCAACTATTCCGGACTTTCCAATACCTGTTACAACAACTTTGCCTTTTGATTTTAAAATTAAATCGACAACATCGGCTACTTCTTTACCTATATGTTCACGAACATTTTTCAGCTCCGCTATCTCCGAATCAAAAACCTCTTTACTACGTGCAATAAAATCCATACAATAAAATTTCGAAAAACAAAGATACACATATCGTTATAAATCCAAAAAATCTTATTCCAATCCGACAGCCTCACCAATAATAGCCGAAATTAACTTAGCCGATGTTTTCTGTACTGCACATTGTTCATTCTCAAGCGGTTCCTCCCAAGAATGATTGGATAATGCATATTTCGAATGATGAACTGTAATAAAACTTTTGGTTGCCAAATCGTTCACCACATCAGATAGGTGTTGTGGCATTAAATGCATATCGTACCACATTTCGTTGTATTGACCATTTTCTAAAATTGCCAAATCTATATTTGGGAAACGTTCTCCAATTTGCTTGAAATGAGTGCCATAACCACCATCTCCACTTAAAAAAACATTTTTCGAACAGGTCTCTATCAAAAAAGACGCCCACAACGTTTTATTCGATATAAATCCACGTCCTGAACGATGACGTGCAGTGAGACAATGTACTGTTATTTCACCAAATTTAAACGATTCATTCCAATCCAATTCCACAATTTTGTCCGAATCGTATCCCCAATATTCAAAATATTCACCTACTCCCAACGGACAAATAACTTTCCCAACACGATCCTTTAATTGTTTTACAGTCTGATAATCAAGATGATCCCAGTGATCATGAGAGATAATCAAAAAATCGACATCAGGGATATCTTCTGGAATAAACACATTTGTTCCCCTAAATTCACGATTAAAAAAACGAATCGGAGCAGCCTTAAAAAATACAGGATCGACTAAAAAACGCTTCCCCGACAACTGCAATAAATACGAAGAATGACCAAACCATACAAACAAATTTTTGGTTGAATCAAGACTGCTTAGATTTTCTTTTTTTATACTAAACGAATGAGAAGGTCGCACATCAGACGTTTTTGAAAATAATACCTTCCAAACCTTTCTCCAACGAGGACAAAAAGGCTGTAAATTTTCGAACCGCCCATTTCTATAATTTATCGATTGCTCAATTCGCTCCAACCGTTTCCCTTTTGGCGAACGTCCAAAAGAGGGTGTTAAAAAAAATACAAATATTGTGAGAATCAATGCTAAAAGAATCAACATCGGTAAACAATATCTTTTAAAGTTAAAAATCATAAAAACAAAACATCTCCTTTGTAGAAAAGGAACACAAAGATAATCATTCCAAAAGGAATATTTTTCAGAAACAAAATTAACATAGTTTAAATAAAACGTATTTTTGCAAATAAAATTATAAGGCAATGAAATACAATTTTGATGAGATAATAGACCGCAAAAAAAGTGATTGTATAAAATGGGACGCAACACAAACATTTTTTGGAACTGAAGATGTTTTACCAATGTGGGTTGCCGATATGGATTTTCGTACTCCCCGTTTTATCATTAAATCTATCGAAAATCAACTCAAACGAGCTGTACTCGGCTATACTTTTGCAGGCGAAGAATGGTATTCTGCTATTATTCAATGGTTAAAGCACAAACACGATTGGGAAATATCAAAAGACTCATTAACATTTGTTCCTGGCATTGTTAGAGGTCAAGCACATGTATTGCAATGCTTTACTGAAATCAACGACAAAGTCTTAATAATGTCTCCCGTATATCATCCTTTTTTTCACGTTACAACACAATTGCATAGAGAAGTTGTGTCTTCATCGCTTTGTATCGAAAACAACGAAATCAGTATCGACTTCAACCAATTTGAAAAAGACATTAAAGGTTGTAAAATGCTAATATTATGCAACCCTCACAACCCCGGCGGACGAGTTTGGACAGAAAATGAACTTAAAGAAATTGCTCACATTTGCTATAAAAACAATGTTCTTGTTATTTCCGATGAAATACATGCCGACCTCACCTTACCCAACTACAAACACCATCCGTTTGCAAGTGTTTCAAAAGAAGCCTCTGAAATTGCAATCACATTGATGGCACCCAGCAAAACATTCAACATGCCCGGCATATCAAGTTCGTATGCTATTATTAAAAATGAAAAATTGAATGAGCAATTTCAAACATTTATGCAAGCTGGCGAATTTAACAATGGTAACATGTTTGCATACGCAAGCACCGCTGCTGCCTATCAACAAGGAGAAGATTGGCTGAAGCAATTGCTACAGTATATTCAAAAAAATATCGATTTTACCGAAGATTTTTTGGAGAACGAAATCCCATCAATAAGTATGATTCGCCCACAAGCTTCATTCCTTATTTTTCTCAATTGTAAAAATTTAAACTTGGCACAAAAAGATTTAGAGCAGCTGTTTTTAAACAAAGCACACTTGGCTTTGAATAGTGGTACCATGTTTGGAACCGAAGGCGAAGGATTTATGCGACTAAACGTAGGTTGCCCACATGCGACACTACAAAAAGCCCTCGAGCAACTAAAATCGGCCTTGAGATAATTTAGGCATCAACATTAACGCCCGAGAATTGTTCTAGGAAACGACTGCTATAAGTTTTGGAAATAGGAATATTAGGAACTCCTTCGCAATCGAAATCGACACATAAACCATCTTCTGTCTTTCGAATTATTTTCACTTTATTCGAATTGACAATGAAAGAACGATGGCAACGCAATAATTTTCTATCAATAAACGTTTTTTCTATGTTTTTCAACGAGTTACGTAACAAAAAACTTACTAACCTACCCTTATTAAAATAGTGTATATCAACGTAGTTATCAGACGCTTCGATATAATACAAGCTTTCGGCAGCAACAACCAATCGTAATTCTCCTTTTTCGTCGACGAAACTCATTTGGGCATTAGCATTCTCATTTTGCGATGCCGATTGCACTGCACCCAACATTTTTATTATTCTGTTTTTTTCCTCCAATTCGAAATACAACAACAAAATAATATAAGGGAACAAAATTATAAGGCAAGTATATGAAATTGCTTGTTTGTACAATTCTCCAAACTCAACACTAACATTCAGTGCAAAAATTGGAAAAAGTGTAAAGAAAAACGACATTGCCAATATTTCGGCAAATATCCAAATCACATAACTAAACAATGAAATATCATGCTTTTTTGCATAATAAAACATTACCACACGGCTAATTGCAATTACGCACATTGCCGTAAGAATTATCAAGCTCGAAAATAAAAAATACTTAAAATCGCTAATTCCTTCTACCCAAAGTCGAGAGTTAAATGGCTGAAATACATTGATAAACAACAAAGCAAAAACTGCTGTTCCCAATATCAAGGTAACTATATTTTTTTTACTATTGATGTAGCGAGGTATTTTTATTTCTGATGATGACATTTCGTATATATATTTTTTAGACTCGCAAAGATAACCCTTTTTTATCACAAAAAAAGCCCATTTTGAAATGGGCTTTAATCTACAAGTAACAAAACTATTAATTATAAAGATATCGCTTTATACTTCTTTTAGGAGTTTTTTCGAACTCTTTTTCTACTAGCTCAAGTTTCGACAATCGGCAAAATACAGGTAAAAGTCTATTTACATGCACTCGCGTACCTTCTAAAAATGCTTCAGGAGTTGCATATGCTTGCTCTTGCTTAATTTTATCGGTATCTGCATAAACAAGTGCTACAAGTTTGCCCTCGCGTTCTACTACAACCGACTCTATCACGTATGGCATATTGTTCACTTTTCCTTCAATCTCTTCAGGATAGATATTTTGTCCCGATGGACCTAAAATCATACTTTTTGAACGACCACGAATAGAGAGATTACCATTTTTATCGATAACACCTAAATCGCCCGTACGCATCCAACCATCAACTGTAAACGTAGCTTTTGTAGCTTCTTCGTTTTTATAGTAACCCAACATTACATTATCGCCTCGCACCAATATTTCGCCAACCTTACGTTGAGCATCTTCCGAATCGATACGCAATTCTACTCTATCCACTGCTTTCCCGCAAGAGCGAAGTTTAAATTTTGTCCAATGTTCGTAACTAATCAATGGTCCACATTCAGTCATTCCATATCCTACAGAAAATGGGAATTTAATAGTTTTCAAACATTTTTCTACTGCACTATTCAACGCAGCTCCTCCAATAATCAAATAACGCAAATGTCCACCAAAAGCATTCATCAACTGATTGTACACTTTTTTGTGAATCAAGCGATTGATACCCGGCGTATGCCAAAGTATACGTACAAGCGGTTTATGAATAGCAGGGAAAATTTTTGCTTTGAAAATCTTCTCAATTACCAATGGTACGGTAAGCATCATATAAGGCTTCACGTCCGACAAAGCTTTCATCAACACAGCTGGCGATGGAGTTTTGTTCAACACAGTAATGCGTGTACCACCTGCTACTTGATACAATATCTCGATAGCCAACCCAAACATGTGTGCCATAGGTAACATAGACAATAGTGTATCTTCCGTGCTATTTGGTATTTTTTCTTGGGCAAAACGAATATTTGAGTCAATACTTCGCCAACTAATCATTACACCTTTTGGCGAACCTGTACTACCTGATGTATAGTTGATTAACATAAGGTCATCACTATCAAAACGTTCAAACTTAACATCATCACGAGTGAAACCTTGTGGATATTTTGCAGCGAAAGATTCTTCCCATGCCTTATAGCCTTTATCAAATTGTTTTTGATTCGCTCCAAGCAACTCCAAAGTCTCTATCGAGAGTATTCCGTATAGGTTTGGCATTGCATCGGCTTTTAGGTTTTCCCATACAAAAGGACCTACCAACAACAATTTTGCATCGCTATGATTTACTAATGCTTGAATACCTTCCGTATCGAAATCGGACAAAATAGCAACTGCTACACAACCATAACTCGTTACAGCCAAAAAGTTAATTGCCCACATAGAGCTATTACGACCACAAAGAGCAACTTTATCGCCTTTTTGCAATCCTACTTGCTCAAACAACACGTGCATACGTGCTATTTTTTCAGCCATCTCGCCATACGTAAATGCCACCGAGCTATCGAAGTCGTTCAATGCTGGAGCATCCCAATTCTTTTTTAACGAATTTTCAAAATAATCTAAAAAACGCTTATTCATATTTTCTTTTTAAATTTTACTAAAACGTTAGCAAAATTAAACACAAAAAAAGAGCCATTCGTAAAAAGTATTTTGGTGCTACAATTAAGGTACAAAACGGCTTTTTGATGTGTAAAATGCAAAATAATGGGGCAAAAATCTCTGTACTTAAAATACAATAGGCAGAATTACTACCCGAGCATTCTGCCTATTTTATGATTTACTACAAGTCTTATTCAATTACACCACGCACGGATCGCCCATAGTAGCGGTAGCTGCCGTTCCAATTCACACCGTCCGAATCGAAGCCGAGGCTGTAGGCGTAGCCCGAGTAGTCAGTATTGAGCGAACTCGACCAATAGCCGCCGCCCGCCCCTGCGCCGTCCAAACCACTACCGTCGCGACAGCCAGCAGCAGGAAGGAAGATAGAGTTTCCGTTGATTTTACTGGTTACTATTCTTCCTGCTACACCTGTGCCATTATAGTCGTCTGTCCACGTCCAAGTACATTCAGTTCGTAATTCTGTTTGTTCTTCATAGGTTGGCATTCGCCAAGAGCCGCCCATATTCACAACAACAGCATCATTACTTAAAGGCAAAATTTCAGAATTTTCTGTATAAGCATAATTTTCAGAAGTATATTCCGATTTGGTGGCAGTTTCGCCCCAAGCAAAATAATCGCCATAACCTTTGGGAGTAGTTGCACCTACGTTGCAAGTTGCCCATTTTAGTCCGCTTGGCAAACCAAGATCTACATAAGCGTGTCCGTTGTAAGGGTCAGCAGGCGTTGGAGTTTCAGGTTCGGGTGTTTCTTCTCCGCCATTGTTTTCAGTTGAGCCACCTTGTTCGGTTGCCGGGTCGTCGGGTTCGTTACCTTTATTGTCACAAGAAACGAATCCCAAACTCAATGCTGCAAAAAGCATTGCTACAAATAAAAATCTGTTCTTCATCATAATACTTTTGATTTTTTAGTTAAACAATAAATTTAATTTTTCAAATAAAAAAAGTCGCTCGACTTCCCTCGAAATCGACCGACAAAATATCATAAACGCAT
>JAFYQJ010000016.1 GCA_017547145.1 Paludibacteraceae bacterium | reverse complement strand
TGTGTTATTGTATTGGAATGGCAGCAAGTAAAGTCATGGAATTCTATATGCTTCCTGTAGGAAATAAACTAATGGAATATGACAGCATAGCAGTAAATACCATAGTTGCCAATAGTGCAGGCGAAGTGAGTTCGTGTGACCTCCCATTCAGCGATAATTTACAACAATTCAATAATAACTACTTGTATTTTACCAGAGAAACTGCGAAGAGTTGCACCGACCATGATCTTTCTCATCAGAGTATGGTGATTGGGACTTCTGCATTGGCGAAGTATGAGATTGATGGTGCGGTGGGTATGTATAGCGGGATATTCAACAATCCATTTATGATATGGGGCAAGTACAAGCGCACATGGTTTAAAACTTGTCTGACCGTATCTTTCCAATTTCACCATACTCAAATGGACGGAGCACACGCTGCACGGTTCTTGGGTTATATTCAAGAAGAGATTTACAAGATGCGGTGAGGAATCTTCAAGGTATTATTTTGTGCAGATAAAAAGTTATGCAATTCTTTTTAGCTGCATTTCTTTTTGTACCTTTGCATCATTGGAGTTATAACATTGAAGCAAAACAATGAAGAACTCAGAAATACGAACGGTTGCTATCTCGTTACCCAATTTCCATGCAACCCGAATAACCGTTTAATTATAAGATAATTGCAAATTCTGCGATTTTTTTTGCAAAAAAAGTAAAAAATGTTTTGGAGTTTATAAAAAGTGTACTATCTTTGCAACCGCAAACACGGATAAAAGATGTGTGATGGCCCATTCGTCTATCGGTTAGGACGCAAGATTTTCATTCTTGAAAGAGCGGTTCGATTCCGCTATGGGCTGCAAAATTTAAATAAATATTTTTTTTAATATAATGGCAAATCATAAATCATCAGTAAAAAGAATACGTCAAATCGCAACACGTCGTCTTCATAATAAATACTATGCAAAAACAGCTCGTAATGCTGTACGTGCTTTGCGTAATACAACAGATAAAAATGTAGCAGCAGAAATGTTACCAAAAGTAAGTTCGATGCTAGATAAATTAGTTAAAAAGAATATTATTCATCGTAACAAAGCTGGTAATTTAAAATCGAAACTTACACTACACGTAAATAAATTATCATAATAGAAAAAGTTTTTTTCATAATATAAGTTTTTGGCCAAACGTAATGTTTGGTCTTTTTTTTGTTTCTAGGTAAACTTTGGCAAGATTTTTGTGTATAATTAAATGAAACCTTTAAAATAAAAAATTATGAAACTGATAAAAAAAATACAAAAATCTGCTGTTGACGTTACTTGCTTCTTGTTTGAAGAAAATCGTTTGTTTTTTGCTTTAGCAGAAACGAAAGAAGCACTACTTGATCAGTTTAAATGTAAAACTCAACCAACAGAGTGTTTTATATCTCAGGTAGATGGTCAACGAGTTGCTGGAAGTTATGTGGTAGAAGTGGAAATATAATTTGTGTTTAGATAATAAAAAAGCCTTCAATTATAGAAGGCTTTTTTTTGTGTGTAATTATTCTTTAGAAGAAAATTAATTGGACAAGAATGTATAATGGTAATAATACGATAAGTGAGAACTTAATCATATAACCAAAGAAACTTGGCATTTTTATACCATTTTCTTCTGCGATAGCTTTTACCATAAAGTTTGGACCATTGCCAATGTATGTCATTGCTCCAAAGAACACAGATCCAATAGAGATAGCTTTTAATAATATTTCAGGAATATCTGCAACAAGTTTACTGCCAAAGCTTGATATAGTTGTTGCGTCTAAACCTTGAGCCAAGCTGTGGAATGCTACAGCAGTAGGTGCGTTGTCTAGAAAAGCACTTAATGCTCCTGTGCAATAGTAGAATTGCCATGGTGCTGTTAACCCAAGAGAAGATGCATTTGCTTTTAGGTATTCCATAGCAGGAATCATTGTGATAAAAATACCTAAAAAGACTACCGCAACCTCAATAATTGGTCCCCATGAATATTGATTTGCTGTTCTAACTTCTTTTTTAGTAGTGTATAGAGAAAGTAAAATAACAACAATTAAAACAATTTCACGAAGAAGTTTTATGTATAAAGGAGCATTTTCTTCACCCATTTGAGGAATATATCCTGCATTGATAAATGCTACCGATAATATAATTGCTGCTAGGTAAATAAAGTTGATGCATCCTGTTATACGTAAAGGTTTAACTTCTTGTGTATCATTCTTAATGTCAGCTTTATCTTCTTTTTTATAGAAATAACTATCCAAAATGAAATAAATTATCAGTAAAGAAACACCAACAAATACCCATTGTGGTAGCAAATTCATAAACCAACCAAAATCGGCTCCGCGTAAATAAAGTAAAAATAAAGGTGGATCTCCTAATGGTGTAAGCAAACCACCGCAATTGGCTACTAATGCAATGAAAAATAAAACTGTATGAACTGTGTGTTTGCGTTCAGAATTAGTTGCCAATAGTGGTCTAATTAAAAGCATTGCTGCACCTGTAGTTCCCATAAATGATGCTAATATCCATCCTAATGCTAAAAATATAGTATTAATTGCAGGTTTAGCTTTGATGTCTCCAGAGAGATGAATACCTCCTGTTGTTACAAACAATGAACATAGCAAAATGATAAAAGGTACATAATCGTATAGAAGTTGATGTTCTACGTTATGTAGTAGTCCATTGCAAATTAGATAAATTGCAGTTGGGACACCTAATAAAAGCGAAACAATGAGCTTGTTTCTGTTGTTTTCCCACCAATGTTCAGCTATGAGCGGACCAATGGCAATTGTTAGAAGCATAATTCCAAAAGGAATTATCATCCAACTTTGAATTTCAAAAGTCGTTGATAATAACATGATTTTATAAGTAATAGTTAGTAATAAAAAATAATGTGCAAAGGTAAGCAATTTATAAAGAATAAGAGATAATATTAATAACGAAAAATAAGTCTATTTTTGTTTAAAAAATATGAAGAGTTTTTATCTTTGTTTTTTTGTTTTTCTGTTGTGGAATTATCGAATTTTTATAGAGAAATTTATAGTCGGCATCCTCTCATAAATGAGTTTTGCCAATGGTGTACTGCAGGAGAAAAAAGATCTTCGGTTTATTCTTTGTCAGGATTACAAACTTCTGCTCGAGCTCTATTTTTGGCAAATGTTTACGAGCAATTGAAAAATGTATTTGTAGTAGTTTGCGATGATGAAGAAAGTGCGGTCTACTTTTACAATGATTTAAAGAAAATCCTTTCAGATACTTATTTTTTCCCTACTGTAAAAAAAAATGATGCTTCAACAACAATACTTCGTACAGAAGTTTTGGATTTGTTTGTAACAAAAAAAAAGTGTTTTGTAGTTACAACCCTAGATGCTTTGCGAGAAAAAGTACCTAGTCAAAAAACTTTATCGGCAAACACATTTTCTTTAAGGGAAGGAGATACGCTTGAGCTTGATTTTTTGCAAGAAACATTAGTAACTTATGGTTTTGAGCAGGTGGATTTTGTATATGAACCTGGTCAATATTCTTTGAGGGGTAGTATTGTCGATGTATTCTCATTTACAAGTAATTATCCATTTCGAATAGATTTTTTTGGAAATATAATTGAAAGTATTCGCATTTTTGATATTGAGAAACAATTGTCAATTGATAGAGTAGAAGATGTTACGATTGTTTCTGACCTAAATGGTGAACAAGAAGAAAATAAAGTTGCTATTTTTGAACTTTTGGACAATCAGAAAACAATATTTTTTGTTAATAATTTAGAGCAGATAAAATCAAATATTGAGGTTTCTGAAGAGTATGTTCAGTTAGTTGACTTGCTAAATCAATATTTGCTAGTAGAGTTTAAAAAGACAGTAAGTAATAAGTTTAAAATTCTACCTCAACCTCTTTTTCATAAGAATTTTGAATTGATTAGTGATAATTTGAAACAATTGCAAGATGACGAGTTTAGGATTTTTATAGCTAGCGATTCTTCAAAACAAACAGATAGAATCGCCTCTATTTTCGAAGATAGAAATGATGGTATAAATTTTACTCCAATAAAAAATACTTTACACGAAGGGTTTGTAGATTATGATTTGAAAATATGTTGTTATACTGATCATCAAATTTTCGACCGTTTCCATAAATACAATATAAAAACTGAACATCTAAAAAGTGGGAAATCGGCTTTGATGCTTAAGGAGTTAAACCAAATACAAATAGGAGATTATATTGTTCATATAGATCATGGAATAGGAAAGTTTGGTGGACTTCAAAAATTAGATGTAAACGGAAAAGAGCAAGAAGTTATAAAACTTATTTATAAAAATGACGATGTAATATTTGTTAGTATCCATGGTCTTCATCGTATTTCTAAATATAAAGGTAAGGATGGCGAAGCTCCAACAATAAATAAGTTAGGTACAGGGGCATGGGAGCGAATGAAGGATCGGACAAAGAAAAAAATAAAAGATATTGCTCGTGATTTGATTAAGCTTTATGCCCAACGATTAAAAGAAAAAGGATTTGCATTTTCTCCTGATACTTATCTACAACAAGAGTTAGAAGCATCTTTTGTTTACGAAGATACTCCTGATCAACAAAAGGTTACAGCAGATGTTAAGCACGATATGGAATCAGAGATTCCTATGGATAGGCTCGTTTGCGGTGATGTTGGATTTGGAAAAACAGAAATTGCAATAAGAGCAGCATTTAAAGCTATAGCAGATAATAAACAAGTTGCAGTTCTTGTTCCTACCACGGTATTAGCTTTCCAGCATTATAAAACGTTTTCAGAGCGTTTGAAAAGTTTCCCTTGTAGAATTGACTATATCAGTAGATTGAGGAAATCTGCTGATGTAAAAAAAGTAATAACGGATACATCATTAGGAAAAATTGATATACTAATTGGTACACATCGGTTGATTGGAAAAGATATTGTTTTCAAAGACTTAGGTCTGCTAATAATTGACGAAGAACAAAAATTTGGGGTGTCGGTAAAAGAAAAATTAAAACAATTAAAAGTCAATGTAGACACTCTCACTTTGACAGCAACGCCAATTCCACGGACATTACAATTTTCGTTAATGGGAGCACGTGATTTATCAGTGATAACAACAGCTCCGCCTAATCGTTATCCAATAACAACCGAAATATGTGTTTTTGACGAAGCAATTATTAAAAATGCAATCCAAAATGAATTAGATAGGAATGGACAGGTATTTTTTATTCACAACCGAGTGCAAACTATAGAACGTGTAAAACAGATGTTACAGCGTTTAATTCCTGATTTGCGAGTAGCAATAGCTCATGGTCAAATGCCTGTTGAAGAATTAGAGGGAACTTTACTTGATTTTATTGATTATGAATACGATGTACTTGTAGCAACTACAGTAGTTGAATCGGGTATCGATATTCCAAATGTAAATACAATAATTATAAATAATGCACAATCCTTTGGTTTGACTGATTTACATCAGTTGAGAGGTCGTGTTGGGCGTAGTAATCGTAAAGCATATTGTTATTTACTTTCTCCTCCTTTCAATTTGTTAACAGAGGAGGCACGAAGACGTTTACAAGCAATTGAAAGTTTTTCGGAATTGGGTAGTGGCTTCAATATTGCAATGCAAGATTTAGATATACGTGGAGCAGGCAATATGCTTGGTGCAGAACAGAGTGGATTTATAGCCGATGTAGGTTATGAAACTTATCAAAAAATTTTAGATGAAGCTGTTTTGGAACTCCAAAATGAAGAATTCTCCGATTTAAAACCAAATGTTTATAGAGAATTCGTTTCGGATTGTTTCGTTGAATCAGATTTAGAACTATTATTTCCTGATAATTATATAGAAAACGTTGCAGAAAGGATAACTCTTTATCGCGAATTAGATAATATTAATAACGAAGAGGATTTAAATGCCTTTATAAGAAGATTAGAGGATCGTTTTGGTGCATTGCCAAAACCTGCTGAAAATTTAATACAAATGCTCCAACTTCGCTGGTTAGCAAAATCGTTAGGTTTTGAACGTCTAATTCTTAAAAAAGGGCAAATGCTTCTTTATTTTGTTGAAAACAAAGAAGATTATTATCAATCAGAAATATTTGGAAAAGTACTACAATTTATTGCAAGCAACCCTTGTTCCTGTAAGTTACGTGAGCAAAACAATAAGCGTTCTATCTTAATACAAGATGTCAGAACAGTATCTACAGCTTATCAATTACTAAAAAATATCCTTTAAAATACTTGTCTGAGATTTAAATATATTTCAGTAGAGTAGGATAGTGTAGATTATATCGCAAGGATTTCGGATTTTTATATTTTTCATAAAATAAAATAGAAACATTTGTGAATTTCACATTTGTTTTAATCATTCGTTCTGTTTTTACAATAGTTTATAGTATAGAAATGTAACAAATTTACAAAAGTCAAATATGCAAATTAAGCCTTTATTAACATTTTAGATTATTTTATTGCAAACATATAAAAACTAGCAAATTAGCATTGCATATTTAAAGTGTTTTGTTGTTTTTATAACACCTTGATTATTTAATATTCTTACAAGTGTTAAAATGATTATTAAATACATTATAAATCAGCTTGTTATGAATAAATATTAAAGTATGGTTTTTAATATTGTAATTATTCTTTTTGCTGTATATTAGCAATTTGTCGTAAAGTAGCAAAAGTTATAAATGTAATCTGTATTGTTACAAAAACAAAGATTGTTTAAAAATGTAAATAGTTTATAATTGTAAATAATTTTGTTATATTTGTAAATGAAAAAATGAACATTATTATGACAGAAAAAGAACGATTACAAAAAATAATGGAGCAGGAAAATCTTTCTCAAACTCAATTTGCTGATAGAATAGGAATAAATCGTCCTACGTTATCGCATATAATGAAAGGAAGAAATGCTCCTAGTCTTGATGTTTTACAAAAAACGCTGCATGTTTTTCGTTCGATAAGTACAGATTGGCTTATTTTAGGAGTTGGACCAATGTATCGTACTAATTCTTTTTCGCAGCAAACGTTGTTTGATGTAAAGCCGGAAGTTGTTTCCGAAAAAGAGGTTCAGGCTATTGATTTGCCTATAAAAGAGGTAGAAAGTGTGCCTTCGCAGAGTATTATTAAACCTGTGGTAGAAGATTCCATTACTGAAAAATCTACGAAAACTATTTCAAAAATAGTGGTATTTTATTCTGATAATACATTTGAAGAGTTGATGAAATAAAAACCAATAATTCATACCTTTGTGATATGGTTTATAAGGTTTCAAAATTTATTGACACTCATCAATTGTTTGATGTAAATTCTAAATTATTACTTGCTGTAAGTGGTGGTGTAGATTCAATTGTATTGCTTCATTTGTTACATTCGTTGCAATATAATTGCGTTGTGGCTCATTGTAATTTTCATTTGCGAGGAGAAGAATCGGACAGCGATGCTGATTTTGTAAAAAAAACGGCGGAGTTTTTAGGTTTAAAATTTTTAAAAATAGATTTTGAAACGCAAAAATTTGCTTCAAAAGAGAAGATTTCGATTGAGATGGCGGCTCGAAATTTGCGTTACGATTGGTTTGAAAAAGTAAGGCAACAAGAGGGGTGCGATTGTATAGTAGTAGCTCATCATAACGACGATTCGATAGAAACTTTTTTCTTGAATCTTGTTCGTGGAACAGGAATAAAAGGTTTGTCGGGTATTGCTCCAAAAAATGGTTTTGTTGTACGACCTTTGTTGGAATGCTCTCGAGAAGAGATAATCAATTATGCTAAAAATCACTCTTTAAGTTATTGTGTAGATTCTACAAATAAAGACAATTCTTATCGTAGAAACTTCATTAGAAATAAAATAATGCCACTTTTCGACGAATTGAATCCGTCGTTTCGGAGTACGATGCTCGAAAATATGAAACGCATTGCGAATACTAGTGATTTTATTTTTAATTATATTAGTTCGTGTTGTAACGATTTGATAATTAGTATAGATAATGAAACGCGAATTTCTATTGATATACTACAAAAACAACCTTCGCCAAGCCTTGTTTTGTATGAGTTGTTAACACCTTTTGGGTTTAATAGTAAGGTGATAGAGCAAATTTTTCAGCACTTATCAGCAGAGCCGGGCAAACGATTTTTTTCTTTGTCGTATCAGCTTATAAAAGATCGTAACTACCTTATTGTTGCTCCTATAAAGTCTACAGATGAAGAAATATTTTTGATAAATGAAGGAGATTCTGTAGTGGAATCACCACTAAAAATCACGATAAAAAAAGGTCTGGTTGCCGATTGTTTAATACCAAAAACAAACTGCGTAGCAACACTTGATTTGCAAAAATTGAGCTTCCCTTTGAAATTGCGTCGGTGGAAAAATGGCGACTGGTTTGTGCCTTTTGGTATGAAAGGAAGAAAAAAATTGAGCGACTTTTTTGCCGATAAAAAATATTCGTTGTTGGACAAAGAGAATTGTTGGTTGCTTGTGGATAGTACGGATACGATTGTTTGGGTGGTGGGTGAAAGAACCGACAATCGTTTTAGAATAAC
This sequence comes from Paludibacteraceae bacterium, assembly GCA_017547145.1. Lineage (GTDB taxonomy): Bacteria > Bacteroidota > Bacteroidia > Bacteroidales > Paludibacteraceae > RGIG9608. Next base: position 92,859 of record JAFYQJ010000016.1, on the reverse strand, counting down.
AGAACAAACAACCTTCTATTATCAATTAGAACTAAAAAAATAGCAAAAATAATGCTAGAAAAAATAGTGTTATTCGCTTAAATCTCGTTATTTTTACATAGTTTATTAAGGGATTTTATGGCAAAAGACAAATTTGTAACCTTGGCTATTCATACAAAAGAACGTGCTAAAATGCTTAAAGCAATTCTTGAGGCAGAAGGTATTGAAACAAAGATAGTTAACTTAAATATTCTTAATCCTATTCTTTCGGCTGGCGTACGGATTCGTGTTCACGAGAGCGATTTGCCACAAGCATTGCAGCTAATGGAAGCAGTGAAAAATGCGAACGAAACCATGCAAGACAACACCAAACGTATTTTGATACCAGTAGATTTTTCTGAATATTCGAAAAAAATATGCGAAATAGGCTTCCGTTTTGCACAGAAAATAGATGCCGAGGTAGTGTTGATGCATGCCTACGACGTGCCTGATTATTCTATTTTTGCACGAAATACAAACATTGTAGATTTCAAAGAATTAGAGCAACGTAGAAATAAAGTCGTGAAGTCGGAATCGGCTGATTTTAAGAACTTTGTGCAAGAAATAAAAAACAAAGTAGAACGTGGTGAATTGCCTGATAGAAAGATTATTACTTTGATGGAAGAAGGCGTTCCAGAAGATGTTATTATCGAAACATCGCAAAAATATAACACTATTTTGATTGTTATGGGAACTCGAGGCAAAAACATCGAAGAAATTGAACTTCTTGGCAGTGTAACGGCAGAAGTCATTGAACGTACGAAAATACCTGTGCTTGCAATTCCAGAAAATGTTGATACAGAGCGATTTGAATCGGTAGAAAACATTCTTTATGCAACTACATTGAACAATGCTATGTTGAGTTCGGTAGATGTAATTATGAATTTGTTTAAAGATTTTTCGTTCAAGTTGTTTTTTACGCATTTTGAACAGAAAGAAGATGCTTGGAACGAGATTAAGCTCGTTGGCTTAAAAGATTATCTTGAGCGAATTTATACGAATATAAAAGTGGAATATGCTTTGCTGAAAATGCAAAACGACAATTTGTTGTCGGCATTCGACAAATTTGTTTTAAACAACAAAATCGATTTGATTGTTTTAAATACGCATCGTAGAAGTATTTTTATGCGATTGTTTAATCCGAGCATGGCACGCAAGATGTTATTTCATACAGATACGCCAATTTTAGCGGTTAGAAATTAGCTCAAAAATCCACTATTATAAAATTCCTATAATTAATATTATGTTAAATAGAATTTCTTAAAAACAACTCCACTTACAGATATTTCTATCTTTTGTGGAGTTTCCTCATGATATTTCTACGAATTATTTGCCCGATTTGCGTCGGTTGCATTCTCGGCAAAGCATTTGGCAGTTTTCCGATGAAGTTCGGCCGCCGGCGTGCCATGGCGTAATGTGGTCGGCTTCCATTTGTGCGAGTTCAAAATGCTCGCCACATTCTCGGCAGATGCCTTGCTGACGCTCGTATGCTGCTAACTTTTGTGCGTCGGTGAACGTTCGGATGTTCAAATGTTTTTCCTTGCGAGTAAGCACGTAAGCATAGATTCCTTTTTTGTTCGTAACGTCGTCGTCGAGAATCAGGCGGCGAATTTCGTCTTCGATGGCTTGCGTGTTCAACACCTCGCTGTGAAAAGCGTCGTAAAGTTCGCCCCAGTTGATGCCTTTCATGATGCGCTGACGCTCTGCGGTATGCACAAAAGTGCCTTCGAGCCAAGTGATTACGCTTTGGAAATATTGCCACAATTGTAACGCATTTTTGTCGTGCTGATGCTCGCTCATATACACCTCAATGTTGCCTTTGGAGAGCCACGAAATGGCCGTTTCGAGGTATTCCTGACGAATGGCCGAGCCGCTCATGTATTTGCCACCGATTTGGTACGCCACGCAACCATTTTTGCTGAAATAACGCTTGGCATCGCTCACCCACGAACCCGAATATACGGCGTTGCGAAGCTCCTGTTTGGTGAGTTCTTTGCCTGCTATGTTTATGGTTTCGAACCACTTAAGTTTTTCGCTATCGGTGCCTTCGCAGAGGTAAACCATCAATTTGTAGTTGAGGATTTGCTCTTGCTCGTCTTTGGCGAGGTTGTGAAAATAGCGAAACATATAGGCAAAATCACCATTCACGTATTGGCAAATGGAGATGGTACGCTGCTGCCCGTCGATGATTTCGTACGTGCCGTCTTCGCGCACTGCCCAATACATTACGTTGAGCGGAAAGCCCTGCATTACAGTGTCTATCACCGCCATACGCTCCTTATCGCCATAAACAAACTCACGCTGATACGGCGGACGAACATCCAATTTTCCGCCGTACGCCACTACTCCATTCTCCTGATTGTCAGTGTATTCTGATACTAAATCTCTGATTGCGATTTCTTTTAGTTCTATTTTCATAACTCTTTTTTATTGTTTTTTGCGGATTATCACTCTTGCATATATACTTTGATATAGCTCTCCCGTTTGGACATCTTTAAAAGCAGGAACTTTATCTACTTTAGGATTAAATTTTCTATATAATGTACCTTTTGCATTTATTGTAAATTTACCTGTTGATTTTCCTTCTTTATCTAGAATTTCCATTTTTTTCATACAAGTAAAATTGCAACTTCCAACAATACCAAGTGCTTCTATTTCAAATTGTTCTGGATTGTATTTATCTAAAAATGTGATAGGAACGCCCATTGCTCCGTCGTAATCGCAAGGAATATCTGCTGTTTTATCAATGTTTATTGCATCATAATTATCATATTTTGGATATTCTTCGGGATTGTACGATTTGTATAAAATCAAATCCTCGTGTCGCTCTTTGTAATCCAAATTGGTAAACCAACGCACACCTTTTACACGAATAAATTTTCTTCCATGCTCATCTACGCGACAGCCTGCTGCGTTTAACGGATAGCCTTCTGGAACTTGAAATTCTCTGTCTCCGCTGTGAATACTTGCTCCTAACCACATTTTATCTTCTTTTATAAGACGAAAAGATTCCTTGTAAGAAATTGCATTTACGTTTCCTATAATGATAAAATGTTTTCCGTATTCATCTAATTGAGAAAGATATTCTCTGAACAGCGAAAAAGGCGGATTGGTAACCACAATATCGGCTTCTTTCAGTAATTCAATGCACTCTTCGCTACGGAAATCGCCATTGCCTTTGAGAATGGAGATGGCGTTTTTGTCGTTCTGCAAGAGGTAACGCACGTCGGCAAGGTCTATTGCCCCGTCGCCATTGGCGTCGTGTACCTCGCTGATTTCTATTTTGTAAGCTATTTTTTTAGGTTCTTCGGGGTTGTCGGTGTCGAACTGCAAAAGCAATTCGTTGCCCTGCACGGGCGAGCCGTTGTAGCACGTAGCAATGAGGCGTTTCAGCCCTAAGTGGTTGAAATTCATCGCAAAGTATTTGAAAAAGTTGCTTTCGTAGGGGTCGTCGCAGTTGCAGAAAACCACTTTTCCGCGAAAGTGTTCGGTGTAGTGTCGCAGCTCTTTTTCGATGTCGGCGAGTTGCGTGTAGAATTCGTCTTTTTTTGCATCTTTTGCTTTTGCAAGGTCGTTTCGTGCCATACGGATTGATAGTTTTTGTGCATCACTATCAATCCACGCAAACGGATAAAAAAGGTGGACAATCTATCCGTCCGCTTAGGTGCTTGAGAAAACCTCCACTACCGAAATAAGTTGCCCACTTAACGTGGAGCATAACTTTATTCTGTCGGTAGTAGATGTCTATAAAACACCTTATTACAATTATTTCGAGTGGTTCTTTTGTAAGGTTCTCAAGCTTCAAGCGAACGCGAAATAATAGCTAATGCTTAGTTAATAAATAAAAAAATGTCGCTGCACCCTTGCAACGTATGGCAAAGGTAGGCATTTTTTTGAGTTGTACTACTCTACTTTTATAGAATAAAAAAATCCACTCCTTGAGGAGTGGATTTTTGTGTTCAAGTCTGATAGAAATTTATCTTTGCCACAATATAGTATCATTACGATGTAAATTGTAATGCGTCTCAAAATCGATTACTTCGTAAAACTCATATCCATTTTCGTTGGATACTAATTTTATATGCATTGCATAGCACCAATTTTCAATTTTTTTTCCATACTCTACATATCCATCAAATGATTTTATCAATAGCAAAGTATAGTTACCGCTATCGCGTACTTGATAAGGAAATTCTACAAGATTCATAAAAATATCTGTTCCTATAGAATCATAGTCCATATCTGCCATACGTATAAATTTACCTCTAGGTCCATTAAGGATTTCTTGTTCAAAACTATCTTTTATCAATACCGGCAAATCTTTCAGTTCAAGGTTAATTTGTAATTCTTCAGATATATTACCGTAGTATGTATATCCTTTAGGAACAAAAGTTTCTTCTATTTTTCCCATAATATTTGATCGTTGCGATTAAGATTATATTTTACTTCAAAATCAATTACTTCCCAATAATTTTCATTAGATGTAGGAGCAATACGCATAGCATAACACTTTTCTTTTACAGACATTCCATCTGAAATTTTATAAGCAGGGAAAGATTGTACTAATAAAAGCATATTTCCTCCTCCGTTGCGTACTTGATGTGGATATTCTACAAAACCTGCAAAGAAAAGGTCGCCCGTAGATGCATAGTCAATATCATTGTTTTTTAGATAGGTTCCTTTTTCTCCAATTTCTATTTCCTTCGCAAGTGAATATTTCATTACTATTGTTACGTTTTTTAAACCAATTGCTTCTTGTATATCTTCAGGCAATTGTCCAAAATCTATGTATTCGTCATTTATCTTTCCCATAGTAGTTTTTGATTTGTATTAAATTTATTTCTGGGGTACGAAGTGTGAATTTCCCATACTTGATTCTTGTCATCAATTAAATCCGTTAGTTGAAGGGCTAATACTATGTTTTTCCCAAAACTTTTTATAACTAATAAAATAGAATTATCACTCCCCTTTCTAATTTGACTAAATTTTTCAACAATAACTTTAATATAGTCTGAAGCTGTTATACCTAAATTTGCTAGTTGTTTTCCATGTTCAAGTTCGATATGTCTAATGTATTTAGGATGAACAACGATATCTCCAGCTTTTATGTGTGCTTTTCTTGCAATGGTCATATTTATTCGTCCAACTTTAATATATTCAGGGGGTATTTTCCCTATACCTTCAATAATATCTTCTTCTATATCTGTATTTTTTTGCTTTTTTGAATTTGAAATTAACACAGCTAATCCTATAGCTGCTAATCCCAATAATAAATTTAAATTTTCTTTGTTCATACTTTTATTTTATTAAAAATTTTTACAAATATACTAATAAATTCTTTAATAAAATGCATAAAAATACAAAAAGGTTTATAGATATTCATTTTTTTATTTAGCTTTACTTTCAGAGAATAAAAAATCCACTCTTCGGAATAGAGAGTGGATTTCGTTGTTTTATGAACTAAAAAATCTTAAAATCCTAAAGCTTTAAGGCGTTGTTCCATTTCGTTGAATTTTTCTTTTTTATCCAAACGATAGTAGATACTTCTCAACCAGCGGATGTTTTCGTAGTCGTCTGGTTTCAATTCTAACGCTTTTTCGTAGAAAGGCAACGATTTTTCCAACATAGCGTTAGCTTCAGCTTTAGCTTTTTGGTATTCTTTGTTGTCTTTTATTTCGTTTGCTTTGTTGTCGATATCTACCGCCTTGTTGTAGATGATGTTACCTTTGAAAGTGTAAGCGTAAACATGGTCGGGTTTCATTTCTATAGTTTTGTCATAAAGAGCTTCAGCAGCATCGAAGTCGCCCATTTCTTCTTTTACACGTCCAAGCAAGAAATAGTTGTGTTCGTTGCTAGGATTGTTGCTGATAGCTTGTTCGAGGTAAACGATAGCTTTTTCGTTTTCTTTCTTTTGAACATAGTAGTCAACAAGTTGCTCGATGTAATAGTTTTCGGTAGGGAATTTTTGAACAGCGTCCACCAAGTTTCTTACATAGTTAGCAGTATCGTTAGCTGAGTTTAAATAAAGACTTAAAAGAATTTGATAAACAGAATTTTGGTCGCTATAAGTAGATTCTGTCAACTCTTGGAAATACTGAATAGCTTTAGCAATGTGTTCAGGAGTTCCAGCTTGATAGTGTGCAATACCTGCGTTGTACTTATAGAATGTGTAGTTGGTATCGGTTACAAGCAAGTTTTCAGAAGCTAAAGCAGACATCAAAGGAATGTTGATGTAAACGTCGAAAATGTTTGCAGCAGATTCGTAGTCTTTGTTGTTAAATGCTTCGTTTGCAGACAATTCTATCGAATAGTTGCGATAAAGGTTCAACAATTCGTTTTTAATTTTTTTAGTGTATTTAGGTTTAATTTTACCTTTAGCGTCAGGAAGTTGATCCATAGAGTCAGCTTTCAAAAAGCAAGGTAAAACTTTAAGCAAACACTCTTGACGCAAGTTGATGTCGCAAGGCAATCCCATACGTTGTTTGTCGGTTTCGTCTTGTTGTATTTTGTTGAAAATAGCTCCGGCTTCGAACCAAGTTTTAGCTTGATTTGCAGTTTCGGGATGCACCAAAGCCTCTTCTATTAAAGTTTTAGCACCTTGTGGATCTGGAGCTTCTACGTTGTAAGCTTTAGTTTTTGCTTTAGAAATGTTGCCTTTTTGAGCAAACATAGTAGTTGCCAAACATAGCAAAACTACAGGTAAAAATACTTTTTTCATAACTAAATTAATTTTTGTTATTGATAAATTTAATTGTTTTCTATTGTGTTATTTTCTTCGTTTTCAGTTATTACATCTTCAGTTTCTTCGGCTACAACCTTGCAAACGGAAGCAATTTCGTCATTGCGTTTTTCGAGGTTGATGAGGCGAACTCCTTGCGTTGCACGTCCCATAGTACGAATATCAGCCACTTTCAAACGGATAGTTATACCCGACTTATTGATAATCATCAAATCGTTTTCGTCGCTTACGCTCATTATCGCTACCAATTTACCAGTTTTTTCGGTGATATTCATTGTTTTAACACCTTTACCTCCACGGTTTGTTATACGATAAATGTCGTTTGGCTGTCCGTTTTCGTCAAGAATAATGTTGCCGTTTTCGTCTTTTTCTACTATGTTGGTGCGTTTTCCGTAACCTTTTTCAGAAACAACCATCACGGTTTCGTTCGATTCTTTATTTCCGCAAATCATTCCAACAACTTCGTCGCCGTCATCATCGAGCTGCATACCACGAACACCTGTAGAAACACGACCCATAGAGCGAACATTCTCTTCATTGAAGCGAATTGCACGACCATTGCGGTTTGCCATAATAATTTCACTTTTGCCATCGGTTAAGCAAACTTGAATCAAGCGGTCGTCTTCACGAATCACAATAGCATTAACACCATTTTGACGTGGACGAGAATATGCTTCTAATGACGTTTTCTTTATCACACCTTGTTTTGTTGCAAATACTAAATAATGAGACTTAACAAATTCCTCATCGTTTAATTGTTTGGTTGTGATAAATGCATTTACCTTATCGTCGGCATCGATATTCAAAAGGTTTTGAATAGCACGACCTTTAGCATTTTTAGTTCCTTCAGGAATTTGGAATACCTTCAACCAATAGCAACGACCTTTTTGAGTAAAGAACATCATCGTATTGTGCATTGATGCTTGATAGATGTATTCAATAAAGTCTTCGTCGCGCGAGTCACTACCTTTCGATCCCACTCCACCACGACTTTGTGTACGGAATTCACTCAAAGCAGTACGTTTGATATAGCCAAGATGCGAAATTGTGATTACCATTTCGTCGTCGGCATAGAAGTCTTCTGGATTCATCTCTTCGTTGGCGTATTCGATAACTGTTTTGCGTTCGTCGCCATACTTTTCTTTTATTTCAAGCATTTCGTTTTTGATGATTTCCATACGACGCTCAACTTTCGCCAAAATATCTTTCAAATCTTCAATCAAAGCTAATAAGTCTGCATATTCTTTTTTCAACTCATCTATACGAAGTCCTGTCAATTGACTCAAACGCATATCAACTATTGCTTTTGATTGTATTTCGTCCAAATTGAAACGTTCTTCCAATGCACGTTGAGCTTCCGATGGAGTTCTGCTAGCACGAATAATGCGAACAACTTCGTCAATATTGTCAACAGCCACAATTAAACCTTCGAGAATGTGAGCACGATCTTGAGCTTTTTTCAATTCAAATTCTGTACGACGCGTTACAACATCCAAACGATGATCTACAAAATAACGAATCAAATCCTTCAAATTCAACAAGCAAGGGCGACCTTTTACCAAAGCAATATTGTTTACGCAGAATGAATATTGCATTGCAGTATCTTTGAACAATTTGTTAAGAACGACATTTGCGTTTGCATCTTTTTTGATGTCGATAACAATACGCATACCGTTCATATCCGATTCATCGTTGATATTAGAGATGCCCTCTATTTTCTTGTCAGAACATAATTGTGCAATATGCTCAATAAGTTCTTTTTTGTTCACACCATAAGGAATTTCGTTTACAATAATTTTTTCTTGTCCTGTTGATGTAGTTTCAATATCAGCTTTTGAGCGAATAACGATACGTCCTTTACCTGTTTCAAATGCATCTTTTACACCAGCATAACCATAAATAATACCTCCCGTTGGGAAATCAGGTGCTTTGATGTATTGCATCAATTCTTCAATAGTAATATCATTATTGTCGATATATGCATTAGTAGCATCAACCACTTCGTTCAAGTTGTGTGGAGCCATATTGGTAGCCATACCAACTGCAATACCCGATGCTCCATTGAGCAAAAGATTTGGAATACGAGTTGGCAAAACGGTTGGTTCGGACAACGTGTCGTCAAAGTTTTTTGCAAAATCTACCGTTTTTTTATCCAAATCTACCAACATATCTTCTGCAATTTTACACAAACGAGCCTCTGTGTAACGCATGGCAGCAGGCGTATCACCGTCAATTGAACCAAAGTTACCTTGTCCATCGACAAGTGTATAACGCATAGAGAAATCTTGTGCCAAACGCACCAATGTCATATATATAGAAGAGTCGCCATGAGGATGGTACTTACCCATAACCTCACCCACGATTCTTGCACATTTCTTGTATGGCTGATTTGAGTAGTTGCCCAACTCGTTCATTCCAAACAATACACGTCTATGAACAGGTTTCAATCCATCACGAACATCAGGCAAAGCTCTCGAAACAATTACCGACATCGAATAGTCGATGTAGGCAGACTTCATTTCGTCTTCAATGTTGATTTTAATAATTCTGTCTTGTTCTTCTATCATTGTAGTAAATGCTTAAATTTATACATAAAAATCGTGCTAAATTAATGCTTTTTGTTGGTTTGAGCAACTCTTTTTTTAGAGATTTTTCAACAAAAAACAAATAAGAAAGCAACGAAAAAATTATTTCAAAATATCAATAAAGCTAAACCACTCTTGAGGAATATGAAATAGAATTGGTTTGTGTTTGAAAATACCAAAAACAGAAGAACCAGAGCCAGACATTGATGCGTACAAAGCACCTTGTTTGTATAAAGTTTCTTTTAGTTCTTTTATTTCTTGGTGTTGTTTGAAAATACTTTTTTCAAAATCGTTAAAAATATAATTTTTCCACTCCTCTATCGGAGTTTTTAGAATGATGTCGTGTAGAGATACCTCGTTTTTTTGAGGGACAATAGACGAATAAGCTTCTGCTGTTGATATATGTATGTTTGGTTTAATTAAATATATGTAATAGTTTGATAAAGATAGATTTATATCTTTCAATATGTTGCCGATACCTGTAGCGTATGATGGTTTGTTTGAGATAAAAAATGCACAATCGGCACCTAGTTTTGACGCATATTCTTTTTGCTGTTTTTCTGTTATGTTTAAATTGTATTTTTCGTTTAGGACTTTAATCGTAAAAGCAGCATCAGAAGAGCCTCCTCCGAGCCCTGCCCCGCATGGAATTTTTTTTAACAAATTGATTTCTATAGTTGGTAGTTTAAAGTCTTCTTCGAGGAGTCTGTAGGCTTTTACTACTAGATTTTTTTCAATGTCACCTTCAATGTTTAATCCGCTGATAGTAAGTGATGTTTTGTTGGCGTCAGTGATTTCTAACGCATCGCACAGTGGTATCGGATAAAATACGGTTTCGAGGTTGTGATATCCGTCAGGGCGTCGTTCGGTAATGTTTAGCCCTAAATTTATTTTTGCATTTGGGAATGTAATCATATTGCGTTATCTCCAATCTATTTCAGGTAATCCTTTTTGGCGTAAATACTCGTTTGTTTTAGAAAAATGTTTGCATCCGAAAAATCCTCTATATGCTGATAGAGGTGATGGATGTACTGATTTAAGAATTAGGTGTTTAGTAGTATCAATTAGTGCAGATTTTTGTTGAGCATAGTTACCCCAAAGAAGAAAAACAAGATGTTCTTTTTCTTGTGAAAGTCTTTTGATAACGGCATCGGTAAAAATCTCCCACCCTTTTCCTTGGTGAGAACCAGCAAGGTTTGCTTGTACTGTGAGTGTTGCATTTAATAAAAAAACTCCTTGTTTTGCCCAACGTACTAAATTGCCTGTAGGATATGTTTTAATATTTAAATCACTTTCTATTTCTTTATAAATATTTTGCAGTGATGGTGGTAATGGAATATTGTCGTTCACTGAAAAACATAATCCGTGTGCTTGGTTTGGACCATGATAGGGATCTTGTCCCAATAAAACAACTTTTACATTATCGAATGGACAAGAATTAAAAGCATTAAAAATGAGTGATCCCGGAGGATAAATACGTTTGCTTTGATATTCTTTTTTTACAAAATCTGTTAAATCTTTGAAATATGGTTTGTTGAACTCTTCTGCTAAATGAAGATTCCACGACGATTCAATTTTTACATTCATAAATAATTTTTTTTGTAAAAATAGTGAAAATAACAACAATAGAATTTTTTAAAGATAGGTTTTATTAACTTTGCCTTAAAATCATAATTATGATAGGAACTGTAGTTAATACAATCGCAGTTGTAGTAGGAAGTTGCGTAGGGCTTTGTTTGAAAAAAGGAATATCAGAACGTTATAAAAAATCTTTTTTTCAAGTTATTGGTCTTGTTACATTATCACTTGGTATAGCAATGGTTGTTGATATGAAACAAATCCTTGTTTGTGTATTTGCAATGATTGTTGGGAGTTGGTTGGGAACGTGGTGTAATCTAGAAAAAAAAATAGAACACCTAGGAGATAAATTAAAGAATTGTCTTCGAATAAAAAATGAAAAATTTTCGGAAGGTTTGATAACTGCGTTTTTGTTATTTTGTGTGGGGTCGATGACGATACTTGGTGCAATACAAGAAGGATTAGGAATGTCATCCGATTTAATACTTACAAAATCGATTTTAGATGGATTCTCGTCAATTATATTAGCATCGGTATTTGGTATTAGTGTTTTGTTATCGGCGTTACCACTTTTCTTATTTCAAGCACTACTTACATTGTTGGCAATGCAACTAGCTCCTTTTTTTACTGCTGAAATGATAAATGTATTAACTTCAGTTGGAGGTGTGATGTTAGTTGGATTAGGATTTAATATATTGGAAATAAAAAAGATACCTATATCTAATATGTTGCCATCGTTGATTTTTGTTTGTCTATTTATGTTTCTATATCAGTATATAAATTTTTGATTTTATTATGGATAAAATAGCACTATTGATCATATATAATCATCGATACGATAAAAATATAGAACCTTTAGAACGTATTTATTCTAGTCGTTTTAGTTATATCTATCATATAGTTCCGTTTTACGACGGTGAAAAAGAAAATGTATTTTCAGTATATGAAAATTCGTTTTATTTTGAAGGATACCTTGCCCAATGCTATCAGCATTTAAAAAATAAAGGATTTACGCATTATTTTGTAGTTGCTGACGATTTGATGTTAAATCCATCTATAAATGAAAATAATATATTTGAAATTTCAGGAATTAAGCGTGAGTACCCTTTTATTTGGGAGCTATACAATCTATGGAATAAAAAATATCCATGGTATCATATTATTGATGCATTAGAGTATAATCCATTGAAATCTGGTGTAGAAATAAAAAATATAATTCCTTCTTGCGATAAGGTTAAAAACAAGGTAAAACAATACGGATTAGATTCGAAAGAATACATTCCTTTGTGGTTATTGTTACGATTGTTTTTTAGGAAAAAGACTAAAAGGCTTTTTTATTTTATATTGAAATCGTTTTTTACTTTGAGGTGGAGACAGAAAATAAAATATCCTGTTGTAGGAGCTTATTCTGATATTTTATTGTTGCCACAAAATATTATGAATCAATTTGTTAATTATTGTGGAGCGTTTGCAGCTTCAGATATGTTTGTCGAATTAGCAATTCCAACCTCGTTGATAATGTGTTCTGATACCATTGTTACAGGAAAAGATTTGCTTTTATCTAAAAGTTTGCATTCTAGTAAAGATGATTTTTCTATTTTGGATAAGTATCATTTTAGTTATGACGCATTAGAGCAAAATTTTCCTAAAAATCATTTATTTTTACATCCAATAAAATTATCCAAATGGAAAAAAGAAAAGTAGCTGTTATTGGTGCTGGAATTTCTGGATTGTCTATTGCCCATTTTTTGAAAGAAAAAAATGAGGTCGTTGTTTTTGAAAAAGAGAATCGTCCTGGTGGGTTAATTAAATGTAAGAATATTGATGGTAATGTTTATCATCTTGTTGGTGGTCACGTATTTAACTCCAAACGATTAGATGTTCTCGATTGGTTTTGGAGTTTTTTCGATAAGGGAAACGAATTTAATAAGACGTTACGAAAAGCAGTTATAAATTTTGATAAAAATCTTTGGGTTAATTACCCTATTGAGAATTATCTATATATGCTTCCAAACGAAATAATAGAGTCGGTAATAAATGATTTGTTAGAGTTAAAGGAACAAAAGAAAATTGAATATGAAAATTTTGAAGAATTCCTTTTGAAAAACTTTGGAAAAACTTTATACGATATTTATTTTCAGCCATATAACGAAAAAGTTTGGAAAAGAAATCTTTCTGATGTACCGCTTTCTTGGTTGGCAGGTAAGTTGCCAATGCCAAGTGTAAAAGAGATATTTTATAATAATTTTTGTCGTATAGAAGAACAGTCAATGGTGCATAGTACGTTTTTCTATCCTCAGCAAAATGGATCTCAATTTTTGGCAGATAGATTAGCACAAGGACTTCATATAAAATATAATCAAGATATAATAGAGATAAAAAAAAGAGATAATCTCTGGATTATTAACGATTTGGAGTTTAATGCCGTAGTTTTTTCAGGGAATATTAAGTTTTTGAAACAGATGCTTGATAGTTGGTATTTTTCAGAAGACGATGGAATTTTTATAGACCATTTGGAATCTCACGGCACAACTTCGGTATTTTGCGAAATAGATAAGAATCCTTATAGTTGGATTTATATGCCAAGTCGTAATCATTTGTCGCATAGGATAATATGTACAGGTAATTTCCCATCTAAATGTTCTTCGGATAGAATTACGGCTACTATTGAGTTTTCTGATTTCGTTGATATTGAAACAATAAAGACAAATTTGTTAAAAATACCTTTAAATCCACGTTATATATGCCATCATTATGAAAAATATACCTACCCTATTCAAAACTCCGATACAAGAGAACGAATAGCCTCTATTAAAGAAAATTTGGCACAAGAAAATTTCTATTTGTTAGGTCGGTTTGCCGAATGGGAATATTACAATATGGATGCAGCAATTGGTGCAGCAATGGATTTATATAAAAAAATAAATATTTAATAATGAATAAAATATTAGCAGTATTGTTTTGTCTTCTGTTTTTGTCATGTGAAAATAATGGCATAGATGATAATATTGCAAAGGTTTACAAGGTAAATGATTTTATAAAGTCAACGATGGAAGACATTTATCTTTGGTATAAAGATATGCCCGATATCCATCCAAATAGCGAAACTGATCCAAAAGTATTTTATAAAAAATTGCTTTATAAAGATGATAAATGGTCATATATAACAAATGATGCTACAAGTTTAACAAATTCGTTTGCTGGTGTAGAGACAACTTTTGGCTATCAACTTGCTTTTTATAAAACTAGTTTAAATTCTAATGAATATTTTGCTGTGGTTGAGTATGTTAATGATAATACGCCTGCATCGTTAGCAGGAATTTCTCGTGGCGATTATTTTGTTAGAATCGATGGTGAAAAAATAAATTCTAGTAATTATTTAAAGTTGGTAAATGGAAATTCTATTACATTAACCAAAGCTGTTTTGTTGGATAATAATATTGTAGAAACTTCAGAAAAGGTGTCGTTAACATCTAAAAAACTTACAATTAATCCTGTACTTTACAAGAGTGTAATAGAAAGAAATGGGATTAAGATTGGTTATTTAGTTTACACAAGTTATATTGGTGATTTGAATAATTTGTTAGACGAAGCCTTGCTTTATTTCAAAGCACAGAATATTACAGAATTGGTTCTAGATTTGCGTTTTAATAGTGGTGGCGATGAAGTTGCAAGTACCTATTTGTGTAGTTCTCTAGCTCCTAAAGATGTGGTTGATAATAATTCTATTTTAATTTATAATCAATGGAATGATAAGTACGATAAATATTGGAGAAAATACAATTATACAAGTCGAGTTGAGAGACGTTTTGAAGAGGTCGCTTACAATTTGGATTTGAAACGATTGTATGTACTTACGAGTTCATCTACAGCATCGGCTTCGGAGTTAACTATTATTGGCTTGATGCCTTATATGAATGTTGTAACAATAGGAGGAACAACTTATGGAAAGTATACATCAATGGTGTTACTTCAACCTAAAGACAAAAATATTTCTAATTGGGCATTATTACCTATTGTTGCTAAATATGCAAATTCAGAGGGATTTACGGATTTTAAAGATGGATTAAAACCAAATTATGAGGTTAAGGATATTTTGTTTCCTGCAGTTGCTCTGGGCGATGAACAAGAGCCGCTTTTGTCAAAAGCTTTGGAACTAATTTCTGGTACATCCTTTTCGTCTTCTACAGTAAAACAAAAATTAGATACGACTGATTTTGATTTTGTAGAATCAAGAAAGTCGTGTTTTGATGATATTCGTACTAACTTTTTAATTCGCTTAAATTAGATGAATGCTTCGTATATACTCGACTTTTATGCTCGACTAAAAAATAATAACAATCGAATTTGGTTTGATGCACATAAAGCAGAATATCAAAAAGTTAAAGCACAGGTTGAGCTTATAACAGAAAATATATTAAAGCAACTTACGGTATTTGACAAAACGTTAATAAATACAACAGCAAAGGAGTGTATTTTTCGAATATATAGAGATATTCGATTTTCGTATGATAAAACACCATACAAAAATCATCTTGGTATTTTTATGGCAAGAAATGGTGGAAAGAAAAGTCCTTTTGCTGGTTATTATTTACATATTGAGCCAGGTAAAAATGCCTTGATACCGGGAGTATATTGTCCAGATTCAAATATATTAAAATCGTTGCGATGGTCAATTGTTGATAATATAGAAGAATGGAATGAAATAGTTGAAAATAAAGATTTTAAAAAGTATTATTTGAAGCAATTTTCGGAAGATAAATTAAAAAAAGTGCCATCAGGTTTCCCAAAATATTTTTCTCAGCCTGAGTTGTTAAAATACAAGCATTATGCATTTGAGTGTCCATTAGCAGATTCTTTTTTTGAGGAAGAAAACTGGGAAATACAAGTCGCTACTATTTTTGAAAAGGCCTACCCTTTTATCCGTTTTTTGAATTATACAATTGAAGAAAACTTAAATATTGTTGAAAAATGAGTCTAATAAAAAGAAAGCAATTAGGATTGGTAAAAAGAGATCCTTGGTTGAAACCTTATGCTGAGGCAATTAAGGGTCGTTATGATTATTATTTGCAAAAAAAGAACTCTTTGACAAAAGGAAAATCTTTATCTGATTTTGCATCAGGTTATCTTTTCTTTGGTTTGCATAAACAGAAAAAAGGTTGGGTTTTTCGCGAGTGGGCTCCCAATGCAACAAGTATTTTTTTGATTGGAGAGTTTAATAATTGGCAAGAAAATGAGCGATATGCATTGAAGCCTATAGGAAATGGAAATTGGGAATTGCTTTTAGAGGAAAACGATATAAAGCATGGTGATTTGTATAAATTAAAAATAGCATGGAATGGAGGATGTGGAGAGCGAATTCCTGCTTGGGCTCAACGAGTGGTACAAGATGAGCAAACAAAAATATTTTCTGCTCAGGTTTGGGATCCTGTAGATGCTTATAAATTTAAGGTTAAAAAGTTTAAACCTAAAAAAGGAGCTTTGCTTATTTACGAGTGCCATATAGGTATGGCTTCGGAGGATGAAAAGGTTGCCACTTACGAAGAGTTTCGGGTGAATGTTTTGCCACGTGTGATAGACGCGGGGTACAATTGCATACAAATAATGGCTATACAAGAGCATCCTTATTATGGATCGTTTGGGTATCATGTTTCAAGTTTTTTTGCAGCATCTTCACGTTTTGGCACACCAGAAGAATTGAAGCATTTGATTGATGAAGCTCATGCGAACGGTATTTCTGTAATAATGGATATAGTTCATTCTCACTCGGTAAAGAATGAAAATGAGGGACTTGGGAATTTTGATGGATCTCCGTATCAGTATTTCCATATAGGAGAAAAAAGAGTTCATCCTGCATGGGATTCTTATTGTTTTAACTACGAGAGTCCATCGGTTTTGCATTTCTTACTTTCTAATTGTAAGTACTGGTTGGATGAGTATCATTTTGATGGTTTCCGTTTTGATGGCGTTACTTCTATGATATATAGAAATCATGGATTAGAGCAAGATTTTAATGGCTATGATGATTATTATAATTTAAATCAAGATGGTGATGCTATTTGTTATTTGACATTAGCAAATGATTTGATTCATGAAATAAATCCAAATGCTATTACCATAGCAGAAGAAATGAGTGGTATGCCTGGATTAGCTGCAAAAATTAAAGATGGCGGTATGGGATTTGATTATAGAATGGCAATGGGAATTCCTGACTTTTGGATAAAATATATAAAAGAAGTTAAAGATGAAGATTGGAAAGCAGGTCACATCTTTTGGGAAATGACAAACCGAAGAGCCGACGAGAAGACTATTAGTTATGCAGAAAGCCATGATCAAGCGTTGGTAGGTGATAAAACTATTATTTTCCGCTTAATAGATTCTGATATGTATTGGCATATGCGTAAAGGTGATGAAACATTTATGGTTTCACGTGGTATTGCATTGCATAAAATAATTCGTTTGGTAACAGCAACAACCATAAATGGTGGTTATTTAAATTTCATGGGCAATGAATTTGGGCATCCCGAGTGGATTGATTTTCCTCGTGAAGGTAATAATTGGTCGCATAAATATGCACGTCGCCAATGGTGTTTGAGAGATGATAAAACATTGATTTATGGATATTTAGCGGAATTTGATAAAGCTATGATTCATTTAATAAATTCAATAAAGAAATTTAATGAATTACCAATTGAAAAACTTTGGGATAATGAAGGCGATCAAGTTGTTGCTTATCAACGTGGAAATTTGGTTTTTGTATTGAATTTTAATGGTCAAAAGTCGTTTACCGATTATGGAATTTTATTGGCTCCGGGTTCATATCAAGTTGTATTGAATACTGATGCTAAAGAATTTGGTGGTTTTGGTTTTGTAGATGACACAGTGCGTCATTTTACGCAAGTGAGTCATCTTGATGATAAGGGATGGTTAAATCTTTATTTACCAAGTAGAACTGCTTTGGTGCTAAAAAAAATAGATTAATGGATAAAAAAAATACTGATCTTAAACAGCTTTATTTCAAAGATACTTCTTTTGCCAATTTGATGCAGAAGCGTATATATAATATTCTTTTGTTGGCAAGTAAGTATGATGCTTTTGCATTAGAAGAAGATGGCCGTATCGACGAACAAATATTTAATGAATATACATCATTAAATTTACGTTACCCTCCTCGATTTACACTTGTATCGTCGGAAGATGATGCAATGGAGCAATTGAAAGAACGTAATTTCGACTTAATTATATCAATGCCTAGTGGTGATAGTATTAATCCTTTTGAGTGGGCAAAAGTTATTAAAAAACGCTATTCGGAGATTCCTATTGTTGTTTTAACACCGTTTTCTCGCGAAGTCTCTCGAAGATTATCGCGTGAAGATTTAAGTGCTATTGATTATGTTTTTAGTTGGTTAGGAGAATCGAATTTGCTGTTGGCAATTACAAAGTTGCTTGAAGATAAAATGAATGTTGACGAAGATGTAGAGTCAGTAGGTGTTCAAGTTATTCTTTTTGTTGAAGATTCTATACGTTTTTATTCTTCGATATTGCCTAAATTATATCGTTTTGTATTTAAGCAATCTCGTTCTTTTATGACCGAAGCACTCAACGATCATGAACAAATGCTACGAATGCGTGGTCGTCCAAAAATATTATTAGCACGTACATACGAAGAGGCCGTTGATTTGTATCAAAAATACAAAAACAATATGTTGGGGGTTATAACTGATATTTCGTTTAAGAAAAATGGGAAAAAAACGCCACGTGTTGGATTTGAACTTTGCGAAATGATACGTCGTGAGAAAAAAGATATGCCGTTCATTGTAGAATCAAGCGAAGAATCTAATAGAAAAATAGCTGAGCAACTCAATTTGTATTTTATTAATAAAAATTCGAAGACAATGCATCGTGAGTTGCGAACTGCAATTTCGGATTACTTTGGTTTTGGAGATTTGGTTTTTTCTAATCCTAATACTGGAGAAGAAGAATGTCGAGTTCGCAATTTGAAAGACCTTCAAGATAGTATTTTTAAAATCAGTGATGATTTGCTTTATGAGCAGCTTTCGCATAATAAAATTTCTCAATGGTTGTATTCTAGGGCTATGTTTCCACTAGCAGAGTTTTTGCGAGATATAAGTATTGGACAGAATAATGCTGAAAATATACAACGTGCTCGTCAGATAATTTTTGGTGCAATTGTGGCCTATCGAAAAACAAAAAATCGTGGAGTTGTTGCTATTTTTCAAAAAGATAGGTTTGACCAATACTCCAATTTTGCTCGTATTGGAAATGGTTCATTAGGCGGTAAAGGGCGTGGTCTTGCTTTTATAGACTCGATGATAAAACGAAATACTCAATTAGATGAATTTGATGGCGTTCAAATAACTGTTCCAAAAACATTAGTTTTATGTACAGATGTATTTTTGGAATTTATGGAGTCAAATCAGCTTTATCCGATTGCACTATCTGATGCTTCTGATGAAGAGATTCTTAAGGAATTTTTGGCGGCACGTTTGCCACAATCGGTGCGAGAAGATTTGAATGCATTTCTTAATGTTATAAAAGCTCCGTTAGCAGTTCGTTCATCTAGTTTGTTGGAAGATTCACATTATCAGCCATTTGCTGGTATTTATTCAACTTATATGGTGCCATACGATGAAAATGATTTTGAGCGAATGTATCCAAATGTTTGCCAGGCAGTTAAAGCCGTTTATGCATCTGTTTATTATAAGGCAAGTAAAGCTTATATGAGGGCTACACAAAATGTGATAGATGAGGAAAAAATGGCTGTTGTTTTACAAGAGATTTGTGGGCAAAGTTATGGTAGTCGTTACTACCCTTCTTTTTCAGGCGTGGTGCGTTCGTTGAATTATTATCCAATTGGTGAAGAAAAGGCTGAAGATGGAATTGCCAACGTAGCTATGGGACTTGGTAAGTATATTGTAGACGGAGGCATGACTTTGCGTTTTTCACCTAAGCATCCACATCATGTTTTACAAACAAGTACTCTAGATTTTGCTTTGCGTGAAACGCAGACTTATTTTTATGCTTTAGACCAAAGTAAAAAAGACTTTGTACCTGAGGTGGATGATAGTTTTAATCTCTTGAAAGTTAGTGTTAGAGATGCTGAACAAGATGGTTCTTTGCGACTTTTAGCATCTACCTATGACGTTTATGATCAGGTGCTTTATGATGGTATATATGATGGTGGTCGAAAGGTGATAACTTTTGCAAATATATTGCAACATAATGCTTTCCCATTAGCAGAAATTTTGCAAGAAGTATTACGTATTTCTCAAATGGAAATGGGGCGTCCTGTAGAGATAGAATTTGCTGTAAATTTAGATTATAATCAAAATACTAGTTATTTCTATTTATTGCAAATACGTCCAATTGTTGATACCAAAGAAGTTATATCAGAAGAAGTAGGAACGATACCAAAAGAAAATTTAGTTATTTCTTCAGAAAATGCACTTGGGCATGGTATAGATAATAGCGTGTATGATATTATTTATGTAAAACCTGAGACTTTTAATCCAAGTTATAATCAAATGATTGCGTACGAGGTAGAAAAGCTAAATGAAAAAATGCAAAAGGAAAATCGACATTATGTATTAGTAGGTCCAGGTCGATGGGGTTCAAACGATACATGGTTAGGAATCCCAGTTAAATGGCCTCATATAAGTAATGCTCGTGTTATTGTAGAGTCAGGTTTATCTAATTATCGTATAGAACCAAGTCAAGGAACGCATTTTTTTCAAAATTTAACATCGTTCGGTGTTTCGTATCTTACCATCAATCCTTATAATAATGATGGTTTTTACGATCTTGATTATTTAAATTCGTTACCAGTTCACGAAGAAACAACCTACTTACGACACGTACGTTTTAAAAAGCCAATTGTTATAAAAGTTGATGGGAGAAAGAGTCTTGGTGTAATTTTAAAACCAAAAGAATAATAGATAAATGTTATTAGTAAAAGGAATAGCGTTTGCTATTCTTTTTATTTTTAACTCATTTTGTTTGCTACAACGTTTGCATTTTTGTACTTTTTTTTTTATATCTTTGCATACTGAAAAATTAAACAAAAAAATATGTCACAAAATCCATTGAGAGTGTTGTTTATTTCGCAAGAAATAACACCCTATTTGCCAGAAACAATAATGTCGCAATTGTGTCGTAAGCTACCTCAAAGTGTACAAGAAAATGGTTTAGAAATACGAATTTTTATGCCTCGCTTTGGTTGTATTAATGAGCGTCGCAATCAATTGCATGAAGTACAACGTCTTTCTGGAATGAATCTTATAATAAATGATACTGACCACCCATTAATTATAAAAGTTGCATCGATACAAGCTGCTCGTATGCAGGTTTACTTCATTGATAATGAAGATTATTTCCAAAGAAAAGCACTTTTTACAGATGAAAAAGGTGAAGAATTTGACGATAACGAAGATCGTTCGATATTTTTTGTACGAGGAGTTTTGGAAACAATAAAAAAATTGCGTTGGACTCCAGATGTAATTCATTGTCATGGTTGGATGACAGCATTGACACCATTATATGTAAAAAAAGTATATAGTGATGATCCATTTTTCTCTTCTTCAAAAATGGTTTATTCTCTTTATGAGGATAAATTTAAGAAAATGTTTTCAAAGGAATTTTCTGAAAAATTGATGATGGATGGCATTAGTGATGAAGATGTCGCTTTGATAAAACAAAAAGAAGTTTCGTACGAAGATTTAACAAAATTAGCTATCGATTTTTCTGATGCAGTAATAGTTGGAACAGAAAATGTAGATACTTCGTTGATTGATTATACAAAAGAACAAAATAAAAAGCTTTTGGAGTATGTAGAGGATTATGTGCAACCATACATATCTCTTTATAAGAGTCTATAGACAATATATGAAGCGAATTTTATTTATACTATTTTGTGTTGTTGTATTGGTTAGTTGTAAAAATAACGATACAAATTTAGGAGGTTCTATAATACCAGAAAGTGATTCTATTTTTGTTTGTACTGATACTTTTCATTTGCAAACATCTAATTTTTTTGTAGATTCTATTTTTTTACAAAATGATACGTTTTTGTTAGGTGAAATTTACAATCAGCGTTATGGTACAACAAAGGCTGATTTGTTATTTCAAATAGCTCCTCCTGTCAATTATAAATTCCCTACGCAAGACTCTGACTCGATAAAAGGAGCCGCTGTTGATTCCTTGGTTTTATATATGTATTATAAATCGTGGTCGGGTTCAGAAAAATCCCCGTTAGAATTTTGTTTGTATGAGATTGATAAAAAAGCTATAGACTATACTACTCTATATTTTTCTAATATAAACATAGATGAATATGTTTCTCCAGATGCTACTCCTATTGGTAAAAAGGTTTTAACATCAATAGATTATTCACTACCCGATTCTGTATTGGCGGATTCTACATTTATACCATATATTAAATATAAGTTGGATATAAGTTATGCAGAAAGATTTTTTAATTTAGATGAGAAAGCATATGAAAGCATTGATGCTTTTCAAGAAAAATTTAAGGGATTTTATATAACAACAGATTATGGTTCGTCTACAATGTTGCATTTGGCACAAATTGACTTACGTTTATATTATCATTATACGCGAGTTTATAGGATAGATGGAGAAGAAAAAACGGATAATGTATCTACATGGGTTAATTATTCAGTAAACAAGGAGGTACGTCAAATAAATAGAATTGTTCATACTGATACTGCAGATGTAAAAGCTAATCTAAATACTATTGATAGTTTGAATCTTATAAAATCACCAGCAGGAATATATACAAATGTTAAGATTCCTATTGGGAAAATGAAATCGTCTATAAATGAAAAAATTGAAAATAATCATTTAGCAATCAATCAAGCTTTACTGAATTTAGAAGTTGTTGAAGATACTGATCCTTCTTCAAAATTAGATAAACCTGAATTTTTACTTCTTTTGAAAAAGGATTTGTTGGTAGATTATTTTATTGATAAAGGATTGCCTACGAGTGTAGATACAACTGCTGTAATAGGATATTATGATAATTCATCGAAGAGTTATTCTTTTGATATGGCTTATCTTTTAAATAGTTATTTCAAAAAAGATTTATCAGAAACAGATATGCTAGATATGGTTATTCTCCCTATCGATGCAATATCTTCTACTGATGCAACTTATATTACGTCGGTAAAGTCGTTATTTAAACTGAGCGGAATATCCGTACGAAGTGGAATGAATTCATTTTCTCCGTTAAGATTAAATTTATTATATACAGGTTTTTAAATAAAAAAGGTAGGAAAAAATCCTACCTTTTTTTGTTACCAACCGAAAGGATGTTCACTTAGAGGGAGTTTTGCCAATGGGTGATAATCACCTTTTAGACCGATTGGTTGTGAATTGCGAATGGTATGTACTATGTTTACTGATTCACGAGCATCTTCGATACCAAAACCTTTTCCTTCAATTATTTTGCGATAACTTTCGGTATGTAATTCAGTAAAGCCTTGACTAAATTCAAATTCATCGCCATCAATATTAATAGTTCGATAAGTACGCTTTTCTCCTTGTACAGCATTTTCAGGAAGGTTATCAGCATTAATACTAAGGAAATAGCGAACTCTTGCTTTTTCTAGTTCAAGATATCCTGCACAACGATCGTGTGACATAACGTGTACAACATTGCGTGTAACTTTGCCAAAAACCCATTGTAGCATGTCGTAGAAATGAACACCAATATTTGTTGCAATCCCCCCACTTTTATGAATGTCTCCTTTCCAACTGGTATAATACCAATTTCCGCGTGAAGTGATATATGTTAAATCAACATCAAATATTTTGTCTTTAGGAGCCGATTCTATTTTCTTTTTTAAATTGATAATGGATTCATGCAGTCGTAGTTGTAAAATTGTATTTATATGTTGACCAGTTTCGTTTTCAATTTTTGCTAATTGATCGATATTCCACGGATTTAGTACAAGTGGTTTTTCGCAGATAACATCAGCACCAAGACGCAAACTATACCTAATGTGTGCATCGTGTAAATAATTTGGTGTACAGATAGATACGTAATCCAACTTTTGTTCTGTATTTTTTATTTTAGAACAATGTCTATCAAAAATTTCAAATTCGGTAAAGAATGCTGCATCAGGGAAAAAACTATCAAGTATTCCTACGCTATCAAAATTGTCGTAAGCAGCAACAAGTCGATTATTAGTGTCTTTTATTGCTTTTAGATGTCGAGGAGCAATGTACCCTGCTGCTCCAAAAAGAGCAAAATTTTTCATATTATACTATTTTTTTTACAATATTATTTTCTAAATGGTAAGATTGTTTAGTTTCGGGACATATGGCAATCCCA
Organism: Paludibacteraceae bacterium; assembly: GCA_017547145.1. GTDB lineage: Bacteria > Bacteroidota > Bacteroidia > Bacteroidales > Paludibacteraceae > RGIG9608. The sequence continues at coordinate 68,570 of JAFYQJ010000016.1, read as the reverse complement.
TTTTCATCAAATTCTAGTTTTTGTCCATTTTCACTTACCCACCCAATTTGTCGAGCAGGATTTCCAACCATAAGTGCGTATGGTTTAACATTTTTTGTAACTACACTTCCAGCACCAATCAGAGCATATTCGCCAATTTCATTTCCACAAACAATAGTGGCATTTGCACCAATGCTAGCACCTTTACGAACTATGGTTTGTTTATATTCGTTTTTGCGCGAAATATGACTACGAGGATTTATAACGTTGGTAAAAACCATTGATGGACCTAAAAAAACATCATCTTCACATATCACACCAGTGTATACCGATACATTGTTTTGAATTTTAACGTTATCACCTAATCGTACATCTGGCGAGATAACTACGTTTTGACCTATATTACAATTTTTACCAATAATACAATTTGACATAATGTGTGAAAAATGCCAAATTTTGGTGCCCTCTCCAATTTGACAACCATTGTCGATATAAGATGATTCGTGTTTAAAATAATTATTCATTTTAAAATATCATTAACAGTATTGGTAATGTAGGTTAATTGTTCTAAATCAAGTTCTGTATGCATCGGTAAACTTAGTACAGAATTACTTAAACTTTCTGCAATTGGAAAATCACCTTTTTTATAATGTTCACTTTTATAGGCTTTTTGTAAATGCAAAGGTATAGGATAATAAATCATTGAAGGTATTCCTTTTGCTTTTAATTTCTCTTGAAGTAGATTTCTATCAAATCCATTGATTTTTAGTGTATATTGGTGATATACATGGGTAGTATTTTTCTCTACTATTGGAGTTTTAATGTATTTATTATCGGCAAAAGCATTTGTGTAAAATTCAGCTGCTTGTTGTCTATTCTGAATATAGTTGTTTAGCGATTTTAGTTTTACATCTAAAATGGCAGCTTGAATACTATCTAAACGTGAATTTACACCTATAAAATCGTGATAATATCGTACAACCATCCCATGATTTGCTATTGCACGCATTTTTTCAGCCAAAGAATCGTTGTTTGTAAAAATAGCTCCTCCGTCGCCATAACAACCTAAATTTTTAGAAGGGAAAAATGAGGTACAACCAATGTCTCCTATACATCCTGATTTTTTTGTAACTCCGTTAGAGAATGTATATTCTGCTCCTATACTTTGACATGAATCTTCTACTACAAATAAATTATGCTGTTTAGCGATGGCAAGTATCTCCTCCATATTTGCGTTTTGTCCAAACAAATGGACAGGGATTATAGCTTTAGTTTTTGGACTAATTGCTTTTTTAATAGCTTCGGTAGAAATGTTGAATGTATCGTAATCAACATCCACAAATATTGGTGTTAAACCTAAAAGTGCAATAACTTCAACAGTAGCAATAAATGTAAAAGTTGGCGTTATAACTTCATCGCCACGTTTTAAGCCTAAACTCATGAGAGCAATTTGCAATGCGTCGGTACCATTGCCTACAGGAATTACATGTTTTACATTTAAGTATTCTTCTAAATGCTTTTGGAAAACATTTACTTTACCGCCTTTAATGAAAGTACAAGTATCTAAAACTTCTTGAATACCACTGTTGATTTCGTTTTTAATATTTTCGTATTGTGAATGTAAATCCACCATTTGTATTGCCTTCATAGTAGTGTTTTTTTAAAATCCAAAACTCAATCCACAAGTTATGGTAATATTTTTTCCTTGATAGAATTTGGGAGTGTAATAATCTAAATAACCTTGAGCATCCAATCTGTTTTCACCTTCGATAGGCTCTGATTTTGGTGTGTAACCTCTTGCGTTGTTGTATTCAACATTTACAACTGCATAACAATTATTAAATATTTCGTACGTTGCTTTTAATGCTATTAAATCATTTTGCCAAACCATTTCTTTGAATGGTTTTTGTGTCAAAATTTGTGATATTTTTACCGAAGTTCCTCTTCGCAAATATTCGTAATCTTTATATTTTCGGGCATTTGTATAAGAAAGATTTATATTTAATGCCCACACAGGTTTGTAATTTAATGCTACAAAAATCTCTTGCGAATTGTCGCCTAAATAATGCCCTAAACAATAATTGTTAGAAGCCCAAGTAAGTTGTTGTATAGAGTGCTTATAATTGATTATATTAGAACGAGTAAACTCTCCTATTAACGATAAGTTTTTTAATGGCCAATTATTTACATTAAACCCTACCTTATATGAAAAAGGGTTTTTTTGTTGGTTCGATTTTTTCAATCGTGCACTATTAAATTCATCAATATAAATTGATCCGAATAGATGTAAATGCTTGATATTTCTAGAACTTATGTTAAAAAATATTTGAGAATTTTGGTTTTCAGTTTTTAATCCTTTGGTTAGAAGATGGTCGATAGATTTGTAGAAAGCAATAGGAATAAAATATGCTGCATGCACATTTCTTTCTGCATAAATTATAGAATTTCCTAAAGATATATCTAGTCCCTTTATTGGTGTGAAAGTAAGCATATTGGCAGCAATGAATTTATTATAGGGGCGATAGTTTGTTTTTGTACCATTGCCATTTTCTTCTAAATAATAATTTGTAGAATCTGCAACGTTGCTTATTAGCCAACCATGAATATAGTTTAATTCGAACCATTTGCACGGTTTTAAGTTTAAAGTGAGCATAGGAAATGATGGTGCTCGTCCAGATATGATATTTGAGCAAGAATAAGAATCTCCCCAAACTAAATTGTCTTTTATAATCCCAATGCTTCCCCACCATGTATAGGCTTTTATTCCCCCTCTCATATCGCTATAATCACCTCCGTAATTTGCTTCTTTGTATTCGCATCCAGCAAGGTTGTTTAGGAAATTAGGTTTTGAAATACGAGCATCAGTTGCTTTTAACCCAGCTTCAGATTTAAGAAATTTTCCTGAAAAAGATTGATCGCGGTAACTTGCCCATACTGAAATATGATTAACAATAGTAGCTTGAAAATCGGCACCAAACCAACGTTTTAGAATAACACCTTTGTTTGCAGTATTAGCAATGATGTCCATTCCTAAAATTGGAGTTATTCTGCATTTAAAATTTTTGTCCTGATATTGAAATGCTGGTTGAAGTAATGCCAAATCAAAAGTTCGTTTGTTGGTCCAATGTACATATGATTTGGGAAGTGTATCTAACTCTATTGCATAATCATTTAAAAAAAACTTAAGATCAACTTTTTGTCTTTTTGTTAATAGTGAATCTTTTGATTGAGCTTCAATTAATTTTTTTGCTATAAAATTACGACTATATGGTTTTGAAACAGAGTTAATATCAATGATTTTATCGATTGCTAATTCGTCGATAAAATCATAAATACGATAATAGGAAATATGTTGAGGAATGTTTTGTGCCAATAGCGATATTGGACAAATTAAAAAAAATATAAAGGCTATTTTTTTAAAAACAGCAATCATTTACTTACTACGTACTTTTTTAAATAAAATATTTACTAATATTCTCCAAAAATACTTAAAATCTGTTAGAAAAACACCTTTTACTTCGCACTCTTTTAGATATTTCATTTCGGATTCTTGAATTTCTTCAAGTGTTTTTGGCATATCAGCATAAAATGGCGGCAAAAGACCTGGTTTGAAAGTTGTTCTTTTTTCTTGTAATTCTTTTGAATATAGACTGAAATATTGTCTACTCAAAGGGCGGACACCAACTAATTTCATATCTCCTTTTATAAGATTGAAAATCATAGGAAGTTCGTCTAGCCAATATTTTCGCATAAGTTGTCCATACGATGTTACCCTTATGTCATTTTTAAATTTACCTCCTTCTGTAAGACTGTTTTTTTGGTAAATATATTCTTGTATGTATTCTGCGTAAGGATACATTGTACGAAGCTTATATACATTAAAAATTTCCCCTTTTTTCCCGATGCGTGGAAGTTTTATTAGTAAGCCATAAAATTTTGGTTCTTGCTTTTGTGGAATATCTTTTCTTTTAGAAATGATGTATGTAATTCCATTTATAACTTCTTCCTTCACAATTTCAAAACCACAATACGATAACCTTCCAAGTATTTCTGTATGAGAAAAATAACGTTGCTTATTTTTTTTATTCTGATAATATAAACGTTGAAAAAAGAATAATTTTGGTATTACTCTATAGCATAAAATATTCCAATAAAATACAATCTTTCTAATAACTTTAGGGTATTTGTTTAGGATATTTTTTTGAAGAACATCTTGTGAAATAAAACTACAAACCCAAATCCCATTATCAGGAAGTTTTTCGTTTACAACGCAAAAAAACTTATTAATACCAATAATATTATTTAATAGAGAAAGGTTGATAATACAATCGTATTGGTAGTTTGTAAGTAATTGAATGTTTAAGCGATGTGTAGTTTGAGTAATATGTGTATTCGTACTTTCTAAGGGTGTATTCTTTGAAAGAAAATCAAATGTTTCTTTGTTTGTATTATTAATGATTAATTGTTTTAGTTTTTTAGCTTTTTCTTTATCTATAGTTATTGGTGGTTCTAATACAGTGTTTGGATGTCGTTTTTCGTATGTTGGTAAAACGACATCCATAAACGTTGCATAACGATAGCCTTGATAGATAAGAATTGCAAAAATATTTATACAAAGGACTATAAGTAGCGAAAAATATAAAGTTAATATCGATAAATCAGGATAGATTTTGTGGTAATGATAAAGGATATAACCTGCTGTTAATATGGATGTTATTAAAACTTTCAGAAGTAAGGTTTTGTATGATGTTTTTCTCCAAGACTTGTATTTTTTTATTAAAATGCCAAATACAACCCAAATACTTGCAAAAATTGCATACGAGATTAAATATCTAGTAATAATTTGTTTGTCAGCTACGACTCGCCAAGTTATAAGAATAAATATTGCTACTGCCCAAAAAGCAATATCTGTGATTAATAAAGTAAGTAGTGAGTGAATGGAAAACTTTTTTCTCATTAAGTTTCTTATTTAAACAAAAATAATAATTATTGTTTAATAAGAAGTCTTTTAATCAAATTTTTTAAGTTTTGTGAACAATACTCAATACACCACTCTATTAAATTGTTACTCCAACGTTGTGGATGTGTTGTTATTAGTATTTTAGAAGGAATAGCATTGTTTTTAATTGCAGATATAAGTTCCGAAGTTGTATGAAATTTTTCTAAAAAAGGGCTTTTAACTTTATCTCTAATGCTAAACTTATCACCATCCCAACAACGTCCTGTATCGGTTAAGTAAAAAATGGTATTAAAATCCGTGTCAAAATAAGGTTCACCTATTATTCTAAATTGTTTGTAATCAAAATCTTCCCAAATAGCCTTGTTGTCCCATTTACTACGTGGAGAGCCATGCATACATATAGTTTTGATAGGATAAAATTGACGAAAATAGTTTAAGTTTGTTTTGAAACAACAAAGAGCTTTTTGTCGATTACCTTTACAAATGGTTAAATCTTCGTAATGATAACCGATTTCGTGTCCTAAAGCAGCAATTTGTTTGATGATTTTAGGGTTATTACTACTTGAAACTATCCGAAAATAATAGGTAGATTTAATGCCTAAATCATGTTCTATTTGAGCAAATTGTAGGGAATTTTTTGGTAATAAATCTACATCGTGACGTAATATAACTTGCTTTTTTTCTGCATGTTGCTTTTCTATGCAATATTGTTCGAATGTAAGAAATTCAAACTCAGCTTTTTGTAGAGTTAGCAACAGCTCTTTATATTTTTTCAATGTAAAATCCATCACTTAACAATTTTGGCTAACTAATACTTCTATTATGCGCTTAGCAGCATTGCCATCCCATAGTGGAGGGATTGCTCCTTTTTTCCATTCTCCAGCAAATAATTTATCCAAAGCGGGTTTTATGTTCTTGGGATTAGTACCAATGAGTTCGTTGGTTCCAATGGTACAAGTTTCGGGGCGTTCGGTATTATCACGGAGAGTGATACATGGAATACCCATTACGGTAGTTTCCTCGGTAATACCACCAGAGTCTGTAATAACGGCCTTCGAATGTTCTACAAGATAATTGAACTCCAAATATCCCATTGGTTCCACAATGTGTAAATTTGGAAAAATAGTTTTAAGTTGCTCTTCGTTGCCCCACAGATGGTAGAAAATTTTTGCTGTACGAGGATGAATAGGGAATATGATTGGAAGATTATGCACGTTGATAATGATTTGCTCCATAAGTGCTTTTAGATGCTGCTCCTCATCGACATTTGCAGGACGGTGCATCGTTAGAACAATATATTCCTTTTCCTTTAGTTGCAATTCATCGTAAATTTTTGGACGCTTAAATCGATTTTTATTAGCAAGTAAAGTATCTATCATCACATTGCCCACGAAGTGAATACGACTTTCAGAAACTCCCATCTGACGCAAATTCTGATTGGCAACTTCCGATGTTGTAAAATAGAAATCCGCCAAACAATCGGTCACCATGCGGTTGATTTCTTCAGGCATTGTTAAATCCCAACTACGGATTCCTGCTTCAACGTGCGTAACTTTCGTGTTTAATTTTTTTGCAACTATTGAACATGCCATTGTACTCGTTACATCACCAACTACAAGCACAAGATCAGACGGATGTTGTTGCAACTCTTTTTCAAAAGCTACCATAATAGCTGCAGTCTGTTCGGCTTGTGTTCCTCCTCCACAACCAAGGTTAACATCTGGCATTGGAATGCCCAATTCACTAAAAAAAGTATCGGACATGTTTCTGTCGTAATGTTGACCTGTATGTACTAATCGATAATGTATGTCTTTCCCCTCACTATTGGCTTTTTGAATAGCCTTAATAAGAGGTGCAATTTTCATAAAATTTGGTCGTGCTCCTGCAATAAGTGTGATAAGCATATTTTTTCGTTATTTGTTACAAAAATAAGGAATTAACTATTTTCTTTAATAATGTTGTCAATGATGTTCAACACCTCTCTCAATACCACTTTACTACGAACTGTAGAAGCGGTTTTCTTTTCGGCTTTGTTTACATAACTTTTTATCTCTTGAGCATTGCGCGACTTAAATTCGATACCCATTTCTTGCATCACTTCATCTACGGTTAAGAATACTTCCGATGGAAAAAAACTTACTGCAGGCACGCCGAGCAACGCTGCTTCACGAGCAAAAGTTCCAGCTCCTGTAAGCATTGCTTTTGTATAGTAACATACATCTAAACCTGATAATGGAGATTCGGGATACCAAATGTTTGAATATCCTTCTGCCATCTTTTTCTCTTCTTCATAGCGAGGTAGAAAAAGAATGTTTTCATCCTTAAAAACCTCGAATAAAGCAGGAACAATAGTGGTGCTATCTTTTGGGACGTACGATGCTTTTAGATTTTCCGGACGAATAGTGATGAAATCCTTAAATGGAAGTTGTTTTATAAAATCCATATCTGGCTCAAAATTAGCAATATAGATGTCTTCCTTAAATCCTTGGAAAGTGCGTATTTGACTATCTTTTATTCGATATCTTTTTTGAATTTTTTGGTATTTGAAATAGAATGGGAAGATAAAGTAGCTACCCATTGCAAATGAAAAGAACTTAAATGAAATGTCGTTGTCAGAAAAAACAATCGACCTTTTTCGCCGCAACCATGCAATTGCCGAAGTGTAATTCCCCCCTAACGAGAGAGCCAAATCAAATTGAGGTAACTTAAACAGCAACATCCACATGCGTTGCAACAATCCACATACTTTTTTAACTCTACTTTTACCCTTATATTTCCCATAAACTATAGGTTTTATATTATGTTTTGCAAGTAGAGGTAAAGTCTCTGAGAAATCTCGAGCCGTAAAAATCAAATGATGACCTTGCCTTTCAAGATGACGAATGATAGGCATCAACGTATTTACGTGAGGAGTATTCGTAATATCAATCCAAATTCTCATGATTAAAATTCTCCTAATTTTCAAAAGTTTTTATTACTCTAGCTGGTGCTCCTACGGCAACGCAATAAGCTGGAATGTCGCGAGTCACTACACTGCCCGCACCTATTATAGCCCCCTCTCCAATGGTTACTCCTGGCATAACAATAGCTCCTATACCTATATGTGCTCCATCTTTTATAACTATGGGTTGATATTTTAACTCACATTCCATTACAGGTTTACCAACTTCATATTCCGCTAAATTACGTTGATGACAAAGTAACATTACCCCACGAGTTATCCACACGTTTTCGCCAATTGTTATCAATTCGGGTGCTGATTGGTCGACATCAACCGTAGCTGCTATTTTTGTCCCTTTACCAATTTTCATACCTGTTGCTCGATAAAATGGCATGCGCAATTGTGCAGGAAATAAATTTCTTGCTAATGCTAAACATATTCTATTGAATATACCTCGCAAAATATTCTTTAATGTTCGATGATTTTTTGCCATGTATTTTATTTTTTTTTAAGAATTTCACACCTAACTTTCCTATTTCATAGAGAAACGGATTACGAATATAAAGAGATCGCCCATATTCTACTAATTTTCCGCCAAACTCCATCTTAAAATCTCGTACGCCATAAGGGATATTTGGTTTGCCAGCTCCCATAAAATCAAACATTTCGATTTTGTTTTTCTTGGCATGTTCAATGGCAGCATAAGTTGCCATCACAGACGGATACTGTTCTTTATACTCCTCATCCAACCCGCAAACATACCATTCATAGATAGAGCTGTTATTAAGAATTGGACACATCATTCCACCAATTACCTTTTCCTGAAATTTTACTAACAAATATTTTCCTACTTTTTGTCGATAAAACTGCAAGAAAAATTCTTCTGAAAACAGCGGTGTGCGAATTTTTTCAGCATATAGATTTTTGAGAATCTTATACCAATCTTTAATCTCTTTTTCGGAAGTAGCCTCTTTTATTACAACTCCATTTTTTATCGCTTTTTTCACTTGACGTTGGCGTTGCTCACTCATTTTGTGAGTTTCATTGCAAAGCACATGAATGTCCAAATGTGATTGATAACTAAAACCACATTGCTCAAAAATAGGTTGCCAACGACTATAGTCGTGAAAATTACGCATTTCAACGTAGATAGGTTTTTGCAAGAATGGCATTTGCTTGTTGTTGAATTGAGATTTTACAGCACAAAGCAACTTGCTTAATGCCATTTCGCTAATATTCTCATTCAGCAGTGGACCGCCAATGATGATAGCACGACGTGTAAAAAACTGTTTCCAGTTATTGCATTCTTTTGTTACATACCCCATTACGACTCCCATCAACTTTTCGTTTTCGACTACCCCGATGGCAAAAGGCAATATTTCTGCAGATACGGATGCATAAAACTGATATGCCTCTGGTGTTTGAAACCACGTAGCTGTTGGCGAGTCATTCGCCAAAGTTTGCCATTGCTGTTGGTCTATGTCGTTATATTTCAGCAGGTTTATCATGTGCTAATCAATTCATGCTTCATCATTCATCAAGAAACTTCGTTTACCATTTTTGAGTGGTTGAAATTCTTCTACATACTCAAATTCCAAAATAGTTTGTTCGCCTACATATTTGGTGATTGTAGAATATAATAATTCATGCTCACTATCGGTATAGTTATCTCTTTTTTTGATTTGCACCAACACCTTATTGTTTGCTACTTTCCTAATGCGAAATGCTTCCACATTGAAAGTTCTAAAAAGACTATTAAAACCTGATGTTGTCAAACGATTTCCATTAGCGAGTTCCACCACATCTGAAGTACGTCCAACGACCTCTTTCATCAACTGACCATTATACTCACTTTCTAAAGGAGCATGCATTATCACCTCATCACCATTAGCGTATCGAATAGTAGGGAATGCATAATCTATAAGGTTGGTAGAATATAGTGTTTGCAAGTTTCCATATTCATTTGCTACTTCAAAATGGGATGCATATCCTACATGATAATACCCAGGATGCACTTCATATGCAGTCACTCCACCATCTTTACTTCCGTAGCAGTCCATTACCTTACAATTAAATGTTTCACTAATCATTTTACGATAGTGTGGATGCAATTTTTCCGCTGTAGTATAAGCCACGTTAAGATCAATTGTTACGTTATTTTTGCTGCAATACTTTGCTAGCAAATAGATAGCTGTAGCATAACCATAGATATATTTAACCTTATGTCGTTTGGCTATTTCTACATATTTAGCACAAATTGCATCATCCATATTCATACCATTCAATGGAATAGTATTTCGAAGTTTGAAATATATTTCGTGTACGAGACTCTTCTTGTTTACGGGAAAAAGAGACGAACTACCTAAGGACATAAATAAGTCGCCATAATAGTATCCAGTAGTTTGCCATGAATGAATTTTCATAGCCGTTACAAATCCCCACGTATTTTCGTCACATATATATTTCATGGGTTCGCCAGTCGAACCACCTGTATGACTATATCTATGTTTGATAGATTTGATATTTTTAGGTACGATATCATTAAATCGCTCCTTTATAATATCACGTGTTAATACCGGCAACTTCTTTAAATCATCAAATGACTTTATATCATTGGGTTTTAGATTTAGCGAATCAAACACTTCTTTATAATATACCGTATTGTTATATGCATGATCAAGCAGTAATGACAATTGTGATAATTGCCATTTTTGGATTTCTTCTGAAGATAATGTATTGAGATGCTTAATCTTCTTATACCACTTCATAGCACAAGTTCCCATTACAAAATCTGCCGTGGGAAAGATTACTTGCAACAAGATTTTTTCTTTCAATTTACGAACATTCATTTCTGTTTTATTCTAATGTACATTTGTTTTAAATTATGCTTTAGCCAATACCCAATACCCAATACATTTACACGTGTATTCGATTATATTTGGAAGTGCATAAATTCTTTTTAGTCGAGGAAGAACCATATTGTAATCTTTTGCAAAGTGTTCTATTTGTTCATTCCATTTCAGAAGGAATGGACCTCGATCGTGTGATATTGGAAAACCTTTAAACGGTTCACTATATATATCAATCCATATTACTTCTCCTTCTGTTATTTGATTCAACTGAATTTGTCTTGGTATAACTTCACTTTGCTTTCTCAAAATAATCTGCTTATAAGGCGATTTTGAGGTACCCTTGAATATAATGTTATGCGCATGTGTTCCTTCAATACTTGCTATTTCCCTTGCATTCCTAAATAAACATACCTGTTCTTCAAAGCTCAATGTTTCAGGTGCTATGACTTTGAATCCATTCATTTCAAAAAAACTTTCAAATATATATTCTCCGATTTCTTTATGTTTTTTTAGTTTACGACGAGTAACATATATTTTGTCATATGTTTGTATCTTAGATACATCATTACCTTCCTTTATCGCTTGCCAAATATTCTCGTAAATCTGAGCGTATTCTTCTGTGATATATCTATCATGAATCATACTTCTTTCAGGAACATATACTTTTGAAAATAATGTAGGTTCCGTTATTCGCTGTATCTGACTCTTTTCTATGTGTAAATAATTCAAAATATGCATATAAAATGTAGATTTCTCTATACATAGTTTTTTTGACACATATACCAAATCTATCTTTTTGTCTTTATTATAATACCATAATCTACTCAGATAATCAATTAAGAAATTGCCATAATGTTGAGTGCTAAAATCCCCCAGGTAAATAACTTCTTTGTTTATTTGTTTACCGTATGTTGCAGTCTCATTGAGGCAACTACTAGCTAAAGATTTAAACCCAGCATTCGGTAGTATTATTAAATCACTTATTTTATTTACTGACAAAGCAGTAGAACATACATATGATCGTTCTAAATATTTAATAAAATCACTATTTTTTGAATATAAATATTCAGCCATACACCTTAAACAACTGTTGTTTCACATTCTCCCACGAATATTTTTGCACATCTTGCTGTGCTCTAATAATTATATCATTTACTTCTTTGGGATGTTCCAATGCCCATATCATTTGCTCTGCCATTTGCTCTACATTTCCGCTTTCAAATAGCAAACCCGTTTGTTGATGCGCTATCATATATGGTACACCGCCAACTTTACTAGATATAACCAATAACCCAGCATTCATTGCTTCCAAGAGCGACACAGGCATATTGTCAGCTTTTGGAGCAGAAAGAATAATGGTTGCTTTTTTTAAATAATTATATATTTCACTATTGGGGACTTGTCCTAGAAACCGCACTCCTGTTAAATTGTTGTTTTGTACATATTTTATCAACTGATCTCGCAAACTACCTTGTCCCAAAATATCTAGAGAAGCATTTGGATATTGCTCTAAAACCTTCTTATATGCTTTTAGTATACAAGGAATATTATACAATGATTCCAAATGACGAATGCTAATAAATCGTGGAGCAACATAATTAATGCTTTCCTGTTTAACTATAGGGTGAAGTTCTATAATATTAGGGATAATTACAGATTGTATGTTATATCTATTAAAAATCTCTTTTAAAAAACCTGATAATACAATTACTTTATCTGCTTTTCCAAGCCATCTACGAACAAATTTTGTGTGTTTAGCAAAAAATTGATTAGCCTCGCCTCCGTGATATGTAATAATAATCTTCTTTCGATGTAATTTTCCTGCTATTATACCTAACACTGCGGGTAACATTCCTCGATAAGAACACGCATGTATATGTAAAATATCATAATTAACAACTATACACATTAAACATAAAAATTTCCATACTCGAATTAAAGTATTTCCTTTGGTGGAGAAAATATATGCAGCTATTCCTTCTTCTTGATTTAGGTGAGAATGCAACATCTCCACTTGAGCATGAATTCCTCCCATGCCTTGTTTATAGTTTGATATTAATAATATTCGTTTCATATTTTGCTTTTAAATTTTACGCCAAACCTCGCCCAGCAAGTTTGAACCAATTCCATGCAATAATAGCAATAAACATAATAACTACCCAATATTTGTACCATCGCTTAAACTTCGGAACTCGAAATAACGATACTCCATAAGCCATAAACAACATCTCGAGTGCCAATGCCGGCATGTGAAAACGATCGGCATGCGCAAAAGCCGAAAATACCAAAATCATCAAATAGGCAATAAGAAAAACTCCTATCAAGATATTATTCCGCCATGTATTCCGCCCCGGTAACAATGGGAAAATCAACGACGCCAACGCCAAAATACAGAAAAACGACATTAAGTTCTTTACTACCAAACCGCCATGCAACATACGAGATGTTTCTTGTCCTTCAGTTTCCACCATGGTAGGAAAAGGAATAGTAAAAATCATGGGGGCAAATACAGACGCTCCTGCGTATTTTGCTAAACTTTGTGTTTGTACAACCACAGACATACGCTTACTTTGGTTGTCGTCTTTTCGCTCCCAAACGGTTTCAACCTCGCTCATGATACGTCCTCCTACAAAGTACAATGCAGTAATACCAAACACCAACAAAAACACAATCCGCTTTCCTAGGCTGATAACTCTTTTGCTCGATAGCAAGAGTGCCATAACAAGAGCAAACACACCCGTCAAACCCAATACCGTTCTAAATGTAAAAAGTGAAGCAAGTAACACAACGACTACCGATATGGTAGAAAACTTAAAATTACGATTACGCAACAATGCATCAGATCGTTCCAAAAAAAGCAACATCACGAAAACCATTTCAGTCTCTTTAAGATGCATACCTCCATAGATTGAGAAATGTGGCTCGAGCATCATTAAAATTGCAGCAAGTCTGCCAACATGCTCTCCAAAGTTGCGTTTCCCTAAACGATATATCAATATGCATGACAATGCACTCCAAATGCTTTTTAATAGACGTACCACGATAATGCTATCGTCAGTCAGCAAATAAATAAAGCCCAAATACATCGGGTAGCCCGCATCGGAAACACCATTACCTTCAGCAAACTTATATGCTAAGAAACTGTTAAAATGTCCGCTTCTAATCGATTCTGCCATCCATCTAGCTTCTTCATGATAACCTATAGAATCTGCTGCATGAAACATAAAGGGTTGCCCCGTCATCTCATTATGAAACCAATAAAGGAACAACATCACTACAGCACGAATGAGAAATGCCGTCCAAAAAACATTCTTCTCAAATGTTTTTGTTCGAACCTTTGCCCATGCTTTGCTCAAGTAATTAGAAAAATAGAAAAATCCGCATACTTCTATCAGTCCAAATAGCCACCAATACCAATTCATCGCATGTCGGCTATAAAGCACCGAACAACAAACTAACGCAATAATGTACGTCATTATAGCTACGTTAGTTATTGATTTTGGCACAAATATCAATGGTTGTATGTTGCGTGTATTGATCATCTTTTATCCTAAAATTTTCCTTTTTAGTTTAATTAATTTTGCCTTCGTAGTTGGAGAAAAAAAGTTCAATAACATAGTTTTCCAACCGCTATTCTTGCTCCAAGAATGCAATCCTTTATGTTCGCAATATGTACGTTCAGAACGAATATTTTCGCCAGTAGTCAAACTTGGACAAAAACATTCGACAGACAGAATATGCATTCCCATCCAATCTTTCTCTTCTCCATCGCCAACAAAGCCTTGCTTGGTCATCCATTCGTAAAAATAACTCGTGTTAGGCGTCAGATCCAAAGAGCCATCTTTCTGCACAAATTTTCTATCGGCGTATGTTGCTATCATTGCTTTTATAAATGAATGATGTGATTCAGCAGCAAGAACTCCCATCATCACGGGATTCTTCTTAGAACCTTCGTAGCCTGCAAATGCACTATATTGCTCCATCAAATCATCAAAAGGCTTGTACACCTCAAAGTCCACATCCATATACAAACCTCCCACTTTTTCTAATGCCCACAAGCGTACATAATCGCTTACAAAAGCAAATTTACGAACATTATAGGCTTCTTGTACATAAATCGGTGCAGATGTTATATCGAAGTTTTCTTCAGTCCAAAGGTAATATTCCCAATTAGGCATATGCGTGTGCCAAGAAGCGATGCACTTTTGCACCAACTCAGGCATTTCTCCTCGTCCGAACCAGCAGTAATGTATTATCTTTGGAATCATTGTTTTGTTCATAACCTCAATTTCGTAATACTTATTCTTATAATTTTTGCATAAGCAAACTTCCCCATATTTTGACTTTTTTTCTTACCTTCAAAATCCAAATAGGAGTTTTATATATTTTTTTAATGCTTAAAGGTTGCTTGCTCCAATCTACTTTCTTCAGTTCTTCTGCAGCTTGATTATGATACTCATTACTCATCCAGTAGTCCAATAATCCATTTACTCGAAGTTTATCCAAAAGTAGTTTCCATTCGCCAACTTCTATTTGCTTTATCCCTAATAAATCTAAATGGAAAAGCATATGATACTCTGGAGCATGGAGATTTCTTGTCGCTCTTAGTGTAGCAGGTATATCGTTGTTATACCATGCTAGTGGTATATTCAAGAATACTACAGGATATTGTATCGCTATTTTTGCCCATAAGAGAAAATCTTCTCCCAAATGTATATTTGTTGGAAAGCCTCCCATTTCATTGTATATCTTACGAGGAATAACTGCCGTAATTGAAGTTATTGGCATAGCAAATTTTTCATAATATTCTTTAGGATAATTGAAGTATCCTGTTTGTATATTAACTTTTACAATATTTTTACCTCCCTTATAATAGTAATAGTTGCTTGCATATAGTCCTGCTTCAGGATAATCATCTATTAGCTGCGTCATTTTTTCAAGAAAGGTTGGCTCCCACCAATCATCTGCATCCAAAAAAGCAATGTATTCACCTTTTGAAGCCTCAACTCCATTGTTACGTGCTACAGATACACCATTATTTGCTTGTCGCAACAAACGAACATTTGGACTATAGAGAGTATTATAACGAATATATTTATCTGCTATATAAGCCGAATTGTCCGTAGATCCATCATCTACGATAATCAACTCATAATCCGTATATGTTTGTGCAAAAACAGACTCGAGCGCCTTACGAATATAGGGTGCTTTGTTATATAATGGTATGATGACCGAAAATTTCATATTACTTTATGATTCTCCATTTCTCCAATTTAAACAATACTCTCTCTACAAAACGAACCAAACCCCACAAATGATATTTCTTTAGTCGTTGATATTGCAACAACACAAATGCGTAATTTTTATAATCGTTTATAATAGTTTTAGGAAATGCCGACGACAAATATTCACTTCTCTCCTGCTGAATAATATGCTTGTTTCTTCCAGCACTTTCGCTTATTCCATTCATATCAAAAATGGTAACATCGATGTTTACATATATAGGACTTATATTCCCTAAAACAATGGTTCGTACATACCACTCCCAATCTGAACAGATTTTCATCTTTTCGTTGTAAAACCCAAATTGCTCGAATAAGGTTCTTTTTATGTATGCCGAATTGTGATTTAGCGTTCCATTATAGAAATATAAAAAAGAGTCGGGAGTATAATCGGGGTTTTTGCAAGATGTATCGCGTTTATAGGTTTCCCAGTCGAATGTTTTAAGCATATTTCCGTATAAAATTTTAGGATAAGCATTTTGCTCTAATGCTATTAGCATATCTTTTACTACACTATTTGAGGCCAAACAGTCACCAGAATTTAGAATCTCAATATATTCTCCTGATGACATCCGAATACCTTTGTTCATAGCATTGTAAATGCCATTATCTTTTTCAGAAATCCATGTTACTTTAATGCCTTTTGACAAGGCTTCTTTTTCGTACTGCTTAATGATTTCTACCGAGTTATCAGTAGATGCTCCATCTACAATAACGTGCTCAAAATCAGTATAAGTTTGCATAACTACAGAGGCCAACGTCTTGCGCAAGCCTTCCGCATTATTGTAGTTGATGGTTACAATAGATAATTTCATCTTGTTAATTGGTTTCTTTCTATTTCCATACCATACAAAGGTAAGTCTTTTATTAAAGACAACAAACTACGAGACTAGTTCTCCTCGAAAAGGCGGTCATCAACCTCCTTTTATTTTCTGTTCTATCATCTACCTTCTATCCTATCACTCCACCACAGTATCAAGTTTATACATTAACATACTGGCAAACGCTAATTTTCTTAATGCATCTTCTTTTGTTATCATTTCATTTGCATGAGCTTTAGGATTTCTAATACCTTGCATTGCTCCTGCAAACATATGCATATAACCCTCCTGTATGTCATACTCAGAAAAAGAAGAAGATGGTGCAAATTTTAATACCGGATTATTTGCAGAAAAAGCCATCATCATAAGACCTTTCCCGTCTTTATTTTGATGTCGGTCTTTGCATTTGGTTTTGACTTGCAGATTGATTTCTTTAAACGCAGCTTCTACAGCATCAGCATATTGTTCTGATTCAAATCTTTGCTGAGCCACACGAATTATTTCAGGATGCATAATACTCCATATATTGTCTTTCACAGACTTTGATATTTCTTCCTTACTCTGCAGTACACCAATCGTTTTATTGAGCATATCTATCAATGCATTCCGTACCTCATAGGACAAACCATAAGGCACCTGAAAGATATTCTCAATTGGGTTGATTAGAATCTGTTGCCCACCAAACATTGGTGGCGCCCCAAGGGTCATCGTTTTAAGAGTTTTTAATTCCTCCATCAATAGAGAAACAACTGGTATTAATTGAGATATTTTCTCACGGGTCTTTTCTGTCGCCTTACCATCTTGAAGTTGTTTCAACAAACGACGAAACTCTTTTACTTTCTTTATTTTCTCTTCTTTTGTCATCCGCCTTCAATATTTTTCCTTTCTTTTCTCTCCAATTTTTATTATTTGGTTTTTGGCTCACTAATGCAGTCCACTGCATTCTTTTGTGACAAAAACAAAATACATCACCCTGATTTTTTAATATTTTTATAGCAGAGCGTATTTTTGTTATAAAAAGCACTCTCCCAGCCTCTACACCCTACCCTCTACGCTCTACGCTAAAAGCCTCCCCCCACCGAAAATAAATCTAAGAAATTCAAGGGAGTTGAATAGCATCCTTGTCTTTAAACTTTAACCTATAACCTTTAAACTAATTTATCCCACTTCTCAATAACCCCATCTATATTATCTACTCTCAACTCCTTTCTTTCTGGAGAAACAACTATCAGGAATCAATTAACTGTTCTTATATTTTCTTTTATATATTTACCCAACCACTCTACATATTCCTTAATTGCGTTTTGAAGTTCCTTCTTAAACATTAGTTCTTTTGCTGAAATCTCATCTAACTGATTTTTAACTCTAATTGCCTCATTCCAATAAAACTGTTCAGCATCCTTATTTTCTCGCGCCAATTGTAAATATTCATTATACAACGTTATACGAGATGCGGCATTGGTAGAATTAGTAGACAATTCAACTACGATTCCACTTAAGTATGTTAATAGATTATCCAATATATCTTGTTCTTCTTTAGGTAAAAACAAATTTGCTAACCTTTGTTCATGATACACATCAGTTAACAAAGAGTTCAAATCCTCAACTAGCCGATCAAATTTCGCTCTAGTTGTATAATCGTAGAAATACAAAACATATTTGGTTATAGATTGGTTTATCTTCTCCGCCAAATACAATATCTTTATCAATCGTTCTTTCTGGACTTGATTTAGTTGATCTTCTTCGTCTGCAACATTTACACCCTTTTTCCCTTCATATGATGTTATACGTGTATCCTCTTTATCTGCATTATTGCTACCTTTTTTCGTAAAATAGGATTTTAACCAATCTACTCCTATGATTAAAATTAGTAATATTACGCAATCAAGTAACGACATATTCTTTATTGATTCTATGATTATACTCTCCATTCTTTTTCCCTTTATTTTCTATCCAACTTTCGTTATTTCTCTACACCCTACACCCGATCCCCACAACACTCCTCAGCAGATTCTATTTCTCACCGGATTGTGGTTGGTGATGTTACAAACGCATTATCAATTAATCTACTTGTTTGAGAACTTGTGTCATAGACTCGCTAGTAACAAACAACTGATTTCTATTAGGATCTTGTTTTGCATTTGCAGTATAGAACAAGAACAACGAATCGTTCTTTACAAAAGCTGTTGGTTTGTAATAATATTGACGATAGCCAATATAGTTTTCGGAATAATGATTATTTATCAATGGCTTTCTATATGTCTTAAAATGCATATAATCTTCTGAGACAGACAACATAATGTTATCTCCTTTCTCAGCCACAGACACCATATATAACTTATTATCATATTCGAACAAATCAAAATGCCATAGATCATGCTTTTGTGGCTTAGGTAAGAACCATATACGATTTAGAAAGCGCACCTGAGCACATTTATCTGCTGTATATGTAGAAGAGAATGCAATAGTATCTGTCAGTTCGAATTTCATGTCATCTTTGGATATCATTTTCCATCGTGCAATTCCCTTATTGATGCGTTCTGGGGCGTATTGATACCATGCTGCATACATCACAATATCATTATCAATGTTCATTAAAATAGGACATTGCTCTGTATCGAAATCGGTCCATTGATTAACTGCTAATACTTTCTTATCAACCAAGCAACCGTCCTCTATTAACCCACCTACAGTAGCCATTTGGCAATCTAAGGAGTCGCACAATGGCGTAGAACACTCACGCCAAATATACAATATAGTATCGTTTGTGATTAGTATGCAAGGAACAGAATTATAACCTATAGTGGGAGTTTCTGCTAGTAGGATTCCATCAGACCAATGCATATAGTTGGAAGAGGTATAAAATATTGGATTCTCTAGTTTATTATTCCATCCATAGTATGGTGTTTGAGCCATGAAATAAGTATCACTATTTTCATCATAGCGTATACACGGATGCAAACAATCGTTGCGATACTTTTCATATTCTGGTGTTTCTACATACACCTGTTGTCCAACAGGCATTTGCTGCTGAGGATAATAGAGATAGCAGTAGATAGATATAATCACTGCAAATATTATTCCTATGTAAAATCCAATCTTTCTCATGTTGTTAACCTCTAACCTTTCGCCTAATAGTTTCATATAATTCCGCATACATTTCCCCCACTCTGTCTATGGTGTATTCTCGTATTACCTTCTCACGAGCGGCTTTGGATAAAGATCCATCATGATTATTGTCTAGGCACCAGCGAATGCCTTGTGCGAGATCGCTGCTATCTTTAAAGGCCGCTTGATAACCATTTATTTTATGATCTACCACTTCTTGTATACCTGTTGTTTGGAAACATACGACTGGAGTAGAACATGCCAATGCCTCACTAGCAGTCTGACCAAAAACTTCTGTCAACGATGATACTACCATCACATCGGCTAGGTTGTACAAGGTAACCAAGGTGTCGGTATCCGAGATATATCCCAAGAAATGCACACGGATATGCTCAAACTGCATAGGGAGATCACTCTCGCTTGCACCAAAGACAACGAGATTCGCCTCAAAACCCTGTTTATCAAGCATTCGCAATGCAGATAAAAAGCTTGCAAAGCCTTTTATCCTGTCCGTCGCAGCATTCATCGCTCCATATAGGATCAATGGCTTTGCAGCCTTTTCTCCTACCGCGCGCTTCACTTTGCGAAGTGCTTGATTGCGTTGAATAGCTAGTTCTAAATGCTTGTTTTTTTCATTTTCCGTCAATGGACGATATACATCCGTATCCAAACAGTTTGGAATAACTGTTACTGGGAACTGACCCAATAGAGCACTCTGCTTAGCACACTCGCCTAACCAACGGCTAGGAGTAACGATATGCAAGTTCAAATTGCGATATGCACGGAGTTTTTCCTCGAAGATGCGATATGCCAAATCTTTCTCCTTACCCGAATGCAACATAGGACAGTCAACACAATGTGTTTGATAGCGCTCACAATCTAGGAAATAGTGGCAAACTCCGCAGAAGGGCCAACTATCGTGCAAAGTCCAGACGATTGGTTTGTTTTCAGGTAAGTCTTGCAACTTGATAAAGCGCTGATTGATCCAATGTAGGTGGAGTACGTCATAATCCAATCGCTGCAACGCGCCACCCATTCGAGTACCGCGCGAATCAGACATAAAGACATTCTCTTTCGTCTTTATGTATGGGCGCCACAGCCGATGGTAGTACTTGTTCTTCAGCTTTTGCGCTACCCAATCGGCAATACAATATAGTTTATTCTTGGGTAAGAACTGATGCAACGACACCACGGCTGTATCACGCGAGTGCTGCTCTTTGACCAGCATTTGGGTCTCTACCCCATGCTGCTGCACACCCTGCATGATTCGCATAGCCGCACGCGCCGCACCGCCATGAGTATCGTTGGTATTGACGGATAGAACTTTCATTATGCGTACACTTTCTTCTTAATCAAAAATGGCGCTTTCTTGCCTAATTTACGAGCAATATAGTTGATTGCTTTCTGCCATAAAGGGCGACGCGTTTTTGTAAAAGTATTATATAGTAAATTAATAATTCTTTTATCAAAATACAGCGTATCTAACCATCGTAGAGTAGTCTTTTGACATAGTTCGCTGTCATTAATTCTAACGATGCTACAATGTGTACCTGTTCCATCGCAACCAATATTTTTCGTATAACTCACACAAGGAACAATAGATACGGCATGTTTCTTAAATTGGTCAAAAACAAACTGAACATCCCATGCACTACTCCTCCCCTCTTTTTCATCTATTAACATTGTTGTCATATCATCTCCACCTCTATTAAATGCTTCTATCTGAGCAGTATTACGAATAAATTCGTCATAATAAGACATAGACCAATCCACAGCAAACCAACGATCCCTCCACGTTCCCCATCCCCATCCAAACAATCTCGGAGACGCAAATACGTCATAACTATAAGTGTCATAAATCTCAAAACGACCTGGAGACGGACTATAACCACTAATTGAGTGTACACTCATATTATTTTTATAATGATCTAATGCCTTATTCATATATGTTAGAAAGGCAGGACTAGTAACTATATCATCCTCTATAATTACTACACTCTCGTGAACTTCTAATACCGATGTTATAGCATGTATTATTGCATCTCGACACCCGCGATTAATGTCAGAATAATATTTATGTACGATAATATCATACGAGAGATTTTGCAATTGCTCTTCAATCACATTACGAACCAATTGACAATTTTCTAAATCATAGGTATTATTTACTCTTGGTCCATCTTGAAAAACATACAACTCTGAAGGTCTTTGCACTAGTAAAGACTCTAACATCTTTTGAGTATGTTCTGGACGATTGAATACTATAAGAAGAACTGGAGCTGTAGTCATAATTATTACACTTTATCTAATCTGAACTTTTGTTTAATTGTAGGAACAATTTTTTTATCATAGAATTTTAAAAGAAGAGCAGTAAACAACGCAAAAAACTTGTCAACTAATACCCCTAATACAAAGAAACAAACACTAATCAAAAATAACATGACATACTTTGTCACTACACCTTCTATTCCACTAAAATATCTACCTAAATGCGGATATAGAACATTAAAGCCAAAATATGGATTTTCTTGCAATAAATAAACTGCAAAACAAGATGTTGCCACCCAATTTATCATTTTACTTCTAAAATCTAACGATAGCATGAACAGCAATAAGAAAATAGCCCCTAAAACGACTAGTATACTATTATATGGATAAGGACGCAGAAATACCACTTGCAGATGAAATTTTTGCTCTAATATAGCTAAAACAAACACAAAAACACTTGTGATAAAATATCCAAGTAACCATCTAAATTGATATTTTTTTATGACATCTTGTTTGATATATATACCTATATAACGTCCTATTAAATATACAAAAATGAATTGAACGTATGACATTCCTATTGTATTATCACCAACACTCCTAATATAACTAAAATAAAAAATAAAAATAGATAATAAGGCCAACATTTTTTTATATTCATTTCTACTCATCTTTTCTATTGCATAATTTAGTAGTGGAGAAATAAAATATAAAAACAAATACGCATATAAGAACCAATATCTATTTCTTGTAAAAGCAAAAACACGAGCTAGAAGTTTTGATAATTCTAATTCATTGGGGGTAAATAATAGATATAAAATATATCCAAAAATACCAATAAAAAAACATTGTAAATATAATTTTAAAATAGATTTTACCTTGAAAGACAAGCCAAAATAACCAGAAATAAGCACAAAACAATTAACTGCAATAATCGCAAATGACTCGATTAAATGGCCTATGCCGTTTTGTAATGTTAATGCTCCAGTGAAATTGATCAAATCTATATTCACACCATGATTATTGAAGTGCAACAACACCACAAAAAGCATACAAATTATCCTCAATAATTCTACACTTGAATTTCTATTTTTAATATTGACGTTCATCCCAAATCAAGATATCAAATCCAACTTATAGTAATCAACAACAGATTTTAATTGCATATCATTTTTCCCTTGCACTACATTTTGATACATCAAGGTTCCTCGTTGATTCCAATCATATTCTTCAATACGATTTACTGGCGTATTATATCCATAGCCCCATGGTTGAATGTATGCACGTTTTATACCTAAACGTTCCTCCATTGCCCAAAACCATATATCGTCTGCAGTAGGACAAAGTTTCATAAATATTTCTTCCTTGGAAATCTCATCATCAAAAATATTAGGCGGATAGCAGCAGCAGCAGCCAAAAAATGAGATCTCAGATGTCTCATCACCATACTTGCAGTCTTTCCATTGTGAATAAGGAAGAAAACGACCACTTTGTCTTTGTGGTATACAGCCCCATTGTCCTAGAACAGTATGTTTATCTGATGCATCATATGCCTCTCTCATCCAATTATGGTAATTAGGATTATAATAAAAGTCGTCATCAAGAGTAATAATCGGATTATTAGGAAAATCTTTTAGTGCAGGAATCAGTTTCTTGTATGATCTTAAATCTTTGCAATAACGAAAATCTACACCGACTCGCTCTAAATGCTGCAATAATGATGGGAGTTTTTCATCTGACCAATTATCCCAATCTAGATAGACAACAATTTTCTTTGGAGTAATACTCTGAGTTATTATTGAGTATAACGCATATGGTAGAGCATCCTCTACGCGCTTTCCATAACTAGTAAGAGAAAAAACAAAATCATCCGTATTAAAATCTTTACCAATTAGATTCTCTGGTAATTGCATTATTAATTTTGCTATGTCGGCTTTCTTCTGAGCATCCTCACGCATTAATCGCTTATAAAACAATTTTTGCTTAATCTTCTTTTTTAGACTAAACAGTCCAGTTTTCTCCCAAATAAAGTCGCGCACTGCGAATAACGGACGCAATATTTTAGCTTCTCTTAATTTTGTTGCCATAAAATCATATCATTTCCAAACTACATTTTCCTTAATTACACGTGCGGGATTTCCAGCTACCAACGAATAAGCAGGCACATCCTTTGTTACCACAGCACCCGTAGCGACAATCGCTCCATCACCGATGGTTACACCCTTCAGGATAGTGGCTTTTGCACATATCCAAACCTTATTACCAATATGAATAGGCTTGGAAATAGGTTTTGGCTGACCATTATCATCTAATACGGGGTGAAAATCAGTATCTTGAATCAAAATATCGCCCGCAATCGCACAATCATCACCAATCGAAATATGAGATGCACATTGTATGGTACTAGCATTCATATATGAATTGTTTCCTATTTCTAGTTTTCCACCATCTAGTACTACAATACAA
Source organism: Paludibacteraceae bacterium (assembly GCA_017547145.1). Lineage (GTDB taxonomy): Bacteria > Bacteroidota > Bacteroidia > Bacteroidales > Paludibacteraceae > RGIG9608. Next base: position 43,893 of record JAFYQJ010000016.1, on the reverse strand, counting down.
GCACCTTCGTACATAGTAAAATGCCCATTGCATATCATCTTTGCGTCACCTGAGAGATATAATGTCGTTGGTAAGAGAATATCTCGTTTTAAATTCAGAACGTTTATACTTAAAGATGAATTTTCCCCTAATACCAAAGATGCTGCTTTATCTATATGCACATTAGATCTATTATATACATGTAATCTAGCGCTCTTAGGATGTTTAACTAAACGATGTAGTTTCCATGTTTGGAACCAATCTAGATGCTTCAAGCACCACAAAATCTTTTGTATTTTTCTTAAGATACTCATTCTATTTTACACCTCTATTTAGATGTTTTTTAAATTTAGCGATTGATTCTATCACAAAATATTTGACAAATACATACTTATTCAATAAGAATGCTTTCTTTGCCATTTCTCTTGCCATTGCATAATTTCGATAGCTCTTACTCAAATAGCAGAACATATTGCTCATATAATATCTAGCTACTACATATGAGATTTGCTTATGATATTTATGCGTCCAGTATTCATCCATTTGAGAAACCAGTTCAATAGATTTATTGTTAAAAGCCACTTGATTTCCAAATTGTTGTTGAGTACTAGTAATACTTTTTACATTATGTCGATACACACTCATCACATCATCTAGTCGATAGATATCTCCATTCTCAGCTAATATCATAAACAAAACCATATCCAACGCTGTTACTTTGCAAATCCACTCTGGCCATTTAATTGGACGATTGCGAAACATCATGGATGAAATATGGAAGATATTACCAGTAAGTGTATCTTCGAATGTGTAATGCTGGCGTTTAGTTCTATCTAAAAAGATATTAACCTTGGTATGTGAAAATAATATGCCATCTTCTTTAGAATCATAATCATTGCGGATCCGTGTCTCATGAGCACAAACATTGTATTCTGGATGTGACTCTAAGAAATCTACTTGTTTTTGTAGCTTATGATCATCACACCAGTAATCATCCCCCTCGCAGTAGGCAATATATTTTCCCTGTGCCTCATTGAATCCAACTCTCAGTCCGTAGAACCCTAAACCTTTTTTGAAGTTGTTCTCTTTGTATAATGTAACACGAAAAATATTTGGATACTTAGTTGCATATTCCATGATAATATCTGGAGTACTATCTTGCGAAGCATCATCATACACCAAGACCTCAAAAGGAAAAGTAGTCTTTTGAGCTAAGAAATTATCAAAGGTATCCCTGACAAATTGTTCTTCGTTATATGTCAAGCAAACAATGCTTACTAAGAGCTTAGAATTCATCCTTTACATACTGAAGCAGATTCTTACTTCGATTTTTGATTCTACGACATGGGATCCCTGCATATATCCCCCATTCCTCTAAACTTGATTTAACTAGCGACATCGCTCCTACTGCACAACCTTCTCCAATAGAAACACCTGGCAAGATACAAGAAGAGGTACCTATTATCACATGTTTACCAACATATACGGGCGCTGTCTTGATATTCGTAACCTCGCTAGGAAGTAGTGGACTAGTCATATATTCACCCGAATAATCATCGCTAACGGCATAAATCGTAATACGGCTAGAGAGGTTAGCAAAGTCATCCAATGTCACTCCAGCCTCTCCGGCATAGATACCTGTATAGGGATTAACATGTACATAGTTACCAATAGTGATATGTCCACTCAATATGCAGAAATCATCAATGCGAACATGATCACCTATGGAGATATTACCTACCCCATACAAACTTGCCTTGCGACTAAGGCGAACATCTTTGCCAACCGACTTCAGTCCTAGCGATTGTAGTTCTTCTTCAGTGTAATAAGAGGTTAATGCCATAGTTATCCTAGTATTATTTTGCAAATCTTCTCAACATCCTCTACGGACAAGTCAGCGTACATTGGAAGAGCCAATACCGTTTCTGCTGCATGCTTACTAACGGGGAACTCTAGATCACCGTATTGGTCTTGGTAGCATGCTAAATCAGGGATAATTGGGTAGAAATACTTGCGTGCCCATACATTATGCTCTTGCAAACGATCTTGTACCTCTTGACGAGTGTACTTATATCCATCAAAGAAAACTGGCATATATGCATAGTTGAGAGTCACTCCTTCTTGAGGAGCAATCAGCTTGATTCCTGGCACATTAGACAGCATCTCCACATACTTGTCGTATGCCAATTTGCGTTTGGCAATTTCCTCGTCAAAATGCTTGAGATTGCAAATACCCATAGCTGCTTCATACTCATTCATGCGAGCATTAGTAGAGATCCACTTAACGTCTTCAGGACCATCAAAACCAAAATTAACCAGATTATTGATCATGTCATATGGTTCTTTATCCTTGAAGACAGTAATACCACCTTCAATCGTATGGAATACCTTCGTAGCATGACAACTGAACATAACCATATCGCCATATGCAGAGATATCCACACCATTCTTCTTTACTCCAAAGGCATGAGCTGCATCGTAGATCACTTTCAAATTATGTTTCTTTGCTATTTGGTCAATCGCATCCACATCACACAAGACTCCATAGACATGGGTAGCCATAATTGCAACCGTTTTAGGGGTAATATACTTCTCGATTTGATTGACATCGATAGTATAATCATCTGTGTTGATATCACAAAACACAGGCACTAGACCATTGCGCACAATAGAGTGTGTAGTAGAGCAGTGTGTGTAAGGAGTAGTAATCACCTCCCCACCCTTCGGTAATCTCAGGGCATCTATACCAACCTCAAGCGCCACATGTCCATTAGCATATAAGAATACATAAGGGCAGCCTGTTCGCTCTTGGAGAAGAGTTTCAAACTCCTTGTGGAGGCAACCTCTATTAGACAACCAGCGATTCTCCCAAAGCACTTTAATCTTCTCACAATACTCTTCAAAGCTTGGCATTGAAGATTTAGTTACATAAATCGGTTTATTCATATATTCACTGATTTATAGATCTTTTACAATAATTTTGTCGTTGTAAGTCATTTCCCAATCTATTTGTGGACGAATCAATCCCATTTTTTCCCCTTGATAGCCAAACATTCCTACCTGCTTACGTTTAAGTTCAAAAGAGAGAGTATGTTCAAAGCAAGCCATAAGTGTTACCCTATCTTTTACAAAAAATATCCGCCAAATTTCATATACTCCTTCATTCATAAGATTGGCAGGAATAGTAGCAGTAGCATGATATATTCCCTTACCTGTTTTAGGCTCACAACGATTAGATCTTGCTGTACTACCCTCAAATAAGAAATTACTCATTTCATCACGAACCAAAAAGGTGATATTATATTCGGCCAAATAAGATTGTTCACACTCAATATCAAACTCAAGGTGTATTGCATCACCAGCATAAAGAGTCTCTTCTGTATTTGTAATCCGAGCAGATAGCAAACGTATACCATCTTGACAAGGGGCATCATTAGGCATCCATGTTGTTTGACGACTCGTAGCAACGACTTCATTCAAATAACAATTTATAGTATCTTCTATGCGACCTATATATTTCAAGCCTCCATTCTCTAACAACACTCCGTTATTGCACAGATTCTTCACACTAGTCATATTATGACTCACAAACAAGACGGTACGTCCTTCGCCACGGGATACATCTTGCATCTTGCCGATAGCTTTCTTTTGGAACTCAGCATCGCCGACGGCCAATACCTCGTCAACCACTAGAATTTCAGGATCAAGATGAGCTGCAATGGCAAAACCAAGACGAACGGTCATACCCGACGAATAACGCTTTACGGGTGTATCTAAATAGCGTTCACACCCGGAAAAATCAACAATTTCATCAAGTTTAGAAGAAATCTCACGTTTGGTCATGCCAAGAATGGCTCCGTTCATAAAGATATTTTCTCTACCCGTCATTTCAGAGTGGAAACCTGTACCCACCTCCAAGAGTGAAGCAATACGTCCACGAGCTCTAATAGTTCCCGTTGTGGGGGCAGTAACTTTACTTAAAAGTTTTAAAAGAGTACTTTTCCCTGCACCATTCTTGCCAATTATGCCCACAACATCGCCTTGCTCTACCTTGAAATCGATATTTTTTAAAGCCCAGACATAATCGCTATTACCTTTTGATGAGCGATCGTTGGTTTCTCCAATCTTTAGATATGGATCTTCCTTGCGTAGAACATTCATCTGCCACCAACGATTCAAGTCATGGCTCAATGTTTTTGTACTAACAAGTCCTAAACGATATTGCTTCGATATGTTGTTAAATTCAATAGCTATACTCACTGCAGTCTCTTTTTTAACAAATTAACTGCAATTTTACGATTTTTTTTACAGAAAAACAAAAGAAATATTAACGATATAGTTCTGCAATTACATTGCAAATCCTTTCTATATCAGAGTTTTGCAACTCGTAGTACATAGGAAGCCGAACAAGACAATCAGTATACCTATCACTATTAAGTAATATTCGCCCATCATGGGAAGCTGAATAGTAGTCACTTTTGTGTAGACTTTGGTAATGAAAAACTGCTAAAATATCGTGCTTTTTCAGTTCATTAATTAACATTGTTCGCTCTTGAAGAGAGTTACAAACCAAGTAAAACAAATGTCCGTTATTTGTGGCATAATCAGGTATTTGCGGAAGTTTTATTTTTTGTTTTTCGGCTAACGGAGATAATAGTTCGTAATATTTTTCCCACAAAGATTTACGCTTTTGTTGTATTTTCTCCATGCTTTCGATTTGCGCCCAAAGAAATGCGGCAATAATCTCAGAAGGAAGAAAAGAACTTCCTGTATCTACCCAATTGTATTTATCAATTTCTCCACGGAAAAATTTCGCACGATTTGTGCCTTTTTCCCAAATAATTTCTGCTCTAGCAGTGAAACGTTCATCGTTAATGCAAAGCATTCCTCCCTCGCCAGAAATGATATTTTTTGTTTCGTGAAAAGAGAATGTTGATAGATGCCCTATTGTTCCAAGCAGGCGACCTTTGTAATAAGAATCAATGGCCTGCGCTGCATCTTCCACAACGATAAGGTTATGCTTTTCGGCAATGTTCATAATTGCATCCATATCGCAAGCAACACCAGCATAATGAACAGGAACAATTACCTTTGTACGAGGTGTTATCAACGCTTCAATTTGGTTGGCGTCAATGTTAGGATTTTCACTCATCGAATCGGCAAAAACAATTTTAGCACCTTCGCGAACAAAAGCCAATGCCGAAGACACAAACGTATAACTTGGCACAATTACTTCGTCACCCTTTTGTAAATTGCAAAGCATAGCAGCCATCTCCAATGCATCGGTACACGATGTTGTAAGCAAACATTTCTTAAAACCATATTTCTTTTCAAAAAAACTCTGACAACGCTTCGTAAACTCCCCATTTCCTGAAAGTTGCATCATCCTTACAGCTTCGCAAATGTAAGCTGTTTCTTTCCCTGTTAGATATGGTTTATTAAATGTTATTTCATTCATTTTTGTATTTACAAAATAGGGTGTCTTCTTTTTTAAACGAATCGTCTTTAAACAAAAATAAAGAAAATTCAAAAGGCATATAATCGTTTCTTAAAACAATGTTTCGCGAATATTTATAGGCCAATGCCAAAACTTTTTCAGGTGCATAATGAAATGCTTCTTTCAATTGATAATCAACCTTGTCGGATAAAAAATCGAAAGCAAAACCATCGTTACAAATAGCAATTGTTTTTGCAAATACAAGGTTTAAATATTCGTAGTTGTCTATCTCTTGCAAAGCAAGATTAAAAGTACCTGATGCAATGGCAAAATCGTAGTTTTGTTGAGGGGTAAAATCCAAAATATCAACAATTTCAAAGTTTTTGTTGGAATATTGGTGCTTTTTTGGGGCTTCTTTTATAAAGTTTTCTGACAAATCAATACCAGTATAATTGTACTCTGTATGTTTTTCGTCTAAAAACAATGCCAAATCGCCAAATCCACAGCCAATATCGAGCAACGATTTCCCTTGAAAATCATATAAAGATGTCAGTATTTCAAAACGTATATTTTGTTTTCCCTTATCCCATCCTAAAGACTTTGGAGAATAACCATATTCTTTATAACGTTCTGAATAGAAGTTATTTATGTTTTTATAATTTATTTTCTGCATTATCAAAATTTATTTTTTCTTCGATAATGTAAAGGGGTCTTTTTTTTGTGTTATCAAAAATTTTACTCAAATAGAGTCCTAAAACACCCATAAACATAATGAGCAAACCTGCTATCAACCAAAGTGAAATAATCAATGAAGTAAATCCTGAAACATCAGTAATCCCCAACATATATTGAACAAAATAGAAAATGCCTACAATAAAAGACATTAGCGACAATATAAAACCAAACTTCACCATTAACGAAAGTGGCTTATTTGAAAATGTTAATATGATGTTTTGTGAGAGTTTTAAGAGTTTTTTCAAAGAATAGCTGCTTGTTCCTTCGTGTCGTTTTTCGTGTACAATAGGAATGGTCGTTTGCTTAAAGCCAACCCATGTTGCCATTGTTGTAAAGCAACGAACAGAGTCGTTCATAGATAGGATGCTTTTTATCACTTTATTGTGAAAGATGCCGAAATTGCCAATATTTGCATCTTGTTTTGTGTCGGTCAAATAGTTGTATATTGCATAAAAAATGCGTGACTGCAAACGTTTTGTGTATGAATCTTTGCGTAAAGCCCTTTTTCCAAAAACAATATCAAAACCTTCTTGTGCTTTTTTGTAAAGGTTAGGTATTTCATTTGGATTGTCTTGTAGGTCGCAATCCATTACTACGATCCACTCCCCTTGTGCTTCAGCCAAACCTGCTGTTATGGCATATTCTTGCCCAAAGTTTTTACTTAAATTTATTCCTTTTACAAAGTTGTTTTGTTTGCAACATTTTTTTATTTTCTCCCACGATGCATCGGGAGAACCATCACATACCAAAACTATTTCAAAATCTTCTGTAATGCTTTTTACATTTTCGGTAATTCGCATTACGAGTTCTTCTACGATATTTTCTGCTTTGTAAACAGGAGAAACAACAGATATCAATGGTTGCATGTTTTTTGGTTTTATTTGTGCGAAAATACACTTTTTTTATAAAAGATTTTCTCGTTTGTCGCTTTTATAAATCAAATAGCCACTTCTATCGGCACTCGATTGTAGTTTCTTTAAGTTATTGGTAAGAATTTCGGATTTTATAACAAACGGAAATTTGTCAGCATTTTTAATTATTTCTTCTATTTTTTTTGTTTCCTCCGATAGAAAATAGACTCCAGCAAAATGTTTTTTTTGAATTACAGGTTCCGAGAAATTTCCTAAAGCTACATCGATAACACCTTTTAAATAGTCGTATCCTGTGGATAACTCTACCAAATGCGAACCTATAAAATCGCCACCCATTCTTGCTCCTACTTCGATTATAAAAACCTCCCCTTTTGGAGAAATTTTTATTTCGGTGTGTGCAGCCCCATTTTCGATGTGTAAAGCATTCAATGTAGTTAATGTTATAGCTTTTATTTTATCAAGAACATCATTAGCTAACATCGAAGGTTGATGGTGTGCAATTTCCACAAAATATCTATCGGTAGTAACCTTGTCCGTTATTGCTAAAATATAGTGTTTGCCTTGCCATGAAATGCTTTCTACACTTACCTCTTTCCCCTCAATGTATTGTTCTATTATTACTTCTTTAGAAAACGAAACTTCTTTTGCTTTTTGTATAGCTTTTATAAGGTTTTCATAGTTTTCTACTTTTTCAACAGCCAAACTTCCGGAGCGGTCTGTTGGTTTAACTATGACTGGAAATGGAATTTTGAAAAGATTATAATCTTCTTGTTTTTTAGCAATATAACAAGGCGAAGATATATTATTTTTTAATAATTCACTCCTCATCGCAACTTTATTTGTTACAAGTGATGTATATTGATAAGGATTAGCTATTAAGTCCATTTTTTCGGCAATATAATTCACGGTTTCTACAGCTAAATCGGAGGCTATAGTAAGAATCCCGTCTATTTTTAATTGCTGACAAACTGATAAAATTTTTTCTTTTTCGGTTATAGAAATAGGGTGAAAAAAATCGGAAATATGTTTACAGACTGCATTTGTTTCCCATGCAAAACAGTGAGTTTCCAACCCCATTATTTTTGCTTTTTCTACTAATGGAAATTGCAGATAACTTGCTCCTATTATTGCTATTTTTTGCATAAGGCAAATATAACAAAATGATAGTTGAATATTTTATAAAAATGTGATTTTTATTTTCATCACTGTCCCGATTTGGCATTCTTGAAAAATATTTTTGCGAACGATTTACAAGAAGAAGGTCTATTGCCCCAAGGTGAAATGATAAAAAAAATAGAAAGTTATTGTCCTACGAATTACTATAAAAGAAAACGACTATTCAAAATTGCGTTTTGCAAGGGTTTGAAAACCATATTACGATTATTAAGAAAAAAAATTAACTTTTAAAAATTATTATTTACATGAAGAAAATTGAAAGCGTAAAAAGCATGCAAGCGTTTAATGGTAATTACACCGTGTTTAGAACTACTGATGGTTTAAGAGGCATCGCAGATCGTCAAGGAAATGTGGTTTATGGACCAACTGCAAATCGCCAACATATCGCTTATTTATGGGGAACTCTCTTCGAGATCTTAACTATCAAACCATTCCAGCGCCAACAAATAGACGTAGCTACTGGCGTAATTATTGACAAATGTTTGCAATATCCAGGATTGGGCACAGATATCGTTTATAAAGAAAACCACTTAGAAGGGGTATGCGATGTTAATTATCAAACCATTATTGAGCCTATCTATAAGAGCATCTATGTAATACAAGGTTATTACTGGGCGCAAAGTCAAGATGACAAATGGGGAGCTATCGATGCTAAAGGCGAGGTTCACCTTCCATTTGAATACGATGATGTTGTAAGCGCCTCCGTCAATGAGAAAAAGGACGATATTGTAGTGGCTAAAGATGGTAAATACTTCCGCATAGATACTAACGGCAATACGATTAGCAAGCAATACGACTACCTCCGACCATCCACAGAAGCGGGATATGCTATCATCCGCAACGAGATTGGTCTAGCAATAATTGATAAAGAAGAACAAATTATAACTCAGACCCATTATCAAGAAGATTACAGACGCAACTACTACCCCGATTGGCTCTTCTACTGGTGCACGGCAGAGCACATCGCATTTGCAGAAGAAGTAGAAGAAGGAATATACGGTATTATGACCGCGCAAGGCAAGGTGGTATCAGAACCGAAGATCTCTCATGTGATGCATAGCAATCTGCGTGATGTAATTATTATCCGCGACGAAGAGAGTACATTAGAAGGAGCCATCCGATCCAATGGTGAAATAGTCTTACCTGTGGAATATAAGACAATATGGCCTCGCAAAATGTTCAATGTGATGATGGTTATGCAAGCTGACAAATACGGTTTGATAGATGGCAATGGCAAAACTATTCTCCCAATTGAATACGATAATATCAGTATCAGCAACGAGCGAGGTCTGGCGGAGATAGCAGTCAGCAAAGATGGTGAGGCATATTTCATCAACGAAAAAGGAGAACGGGTTAGTGTAAACTGACCTACTCTCCTCTCGAAAAAGTAGAAGATTTTTTTACAAAAAAACGAAAAAAGTAGTAACATTGTAGCAACAAAATTTTCACTTAATTATGTCAAAACAAAATACTGCACTTTTACTTAGCCGCTACATTTGGCTTATCGACACGATTTATTCGGCAGGACATATCTCGCGCGAAGAGATTGATCGTCGTTGGTGCCGTTCACTACTGAGCAATGGAGAAATGGCAATTCCAGAACGCACGTTTCACCGGTACAAAGATGCCATTCAAGAACTTTTTCAAATAAACATTGCCTACAGCAAATTGCACGGTTATTATATCGATAACACAAATGATTTGCAGCGAGATGAACTTCGCAAGTGGATGATAAATACTTTTGCAGTAAATAATCTCATCAAAGATGGCGTTCAGTTGCGTAAACATATATTGCGTTTGAGCCAATGCCTTCTGGTCAGCAGTACCTTACTACCATTCTTGAGGCCATTCGCGACAATGTATGCTTGCGTGTAACACATCAAGGTTATTCCAAAGAAGAAGCCACATCTTTCGTCATTGCACCCTATTGCTTAAAGGTATTCAAACAGCGGTGGTATGTTTTGGCTGAATCCGAATATCCCGACAAACGTCTGCTAATATATAGTTTGGACCGCTTTACGAAAATGGAACGTACGGATAAAAATACATAATACCCGAAAATTTTGATGTAGAGGAACATTTCCACTCTTTCTATGGAGTGTCTTGTGCAAATGTGACAAAAGCAGATTTTGTTCGTTTGCGCGTTGATGCGTGGCAAGCCAATTATTTTCGCTCGCTACCACTCCACCGCTCTCAAAAAGAGATAGAGAGCACGGACGAGTATTCCGTTTTCGAATATTTTTTAGTTCCCACCCACGAGCTCATTCGTGAAATACTCTCTAATGGTTCCGCAGTAGAAGTTCTTGCTCCACAATCATTGCGAGAGGAAATTATAGACAAAGTGGAGAAGATGAAAGAGAGGTATAAAAAGTGAAATTAAAAGCTCATAAATATGTCACAAGTAAATATTGAAAAGACATTGGAAATTGTTAGGGATATTAACGATTATATTGCTCGAAAGGAAAAAGATTTGCCCTACAATATCAATGTGATTGATGAGTTGCATGCAAACGAAAATGCGCATAGTCGTATTTTGTGCAAGCTACTTCAGTACAAAGATAGTTTTGGGAAATATAGAATACTTGAAGATTTGATTCAATATATTTCCCAACTTGAAGGTAAAGAAGAGTTTGCTAATATAAAAATTTCTTCTCCAGAGATAGACCAAGAACAAGAGCGTATAGATTTATGGGTAAGAGATAATGTGACTGGATATGCCATTATTTTTGAGAATAAAGTAAAAGGAGCAGGAGACCAACCAAATCAATTAGCAAGATATATTGACAAGACTCTTAAGCAAGGTTTTAAAAAGGATAAAATTTTTGTTATTTATTTGCCACATGATGAACATGAACCAGAAGAATATTCTTGGATTTTAGATGGTAAAAATTATAAAAAGGATTTTCACACAAGATATGTTAATCTATCATTTAAATTACATATCTTACCTTGGCTAAAAGAAGAAATTCTTCCTAATTGCATTATTAAAGAAGAACTTCTTATTTCAGCAATTAAACAATATATAGATCACCTAGAAGGATTATTTTGGATGCGTCCTTCTCAAAAGAAAATGATTATGAACAATGAATTATTAAAACAAATAGGTTTAAGAACAGATTTAGGATTTGCTGAACAATATAATGATTTTATAAAAATCCTTAATCAATTAAGTGAAGCAACAGAAATGTTAAGGAGTTATCGGCAAAGTGAGTTAGATGACTTGATGAAAAAGTTTGTTAATTTTACTAAAGATATTTTGGGTGTTAATGATTGGAGTATAAATGATCAAATTTCAACGGGAAAAGGATGGTTTCAAATTTATAATAAAAACTGGAAAACCAAGTCAAGTGTACATCTTGAGTGGCAGTTTTCTATTGATAGTATTTTCTCCAAAGCAAGATATAAAATGGTCTTACATTTAGAGGGAGGTTGGAATAAAAAGAACTTTGCGAACCACTTATTGGAACAATGTTCAATTCTAAAACAAACGAATTCAACTACATTTTATACTCATTATTTTGAATCTAATATTCCTATTGGTCAGATGACGGATGAACAACTAAATAATTTCCTATATGGTGTCTATAAAAGCAATGATATCCAGGAAATTATAAAAACAATCAATACGGTTAATGAGAAGATGTAATTTTTCATTTTGGCGTTTAGCGAGGGTTTGAAATCCTTATAACGTTTTATATTTTTTAAATTAATCATATTATGGAAACATCAATCAAAGATCTCTTAAGTAAGAGTATTAGTAATCGTTTGGTAGAATTTGAGGCTAAAACAGAGTTTTTAGACCTATTAACAATGGAAGTTGAGACCATGATTATGGCTTTGGCATACAACCATGGAGATGTGCAAGCTGCAACACAAGACGTGTGGAAAATCACAACTCAAATAGATGTCGAAACACCAAAGATGCCTTGGACAGAGACACCAGAAAAGATTGCTAGGACATTGGAGGGTATTGCTAAGCAATTCCCAAAACAGATAAGTGCATATACTATCTATTTGGATAGCAAAGAGCAAGAAGACGAGGCTACTCTTGAAGCAGTAAAAGCAGCTTTGGCAGAGTAAAAATGTAAAACTTTTATGTTTTGCCGTAATTTGGCAAGCATGTGTATTTACTTTGCAGCGGTTTTGAATAATCGCTGCTTTTTTATGAAAAAACGAACATTACTTTGGTTGGATGATTGCCGTAATCCTCACACCTACAACTACATTGCTCGCTTCTCGCCTATAGGGACGGAAGTAGATGTAGTTTGGGTGAAGAACTTTGATGAGTTTGAGAACTTTATTTCCCAACATGGTTTGCCAGATGCTATTTGCTTTGACCACGACTTGGCGGAAGATAGCTACGACGAGCGTACAGGCTATGATTGTGCTAAACTCATAGTAAACTACTGTCTGGAGCACAATCAAGACATTCCGCCATACACTATTCAATCATCTAACCCTGTAGGGAAAGAAGACATTCGTCATTTACTCGAAAACTATCACAAATTTTATCAACCGATATAATAAAACATAGAAAACAAATAATATATTTGCATGTGATAGATATAAACTTATGGTGAATGAGAAACATTTGATTTTTTTGTCTGCTGCTTTCGGCAGATGTCAAGCATTTTGCTTGATAACATGGTTTGTTTCAGAATTCTGCGTTCCGCTATCGCTTCGCAAATCTTTATGATTGCCAAGTAAAAATTTATTTGGCTTTAATAAAGATTCTTGCTTCGCTTGCCACGGTACTCGAATTCATCTTTAGAAATGTTTCTCGTTTTATCATAAGTTTTTTTATTTTTATATGGACAAAATATTGTACCAAAACCTAAAAATGGATATAGATGTATCTTCTAGAGATGCACTCTATAATTCAATATACAAGGTTATGCCGTATGTATCGAATACATTATTGGCATCACCTAGTGTATTATATAAAAAAATTAGGTTTTATAATAACGTCAAAAATCGTTTATCGGCATATCACGAATTTCTTATTCCCCAAAAAACGGGAGGAACTCGTAAAATTCTTGCACCAAATTCTGATTTAAAAAGCTTGATGAGTGCGATAGCATTTATTTTAAATACAATGTATATGCCCTCAGATTCAGTTATGGGATTTGTAAAGCAACGCTCTGTATTAACAAATGCTAAAAAACATGTAGGAAACAATTATGTGTTTAATATTGATTTGTCTGATTTCTTTCCTTCGATAACGGATTCGATGATAGAAGCCCAACTATTAAAAATGAATATACCTCCATTAGCAACGCGAATTATATCTTCTGTTTGTACATATCCACAGAAAATGGAAGGTGGAACGTATCGTCAAGTTTTACCTCAAGGCTCCTCTGCTTCTCCAATATTATCGAATATATGTTGTATCTCTTTAGACAAAGCATTAGAAGGTTTAGCAAAACGTTTTCATTTGACTTATTCTCGTTATGCTGATGATATCACATTTAGTAGTAATCACTCTGTATATCAAGAAGATGGTGAATTTATGACAGAACTACAAAAAATTATTGCTACTCACCACTTTTTTATCAATCCTAAAAAAACTCGTTTGCAAAAAAGAGGAACAAGGCAAGAGGTTACAGGTGTTTCTGTTAACGAGAAAACAAATGTATCAAGAAAGTATGTAAAAAATCTACGTGCATTAATTCATCAAATCGCTCTTGCTAAAAAATTATCAACGAAGAAAGTAAATGTGGCTCGTGGTAAATTGAACTATTTGAGGATGATTAAAGGAGTAAATGATAATACATATAAAACATTGTGTATAAAACTTAACCTTGCTTTAAAGGGGAAACATTTTACCCCAAAAAAGAAAAGATCGTATGTTAAATAACAATAAAGAACTATCTCTTTGGTGTATAAAATTGTTTTTTTTGACTATTGATATTGATTTTTTATTGAATTTATATACTTCTAAGAAGACGAAAAAATATAATTGCTTTTCAAAAAGTAAAATTATGTTTTTCTCGTAAAACGCCTTATCTTTGCAACATAAAATAGTAATGAATATGAATTTATTATCACAACGTCTAAATGCTTTATCGCCATCAGAAACGTTGGCAATGTCACAAAAAAGTAGCGAGTTGAAGGCTCAAGGAATTGATGTTATTAATTTAAGTGTAGGAGAACCTGATTTTGATACACCTACACATATAAAGGAAGCCGCAAAAAAAGCTATTGATGACAATTTTTCTCGCTATTCTCCGGTGGCTGGCTACCCTGCTCTTCGCAATGCAATTGTGGAGAAAATGAAAAATGAAAATAATTTGGATTTCACTCCAGAAGAAATTACTTGTTCAAACGGAGCAAAACAGTCGGTTTGTAATGTTATTATGGCAATAGTAGACAATGGCGATGAAGTGATAATCCCTGCACCCTATTGGGTGAGTTATCCAGAGATGGTAAAATTGGCATCGGGCGTTCCTGTCATTGTTTCTGCAGGCATTGAACAAGATTTTAAAATCACAGCAGATCAATTAGAAAAGGCGATTACTCCTCGAACAAAAGCATTGATACTTTGTTCTCCATCAAATCCTACTGGGGCAGTATATTCAAAAGAAGAATTGAAAAGTCTAGCTGATGTTTTAGCAAAATATCCTCAAATAACAATTATTTCGGATGAAATATATGAGCATATCAATTATGTTGGCTCACACGAAAGTATTGCTCAATTTGAAAATGTTAGACAACAAACAGTAATTATAAATGGAGTTTCAAAAGCCTATGCAATGACAGGTTGGCGTATTGGTTTCGTTGCTGGTCCACAATGGGTGATAAAAGCTTGTAATAAACTTCAAGGACAATATACAAGTGGTCCTTGTTCTGTTTCGCAAAAAGCTGCTGAAGCAGCTTATGTAGGTACACAAGATCCTGTTGAGACAATGAGAAAAGCATTCGAAAAGCGTCGTAATCTTATTGTTGAATTGGCAAAAGAAATACCTGGATTTGAAGTAAATGTTCCTCAAGGAGCATTTTATCTTTTCCCTAAATGCGATTCTTACTTTGGTAAATCGTACAACGATACAACCATTAATTCGGCAGCAGACCTTGCAATGTTTTTATTAGAGGTTGGACATGTGGCTTGCGTTGGTGGTGGTGCTTTTGGTGCTCCAGATTGTATACGTATGAGCTATGCTACAAGCGATGACAATATTGTAGAAGCTATGAAACGAATTAAAAACGCACTAGCACTATTACAATAAATGATGCAAAGAGCTGTAAATTGTTATAACAATACGAACAAAACAAATTTAAACCCCAAAGCCGTATTATTTGATATGGATGGGGTTTTGTTTAATTCTATGCCCTATCATGCAAAAGCATGGTACGAAACTATGCAGCAATATGGTTTGGATTTTACCGAATACGATGCTTATCTAAATGAAGGACGTACTGGTGAATCAACGATAAATGCATTTTTCCCTCAAAAATACAATAGAAATGCCACTGCAGAAGAGGTTGAAAAAATTTATCAAATAAAAAGTGAAATTTTTAATCGAATCGCAAATATTCAACCAATACCACATATATATGATTTTTTATTAAAAGTTAAAGCAGCAGGATTGATGATATTTTTAGTTACAGGATCAGGGCAAAAATCACTACTCGAAACTTTAAATAAAAACTTTCCAAATATTTTTCATCCCGATAGAATGATTACTGCTTACGATGTAAAATATGGGAAACCTCATCCCGAACCATATTTAATGGCATTAAAAAAAGGGAACTTATCTTCTAATGAAGCTATTGTTATAGAAAATGCTCCACTTGGTGTACGTTCTGCAGTTGCTGCTAATATTTTTACAATTGGCGTAAATACAGGTATTTTGAGGGATGAAGAACTTCTTAATGAAGGTGCAAATCTTGTTTACCCTTCCGTAAAAGAATTAATTGATAGTTGGATTTTTTAGAATAATTTTTGTCGAATCTTTCTTTATGTTAACATTTAAGAAAATTGAATTAAGCGACAAAAGTGTTTTAAACTCGTATCTTTTAAAAGAACAAACGAACTTATTTACTTATAATTTTGAGGTTTTGTGGTTATGGAGAAATGTATTTGATTTTCAGTATGCTATCTGTCTTGAAAACAATATATTATTCATAAAAACTTATACGAATGGAACCCATTACTTTCTGTTCCCAATAGGTAGTAAAAACATAAGAAAGTGTGTTGAACTTGTTTTAGAAAATGCTACTCAATTTGATTCTAAACCAATTCTTGGACAAATAACTCCTGAAAACAAGCTATTATTAGAGGATTTGTTCCCTAATAAATTTTCTTTTGAAGCAAATAGAAATGAATTTGAATATCTTTATTTGTCGGAGCGATTGTGTTCTTTGTCTGGAAAAAAATTGCAATCTAAACGCAATAATATCAATTTTTTAAAAAAGAATTATAATTGGTCGATAGAAACTATTTCTGAGAAAAACATAAACGAGTGTTTTGATTTTAGTAGTATTTGGGATAAATCTTTGCATGCTGACTTTATTGAAAATGAAGCATTTTACGAAGCATTGAATGCTTACAAATCCCTTTCGTTGGATACACTTGTATTACGCTTAAATGGTAAAATCGAGGCTATTTCTATGGGATGTTCGTTAAATGAAAATGTATACTTGATTTTATTTGAGAAAGCTAATCCTAATATTAGAGGAGCATATTCTTTGATAAATAAAGAATTTTGTTGCAAATATTGTTCTAGATATAAGTATATAAATAGAGCCGAAGATGCTGGAATTGAAGGTTTAAGAAGAGCAAAATTATCGTACTATCCTGATATCCTTCAAGAAGTTTATATAGCAAAATGCAAGTAAAGATAAGATATGCTAAAACGGAAGACTTTTCTCAACTCAAAGATATTTGGTTGAGATGTTTTAATGATTCTAAAGAGTTTATCGATTTGTTTTTCTCTTATAAAGGATATTGGAAAGCAATTGTTATAGAGCATAATAATACAATAGTTTCTATGCTTTTCGTTATACCTACAGCTGATGATTTTTGGTATATATATGCTGTTGCTACTCTACCACAATATCGTAAACAAGGTTTAATGAAGAAGCTATTAAATGAGACTTATCTACGTTCGATAAAACATAGAAAAAAAGGAATACTACTTGTACCTGCCACAGAAATGATAAAAAAATATTATGAAAAATTAGGTTTTGTATCGTTTTCAAAATTAAAAAAAGTAATTCTTATTCCTAGAAGTCAACAATTTGATATAATAGAAAACAAAATCACTGAATCACAAATAAATACAATACGAAAAAAGTATTTCAAAGAATCTATTAAATGGAAAAGTAAACATGTAGCTTTATCTAAGTTAACAACACTTGTTTTTGGTGGAGATATTATTGCTTTTAAATATAAAAAAGACCAAGGATATGTCGTTGTAGAAAATCAAAAACACTTGATTGTAAAAGAAATAGCGTTTTCTTCTAATGTTATAACGATGGAAGTTTTACAAGAAATAACTAATTTTTTATGTAAACGATTTTCTAAAACGAATGAAGTAATATTTCATCTAATAGAAAACTCTCCTATCGAAGGAGAGTTAATCTCATTTGCTATGATAAAAAGTAATGATTTAGTATCTAGCAAGTATTTTAATTTAGCACTTGATTAAGATTATTTAACTTGCAATGGATTTTTTGTCATTTCTGCATATAGTTTTCGGTTTTGATAAATGTCTATTGCAAAATAAATAGCATGTCTGAATGAGGATTCCTCTGATTTTTGCTTCCCTACTTTATCGTAAGCAGTGCCATGAGTTGGTGAAGTTCTTACAAATGGTAATCCTGCGGTATAATTTACACCATCTTCCATACACATAATTTTAAACGGAGCTAATGCTTGATCATGATACATAGCTAAAACTGCATCGTATGAACTATAAGCACCTGATCCGAAAAATCCATCTGCGGCAAGTGGACCAACACAAACAATCCCATTTTGTTGTGCTTTTTTTAATGCGGGAATAATAATGTCAGTTTCTTCATTTCCTATCAATCCTCCATCACTTGCATGAGGGTTTAGTGCTAACACTGCAATACGAGGTTTGGCAATCAAAAAGTCTTTTTTTAGGGATTTGTTTAACAGATGAAGCTTTTTTAGTATTAAATCTTCGGTAATGGCATTTGAAACTTGTGAAACTGCCAAATGATTTGTAACAAGTGCTACTCGCATAGTATTGCTTACGAAGAACATTAATGAATCATTTTCACCAATCTTACTTTCTAAATACTCTGTATGTCCTTTAAAATTAAAATTTTCCGATTGTATTGTGTTTTTATTAATTGGTGCTGTAACCAAAACATCAATAGCATTGTTTTTTAAATCTTCAGTAGCTTTTTCCAAAGCTAAAAATGCAACACGTCCAGCATCTGCAGTTGCAACTCCCATCTCAACTTTTAAATCATCTTCAGTTACATTTATTATGTTTATACATTTAGGGAGTGCCTCATTTGGAGTTTTTATGACATTCAAAGCCCCATCTTCTAAACCTAAATTTTTTCTATAGAATGCAGCAGCTTTTGAATATCCGTAAATTATGAAAATCGATTTCTCAAAAATACGATTATCTGCTAAAGCTTTTAAAATTACTTCATAACCGATACCATTCATATCGCCATGAGTAATACCTACTTTTATTAAATCCATAAATTTTATTTTTTCTTTTTTACAATAACTTCGTTTACTTCTTGCGGCATACGCACCGTATATAATATAGCCTCTAATTGTCTGATATAATTTCGCTTATCTCGTTCTGGAGCGAACACAAAACCTTCGATTGTTATTACTCGATTGTTAATTTCATCAATTCGAGTATGACTAACAAATGGTCCTCCCATTAAACCTCCATTCATTACTTTCCACAATCCGTGAACTTCAGCACAATAAGCATTGTTTATTGCTATTTCATTTAAACTTGGTGTATGATAAACAAGTTCTGTGCCCATATATGATCCCTCATCTGGACCAGGGATATTTGCTTTAAGTATAGAGTCACGTTTATGAATTAAATTATTTAATTCTAGATTTTTGACATCAGTATATGGATACGAATATATAACTAAATCTTGACGAGCTTTAACTCCCCCATTAGATATCCACATAAAGTTCTCACCGTAATTATAATTTGTCATTTCAAATGGAATAAGTATTTGAATACCAAAACGTTTAAACGCTTCTGATTCCATTTGACTATTATGAGATGATTTTAAATAATCTTGGTAAGTTTTTCGTTCTGATTTTATAAAGAAATTTTGGATTTTTTCCCCATTTTTTTCTAACAATTCAGTAATTCCTTTTTTAGATGGCATTGTGAGAGTAACTACTGCTTGTCTGCGTGCCCAACGATCATGTGCAAATGAGATTTTTGGTTGAGTATAACGTGGTGCTACATCTACAATTAAAATATTACGAGCAGGGCGTAATAAATTGTCAAATTCAGCATGATTTACTCGCGACATTTTAAACATCGGTTCTTTTTGTGGGACATCAAGCATATCAGCATTTATCAATTCAAAAACTTCTTTTCCTTCTGGGGCTTTCCATACAGAATCATCAACTACTACCAACACTTCAAAAACTGCTCCTGAAGCATTTGGCAATATCATTTTTGAATCGCATGAAGTAAAAATCAATAACGTTGATATGATTACCAAATAAAAAATCTTTCTCATACTATTTCTATTTATATATTTAAAAAACAATCATTTATATTCTTAAATCCACGTAGAAAATCTTCAATATTCATTCTTTTTTTCCCAGGAATTTGTAAACTTAAAATAGTCAAAAAACCATCATTAACGGCAATTTTAAATTGTTTATCATCAGCAATAATTTTTCCTATGGGATAATTGTGTTTACATATTTCTACTTTAGAGTCGAAAACTTTTACTGTAGAGGTAGTTTTATCTGGTAATATCCATTCAAACCATGCACCAGGAAATGGAGATAAACCTCGTATAAAATTATATATATCTAAAGCATTTTTATTCCAATCTATATGACATGTTTCTTTGAATATTTTTGGTGCTGATTTTAAATTAAGTCCTTCAGGTTGAGGTTGTGCTATTACTTTTTCATCTAATATCATTTCAACCGTTTTTACAACGAGAGATGCCCCTAAATACATTAATTTATCATGAATATCTCCTGCGTTTTCCGTATCGGATATTAAAATTTTTTCTTGTAAAATAATATTACCTGTATCTATTTCATGTTGTAAAAAGAAAGTTGTTACTCCTGTTTCTTTTTCACCATTTATTATGGCCCAATTAATAGGAGCCGCACCTCTATATTGTGGTAATAATGAAGCGTGTAGATTAAATGTTCCTAATCGAGGCATAGCCCAAACTATTTGTGGAAGCATTCTAAAGGCTACAACTATTTGTAAATCTGCATTATAGGATTTTAAGTCTTCTAAAAACGATTCGTCTTTTAAATTTTGAGGTTGTAAAACAGGGATATTTCTCGATTCTGCATATATTTTAACTGGCGACGATTGTACTTTATACCCACGACCGATAGGTTTATCGGGCATTGTAACTACAGCCACAACGTTAAAATTGTTTTCCACCAAGGCTTTGAGTGATTCTACTGCAAAGTCTGGTGTACCCATATAAATTATTTTTAAATCGCTCTTATTCATAATATTAAATTGTTCGTTTGTCAACTCCCCACATTAATTTGTTTCGTAAAGTATTGTAATATGTATAGTTTTCTCGCTTCAAAAGTTTTAATGTAAAATCTGATTTTTGTACAAAAATCTTTGTTGATTGATTTAAAACTGCAGAACGTCCGTCTAAAGATATTAAATAACAACCTAAACGACTTTTTACTTCTAATTCTATTTTAAAATCGTCAGGAATAACTAGTGGACGAATATTTAAACTGTGAGGAGCAACTGCAGCCAATATGAAGTTTTTCGATTGAGGCAAAACAAGTGGTCCGCCTACACTCATAGAGTATGCTGTTGAACCAGTAGGTGTTGAAACTATCAAACCATCAGACTGAAAATCGGTTAAAAACTCTTCGTTTAACTTTGTATGAACAGTAATCATAGAAGATGTATCTTGCTTTAAAACGGCAACCTCATTTAGTGCATAACCAAAAATCTCATTCGAATCACTTGTTTTTACCTGCAAAACAGTTCGTTCTTCTATTCTATAACGATTGTTTAATATATCATCAAAAGCAGCAACTATTTCTTCACCCGAAATATCTGCTAAAAAGCCTAGTCGGCCAGTATTTATTCCTAAAATTGGAATATTTTTATTTCCCACATGTGAAGCTGTTTTCAAAAAAGTGCCATCTCCTCCAATACTCAATGCTAAATCGGCATCAAAATTATCATCAGAAATAAAGAAATCTACGCAAGGTTTAAAATTTAAATCGTTACATAGAAAATTATAAAATATAGTTTCTATACCAACAGATATATTATGTTCTTGTAGGAGTCGAAACAATATTTCAACTTGTTCTAATGTCTCTTTACGATAATTATTTCCAAAAACAACTACTGTCATAATTTTTAAATCAAATTAAATTAACGAGTAAACGTAAAAATGTCATTTAAAATGTTATTTTTGCATTGTTTTTCTATATTGTACAAAAGTACAAAAAAAGCATATTATACAAAATTAGCAAAAGGGTTTTATCTTTATTATAGACATGACAAAATTAAGTGTTAATATAAACAAAATAGCTACATTGCGTAATGCAAGAGGTGGTAATGTGCCAAATGTATTACAATTTGCAAAAGATTGTCAAACATTTGGAGCTGAGGGGATAACTGTGCATCCTCGACCTGATGAACGACACATTCGATATAGCGATGTTTTTGAACTACGTCCGCACATCACTACAGAATTTAACATAGAGGGATACCCTTCGGATAATTTTGTAAAATTAGTAAAAACAGTACTTCCTACTCAAGTAACATTGGTGCCAGATGCACCAGATGCTATTACTTCAAATGCGGGTTGGGATTGCATTAAAAACTTTAATTTCTTACAAGAATTGGTAGATGATTTCCATGAAAAAGATATAAGAGTATCAATATTTGTAGGAACAGAAATTGACAATATTTTAGCTGCTGCAAAAACGGGTGCTGATCGTGTAGAGTTATACACAGAGCCATATGCTAGTAATTATAAAAAAAGCAAAGAAATAGCTATAGAACCTTTTGTAAAAGCGGCACAAAAAGCTCACGAATGTGGTTTAGGTGTAAATGCAGGACATGATTTAAGTTTAGAAAATTTAGCATATATACATCAACAAATACCATTTCTTAAAGAAGTATCTATTGGACACGCACTTATAGCAGATACTCTTTATTTAGGTCTAGAAAAAACAATAAAAGAATATAAAAACGCTTTAAAATAAAAACATTATGAATTTAACAGTATTATTACAAGTAATTGCAGAAACAACTCCAGTTGCTATCGAAGAAAGTGTTAATGAACAATTAAGCCTTTGGGATATGGCCCTTAAAGGCGGATGGTTAATGATCCCTTTAGCACTTATGTTGCTTCTTGCTATTTATATTTTTGTTGAACGTTTAATTGTTTTACACAAGGCTTCAAAAGAAGATGCTTCATTTATGAATCGAATAAAAGATTACATCTATGATGGGAAAATTGATTCTGCAATGAATTTGTGTAAAGATACACATACACCTTCGGCACGAATGATAGAAAAAGGTATTAGTAGATTGGGGCGTCCAATGAGTGATGTTTTAGTTGCAATAGAAAATGTTGGGAATATTGAAATTGCTAAACTAGAAAAAGGATTTACTATGATGGCTACAATTGCAGGAGGAGCACCAATGGTTGGTTTTCTTGGTACAGTTATAGGTATGGTCGAAGCTTTTTTCCAAATGTCAACCAAAGGTGATAATACTATCAATTTGAGTGATTTATCTGGTGGTATTTATACTGCTATGGTAACGACAGTAGCAGGTTTGATAGTTGGTATTTGTGCCTATTTTGCATATAATTTTTTAGTTGCTCGTCTTGATAAAATTATGAGAAAATTAGAATCTAAAAATATGGAATTTTTAGATTTATTAAATGAACCAGCAGCAGGTAAAAAATAATATAAATACTTAATTTTAAGTTTAAAATGGCTCTTAAAAGAAGAAATAAAGTTGAAGCAAGTTTTAGCATGTCTTCTATGACAGATATGATATTCTTGCTGTTGTTGTTTTTTATGTTAGCAGCAACAATGTCTTCGCCTAATGATATTAAGGTTAATTTGCCTCAAAGTAGAGCAAAAACAGCAACGAAGACCACAATCATTAAAATAGGTATTTCTGAAAATGGTGAATACTCTATTGCAAAACAAAAAGAGAAATCTCGTACAATTCTTTTTGAGGATTTAGAGCTAGAACTTTTAAATGAAAAAGTACAAGACTCTACATTTTGTATCGCTCTTTATGCTGACGAAAACGTACCATACAAAGAAATTGTACGAATTTTAGATATAGCTAATGAGAATAAAATGAAACTTGTTATTGCAACAAAATCATTAGAAAAATAAAATTGATTTATGAATAAACCTCAAGTATATAGTTCTTTTGTTACAATCGTTGTTGCTATACTGATTGTACTGCTGCTGATGTTTATTTATATGCCTTTTAACAAAGAAGAGGAAGAGGAAGGAATTATGATTAGTTTTGGTGATGGTATAGAGGGGTTAGGAGAAATGCCACCTCCGATAGCAACAATCACGCCACCCTCTCCTACTACTCCTACTCCACCAGCTCTTCAAGAAGAGTTGATGACTCAAGATATAGAAGAAACAGTAGACCTTGAAGCTCAAGAAAAGGAATTAGAGCGTAAAAGGCACGAGCAAATTGTTGCTGAGCAAAAACGTCAAGAAGAATTGGAGCGTCAACGTATAATAGAAGCAGAACAAAAACGTATTGAGGCAGAGCAAGCCGAAAAAACAGCTAAAGCTAATCAGATGGCGGGTGTTTTTGGACAACAAATAAGTGGTGTAGGACAATCAACAGGGAATGGTACTGCCGGAAATCCTGCGGGGAAAGGTTCTTCTGGCGGGAACTCTTGGTCGCTTAATGGAAGAGACTTAAAAGGTTCACTTCATAAACCATCATATAATAGCAACGAAGAAGGTAAAGTTGTTGTTAGTATTCGTGTAAATGAAAATGGAGATGTTGTTGCAGCTTCTATTGCTTCTGGAACGACAATATCAGATTCTGATTTAAGAAATGCAGCAATAAATGCAGCAAAAAAAACAAAATTCTCTTCAGGAGCAAGTGTTGCTATTGGTACAATAACGTATAATTTTAAACTCAACTAATTATGAAAGCATTTGTTTTTTTGGCTAATGGATTTGAGG
This sequence comes from Paludibacteraceae bacterium, assembly GCA_017547145.1. GTDB lineage: Bacteria > Bacteroidota > Bacteroidia > Bacteroidales > Paludibacteraceae > RGIG9608. The sequence goes on along the minus strand of JAFYQJ010000016.1, from coordinate 19,301 downwards.
AAGTAGAGGCTATTACACCAATAGATTTGCTTCGTCGTGCTGATATTAATGTAACTACAGTTTCAATATCAGAAAACAAAGAAGTGATAGGAGCACATAATGTTTCTTTTATAGCAGATGTACTTATTAATGAAGCAGATGATTTTTCTTCTGCTGATTTATTATTATTGCCTGGAGGTATGCCCGGAACTAATAATCTAAATGCGTGTGAAGAATTGAAAAGACTAATTAAGAAACATGTTTTAGAATCTAAATTAATAGCAGCTATATGTGCAGCTCCTATTATATTAGGACAAATGTCTTTATTAGAAGGCGAAAAAGCTGTTTGTTACCCTAGCTTCGAAAATCAACTTTTAGGAGCTGATGTGCAATACAATAAAGTACAAAAAAGTAATAATATAATTACTGCACGAGGTGCAGGATGTGCTATAGAATTTTCTTTAGCTATAATCGAAGCATTGTGCGGTAAAAGTAAATCAGACGAAATCGCTAAAAGTATAATATTTTAATCATTTAAATTAACCTAGTATGAAACATCTAAAAGTAATTCTTTTTGCAAGTCTTATTCTTTTTTCGGCTTGTAAACAAAAAACAGTTCAGTGTAATTATCTGGTTGTTCCATTACCTCAAGAAATTTCTTCGCAAGATGGAGAAAGTTTTATTTTAAATAGAACAACAACTATTACCTATCCTGAAAATAATGAAAAAATGTTGCAAAATGCTAAATTTTTAGCAGAGTATATTGCCGAAACAACAGGATATGAATTATCTATTGCTGAACAAACAAATAGAAAGTCAATCGTATTAGAACTTGGTTTAGAACATGATAATTTTGAAGCTTATCAAATAGTAGTTACTAACGAGAATATTATTGTAAAAGGTGCTTCTGAAGTTGGTGTTTTCTACGGGATTCAAACTTTAAGAAAATCAATACCTGCTCTAGCAAAAGAAGCTAAAATTGAATTTAAACCTGTTGTAATTAATGATTTTCCACGCTTTCGTTACAGAGGTTTTCATTTAGATGTTAGTCGTCATTTTTCTTCAAAAGAGTTTGTTAAACGAACTATAGATTTATTAGCATTACACAATTTAAATCGTTTTCATTGGCATTTGACAGACGACCAAGGATGGCGTATTGAAATAAAAAAATACCCTAAACTAACAGAAATCGGTGCTTGGCGTGAAAGCACTTGTATAAAAGGAAAATCGGAAGATCAAGATGGCATACCTCATGGAGGATTTTATACTCAAGAAGATTTGCGTGAAATAATTGCTTATGCAGCAGAAAGAAACATTGTAGTAATACCAGAAATAGACTTACCTGGACACATGTTAGCAGCATTAGCATCTTATCCAGAATTAGGTTGTACAGGTGGTCCTTATAAAGTATGGGGGCAATGGGGTGTTTCTGATGATGTGTTGTGTGTAGGAAAAGAATCTACAATGCAATTTATAGAAGACGTGTTAGCTGAAATTGTAGAGATTTTCCCAAGTGAATATATACACATAGGAGGTGATGAATGTCCTAAAAAACGTTGGAAAGACTGCCCTGTTTGCCAAGCAAAAGTTAAAGAACTTGGTATAAAAACAGATAAAAATCATTCTGCTGAAGAATATCTTCAAAGTTATGTAATTCAACGTGTTGAGAAATTCCTAAATGAAAAAGGTCGTCGTATTATAGGTTGGGACGAAATTTTAGAAGGTGGTCTTGCACCAAATGCAGCAGTAATGTCGTGGCGTGGTATGAATGGAGGAACAGAAGCTGCATTGCAAGGGCATGAAGTTATTATGACTCCTAATACTCACTTGTATTTCGATTATTATCAAACTCGTGATACAGAAAATGAGCAATTTGCTATAGGAGGGTTTATCGATGTAGAACGTGCTTATAGTTTAGAACCTGTACCAAGTATTTTAGCACCTGAAAAACATCACCTTATAGCAGGAGCACAAGCAAATCTTTGGAATGAATATCTTCCAACAGAAGAATCGCGTGAATATATGATGTTGCCACGAATGGCTGCATTGTGTGAAGTTTGTTGGACTTTACCTGAAAAAAAGAATTACGAAGACTTTATTTCACGTATGCCAAAAATGATTGATATTTACGAACGTGACGGGTTAAATTACGCAAAACATTTGCTTGAAGTAGGTGTGCAAATAGCTCCTAATATTGAGAAAGGAGCTACCGAAATAACACTTTCTACTTTAGGTGATGCTCCTATCTACTACACACTTGATGGTTCTGAACCTAACGAAAACTCAATACTCTACTCTGCTCCATTTGATATTAAAGAAACTTGTGTTTTGAAAACTGCAGCAATAAGAAATAGCATTGCAACTAAAGTAAAATCTCAAGAATTTTCTTTTAATAAATCAAGTTTAAAGCCTATTAATTTTACACTTCCTGTTCATAATAACTATGCGTATATTTCTGCAGAAATATTAGTTGATGGAATTGTCGGAGATCCTATTTTTAATTCAGGAAAATGGATTGGTTACCTTGGAACTGATTTCCAAGCAGAAATTGATTTAAAAGAAGTACAAGAAATATCTTCTGTAAAAATGGATTTACTTGTTGAACCAGGTAACTATATTTTTGGTGCAGCAGGTATAAAAGTAGAAGTTTCTGATGATGGAAAAACTTATCGCACAATAGTCGATGAAACATATAATGACTATGACAAATGGGAACATGTTGGTAAAACTGTAGAACAAGCTAGTGTAGAGTTTACTCCTGTACAAACTCGTTATATTCGTGTAACAGGAGTTTCTGTTAAGAATATGCCTAAATGGCATGGAGCAACAGGAGAACCTGCATGGATTTTCGTAGGAGAAATAGAAACTTTCTAAAAACCGAATAATTACTTACAAACAAAAAACGCATAACAATTTGTTATGCGTTTTTTCATTTTAAAGATTGTTTAATTATTATCGTTCTCTATATGAGACATATCCTTTGCAGTACTTGAAATAATAGGGAATCCTTTGTATTTTAACTTACTTGCTCCCGATAAATTTGTTTTTAAACTATCAACTGCCCAAATTTTCACTTTAGAAGCAGAATGTACTGAAACATCGGCATTCTGTACTTTAAAATTCTCTAAATCTACTTTTGATGCTCCATTTGCCAATAAAAACAAATTTTCACTATTACCCTCTATTTCCGCTTTAGAAGCCTGTCCAATATGAAGTGTTAATGATTCTACATTTAAATCCAAATCTGCTTTACTTGCACCATTTAATTGGATTTCCAAATCTTTTGTTTTTATAATATTTCCAACTTCTATTTTTGATGCATTATTTGCAATAATACTCTTTATAGTTGGCATTGAAATCTCAACTGTTGCACTATTTTTTGTATTATTAGTAATAAACAAAATACTATCCCTTACTTCTGTTGTAACGTTTGTGATATAACTTGCATCAGCAAAAACTCTCACAGAACAACTATCTTTTTGTATAAGTTCTACTTTTACAGCTTTTTCAACAAAAATACTATGAAAATCAGATACTTGTCGTGGTTCAGAAATGATTGTTTCTGGATTTTTTTCTAACGCAAATTTTGATCCATTCCATGTCATATAGTAATTTTCATACTTTGATATATCAGAAGTCCCTAATCTTATGCCAGAAAAAATCATCATAAAAAATGCAATGACCCAAATAACAAACATTAAAAAGAAAACCCATAAACGATTTTTCTTCCTTGGCTTTCTGCTAAGTAAACGAATTACTAGGCATATTGCACCTATTAGTGGGAATAAGCAAAGTATAAAAATTGATATAAATAATATTAGGAAATTAATATTCATAAAATCCGTAACTAACGTAGGATCTGCTAATGCTATAATACCAAAAATTAATAATCCTAATATTATAGATGCACAAGTAATGGCTATTATGACTCCAATAATTCCTCCAAAAATAATAAAGCCCCATTTAAAAATTCCGACAATGATTTCGCCAATACGTTGTCCAAATGTCTTTACGCTTTCGCCTGCAGGCATTGATTCTGATATTTTAGATTTTATATTTTTTATATTATCTATCGTTACATCAATACCTTTCATTTCAAGTTTTTGTGATGATGAAATCGCTTCAGGAGCAATCAACCATATTAGCAAATAGATTGGTAAAAAATAACTAAACCCAAATATTACTAATAACACAAACAATATTCTTACTATAGTAGGATCCCACCCTAAATAAGCAGCTAAACCTCCTGCTACTCCAGCAATAATTTTGTTTTCAGGATCACGATAAAACCTCTTTGATTGCTTTTTACCCTCTTGCACTTTTTCTTCTCTCTCTTCCGAAAAATCACTAACTTTTCCCAACACAGAAATAACATATTCTACATCAGTTATTTCTACTATTGTACGTTTTTTATCCATTCGTTCAGAAAGTAGTTCAGAGATTCTAGCTTCTATGTCATTAAGAATTTCTTTCTCATCGTCTGATGAGAAATTATTTTCTAGTTCATCTAGATAATTTTTTAATTCTTGATAAGCATCTTCATTTATTGTCCAAACGACACCATTTAAATTTATACTTAATGTTTTCTTCATGATTTATATATTTTAATTGATTTCTTTTACAACTTCTACAACATTTTTTATTTCATTCCAAGCAATCTTCAATTCGTTCAGTAGTTCCTTCCCTTTTGTTGTTATTTCATAATATTTCCGAGGAGGACCTTGGGTAGATTCTTGCCATTTATACTCTAAAAAACCACTATTTTTCAATCGTGTGAGCAAGGGATACAATGTTCCCTCAACAACAATCAATTTAGCCTCTTTTAAAATTTGAATAATATCAGAAACGTAAGCAGGTTTCTTATCTAAAATGAGCAATATACAATACTCTAAATAGCCTTTTCGCATTTGCGATTTAATATTTTCTGTATTTATTTCCATAGATATTTATTTTTTAACGTAGCAAATTTATAAACTTTTCTAGTACTATGCAATGCAAAGTACTAGAAAAATAAAAAAACCTTAAATATTTCTATCTAAGGTTTAAAACAAATGTTTTAACTATTAAGTTTAATCTTAATCGTGTTTTTTCAATTCTTCAAATATTTTTTGTTCAAGTTCTGCTGTTAATTCAGGATTATCAGCTATAAGATTTTTTGTAGCTTCACGTCCTTGTGCCAATTTGGTCTCACCATAACTAAACCACGATCCGCTTTTCTTTATAACACCAGCCTCTACTCCTAAATCTAATATTTCTCCAATACGAGAAACTCCTTCTCCAAACATAATATCAAACTCAGCTTTACGGAATGGAGGTGCAACTTTATTTTTAACGACTTTCACACGAGTTTGATTACCTATTATTTCATCGCCTTCTTTTATTTGTCCCACACGACGAATATCTAAACGTACAGATGCATAAAATTTCAATGCATTTCCCCCTGTTGTTGTTTCTGGGTTACCAAACATTACTCCAATTTTTTCTCGTAACTGATTGATAAATATACAAGTAGTATTTGTTCTGTTGATATTAGCCGTAAGTTTTCTTAATGCTTGTGACATTAAACGTGCTTGTAATCCCATTTTAGAATCGCCCATATCGCCTTCTAACTCTGCTTTTGGAGTCAAGGCTGCAACAGAGTCTATAACGACAATATCTACAGCAGAAGAGCGAATTAATTGATCCGCGACTTCCAATGCTTGTTCTCCACTATCAGGTTGAGAAATTAGCAGATTGTCTACATCAACACCTAATTTCGCTGCATAAAAACGGTCAAAAGCGTGTTCTGCATCAATAATTGCTGCTATACCACCTGCTTTTTGAGTTTCTGCAATTGCATGTATTGCTAGTGTAGTTTTACCAGAAGATTCTGGTCCATAGATTTCAATAACACGTCCTCGAGGATAACCACCAACACCTAATGCTAAATTTAACCCTAAAGATCCTGTAGGAATTACAGCCACATTTTCTTCGACACGATCGCCCATTTTCATAATGGTTCCTTTGCCATGATCTTTTTCTATTTTATCCATCGCCAATTTTAAGGCTTTCAATTTTTCTTCTGATGGTTTTTTTATATTTTCTGCCATAATTATGTATTTTTATTATTTATCAAATATACAATTTCCTATTTTAAATTCGATTATAATCTTTAAGCATTTTTTTCAACAAAGAATTAAAATTTTTATTTTTTAATAAAGTCTCTAAGTCAACATTCATTCTATAACACCAATAATGATTAGGATTTGCAGGATTGTTTATTCTTTCTTCTTTAGGATTTTTTGTAACAAAATCTTCATTTAATGCTAAAATATCTTGCATTGGAAATATTGTAAAAATACTATTAGATGATAGAATATCTTCTAATATTTTTCTTGTAGTAGTAGGATTACAATGCTGTGGAACTACTTCTATTGCTTTACATAATTGGTGATAATAACGACTTGTTTTTTCTGCATCTTCTTGCCACCATTCTCTTATGGTAGATGTATCGTGAGTACCCGTTGTATAAACAGAAAAATATGGAGTTTGATTAGAATTTACAAATTCAGAATGAGTTTGTTTTGGCATACGTTGAACCTCAAGACTCAATATCTGTAACGAACTCATAACATTAGGTACGCATTGAGGAATCATTCCTAAATCTTCACCACAAACCAACATATCATTAGTTTTAAGTAACAAAGGGAGTTTTGTAAGAGCTTCATTTTCCCAAAACTCATTATGCCGAACGTAAAAATATTCATCATGAATAGATTTGAAAATTTCCTTTTGAAAATCGCTTAATTGTTTGTATGCTTCTGTTTCAAAAGGAGCAATTCGAGGATGAAAACAATTCGGGTACTTTTTATCTTCTATGAAAAGTACATTGGTATATACATCTAATATTTTGCGTGATAAATCAACAGAAAGAATATTTGATTTTTTTTCTATGAAATCAATAAAATGCTTTTGTGTTGAAAACTGAGGTAAAAATTTGAAAAGATCTCCATGCTTTTCAAAAAATTCATTTACAACGTAATAATAATCTTTATCAAATATTTTTTGTAAGGATTTTTCTGTGATAAATGGTTGAAGCATTTGTTTTGAGAATGCAAATCCCCTATCCATTAAATCCTCTTTTGAGAATGGCATTGCAGGATTAAAGTATCCTAAAACACCATCTAAAGATTCCACAGGGATTTGCCAAATTCTAAAAAAACCTAAAATGTGATCAATACGATATGCATCAAAGTATTCTGCCATGCTTTTAAACCGAGCTTTCCACCATGCAAAATCATCATTTTTCATTTCCACCCAATTATACGTTGGAAATCCCCAATTTTGTCCATTTTTAGAAAAATCATCAGGGGGAGCTCCTGCATGTACATCTAAATTAAACAAATTTGGTTGCATCCAAGCATCAACACTATCTGCACTAATACCAATTGGCAAATCACCTTTTAAAGAAACCCCTTTTTTATTGGCATACGCATGTGCTTCTTTGAGTTGTTTTGTAGCATGATATTGAATAAAATAAAAATATTCCACACGGTGTTTATTCTCATAAGCATAATCACGAACTTTTGATAAAGAGTATTCGGAATAATCGTTCCACAATGCATAATTTGCTGTTTTAAAATCTTCTCTTAAACAAGAATAAACTGCATATGGCAACAACCAATGCTCATTTTTAGAATAAAACTTTTTATAATCGGTGGTTTTAAATAACTTTTCTGAATCTTGTATATAAATCAATTTCAAAAAGCTAGTTTTCAGCGAAAATACTTCTGCATACGAAACATTTTTGTTTTTATTTAATAATGCGGATTTTTTCTCAAATGATTTTTGTTGAATAGAATTTTCTAATATGCCTACTTTTGTAGTATCAAGCAAAATTGGATGTAAAGCATAAATAGAATTTGCTCTATAAGGGTAAGAATCTTCGTTGGTTTCTGTGTTGGTTGTATCATTTATTGGTAAAATTTGTATTATTTTTAATCCTGTTTTTGACGCCCAATCCACTAAATATTTTAAATCCGAAAAATCACCAATCCCCCATCCTTTTTTAGACCTAAGTGAAAAAACAGGAATAGCTACACCTGCACTTTTCCATCGAAAATTATGTCTAAAAATAAGATTTAAAACAGAAACACAGTTTTTTTTCGTAAAATCAGTTATGCGGTTATTTCCATCTTCCCAAAGTAAGATTTTGTTTGACTTATCAATGATAATAAACTTATATTCTACAACATCTTGCGATTCTATACTTATATTCCACCACCCTGAACCTATATAATTTAAAGGGAGATACTTGTTTTCATCCCAATTCCCTAATAATGAACTTGATCCTATAACCCCAACACTGCAATCTTTTTCAACTAATGGTGCATACACTTGTAAAATCCATTGGTTTGCTATCGTTTTGTTAGCAATTTTATGGGAGAAATAACATCTTTTGAATGGTAATGTTTGAAAAACATTTGATTCAAGAACAAAATCATCGTAAATTTCAGTTGTATAATTATTTGTTTCTATCAAAACTATACGATTCAATTTGCTCTCTGCTACAAATTTTTCATCACGTTTTATAGTATATGTATACGAAAAATCAAGTGTTGTTAAATTATCAATTACTACTTTCCATTGATTCTCTGCTACATAAGCCATAGGTAAAGATTCATTTTTAAAATTTATAAAAACGTTCTCACCCCATTTTGTTTTACAATGCAAATAAAAAATAGCCTGCATTAATCTTTTTTATTTAATAGTAGTAACAAATTTTCTGCTAAAGCTGGTTCTAATTTAAAACCTCCATCATTTTTATGTAAATAAACACGTATGGAGTCTTTCTCATAGCTGCCATTTTGGAAAGAGTCAATGTCTTGAGCTATAACAAAAATAGAATCAATAGTATAACCTCCATTTAAAGCTTCAATTAAAAATTCTCCATTTTTGCCAGTTAATGTTTTAGCAAAGACACCTAAAGTTTTATTTCTTAAACTAACTTGAATATTTTCAATAGATTGATTTGTTGCTTTATCTAAAACTCTACCAGAAACTCTAAAATCAGCATAATTTTCCCCATTATGAATTTCACATGAAATGAAGAAAAAAACAAATAATATTATACTAAATATCTTCTTCATCTTGTTCTTTAACATTTGCTTTCAGTGCATCGGAAATTAACTTTTTCAGTGCGAGAGTTCTTTCTTGCAATGCATTGCGTTTTTCGGGTTTATACATATCGCTATACTTGGTTTTCACCAAATCAAAGTTCATATCATCAAGATTTGCCGCATTACCCGAAACCCTCAACGCCAAACGAATAGGCGAAAGTGTTTCGATATGAGCATTGTAGTTTTGGTTCAAATCATAGCGACCACCTACTACTGCTGAGTATTTATCCATCGACATCACAAACGGATAAAGGTCAACTTCATTGCGGAAAAGAGTAGCTTCTACACTGATACTATCTACCAGGTTTCTAGTTTTGCGATTAAACATTAGCGGTTTTGCTATCTTGGCAAACGTTTCACTATCAAGTAACACAAGATCCTTTCCTTCTATGGCAGCTGCTCCACGAAGTGTTGACATTTTCAAATCGTAGTTTGACTTCATGTATGTTTCTGCTGCAAGATGAAACTCTGCTCTACCCTCAAATGATTTCAGCATTGGAACAATCGTGTCAATATCTGGAATCATATCAATAAGTTGCTTAATATCGATATTTAGCAAGTGAAAATCAAGTCCTGCAAAAAGATGATTTTTGCGATCGGAACGATACATCGCCGTAAGTTGCATATTGGCAGCATCGCACGTAAAGCCCATCTGCTCGAGTATGGCAACTCCATTTTTCACCATCAACTTTCCACCAAGATTTTCAGCTAATATATCTCCAAAAATAGCTTTTTTGATTTTTGTATTTAAAGTTAAATCAACACCTTTAGGCACCATAAACGGATTATCTTCTTTCGTTGCCTCCTCTTTTTCTACAACTTCTGCAGTTGTTTCACTTAAGACTTCTTCTTCTACACCAAATCCGCTTACCAAATCAAGCAATTGGTTGACGTTGGTTTTATCCGAAACAAAATCAAACGTTCCGATTAAATCACCTTTTTTATTTATAAACTTACGGATATTTGTGGCATGGCCGCTAAGTTTGAAATCGGAATCAGCAATAATTATTCTACTATCACCAATGTACAAATCTCGTGGAGTAAGGTTGAATTTTATAGATGGAATTTGCACTTTGTGTGACAAACTAGCCATTTGAACAACTCCATCGTTAAAATCGATGCCAAACGTTGGATTCCATTTCAAATAAGCATTATCTTGTTTCTCGTTATATGTCGTAGATGCAACCATCTTAATGTATTTTGTTTTTACATCAAGAAATTGACCCATTGCTGCAGCCAACGATTCGCTACTATATTCTAGTTCCAAATGAGGATTTTTCTTATTGCGAGGCGATGGCGAAAACGAAATTTTCCCACTTGGTTTTTCCACATCGGCTACAATTGTATCCATCTCTGCTGAAAGATGTTGCATATCAAAGTTACATGCCAAGGTTGGAATAACCGTTGTATCTAAAATATTAGAGATACCAAGATCTAAGTTTGCTGCATCAATTTTTGCAGAAAGAGTTTCTGTCATCACAAAATCTATAGCCGACGACGATATTTTTGCTTCAATAAGTTCCTCTGCCAATTTATTCTCCCGTTTACTTGGCAAACTAAATGCTAGCGACAAATCCGGTGACTTCACAAACATGCTATCTTCATACACCACGTCAAGGTTGCTAAGAGCAATATTACCCGAAGCGCAAATCTTTTTTAGATTAAGATTTATCACATCGTTGAGAGCGAAACGTGCATTTAGGTCTGCTTTAGTACGACCTTGAAGTTGAACATTCATATCCGCAAGCAAAGGTTTCAACTCTGGTAAATTCAAATCGCCCATTAGTCGCAAATCGCAATGCAAATTGCCCAATAAATCATTCACCACACCCGACGCTTGCAACGTAGATGTTCCTGTTTTTGCCGATAGTTTTTTGATTTTTGCCGACGATATTGCACCTTTATTTAGGTCGATATTTGCCGATAAATCCGCAAAAATATCTCTCAAACGATAAGGGATACCTTCGTAGCAACCCTTTCCATTTTCAAGAAGTAATTGGGTTGCAATTTTTGGGAAAGTAGAATCGTTGTAAACTCCATCTACATTGCCTTGCAAAAGCAAATCGCCATCCACTTCTACACCGTCCAAAAGTGAAGCATACTCCGCAGGAACAAGTGATAAAACTTCCGAAATCACCCATTTGTTTGTTGCAAAATCAACATTCATTGCAATGTCAGTATTTTCGCAATATTGAGCATTACCACTTAAAACAATTTCATGATTTTCGAGTGCCAATTTTGCTTTCTGTAGCGATACCTTCAACGAATCGAGCGAAGCAGAAAGAGGAATTTCTAAACATATGTTTCTCTTATCCAAAAGTACTGATTCGCCCATTTTGAAAGATACGTCAGGAAGAGAAAGAATTACCTTTCCATCAACAAAATCAACCGTTTTTTCAGCATCGACATCTAATTTCAAATTAGAGATATTGGCTAAAATAGGATTTTCTCCTACTAGTTTCGCAGAAATGGTTTGAATGCTAGTTTGCAAATTTGCTTTCCCGTCAAACTGAGCAGAAAGCTGTGCATCAAACGAGCAACTGAACATTCCAACCGAAGCCATCACTCCATTTTGCAAATCATTGTATGTGGCGTAAAGATTTTCTATTTCTACGGCATCAATGGCAATTAGGTCAAACGGATTGACAAACGCTGAAGTATCCTCTACACTTTCAGAAGGAGGAAAAATATCATAGTTTGCTTTTCCACAACTGTCAACAAAAACATTAGCGGTAACATTTTTCAAATAAAACGAGTTGAGTTGTACTTTGTTTTCAGTCAGAAATGCCCAAACATCAACAGTTGCAACAAGTTCATCAACAAATGCCAACGTATCATTTGCTCCTTGCATTGGGTTGATTAGACAAACATCGTCCAACTCCAAACCAAACTGCGGAAAGGTGCTGAAAAACGTTAATTCTACTTTGCGGAGATCCGATTCGCAAGTAACAATTTCGGGCAAAACTTTTTTCACAATCGGTGTAAGTCGATCTGGAGTAAACACAATGTAAACAGCTACCGATGCTACAATTAAAACGACTCCTAAAAGAGTCGCTAATGAAATTCCTGCTATTTTAAGAGACTTTTTCATTATAGTTTTAATTTACTTTTATAAAATCATGAGTTGCACCAAAGTCGTCTTTGTAACTTAATTCCGAATTTGTCAATTTTGTCAATGTATAAACTTTCGGAATTTTCTGACCTCCTTCCATTATATGAATTTGCATCAATGTAGCTTGATTTAGTTCCCATGTAAATGGTTGAGCTTCAGCCTCAGTTACATCATCAGCTTCGTCCCAAGTATAACCCGTGCCATCTACATTGTAAACTTCAAAATTTAATGTTGATCCATCCATATTAAATTCTTGCCATTTACCAAACAATAATGATTCATCGAAAAATGTTTGATTTTCTACGCAAGAAGTAAACATCAGACTTATCAATAAAAAACCTAAAAAAGAAGAAAATAATTTTTTCATAATGTTATATTATATAATCTAAACGATACAAATTTACAAAAATTACAAAAAAAGCGGATTAATCCGCTTTTTTATGTTCTCAACTAAGATACAGTTTTATCCACCACACTTAGAATATCCGCAATTAGTACATATAAAGCAACCTTCTTTTACAACAATAGATTCTTGACCACATTCTGGACAAACTTGTCCTTGCATTTTTGTTCCATCAGGAATATAACGTTTCAAAGCACGTTCAACACCTGATTTCCAGTTATTGATAGTCTCACTATCAAGTTGCAATCCCGAAACAAGTTTTACAACTTGATCGATAGGCATACCATAGCGTAATACTCCAGAAATAAGTTTTGCATAGTTCCAATATTCAGGATCAAACTTATCATTTAAACCTTCAACAGTTATTTTATAACCACGTTTATTAACGAATTGGAAGTCGTAATGTTTATCTCCCTTTTCATTAACGTTTTTGATAATTTTTCCAGTTACGACATTTTTAGGTAACATAATACCTTCTTCGTCATCATTTAATCCAGTAAAAATTTCATAAGGTTTCCCTTCTTTTAAACCAATAAAGGCAATCCATTTCTCTTTTTTGTTTTGGAAACGAACAACATCGCATTCCAATTCTTTTGGACGAACCAACTGCTCTGTAGAATAACAAACACAACGTTTATCTTCTTTTTTACTATCTTTTTTTGCAGAAACTAAAACTCCTGAACGACATCCATCACGATAAACTGTAACACCTTTACATCCAGACTTCCAAGCTTCCAAATAAAGTTCTGCCACCAACTCTTTTGTAGCTGTAGCTGGCAAGTTTATTGTAACACTGATAGAATGATCGACCCATTTTTGAATACGTCCTTGCATACGAACCTTCATTACCCAATCTACATCGTTTGCTGTAGCTTTGTAATAAGGTGATTTTTGTATTAAATCATCAAGCTCTTCTTGTGTATATTGTTTTGTAGGATCGTAGCCATTAACTTCCATCCATGTTACAAATTTATGATGGAAAACTAAATATTCTTCAAAAGAATCGCCATTTTGGTCTACATAATCAACACGGACATTTACATCGCTTGGATTTACTTTGCGGCGACGTTTGTAAACAACCATAAATACAGGTTCTATTCCTGATGTTGTTTGCGTCATTATACTTGTAGTTCCAGTAGGAGCAATTGTCAAACAAGCAATATTTCTACGACCATACTTTTTCATATCTTCGTAGAGTTGTTCATCTTGTGCCTTTAAGCGATTGATAAATGGGTTATTTTTTTCACGTTCAGCATCAAAAATTTTGAATGCACCACGTTCTTTTGCCATATTTACCGACGAGCGATAAGCTTCAATTGCAATTGTTTGATGAACTTTTTCTGCAAAAGCTACTGCTTCTTCTGTTCCATAACGCAACCCTAATGCAGCCAACATATCTCCTTCGGCTGTAATACCAACACCTGTACGTCGTCCGTTTGCTGATTTCTCTTTAATCTTCAACCATAATTCTTGTTCTGTATGCTTGATGGCCTCTTCTTCTGGGTCAGATTGAATTTTTTCTAATATTTTATCAATTTTTTCTAATTCCAAATCGATAATATCGTCCATAATACGTTGTGCTAGTTGCACATGTTTACGGAATAAATCAAAATTAAATGTAGCATTCGCAGTAAATGGATTTTCTACATACGAATAAAGATTTATTGCTAGCAATCGACAGCTATCATAAGGACAAAGAGGAATTTCTCCACATGGATTTGTAGATACGGTTTTATATCCTAAATCTGCATAACAATCTGGAACAGATTCTTTTATAATAGTATCCCAAAACAAAACACCCGGTTCGGCAGATTTCCAAGCGTTATGTATGATTTTATCCCAAAGCATTTTTGCATCAACCTCTTTTTTGTATGTGGGGTTAGTCGATTCTATAGGATATTGTTGCATATAAGGTTTCCCATCAACAGCAGCTTGCATAAATTCATCGTGTAATTTCACAGAAATATTTGCTCCTGTAATCTTACCTTGTTCCAATTTTGCATCTATAAACTTTTCTGAATCAGGATGTTTTACAGAAACAGACAACATCAATGCTCCACGACGCCCGCCTTGTGCTACTTCGCGTGTCGAATTTGAATAACGCTCCATAAATGGGACAATACCAGTTGAAGTTAATGCTGAATTTTTTACTGGAGAACCTTCGGGGCGTATATGAGACAAATCGTGCCCAACACCACCACGACGTTTCATAAGTTGAACTTGTTCTTCGTCAAGTTTAATAATACCTCCATAAGAATCGGCATTCGATGTAAATCCGATTACAAAGCAATTAGAAAGCGATGCTACTTGAAAATGGTTTCCAATCCCCGTCATTGGACTTCCTTGTGGAACAATGTATTTAAACTTGTCAAACAAATCGAACAACTCTTGAGCAGACAATGGATTTTTGTAGTTTTTTTCAATTCTAGCAATCTCATTTGCTAAACGCCAATGCATATCTCTAGGACTTTTTTCATACAAATTGCCTTCAGAGTCTTTTAAGGCATATTTGTTTACCCAAACTTGAGCAGCAAGCTGATCGCCATTAAAATACTCTAACGATGCAGCCAAAGCCTCTTCTTCTTTGTAGATTTTGTTTTCCATTTTATATAAATCTTTATAATTAAAATACTTTTTATGCAAACTTATTTTTATTCAAACAATAAAAGTTTTCCAATTCAAATTATTAAAATATTAATTATCAAATATTTAATATTTCTAAAAACTAAAAAAGTTTTCCAAAATATAGGATTACAAAAATCCACAAAAAGATTTTATTGTACAAGGCATTTTTAATAAAGTTTTCAACAATGAACAAAATCTGCTTAAAATCAAAAATTACCTTTATATACACATTTTCCTTATGAAGAATTATATTTTTACAAAAAAATCAAACTATTCGCAAAAAAGAAATACAAAAACTTTCATTCTCGTTTTTATTTACTATCATTGCATTTAAGAAAATTTTAGAGATATGTTTACACAAGAAGATTTAAATTTAATTGCGTCAAAAGGTATTTCTTTAGAACAACTAAACGAAAACCTAAATGCATTTAAGAAAGGTTTTAAACCTTTATGCATTAAAGATATTGCGACAGTAGAAAACGGCATTATCTACACCATGAGCGACAAAGAAAAACAATCTTACATCAACGAATGGGAAAGTTATCAAAAATCAAATTCTACGATTGTAAAATTTGTTCCAGCCTCGGGCGCTGCTAGTAGAATGTTCAAATTTGTATTCGAATTTTTGCAAGGTAACTCCAATACGCCAATATCTTCTGACGAAAATATTCTTTTCGGACATATCGATCGTTTTGCTTTTTACGAAGACCTAAACGAAGCTTGCTTAAGAAACAACTCATGCACAATAGAAGAACTTATCCAGCAAGGTAATTTTAAAGTAATCGTACAAAATCTTCTTGAAAAACAAGGACTTAATTATGGACAATTACCAAAAGGGTTATTAAAATTTCATTCGTATCCCGACGAAAAGCGAACACCTTTTCACGAGCATTTACTCGAGGGGGCTCTCTATACAAGCAACTACAAAGGCGAGGTAAATCTGCATTTCACAGTATCGGCAGAACACCTAAAGCTTTTTCAATTTCTTACAGAGATAGATGTACCAAAATACGAACAACGATATAATATTAAATTCAATATCCAATTTTCAGAGCAGAAACCATCAACCGACACATTAGCTGTGGACGAAGCAAATAACCCTTTCAGAGAAGAAAATGGCAATTTGCTATTCCGTCCGGGAGGACATGGGGCTTTAATTGAAAACCTAAATGATATTGATGCCGATATTATATTCGTAAAAAATATAGACAACGTTGTACCCGACCGACTAAAATCGCCAACTGTTGATTACAAAAAAGCTATTGCAGGGCTTCTTATTCAATACCAAAAGCAAATTTTTAACTATTTAATAATATTAGAACAAGGCATTGTTACAAACGAACAACTAAATACTATTGAGCATTTTTGCGAGAAAAAATTAAATATTCACTGCAACAGCATCGCTACCCTATCTTATGAAGAAAAAATAGACTATTTCCGCAGAAAACTCAACCGACCTATTCGCGTTTGCGGTATGGTACGCAATACGGGTGAACCCGGAGGAGGTCCGTTCCTTGTGCTGAACACCGACGGAACATACTCGCCTCAAATACTCGAAAGCTCACAAATAGACCAAACCGACCCCGAACAAAAAGACTTGATGAGAAAATCTACACATTTCAACCCTGTTGATTTGGTGTGTGCTACACGCAACTACAAAGGCGAGAAGTTTGACTTGAAACAATACGTAGATAAAAACACTGGCTTTATATCTTCTAAATCGAAAAGCGGCCGATCGCTTAAAGCACTCGAACTGCCCGGGTTGTGGAATGGTGCCATGAGCGACTGGAACACCATTTTTGTAGAAGTGCCGATAGAGACGTTCAATCCCGTAAAAACCGTAAACGACCTCTTGCGGGAACAACACCAATAAATCAAAAAAAATCCTACTCATGAGTAGGATTTTTTTTGATTTTCTATAAACTATTCACTTGGAAATTTGTATATCTCCATCAACTCCTCTATTAAATTGGATGTTCGATTTTTAATATCTTCAATGGTCCATATATCTTTTGCTGCGATTTCGCGGTTAATTTCCAATCCATTCTTGTAGCCAATGTAGTGTCCTTCCTTATTTTTGCGTTCACGTTTCTCAACAAATGACTTATTTCCAAGCGAACTATTGTAGCCTGTAATAGTAAGATTGCCAATCTTGTGAGTGTATTCAGCAAG
The DNA here is from genome assembly GCA_017547145.1 of Paludibacteraceae bacterium. Taxonomy (GTDB): domain Bacteria; phylum Bacteroidota; class Bacteroidia; order Bacteroidales; family Paludibacteraceae; genus RGIG9608. The sequence goes on along the minus strand of JAFYQJ010000016.1, from coordinate 1,852 downwards.
ATATTTCCCGGCAAGTTGTTTATCTCCATTAGCAATCATATCTACCCAACAATCTGGTATATTCTCTCCTTCTGGGAAAATGTGTTCAATTGTCCATACAAAGACATTTTTATCATTGCGCTGCCACAAGTCAGTCCAAGTTTCTTGTGTCATTGCAGATTCTGCTAATTTGCAAAGGATATATCTTGTTGCACCAACATTTTCTTTGTATATATCACCACCCAAACTGCTACGTAACTTTTCATCTGAAGCGCAGTTTGTTGATGTGCTAAGCGTTCCGATAATTAGAGTCATTACATCGTTACCAACGGATTTTGTTTCTTCAATCTTACTGATAATATCCATAAAAATACGAGTTAGGTCACGCGTACTTGGATAGTCGGTTATATTTCTACGAACAAAATATATTGCCAATAAACGAATTAGTTGGTTTATTTGATTGTCGGTTATATTAAGTTCTTCTTTGTTTCTTATTATATACATAAGAAGAAGGTAAGAAGGGGCACCTTGTATATGGTCAAGATCTTCTAATGCTTTCCGGTAAGTGGTTTCTGTAGAATCTTGTAAAATGAGCCAAGAGTATATTTCACCGCAACGTAAAATATCATCAAGGAATAACGGAAGGTTTTTGTTTATAAGACTTTCAAATATATTTAGCAAATTAGAACGGGTAGCAACAATTCCAAGAGGATCTTTTTTGCGCTCATTATCACCTTGGAAGGGTTCGTTCAATCGGTGTTTGAACGCATTGTAATATTGGCGGAAAAAACGCTCCTGTATGCTGTAATCTTCGGATAGGTTGGTAAGTAATATTTTCCAGCGATTATAGCAATCATCAATCGTTAGGTTGTGGCTTTCAGCACGCGCCATAATAAGGTTCTTCATTAGGTCTATCGCTGTCAATGGGGTGCCACGATTGTTTAGAGATTCAAAAAGTGTGTATGCATCAGAATGAGAGGAAACTTCTATCTTAACTAGCATTGCTTGCTTTACTTTGTTGTACTTCCCAAGCAAAAATGTTGCTACATCTTCTCCAGTAAGCCCCTTTATTTCTTTATCTATACGACTAAGAAAATAATTGTAACATCTGCTAATCTTTCTCATAGCATAGTACGAGTGTTTAGGAGCTGTAGCTTTTCTAAGCCCAACCTCATTCAACAGATAGTCAAAATCATCTCTGTTTGAATTTTGTACCTGTGGTACCAACTTGATTTCGTTTGGAGAGTTTTTGCTTTTTAGAGACTTTCTTAATGATGGTAATACATCCTCATCATCTTCCCCCAGATAATCCTTATGTTCTTTTAAGCGTGTGTATATTGCGGTTAGGAAAAGACTTATAGTTGTAAGTCTTTGTTGTCCATCTATAACTTCCATATAAGGATTTATACTATCTCCCAAAGGTATGCAGATAATAGAACCTATAAAGTATTCATCATCGTTTTCACTGATATCATCATAAAGCGCTTCCCATTCACGATAACTCCAAGTATATTCGCGTTGATATTTGGGGATTGTGTAATAAAAATTGCCATCAGAAGATAGAATTTCGTATATATGGTATTTATTTACATTCTGTATCATATTCTCTATATCAAGATAAATAAAAATCTCTTATAACATATGTTATAAGAGATTAAATAGTGATTTCCGTAGGCTTATTTGTCCAAAGCTTGAGCTATGCTAACAGCAACTGCTACAGTAGCACCTACCATTGGGTTGTTACCCATGCCAAGGAATCCCATCATTTCTACGTGTGCAGGAACTGATGAAGAACCAGCAAACTGAGCATCAGAGTGCATACGTCCAAGCGTATCAGTCATACCGTAAGAAGCAGGACCAGCAGCCATATTGT
>JAFYQJ010000015.1 GCA_017547145.1 Paludibacteraceae bacterium | reverse complement strand
GCACCAGCCCTAAAACTTGCCAATATAGGAGTGGCTATGGGTATAACAGGCACCGACGTTTCGAAAGAAGCTGCCGATGTAGTGCTCACCGACGACAATTTTGCCACAATAGTGTCGGCAGTAAGCGAGGGAAGACGCATTTACGACAATTTACTCAAATCCATTCAGTTTATGCTATCGACAAACCTCGGCGAAATAGTCGTACTTTTCGTAGCTGCTATATTTGGAATGATGACACCACTTTTGCCTATACAAATACTTTGGATAAACCTCGTAACTGACAGTTTCCCTGCTTTAGCATTGAGCGTAGACCCTGCCTCCAAAGACATTATGCAACGCAAACCAACCGACAAAACTCAAGGATTTCTAAACAAACACTTCTTAACTAAAATTGGTTTGCAAGGATTGCTTATTGGAGCATTAACCCTAACTGCTTACCACATTGGCTTGAAAACATCGATAGATGTGGCACGCACAATGACGTTTGCAACGGTTGCTTTTTCGCAAATGACAATGATTTTCAGTATCCGCTCGGGAAGATCAATGGCATTCAACGGTATGTTTTCTAATAAATACCTTTGGGGAGCTATCTCCTTGGTAGTAACACTTATGTTACTTGTGCTTTTTGTGCCAGCTTTACAAAGCATATTCCACGTAGTTTCGCTCAACAGCACACAATGGATTTGGGTAACAGCACTATCATTCGCAGCTTTGATTATCAACGATTTGTTTAAAATCATCACCAATCGCATCAAAGCATAACCCACTTATTCGAAACCATATTTTTCGCAAAAAGCGGTAGAGTATGCTCTGCCGTTTTTTATTTTGTAGTATGCAAAACTTTTTTGTACTATTTTTGCAGACAAGCAAAAGGAGTTTTGCTCATTTTTTTAAACAGCATTAGCTATTATTCGCAATCAAACCAAAAGCATCGGAAACTCTTGATTTGAACTAAAATCGAATAAAAAAGCAATGGCGTGGTAGCTCGTTTTTTCTCGAACGGAGCGTTCCGCTTTGTACAACATGATGTTAATGTTCGTGCCTAATAAGGTGTGAACATATTCTAGTTGTACGGCGGGGTTTTCCGATGCTCCTCGCGATTGCGATAGAGAGGTTCACACCTTTCTCATTTTTTCGTTCGGTGGGTAGTGGCGACACTAGCAATGCACAAACCCATTTTTACTATGAACGAAAACGAAATTCCGCCTCTGCACATTGGTAACCTGATAAGAGAACAACTGCGACTACAACGCCGCTCGGTGGCGTGGCTCGCCTCGCAAATTGGTTGCAAACGCGACAACGTGTACAAACTCCTGCGAAACTACTACATCACCACCGACACGCTGATGCGTATCTCTCTCGCTTTGGATTACGACTTCTTCGCCGACCTCTCGGCTCACTTTCACAACAGCAAAATGTATAGCAAAAGCATACACTTTGTATAGCGTTGATATACAAAATTGTAATATCAATAAATTTATTTACTGCTTATTTTGTAAGCATTTTAGAGAAAAGTAAATAACCATATAAAATAACAAAACTATGAAAAAACATTTTTTATTTGTAGCACTTTTTTTTGCTGCTTTGAGTATTGGATTTATAGCGTGTGATAATGATGACGACCCACGCTTGGATAACGACAAGGAGAACGCTGAAAACAACATCGAAAACGTTGTTGACGATGATTCTACAGAAGATAATATTGAAGGCGAAGAAGATTACTACAGTTGTGACTCTACCGAGATAGTGTGTACAGGGAAAGCCTACGAGACAACTTCTACTTTTACAAAAATAGCAGCTACGGTACATGTTCCTACCACATTATTAGGGCAATGTACATTAGGTATTCAATTTTCTGAGAATCTTAATGATTTAGAGGAGCATGAAAATGTTAAATCTTTTACAACAAGTAATCTTACGGGTAATGATTATATAGTGAAGTTAAAATATTTGCGGGATAATACCACCTACTATTATTGTGCTTATGTCTATTTGAATGGCGTATATCATTATGGTTTGATACGCAGTTTTAAAACTTTAGAATATGATAAAATAGACGGACACGCTTACGTAGACCTTGGCTTGCCAAGTGGCTTGAAATGGGCAACTTGCAACGTAGGTGCAACTAAACCAGAAGAATACGGCGACTATTTTGCTTGGGGCGAAGTGGAACCTAAAGAAGTCTATAATTGGAATACTTATAAATGGGCAACTGCTACAAGGCATCCCGAATATAATTTTTTGTGGAATTTAGAAAAGCTTACCAAGTACAACACTAATAGCGATTACGGTACCGTAGATAACAAAACCGTTCTCGACCCAGAAGACGATGCCGCTTCAGTAAATATGGGTGGCTCTTGGCGAATGCCAACCTTTGATGAAATAAAAGAACTCATCAACGAATGTACTTGGACATGGACTAGTAACTATAATGGCACAGGTATAGCAGGAAGAATAGTAACCAGTAAAATCAACGGAAACTCTATCTTCCTTCCTGCTGCTGGCTATCGTAGTACTAGTGATAATGATTCAAATTTTGGCTACTATTTGTCGAGTTCGCTCTCGGACAGTTCGACTGGTGCCTATGAAATTTTGTTCGGTGATAATATCTACAATTGTAAATCCCATCTAATCCGTGCCTGTGGTAGGTCCGTGCGTGGGGTTTATAAATAAAAACGGAAATGAAAATATAAAAAAATAAGAATATGAGTAAAATAATAAACTTTATGACACCTTCATTGACAAATACAGTAGAAGATTTCTGTAGAAATTTACAGAATCCTCAGCGGTTTTCTAGTCAAGATATGGATAGATTGTATCTTGTTGCTTATCAGTTTATTAAAGACCAAGATAATGATATTGGTTCTATACAGAAATATTTGGATATATATTTGAGACAATATTTTCATACACAAGTTCAAAATTATCCTGCACTAAATATAACTCATGTTGTACAAAAATGTATGAGACATATTCAAGATATGGTTAAAACCTTAAATAAAGCCAATAGGAATAATCATTTAATTTTAATATAGAATGAATGAGTCAATACAAAAACTAAAATGTAAATTTACGATTGTATTCACTTCTATTTTTGTACTTTTAGTTTGTATTTATATTCTGTACAGAGCAGTATTTAATGGTAAGTTAAGTCATGAAATTTCAGATTGGACAGCATTCGTCAATATATTCAACGGAATAGGAATCTTTCTGCTAACAGCTCTAAATGTTTGGATATTTTACAAATTAACAATTCTGATTGCTGAAAACGAGGAGAAACATAGGTTGTATGGACAAAAAAAAGATATGTTAAATAATTTTAATCGTACAATTTACGCTGTATTTTCTCCTGATGTAGAAGATCCTGTTTGCGAAATAAATCGCGAATTATTAAGTAAAGTGTATCACAAACTAACACTGATGAAAGATGTCTACTCATCTATTTGTAAGGAATTTAACGGTGATGAATATGTGTCTTTTTTAAAAGAATTTCATGGGTTTTGTTTGGATTACTTTCAAGAAGAAAGTGCAGAGCCACAAGGTAAAAATATGAATGAAGAAGCATATAAAATTTTTATCAAGGCACTTAAGTTTGAAATGAAAATAGGGAAAGAAATAGGTGAAAATAAATAACTATTTTTTTCATCTATTTATATAAAAAAAGCACAACCTTCAAAGATTGTGCTTTTTTATCATCTTAATGAAAAGCGTTAATGAGTAAATAGCCATATACACGTTATATATAATCTTTTACATATCATTTTCAGGTCTTAATCTTTTTCACAAAACATTTTGTCTCCATTAGTTGTTTTTATTGTACAGTTTTTCTTAATTATTCACAATAAAAAAGGAGGTAACAATGAGACTTTCACATGTATTAGCATTCGTAGGCGGAGCAGTAGCTGGCGTTACAGTAGGTATGCTTTTGGCACCCGACTCGGGCAGTAACACCCGACAAAAAATTGCCGACACACTGCACGAAAAAGGCATTACGCTCGACAAAGAGACGTTTAAAAGCTTTGTAGAAAACGTTATGGCAAAACTCAAAGAGCGTTTCACCGACGAGGAGTTGAAATCTGCAGTAAACGAAACCTTAAACAACAAGAGCCATGCAAACACCTGATATGTATCAAAAATTGCTCGAAGAGACAAAAGAATACGTGCAAACTCGCTACGATTTGTTGCGAATAGAGTTCGTAGAAAAAGCAAGCAAAATAGTTGCATTCTTTCTGCTTGCATTTGTCATCATAGGTTTTCTGCTTGGAGCCTTTGTCTATTTATCGCTAGCATTAGTAATATGGTTAAGTACCATTTTCGAATCTTTAATTGTAGCAAGTCTGTTTGTAGGAGGAGTATTGGCGTTGTTTGGAGGTTTGGTTTATTCACTCCGCGAATCACTTTTTGTCAATCCTATTATCAAGCAAATGAGCAAAATTATGTTTTCGCAAAAACCAAACGAAAATGATCAATAAAACCATTGCGTTGCACACGCACAACGATATTACTCTGCAAAAAGCCTTGCTAAAAAAACAACTTGCCATGCAAAAGCAAGCATTGAGCAAACAACTTGTAGAGATTAAAAAAACGTGTCTAGCATCCGATTCTTTTCAGTATTTCCTACTAGGGATTCAAATAAGCAATCTCATAGTTTTGCTACACCAAAAAAGAACATAAAAAAAGTGCTACCTCAAAGTAGCACTTTTTTATTTGAAGTTATTTTAACTCGCTGGTTTTCTCTTTAAGCCATGCCTTTTCTTCATCGGATAAATGCGGAGCAATGCGTTCAAAGACAGTTCTGTGATAAGCATTGAGCCACGCTTTTTCGTTGTCAGAAAGCAAAGTTTCGTTTATAGCGTTTTTGTCGATAGGGCAAAGTGTAAGTGTTTCGAAAGCAAAGAAACGTCCAAACTCATTCGACTCATGTTCAACTACAGCTACTAAATTTTCGGTACGAATACCGTATTGATTGGTGCGATAGAGTCCGGGCTCGTTGGAAATGACCATACCCGTTTTCAAAATCGTAGGATTCAAATTGGTGCGGATATTTTGCGGACCCTCGTGTACGCAAAGGAAATGCCCCACGCCATGCCCTGTTCCATGTCCGTAATTCAAAGCATTTTGCCATAAAAATTGCCGAGCGAGAATGTCTAATTGCACACCGCAAGTTCCATAAGGGAACACTGCTTGTGCCAAAGCAATATGACCTTTTAGCACTAGCGTAAAATCAGTTTTTTGCTGGTCGGAGAGTGCTCCAAGTGCGATGGTGCGAGTAATGTCAGTCGTTCCGTCGAAGTATTGTCCGCCGGAGTCGAGGAGCAAAAAGTTTTCAGGTGCGAGCGTTGCGTTGCTTTCTGCTGTTGCGGCATAATGCACAATGGCGCCATGAGCGGCATAGCCTGCTATGGTATTAAAACTTTCGCCTGCAAAAAGTGCTTGTTCCGAACGTAAATCTTTTAGTTTTTCAGCAACCGAAAGTTCTGTTAAATGTTCTTTGGCAATAGATTCTTCCAACCATTTCAAAAACTTTACCATCGCTACTCCATCGCGTACCATTGCTGAACGAATGCCCTGCAACTCTGTTTCATTTTTTATGCTTTTGGCATCAATCACTGCCGAAGAGAGTTGCTTTTTCTGACACGAGGCTTTCGTGTAAAGAGCAAAATTGATTCGGTTAAAATCCAAAGCCAAAATGATTTCTTTAGGTAAATTGGCTAAAAAATCCCCAATTTTTGAATAGTCATAAACAACAATTCCGTCTTCAGAAAGTTGTAAGGCAACCTCTTGCGTTATTTTTTGCTGAGGTGTGAAGAGATAAGCTTGTTTTTCATCTACAAAAGCATAGGCAATGGCAACAGGATTAAAACTCACATCGTTGCCTCGGATATTGAAAAGCCAAGCTACCTCGTCGAGTCCTGAATAAAGAGCCGCATTGCAACCGTTGTTTTTCAAAGTTTCGCGAATGTTCTCAATTTTGCTTTTTGCCGATTCTCCCGAAAATTTTTCGGGCAAACAAAAAATTGGTTCCAATGGCAACGGCGGACGATTTTCGGTCCAAATCTCACCTATCAAATCGTAATCCGTATTGAGTTTAATGCCTTTTTGTTGTAACTGATTTTTCAAGTCTTCTACCGCCACAATAGAAAACATTTCAGGGTTGACGGACACAACGTCGCCCAACTGTAACGATTCGGAAAGGAAAGTTGCAATGCTTGGCGTTTCGATAAGTCCATCTTTGAATAAGCGAATGCCACTGCCCGAGAGCTGCTCTTCAGCTTGCAAAAAATAGCGTGAATCGGTCCACAGACCAGCGTCGTCAGTGGTAACCACCACCGTACCTGCCGAACCATTGAATCCGCTAATCCATTCGCGTTCTTTCCAATGTTCGGGGCTGTATTCGCTTGCATGCGGATCTGTTCCGGGAATTATTACTGCTGCTATTTGTCGCTCGTGCATCAAAGCACGCAATGCTTGTAAGCGTTGTTGTATGTTCATATCTGTTATTTTTATTCGTTCAAAGGTATGTATTTTTATTGGTTTTTTATTTTCAGAATCTTTTATTTTGCCGATTTATAAAAATGCTCTACATTTGCATTGTAAAAATCTCGCGTAGGTGGTGAAATTGGTATACACGCTACTTTGAGGGGGTAGTGGTCGCAAGGCCGTGTGAGTTCGAGTCTCATCCTACGCACAAAAAAGAGGATTCATTCTATTCTGAATCCTCTTTTTTATATTTATTCATCCCTAATTTTTTGATATTTAATTTTGTACTATCTTTGTATAAAAAGAAACACAAAAATCAAAATGGCTACTAACAAATTGGGATGTAAGAGAATAATCCTTAGTATATTATCTTTTCACTTATGGACACTTGTAATTCTTATTGCTTTATCAGGCTTTGCATTTAATGTATGGATAGGTTTTCTATTTGTCTCCATAGTAGTTTTCACACATATCATTGTAGCAAAAAGGAAACCCTCACAAGAACCAACTAATACTACCCAAAATCCTATAGAACATTCTCATCAAACAACAGATGATTATTACAATCAAGTTTTTAAAGCTGTAGAAAATGTATATACAGATTACAAAAACGTATTAAACATCAATAATATAGAAACTCTTATAGATTCTATAGGAATTCAACTAACAATGAACGAAACACCAATAACAGAGGTAAAATACAAAGTTCGTCTATTGTTTTGGATTGATATCGTACGTTGTTATACCAGTTTAAAACATTCTATCGATTTAAACAGCAAAGAAGGATTAGGGTTGCTCTACTTTATTGCATTAACTAAAGGATATCCAGCTAATAAATCGTACCATGACTTTACAATAGTAAAATCAATTTATTTATCAGACGCAGAATCGATTACAAAAAACATAAAAGCATTTATAGACTCATCTCCTGCCCTACCTGAAGTATTTTTCATATCGCGTTTATTATTGTCAAATGATACAACATTACATCGTAAGTTTTTAGTAAATATATACCGATTGGCTTCTATTACAGCAAAAGCAGATAATACCATTACTAAAGAAGAAGCCGAATGGTTAAGTAATATAATGAAATTAAAGGGAGAAGAAAACGACGATTGTGTTTCACAAGAGGATGAAAAACCCCAAGATACTACTGAACCTTCCTTAAACACAAATTCCACAAGCCAAAAATCTAGGCAAACTCGCATGCTAGATAAACTTATTGGACTTGACTCTGTAAAAAAAGAAGTAGAAATGCTTTCTAATTTTATAAAAATCCAACAGATGCGAACTTCAAGAGGCCTAAAAACTTCATCCGTATCATATCATTGTGTTTTTACAGGGAACCCAGGTACAGGAAAAACTACTGTAGCACGCATATTGGCTAAAATATACAAGAATCTAGGTGTAGTGAGTAAGGGACATTTAGTTGAAACAGATCGTGCAGGTTTAGTGGCAGAATATGTTGGACAAACCGCAATTAAAACAAATAAAATCATAGATAGTGCCCTCGATGGCGTTCTTTTTATAGATGAAGCATATTCGCTCATTGGCGGTGCTACAAACGATTATGGGAAAGAAGCTATTGCAACTTTACTCAAACGAATGGAAGACGACCGAGACAGATTGATTGTTATTCTTGCAGGTTATACTAAAAATATGAAAGATTTTATCGATTCTAATCCGGGGTTACAATCACGATTTAACCGATATATAGAATTTTCTGATTATTCAGCAGAAGAATTATTGAAAATATTTGAACTAAACATGAAGAATTATCAGTACCACTTTGGAGAAGGAGCAAAGGAAACCCTTCTGCAATATTTCACTGATGAGGTTACCAATAAAGACGTAAACTTTGGTAATGGACGTTTAGTACGTAACGTATTTGAAAAAACTTTAGAACGCCAAGCTAATCGCCTAGCTCGTGAAGTGAATTTGACAACAAATAAATTATCACAAATAGAAATAGAAGATTTCCCTATAAAAGAGAACCTATGGAAAGAATGATAAGAAGATTAAAAGTTAATGCACTTTTATTTGTAGGACTTTTTATTGCAACACTTATTTGTGCTGCAATATTTAATGAAGAAATCTTACATTATGAATTACCAAAAATAAAGTCTTCTCAACCAGAGAAAATCGTCACACATATCGGTTATACTGTTAGCTTCAATACTAATTGGAAAATTCCCAATTGGGTTGCTTACGAATTAACATCAGAAGAGGTACAAGGCGTAGAACCTCGTGATTCTAACTTTTTACCTGACCCCAAAATAAAAGAATCCCCAAGTACAGATGATTATGAAAATTCGGGCTATGACCGTGGACATATGGCACCAGCTGCTGATATGAAATGGAGCAAACAAGCTATGACAGAAAGTTTTTATACATCTAATATTTGTCCTCAAAATAACAATCTCAACAAAGGCATTTGGAAATATTTAGAGGAACATATTCGTAGTGTGACTACAAAATATGACCATATATATATTGCTTGTGGGCCTATTGTTTCGTTGACTCCAAAAACAATTGCTCATAATACCATTTCTGTGCCAGACGCATTTTTCAAAGTTATTTTACGACAAAAAGAGGATTCTTGGAGTGCCATAGGTTTTATGATGCCAAATCAAGCAGAACACAAACCTCTAAATAAATATGCCATGTCTATAGATGATATTGAAATAATTACAGATATTGACTTTTTTGTTGACCTTCCCGACAGCATAGAAAACAAAATAGAAGCGACATATAATTTAAGTGATTGGGATCTATGAAAAATTCATTTAAAAAATTATTGAAAGGTATGCTGGTAGCATCTACAGCTAATATAGTTCCCGTCACAAATACAACAGAAATACCTACTATTTTCAACATTTCTATAAGTTCATACAAAGGAATTTCTGCTATTAAATGAGTTTTTTATTTCCCTAGCAGTCAACTTTTCTTACCTTTGTAAAATATAAAAAACAATGATAGAAATAATTCCTGCAATAGATATTATTAGCGGAAAATGTGTCCGTTTAACCAAAGGTGATTATACATCTACAAAGGTATACAACGAAAATCCGCTTGAAATAGCCAAAGCCTTTGAGGCACATGGAATCAAACGCCTACATCTTGTTGATTTAGATGGAGCAAAAGCACAACACATAGTTAACTACCATATTTTAGAGCAAATTGCTACCAAAACTTCGTTGACCATCGATTTTGGAGGAGGATTAAAAACCGAAGAAGATCTAAAAATAGCATTTTCTTCGGGAGCAAAAATGATAACAGGAGGAAGTATTGCTATTAAAAATCCTGAACTTTTTAAATCATGGATTACGACCTACGGAAATGAAAAAATCATTCTTGGAGCCGACGTAAAAAATGAAAAAATTGCTGTATCTGGTTGGTATGAAACCTCTAATTGCAATTTAATTACATTTCTAAATGAATATACTCAAGTTGGCATCTCAAAAGTAATTTGTACTGACATCGAAAAAGATGGAATGTTGCAAGGAACTGCAACTGATTTGTATAAAAAGATATTAAATAATTTTCCTAATTTACATCTAATAGCAAGCGGAGGTGTTTCACAATGGAATGATATAGATGCATTAGAAAATATTAACGTGCCTTCAGTCATCGTAGGAAAAGCTATTTACGAGGGAAATATAACGCTATCAGAAATTGAAAAATATATAATTAAATAATTATGAAAGTTGATTTTGAAAAAATGGGAGGACTTGTTCCAGTAATTGTTCAAGATAATTTCACGAACAAAGTTTTGATGCTAGGATTTATGAACGAAGAAGCCCTAAAAAAAACTGAAGAAACCGGGAAAGTCACTTTTTATAGTCGTACAAAACAACGTCTTTGGACAAAAGGAGAAGAAAGCGGTAATTTTTTAACTGTAATAAAAATACTAAACGATTGCGACAACGACACTTTATTGATAAAAGTAAAACCAGAAGGGCCTGTTTGCCATACAGGAACTGATACTTGCTGGGGAGAAAAAAATGAAGAAGATATTATGTTTTTGAAATATCTACAAGATTTCATTGAAAAACGCTATAAAGAACGTCCTGAAGGCTCCTACACAACTTCGCTATTTGAAAAAGGTGTAAATAGAATGGCACAAAAAGTAGGCGAAGAAGCTGTAGAAAGTGTTATAGAGGCCACAAATGGTACTAACGAAGGGCTTATTTATGAAGCATCTGATTTAATTTACCATTTAATTGTATTACTAACATCTAAAGGGTTAAGAATGGAAGATTTAGCTCGAGAATTAAAAAAACGTCATTAAAAAATTTTTATATGAAAAAATATTTTCTACTTGTCTTGATATTGACTTTTTCGATTCCTACATTCTCTAAAAAGAAGAAAGAAAAAACAAAATTTCCTGATGAATATGAAGTTTTTCAGTCAGGCGATTGGGAATTAAGACTTTTTTATTGGAATAAAAACTCAGCTCACCGTATGGTGCACGGAACTCTCTACTTACGAAACCTAGAAATGCCTCACGGAGAAAACAACGACGTGCTTGAAACGGACTTAGGTCGTATGCGTTATATTTTGCGTACTGAACGTAACGTGGGCATGAGTGGTTGGATACCTGAAGGTGGATTAAATTTAGAACTTTATAAAGTAAACAAAGTTTTAGGATATGGAGATTTAATCCGTATTCAAGCACAAAATAATCCCGATTTAAAAGATTTAACAGAAGAAGAAAAGCAGCAACAATTATTACAACAAGAATACGAATGGAAACACGGGCCACAAAACAAACAAGAGTCCGAAGAGACTGATATTCACGAAATGATGTACGAATGATGAATAAATGGGACATAGACAAACGCATTCTACTGCTTGATGGTGCAATGGGTACTATGTTGCAACGAAAAGGATTAACAGAATCCGATTTTCGTGGGAATAGATTTGTTAATCACACGGTAGAATTAAAAGGCAACAATGATGTACTTTGTTTAACACAACCAGAGATCATTGCCGATGTGCATAGACAATATTTAGAAGCAGGAGCAGACATTATAGAAACTTGTTCTTTCAATTCTCAACGTATTTCACAAGCAGATTATAATATGTGCGATTATGTTATAGAAATGAATGCTGCCGCTGCAAAAATCGCACGCAAAATAGCAGATGAATTTACCCAAAAGGATCCAAGTAAAAAACGCTATGTAGCTGGTTCGGTTGGCCCAACTAACAAAATGGCTTCGATGTCACCCGATGTCAATCGCCCAATGCTACGCAATGTTAGTTTCGACGATTTGGTAGAATCTTACATTGAACAAATGACAGTTCTAATAGAAAATGGGGTTGACGCTTTACTCATTGAAACTGTATTTGACACTCTAAACGCAAAAGCCGCCCTTTTTGCAGCAGAAGAGGCAATGGATAAAGTAGGGAAACGTGTAAAATTAATGCTTTCTGCCACAATAGCGGATACAGCCGGGCGACTATTATCAGGACAAACACCCGAGGCATTGCTATGTTCGGTAGCACATGCGAATTTGTTTTCAATAGGGCTGAATTGTTCATTCGGAGCAAAAGACCTATTACCATATATCAAAAAAATTGCCAAAGAAGCTTCTTGCTATGTAAGCGTTCACCCTAACGCAGGCTTACCAAACGCATTTGGAGCATACGACGAAACACCAGAATCTATGGCAACACAAATATCAGCATTTTTAAAAGAAGATTTAATCAATATAGCTGGTGGGTGTTGTGGAACTACACCCGAACATATTGCAGCAATAGCTAAAATTTTACCACAATATCGACCACGCATTCCACAACCTCAAAAAAAAGAACTTATTATTTCTGGTTTGGATGTATTGAAAATATAAAGAAGGGAAAATGACAAAATCATTAACAGACGAACAACTTATAAAGCTTCTTCAAGACGAAAAAACAAAACAAGAAGCCTTTTCGCAAGTTGTTTTAAAATATCAAAAACAACTTTATTGGCAAATAAGGAAAATGCTCATAAGCCACGAAGATACAGATGATGTACTCCAGAACACATTGATGAAAGCATGGGTTGGGATTAACAATTTCCGTGGGGATTCAAAGTTATCTACTTGGCTTTATCGAATTGCAGTGAATGAAACTCTTACATTTCTAAACAATCAACGAATAAAAAACCTTTCGTCGATGCTTGATATGGAAGATATTTTACTATCAAAATTAGAAGCTGACAGCTATTTTGATGGTAATGAAGCAGAAGCAAAACTCCAAAAAGCTATACTTGCATTACCCGATAAACAACGATTAGTTTTCAACATGAAATATTTTGAAGAAAAAACATACGAAGAAATGGAAGAAATTCTTGGCACTTCAGTAGGAGCATTAAAAGCTTCTTACCACCATGCTGTAAAAAAAATCGAACATTTTTTAACAGAAGATTAAACTTTCTTAAGATTTAAAAATCTAACACACTAAAAACATTTTAAGTTTTATGAAAAACACCCTTCAAAATTTCGGTAATAGAACACCATTTAAAGAGCCTGAAAATTATTTTGAAAAATTACCTTCAATAATAAATTCAAAAATTGCTCCTAAAAAGGTATCCTTTTTTGAAAAAACTAAACCAATACTATATTTTGCAGCCATGTTTCTTGGTTTTTATGTAATTATACATTTTGCCATTCGAACATTAAATAATGATTTTGACTCAAATTCATTGCTTGCACAACAAGAAAAACAAACAAATAACACAACTACCGAAGACTCTTACTACAATTATGTAGTATCTGAATTAGATGAAGAAATGATTGTAGATTATTTATTAGCAAAAAATTAAGATATATGAAAAGAGGTTTAATCATTCTTGTTTTTACATTATCAATTGCGACTATCATAGCTCAACCTAAAGGCAAAATCTGCATGGAAGAGATAAAAGCTCGAAAAATAGCTTATATTACTGATGTTGTAAAATTAACTCCAGAAGAAGCACAACTATTTTGGCCTATTTACAACGAACTTCAACAAAAAATTGCTGACTTTCATAAAAAGAGACACGCTCTTGAAAAACAAATAAGCGAATCGAATGGTATTTCTATTGATTACGAAAAAATAAACGACGAATTAGTACAATTACGTGTTGAAATTGCAACAACTCAACAAACTTATTACAAAAAATATAAAACTATTCTTTCGGCCGAAAAAATAAATCGTCTTTTCAAAGCCGAACACGGATTTAAAAAAGTACTTCTAGAAAGTTTTGATAAAAAGTAAAGCTTTTTACGACAATTTTTCGTTAAACATTTGTCGATAAACGAAAAAATACTACTTTTGCACTCGCAAATGGTTCCTTGGCCGAGTGGTTAGGCACCGGTCTGCAAAACCGTCTACAGCAGTTCGAATCTGCTAGGAACCTCAAAGGTCTGCTTTCATAGCAGACTTTTTTATTTTAGAAATCCGAGTAAAAACATTATTTTTGCAAACTCATTGAATAATAATTAGTAAAAAATAGAAAGCATATGGCTTCACAAGAAGATGTTTTTAAAAAATTGGTAGCTCATTGTAAAGAGTATGGTTTTGTTTTTCCATCGAGTGAAATTTACGATGGTTTGGGTGCAGTATATGACTATGGTCAAAATGGAGTAGAACTTAAAAACAATATTAAAAAATATTGGTGGGATTCTATGACTCTATTGCACGAAAATATTGTAGGTATTGATGCTGCTATTTTTATGCATCCAACTACATGGAAAGCTTCTGGACACGTGGACGCTTTTAATGACCCTTTAATTGATAATCGTGATTCAAAAAAACGTTATCGTGCTGACGTTCTAATAGAAGATCAATTAGCAAAATACGACGAAAAAATCGACAAAGAATGCGAAAAAGCAGCTAAACGATTTGGTGAATCGTTTGATAAAGATATGTTCTGTCAAACTAACGCTCGTGTTCAAGAATATATAACAAAACGAAATGCTTTACACGAACGTTTCGCAAAAGCTATCAACGACAACGATTTAGAAACTTTAAAACAAATAATTTTAGACGAAGGTATAGTTTGTCCTATTTCTGGAACTAAAAATTGGACTGATGTACGTCAATTCAATTTGATGTTTTCTACCGAAATGGGTTCAACCGCAGATGGTGCTATGAAAATTTATCTTCGTCCAGAAACTGCACAAGGTATTTTTGTAAACTACTTAAATGTACAAAAAACCGGACGAATGAAAATTCCTTTTGGTATTGCACAAATAGGTAAAGCTTTTAGAAATGAAATTGTTGCTCGTCAGTTTGTATTCCGTATGCGCGAATTCGAACAAATGGAAATGCAATTTTTTGTACGTCCAGGCGAAGAAATGAAATGGTTTGCTCATTGGAAAGAATTCCGCTTAAAATGGCACAAAGCTCTAGGTTTAGGCGACCATAAATATCGCTATCACGATCACGACAAACTTGCTCACTATGCAAATGCTGCTACTGATATCGAATTTGAAATGCCATTCGGCTTTAAAGAGGTAGAAGGTATACATAGTCGTACAAACTTTGACTTAAGCCAACACGCACAATACTCTGGCAAAAAAATTGAGTATTTTGATCCTGAAATGAATCAATCATATACTCCTTACGTAATTGAAACATCTATTGGTGTAGATAGAATGTTCCTTTCGATAATGTCAGCGGCTTATTGCGAAGAAAAGCTTGATAACGGAGAGTCACGCGTAGTTTTAAAATTACCTGCTGTACTTGCTCCAGTAAAAGTTTGTGTAATGCCTCTTGTTAAAAAGGATGGATTACCAGAAAAAGCTCGACAAATTATGGACTCACTCAAGTTTGAGTTTCATTGTGCATATGACGAAAAAGATTCTATCGGAAAACGTTATCGCCGTCAAGATGCAATAGGAACTCCTTTCTGTATCACTATTGACCATCAAACACTAGAAGATGATTGCGTTACAATACGTTATCGCGATACAATGCAACAAGAGCGAATAAAAATTTCAGATTTGCACGACATTGTTGACAAACAAGTAAATATGAAAAACTTGTTCCGTAAAATAATGGAATAACAAAAAACGAAAAGGTAAAGATTACTCTTTGCCTTTTTATTTTTCAAAACAATGAAAAAAGTTGCTCTGATAGGACCCGAATCAACAGGAAAAACAACCCTGTGTAAACAATTGGCTCAACACTTCAAGACAGAATGGGTTTCCGAATACGCACGTACTTATATTGAAAATTTAAATAGAGAATATAAGTATCACGATGTTGAAAATATTGCGAGAATGCAGCAACTTCAATTTTATTTACACGAAAGAAAAGATGGATTAGTTTTTTTTGACACAGATTTAATTATAACAAAAATATGGTTTTCGGAGCGTTATAATAATGTCCCTAAATGGTTAAATAAAGCATTAAAAAAACAAAACATACAGCTTTATTTGCTTTGCAAACCTGATTTGGAATGGGAATACGATACTGTAAGAGAAAATGCTAACAATCGTCAATATTTATATAATCGTTACAAAAAAGAAGTTGAAAAGCTTTCGATTCCATTTTTTGAAATTAGTGGATTAGGTGAAATTCGAATAAAAAATGCAATAGAAGCAGTAAAAAAGCTCATTTAATTATGGATAACAAAATAAAAAATACTATTGATATTTTATCACAATTAGATTCATACGAAGCATTGTTTTATCATCAAAACACCGAAATTGCTCTTCCTTCCATAGATGAATTAAGAGAAATAGTTGCTTTAACAAGGAAAATTCTTTTCCCTGGTTATTTTGAGAATTTAACTATTCACTCCGAAAGTGTTCGTTATTACATCGGTGTTCAAATAGAAAAACTCAAAAGTTCTTTGACTAAACAAATTTATGCAGGATTGTGTTTTTCCGAAAATTATGATGACAAACTTAAATATCAAGATTTAGCGAAACAAATCGCATTACAATTTATAGAAAAACTACCCACCTTACGAGAAGTTCTTAGCACCGATATAGAAGCCGCATACAATGGCGACCCCGCAGCTAATAGCAAAAGTGAAGTAATACTTTGTTATCCTGCCATAAGAGCAATATCAAACTATCGAATCGCTCACGAATTATTATTGCTAAACGTTCCCATCATACCTCGTATTATTACAGAAATGGCACATTCCGAAACTGGTATCGACATTCATCCCGGAGCAAAAATTGGGAGATATTTTACAATAGACCATGGAACTGGGGTTGTAATTGGGGAAACTTCTATCATTGGAGATAATGTAAAACTTTACCAAGGCGTAACTTTAGGTGCCAAAAGCTTTCCTCTTGATGCTGAAGGCAACCCTATAAAAGGTATATTAAGACATCCAATAATAGAAGACAATGTGATAGTTTATTCTAATTCTACTATTTTAGGACGAATTACGATAGGTAAAAATTCCATTATTGGAGGAAATATTTGGGTAGATAAGGATATACCAGCAGGAACAAAATTAATTCAGAAAAAATAATGAAAGAATCATCTTTTTTAGCAAAAACATTTCTAGGCTTAGAATCTATTTTAGCCAGCGAACTTATCAATCTCGGAGCTAATAATGTTCAAATTGCTCGTCGTGCAGTTTCGTTTACTGGCAATCAAGCTTTACTTTATCGTGCAAATCTTTGTTGCCGAACCGCTTTACGCATCTTAAAACCCATACTTACTTTTAAAGCAAAAAATGCCGATGAAGTTTACGAAAAAGTAAAACAACTAGATTGGACAAAATACCTCGACGTTAAAAAAACTTTTAGCATAGACGCCACAGTTTACTCGGAAACGTTTACTCATTCTAAATTTGTAGCGTATAGAGTTAAAGATGCTATTGCCGATTTCTTTATGGAAAAACAAGGGAAACGCCCTTCGGTACGAATAAATAACCCTGACCTATTTTTAAATATACACATATCGCACAACGACTGTACATTATCACTTGATAGTTCAGGCGAATCTCTACACCATAGAGGCTATAGACAAGAACAAACAGAAGCACCCCTCAACGAAGTATTAGCTGCAGGAATGCTATTGTTATCAGGATGGAATGGAGAATCTGATTTTGTAGACCCAATGTGCGGTTCTGGTACACTTTTAATAGAAGCAGCCCTAATAGCTTTAAACATTCCCCCTTGTATTTATCGTAGACAATTTGCGTTTGAAAAATGGGCTGATTTTGACAAAGACTTGTTTGATGAAATTTATAACGACGATTCACAAGAACGTGATTTCAAATATAAAATTTATGGTTCAGACATATCGATAAAAGCACTACAAACTTGTCGAAAAAACATTGAATCTGCGGGGCTTTCAAAGTTCATAGAGACTGAACAAGCTCCCGTATCCGAATTTAAACCATACACAAGAAAAGCTCTTATGGTAACAAATCCACCTTATGGAGAACGTCTAAAACTTTCAGATTTAGATACTTTGTATTCAGAATTAGGTTCTTTGTTAAAACATAAATTTACTGAAAATAAAGCTTGGGTTATAAGTTCACAAACTACTTGCTTATCAAAAATAGGATTACATCCTTCTAAAAAAATCAAACTAAAAAATGGCGATTTGGACTGCGAATTTTGGAATTTTGAGATTTTTGCAGGGAAACGAAAAAAATATATCAGCGAAAAGAAAAACAAAAGATTTTAAGACGTGTGGTTATTTTTAGCCTTTGGCTCGGCTTGTTTACTTGGATTTTACGACATCTTTAAGAAAAAAGCTTTGCATGGGAATGCTGTTATTCCTGTGCTTTTTTTAAATACGCTTTTTTCTTCTATTTTATTTCTTCCATTCATAATCAACTCTTTCGACGAATCTTTATTCGGTGGATTATTTTATGCTTTTGAATCCAACAATCTACACTTGCATAAATTTGTTTTTGTAAAAGCAATAATTGTCCTATTATCGTGGATTTTTGGATATTTTGCCATGAAACACCTTCCAATCACCATAGTTGGGCCAATGAATGCAACACGCCCAATATTTGTTTTATTAGGAGCAATATTGTTTTTCTCCGAAAAATTAAATTTACTACAATGGTTTGGTGTAATATTAGCCATTATAGGAATATTCCTTCTTGGTTATTCCGGTAAAAAAGAAGGTTTTAGAATACAAAACAAATGGACTATTTTTCTTTTTATTGCTGTATTATTAGGAGCCCTTAGTGGACTATACGATAAATACATTATGCAAAGTATACATCCCCTTTTTGTACAATCATGGTTTAACGTGTATCAATTATTGCTAATGCTGATAATTTTATTGCTATTATGGTACCCAAAAAGAAAAGATACAACACCTTTTCATTGGCATTGGGCAATCGTTTTCATACCTATATTTTTATCTTCTGCCGATTTTTTATATTTTCATTCGCTATCATACGACGAAGCTCTAATATCTGTTATTTCTATGGTTCGTCGTAGTAGTGTACTTATTTCTTTTTTATTTGGAGCCCTATTTTTAAAAGAGAAAAATTTAAAAATAAAACTTTTCGATTTGATATTGCTCGCCTTAAGTATGACCTTACTCTACCTCGGTAGTATATATTTACATTGAAGTAAGCGAACAAATTAATTTTTCACTACCTCTTTTTCCTGACGGGTGCAAGAACTCAACATAAATCACATAAACTCCAACGTTACAAAGTGTATCAGTTTCGTCAGTACCATTCCAAAAGAATGTACCTGATAAGCCAAGAATGGAATTATTTTGAAGTTTTTTTATAGTGTGTCCATTAATCGTAAAAATCTCAATAGAAACAACATATCCATTTTCTGGCATTTGATAATTTATCTGAAGCAAATCTTGATAACCATCGTTATCAGGCGAAAAAGTTGATGTTGTCAAAGTAAACATTTTATCATTATTCCCCTGACTATTTAAGTCAATATATTGAGAATTCATTCGTCCGGGAGTTCCATAACCTACATTTGAAGCAGCCGATTGCCACGTTTCATTATCTTGTGTTGGCAAATTTGGATTTACTCGCTCTAGTGCTACTCCTTCCGAATCTTTAATAAAAACATGGTGCATTTTTTTTGTATAAGCCAACTCATCAAATACAAAACCTTCCTTGTTTATTAAAACAACATTCCCTTCTTCATCAGGTAAATTTGGTAAATCCATGTCCTTAAAAAAGGTATTCAAAGGGGTAACATATTGTTCACGAACTTTGTCGGAATTAGGAGACACAACTAATAAATTATTGGCATAGAAAAGCTCATTTTCTAAAGTAATAGCAGTTCGTTTTTGCAAAACACCATCTTTACGGGTTGTAATAAAAATATCAGAAAGATTAAAGGTTTTGTTAGTCAAATTAAGAATTTCAACATAATCCACTCCACCATCTTTCGGATTAAACAAAATCTCATTTATAACTATATCATGATAGTCTTCAGGCTTTTGTGGCAAAACAATAGGTAAAATTTTTGTTGGTAAAAAAATGCCTGAAATATCTTTTAAATTCTGAATGATAAGTGTATCTACTTCAAAATCCGATAACTCATCCAACAAAACAAGTGTTACTACTCGATTGTCAGGTTGCTCAATTTGTATATCCTTCAACTGAATATCATTAAAAACATAATTCTCAAATTCAAGACACGTTTCTTCACACATTTCCTTGGAAAATCGTATTCGAATAGTATTTGGTGCATCAATTGAAACAAATTCAACTGCTGGCTGTATCGTATCTAAAAATTCACTAGCTATAGAATTTTTTCTTGCAGGCGTACCCCCTATTTTGTCTATAGAGGCTCCCCAATTATTTATACAAGAAAAATTTTCTGTATCAATACGCTCTAATGACCAACCTCCATCTTTTTTCAAGTCACTATCATACCAATTATTTGTATATTCAACCCAATCTACGCATTGACCTGTTGTTGCATAAAGACTCAATAATGAAGAAGAAATTGTCATTGACGAAAGTGATGATACAAAAGCAATTTTCCCATAATCTTTAAACATCAAGGTGTCATTAGCAGAACAAATCAATAAATAATCGTTTTTTGGCAAAGTAACATCACGCATTAAGTAACTTGATTTACCAATGTTAAGCAACCAATTTTTTAGACGTATATCGTATTCACTACGATTGTATAACTCTATAAATTTAGCTTGGGGCAACAAAACCTGCGGTTCTGGATCTGCAAATATTTCATTAAAAACTATATCCTTCCTATTCGGAACATAAATAGAAAAAATACTATCAGCAAGACGATTATTATTTTTGTCAGAAATACCACAAAGTTTTATCTCATGCAATAAACCTTTTTGTAAAGGATTAAAAAAGGTAATTTCCATTTCCGATAAATTTTGTACATCCACCTTTTTCAAACCATTATCATTCAATACAATATTAAAATCCGTCAATTTGATTTCTTCTGAAAAATTTATCTTCAATTTATCTGAATCCGTTATTTCATAATTCAAAATTTTTGGTAAAACTTTATCCTCAAATTTCTCTCCCTCAACAACAATATTGTCAAACAAAAATTTACCTACATTCGTTTTTGAATAATTAATAAAAATTCCAGCGTATTGACTTCCTAATACTTCATCATCGAAAGCCACTCCCTCCAATGTAAAATCAGATTCGTTGTTAACTTTACTATATAGTTTCCAGTTACCTATACTATCTCTATCAACCCTTACCGAAACAACAAACTGCTGAAAATCTACTCGTTTATCAATTCCATCTATTATTTTTGTTTTAACACTTCCATTTTGCTTATAAAGACAAATCTCATCACTTGTATTGCCTATCATTACAAAATAACCATTAAGCAACCCTGTAAAATCTTCAATATCAGAAGTGAGATAGAATCTAACATAATTAGCCGATGACGTTGTTGTATTTATTGTTGCTTGTAGTTGCCAAGTCGCCTTCATAGACACTTCTGATTTTGTATTTAAATAGGCCTGCGAACTACTTATCTGCTCCGTATCATAAAATAGTTTTAACTGACCGTCATCAACCACAAAAAGTTCAGTAGTACCATTCCAAACAGGATTACTAGTAAAGTTACTATCTGTAAAATTTTCAGTTATTTGTGCATGTAAACAAAAAGTAAATAATATAGAAAATACACCTACAAATCTTTTCATAACTATATAATTTTACCATTAGAAAATTGTATTTTTGCAATTTTAAAATTATTTTTTGTAAAAAAACATTTTTATCCGAAAATTAAACAATTTAAATATTATGAAAGTAGCTATCGTAGGAGCAAGCGGTGCCGTAGGGCAAGAATTTTTAAAAGTTTTAGAAGAACGCAATTTCCCTTTGGATGAACTCCTTTTGTTTGGGTCGGCACGAAGTGCAGGTAAAAAATTTTTATTTCGTGGTAAAGAAATAGAAGTAAAAGAATTAAAAAAGAATGATGATTTTAAAGGAGTAGACATTGCATTTACATCAGCAGGTGCTGGTATTTCTAAAGAATACGCAGAAACTATCACAAAATATGGAGCTGTAATGATAGACAACTCTTCGGCATTTCGTATGGACGAAAATGTTCCTTTGGTTGTCCCTGAAGTAAATGCAGAAGATGCAAAAAATCGTCCTTGCGGTATTATTGCTAACCCTAATTGTACAACTATACAAATGGTTGTTGCTCTAAAAGTTATTGAAAACTTATCGCATATCACAAAAGTACATGTAGCAACATACCAAGCAGCAAGTGGAGCAGGTGCAGCGGCTATGGCAGAACTTGAACAACAATATCGCGAAGTCCTTAACGGAGAAGAAGCTACTGTAAACAAATTTGCCTACCAACTAGCATTCAATGTAATTCCTCAAATTGATGTTTTTACAGAAAATGGCTACACAAAAGAAGAAATGAAAATGTACAATGAAACACGCAAAATAATGCACTCCGACATTATGGTCAGTGCAACTTGCGTTCGCGTACCTTCATTACGAGCACATTCAGAAGCTATTTGGTGCGAAACGGAACAAGAACTATCACTCGACGAAGTTCGTAATGCATTTGTTAATGGTGTAGGAACAGTACTTGAAGATTGTCCTACAGAGAAAAAATATCCTATGCCTTTATTCCTTTCTGGCAAAGACCCAGTTTTTGTTGGACGCATACGAAAAGATTTAGCAAATCCAAAAGGAATTTCTTTTTGGTGCGTAAGTGACCAAATAAAAAAAGGTGCAGCTTTGAATGCTGTACAAATTGCAGAATATTTAATTAATGAAAATGCTTTATAAAATATGTTAACATCTATTTCTCCTATTGATGGTCGTTACGCATCAAAAACGGCACCATATACTAAATATTTTTCCGAATACGCACTTATTCGTTATCGTGTACAAGTAGAAATTGAATACTTTATTGCTTTATGCCAAATCCCTTTACCACAATTAAGCAATTTACAGAACTTTGATTTTGAAAAATTACGAAATATTTACCATAATTTTTCTGAAGCAGATGCATGTCGAATTAAAGATATTGAATCGATAACAAATCACGACGTTAAAGCCGTAGAATATTTCCTCAAAGAACAATTTGAAATACTTGGTTTAGGTAACGAAAAAGAATTTATACACTTCGGCTTAACCTCACAAGACATCAACAATACTTCTATTCCAATGTCATTAAACGAAGCTCTAGAAGATGTTTATTTTACAGAATTAGAAGCAGTTATCAAAGCTATAGAAGAACGTGCAATACTTTGGGAGAATGTACCAATGCTTGCACGTACGCACGGACAGCCTGCTTCACCAACACGACTTGGAAAAGAGTTGATGGTTTTCGTTTCACGCCTTAAAGCACAATACAAAGTATTAAAACAAGCTAAAGTTACTGGAAAATTTGGTGGTGCAACTGGTAATTTCAATGCTCATCATATAGCCTATCCTACTATTGATTGGCGTACATTTGCAAATGATTTTTTAGAAACGAAACTAAATTTACAACGTGAAGCTTATACTACACAAATTTCAAACTACGACTCTCTTGCTGAAGTATTCGACGCACTAAAACGTATAAACGTAATCCTAATAGACTTATGTCGTGATATTTGGCAATACGTATCAATGGAATTTTTCAAACAACGCATTAAAGAAGGCGAAGTTGGTTCTTCTGCTATGCCGCACAAAGTTAATCCTATTGATTTTGAAAATGCAGAAGGTAACCTTGGTGTTGCCAATGCCGTATTTGAACATTTAGCATTAAAATTGCCGATATCACGCCTACAACGCGACTTAACCGATAGTACAGTGCTACGCAACATTGGAGTACCAATGGCACATACACTTATCGCTACACAAAGTTTACTAAAAGGGTTAGGAAAACTTCAACTCAACGAACAAGCCATTTATACAGAATTGGACAATTGTTGGGCAGTGGTAGCCGAAGGCATTCAAACAGTTCTTCGCAGAGAAGGTTATCCAAAACCATATGAAGCACTTAAGGCTCTCACACGCACTAATAAACCTATCGATGAAGAGACAATAAGTTCTTTTATTGATACACTCAATGTTTCTGATAAAGTTAAATGTGAATTAAGAAAAATTACACCACATAGTTATACAGGTATCTAAACACCATTTCAACAAAGTAGATAATATTTTTGAGCAAAAAAGCTTATTGTTCAGATTTATTATCTATCTTTGCAAACTCATAATGAGAATTTAATTTTTTAAACATTATAAACAATGAAAAAAGGAATTCATCCAGAAAGCTATCGACCCGTAGTTTTTAAAGACATGTCAAATGGTGATTTTTTCATTACACGTTCGACTGTTGCTACGAAAGAAACCATCGACATTGATGGGGTAACTTATCCTTTGTTAAAGCTCGAAATTTCAAGCTCGTCTCACCCATTCTACACAGGTAAATCTAAACTTGTAGATACTGCTGGACGCGTAGACAAATTTATGAGCCGTTACGGAAATCGTGGTAAGAAATAAATACAAAGCGTAGATAGTGCAAAACGCCTCGAACAATGTTCGGGGCGTTTTTGTTTATACCAACAATTCTGTTAAACAACATTTCAATAACATTTTTTTCTCAAAAATAAATAGTTATCTTTGTTCAAATTAAACAAAATCAAATAACAAAAACATAAAATTATGACTGTAACAGAATTAAAAACAGCATTCCAAGAAACTTATGGTAAAAATGTAGATGCAGTTTACTTTTCACCTGGTCGAGTAAATCTTATTGGAGAACACACCGATTACAATGGCGGATTTGTATTCCCATGTGCATTGAGTTTCGGTACTTATCTTTTGATGAGTAAAAACGATGATAAAAAAATGAGATTCAAATCGTTGAATCAACCTGAAATCGTAGAACTTGGTCTTGACCAACTAACAACTCCACTAGAAGGACGTTCATGGGTAAACTATCCTTTAGGTTGTATTGCTCAATTTGTAAAACGTGGAATAAAAATAGAAGATGGCTACGACATGCTTATTTGGGGTAATGTTCCAAACGGAGCAGGACTTTCTTCTTCGGCAGCATTAGAGGTTGTAACTGCATTCGCTTTCAACGAACAACTCGGAACTGGTTACGATCGTACCGAATTGGCAAAAATTGGTCAGCTTTCGGAACACGAATTTGCATTGGTCAATTGCGGTATTATGGACCAATTTGCAAGTGCTCAAGGGAAAAAAGATCATGCTATTTTCTTGAATTGCGATACACTTCAGTTTGAACTTGTTCCTGTAAAATTGCAAGGCGTAAAAGTTGTTATCAGCAACACTCACAGCCCACACAAATTAGACTCAGGAGCTTACAATGCTCGCGTAGCAGAGTGTAAAACTGCAGTTGAACAATTAAATAAAGTTCGTCCTTTGAAATATTTGGCAGAATTGACAGAAGAAGAATTCAAAAACGTAGAATCTGCTATTACTGATGAAGTTGCACACAAACGTGCACGCCACGTTGTTGGAGAAGTTCAACGTACTACTGACGCTGTAAAAGCATTGAAAGCAGGCGATATTGAAGCTTTTGGAAAATTGATGAACGCTTCTCACGTTTCGCTTCGCGACGATTACGAAGTAACTGGTCTACAACTCGACACAATGGCTGAAGAAGCTTGGAAAATTGAAGGCGTAATTGGTTCTCGTATGACTGGTGGTGGTTTTGGTGGATGCACCGTATCATTAGTAAAAGACGAGGCTATTGACACATTCGTGGCTGAAGTTGGCAAAAACTACAAAGCAAAAACTGGTCTTGACGCAGAATTCTACATTGCCGAAATTGGCGATGGTGCTTGCCGTGTAGAATAAATTTTCTCAATTTCATAACTTGATAAGCCAATAATTCCGTTGGCTTATCTCTTTTATTTAACAAAAATATGATAAACAAAGAATCGTTTAAAAAAATCATCGATAGCAAACAAGTCGATATTTTTACATTGAAAAATAAAAAAGGGATGTCTGCCGACATTACAAACTACGGAGCAAAAATAGTAACTCTATTTGCACCTGACAAAAACGGAGTTACAGCAGACGTAGTTTTAGGTTTCAATACGCTAGACGAATGGATTGAAAAAGAGACTTATTTCAATGCTGTAATTGGACGTTTTGCTAACAGAATAAAAGACGGACGTTTTACCCTAAACAACACAGATTATCAATTAGCTGTTAACAACGGGACTAATCATTTGCATGGGGGTAATAGCGGATTTAATCAAAAAGTGTGGGACGTGGTTGAATCAACAGAATCAACTCTAAAATTACACTATTTTTCTAAAGATGGAGAAGAAAATTATCCTGGCAATTTAGACGTTTTTGTTACTTATGCCATTACTGACGACAATGCATTAAGCATTCACTACGAAGCCACTTCTGACAAAGACACAATTGTAGGTTTTACAAACCATGCTTATTTCAACCTAAAAGGAGAAGGCTGTGGCAATGTTCGTGATCATATTTTGCAAGTTAATGCCGACCATTTCACACAAGTTGACGAAAGTTTTGCTCCTGATGGAGTTATACTTTCTGTAGAAAATCATCCTATGGATTTTCGTACGCCAACACTAATTGAAGAGCGTATTGATGACGAATTCTTCAAAGCAGGACGAGGATTGGACAACAATTGGGTCTTAAACAAAAATCAACAAGGAGAATGCGTATTAGCAGCAACAGTTTCTGCACAAGAACGAGCTATGGAAGTCTATACCACTATGCCAGGAATACAAGTTTATACAGGAAACTGGGTTGAAAAAAACGAAGGGAAAAGCGGAAATATATACGACGTACAACATGCAATTTGTCTAGAAACACAAGGTTTCCCCAATTCACCTAACCAACCTCATTTCCCATCGCCTATTTTACGTGAAGGAGAAAAATATGACGAATGGTGTATATACAAATTTAAATAACCCATTACTTTTATTTTTTAAATATGTTTAACTTTGTTTTCTATTGTATAGAAACAAAAAGCAGTAAATTTGCAACATTATGGACAAAATAAGTTATGCACTAGGCTTAAACATTGGTAAAAGCCTAAAAAAAAGCGGTATAAAAGAATTAAATATTGAAAAGTTTTCTAACGCGGTAAAAAACGTTCTTTCAAATGAAACTTTTGAAATTTCGGAAGAAGAAGCAAGAAAAATACTCAATGATTTTTTTACACTACTACAACAAGAAATTTTAGAGAAAAACAAAACTAAAGGTAAACAATTCCTTGAAGAAAATGCCAAACGCGAAAATGTAATACAAACAGCATCGGGGTTGCAATATGAAATTCTAGTAGAAGGCAACGGAGCAAAACCTTTAGCATCTGATAAAGTTAAAGTTCATTACCATGGCACATTGATTGATGGAACAGTCTTTGATAGTTCTATTCGAAGAGGAGAACCCGCAACATTTGGTGTTACACAAGTAATTCAAGGATGGGTAGAAGCTCTTCAATTAATGTCTGTGGGAGCTAAATGGAGATTATTTATCCCACACAAACTTGCGTATGGTGCACAAGGAGCAGGAGAACTTATAGAACCATTTTCAACTTTAATTTTCGACGTTGAATTATTAGAAATTATTAAATAACATTAAATTATATAGAAAATGAAAAAAAACAGAATTCTTTATTTAGTTGCACTTTGCTTTTTAGCAAACGGATTAATTTCGTGCAACAATTGTTGTGCAAAAGAAGCTAAATTAAAAAACGAGCTTGACAGTATCAATTATGCTTTTGGTGTAGTTAATGGCGACCAAATCAAAACTTATTATTTACAAGGAGACACTACAGAAGCTAACGTAAAAGCATTAATTAAAGGTATTAACGACGCTGTAAAAAAGAACGACGAAACAACTCGTTTTTATGCTTTAGGTTTGAATATTGGTGCAGGTATGGCCGCTCAAACAAAACAAGGTTTAATGGGTGATTCTACTTTAACAACAAACTTAGATTTAATCAAAGCCGCTCTTATCGAAACTCTTAATAGCAAAGAAACAAAACTTTCTGCTGAAGAAGCAATGGAATTCTTAAACACTACAATGGAAAAAATTCAAGCTAAAAAAGCAGAAGCAGAATTTAACGAAAACAAACTTGAAGGAGAAACTTTCTTAGCTGAAAATGCTAAACGTGAAAATGTAAAAACAACTGCTAGCGGTTTACAATACGAAGTTTTAACTGAAGGCAAAGGCGAAAAACCTAGCGTAACAGACAAAGTAAAAGTTCATTATAGAGGAACTCTTATTGACGGAACAGAATTTGACAGTTCTTATGGTCGTGGAACTCCAGCAGAATTTGGCGTTAACCAAGTAATAAAAGGATGGACAGAAGCTCTTCAATTAATGTCTGTGGGTTCAAAATATAAACTTTATATTCCTCAAGATTTAGCTTACGGAGCAAAAAATCAAGGAAAAATAAAACCCTTCTCTACATTAATTTTCGAAGTAGAACTTCTAGGTATAGAAAAATAATTTTTTCAGTTTTACATAAAAAAGAGATTACTTAAGGTAATCTCTTTTTTTATTTTAAAAAGTTGCATTTTATCACTTTTTCCCTTATTTTTGAATCAAAATGACAGCACAAACTAATAAAAATGGAAAAAATAGACGATTTAGACCGAAAAATCATACAAATTATAACAAAAAACGCACGTATACCTTTTAAAGATATTGCAACTGAATGTAATGTATCACGTGCAGCGATACATCAACGTGTTCAACGCTTAATGGACTCTGGGGTGATAACCGGATCTGGCTATACCGTAAATCCAAAAATGCTTGGATTTCAGATGTGTACATACATTGGCATAACATTAGAGCGAGGATCTTTATACAAAGAAGTTACTGCACAACTTGAAGAAATTCCAGAAATCATAGAATGCCATTACACGCTAGGTCCTTACACTATGCTCATAAAACTCTATGCCAAAAACGATGAACATTTAATGGAACTTTTAAATGGAAAAATCCAAGAAATAAAAGGTGTTGTCTCCACTGAAACACTAACTTGTCTCGACCAACGTATAAAACGACAAGTACCAGTAAATTCAAAATAGAAGTAAATAAAAAAAAGGCATTAAGTGCCTTTTTTTATTTTCAATCGCATTCTATTATCCTGTTCTAAAAAGTTTGTATCAAGCAAAGAAGTAATTATTTCCAAAATAGAAGTTTCATTACCCGCTATTCGCTTAATCAACTCATTTACTGACAAAGGTTCCTTTTTCAATAAATATTCTATTTTTGCTTTTACTTCATCACGATAAGAGTTCAACTCTATATTTCTTTTGCTTAAACAAACGTCGCACTGACGACAATCATTCGAGTTTTCTTCTCCAAAATAATCTAACAAGATTCTACTTCGACAAACATTATCAGACTCTGCATAGTCAAGCATCGAAAAAACTTGTTTTTCATAACGTTGTTTTCTCTCGTCGTATGCAGCCACTGGCAAATGTAAATCACTTATATCATGTCGCTCTCGTGTATATATTATAAAAGGAGTTTTTCTAAAAGGAATATACCTGACAATTCCTTTCTTTTGCAAATCTAAAAGTTCGTTGTAAATCTCATTCCGTGTTTTGTTTAATCGTTCTGCTATTACATCTTCGTTTATATGTACATAATCAGTAAAAACTCCTGTATACGAACGCAATAGCACCTGTATCAAATTATCATATTTCTTATTTAACGAATCTAATTTGTACAAGCCATCTTTTGTAACAGAAAACATTAATTTTGAAGGATTGTCTAATTCTTCTGTCAATTCCAAATATCCAGACAATTCTAAAATTTTCAGTGCACTATAAGTCGGATTTATCGGCAAAGCATTTTTTTTACAAAAATCATTTAAATTAAACGCGTAAATTTTCTCCAAACCATATCCAACCCCTAATTCAAAAAAGTTACCCAATCTTTCATAAACTTTTTTAATAAAATCTTTAGAAGGGAAATTGTCTGCAATACGTTTTTTTAGTTTTGTAGCATCAAAAGAATTAAAAAGCAATACCGCATATGCTTTTTCCCCATCGCGCCCCGCACGCCCAGCCTCTTGAAAATAAGCCTCTATAGAGTCAGGTAAATCTATATGTACCACACTTCTCACATCTGGTTTGTCAATACCCATTCCAAATGCATTTGTTGCAACAATTACACGGCAAACATCAGTTTTCCAATTATGTTGCTTACGATCCTTTTCTTCATCAGAAAGTCCAGCATGAAAAAAATCGGCACTTATCCCATTCTGCTCTAAAAATTCAGCTATCTCTTTTGTCCGACTCCTACTCCTTACATAAACTACCGAAGTTCCTTTTACCGAATTTAGAATTCTAAGAAGTTGTTCTAATTTATTTTCTGTTCGTCGCACAACATAAGCAAGATTTGATCGCTCAAAACTTTTTTTATAAACATGCTTTTTCGCGAAATGTAATTTTTCTTGTATATCGTCTACAACTTCAGGTGTAGCTGTAGCAGTAAGAGCTAATACTGGTATTTCAGGGAAAAACTTTCGAATTTCAGCTATCTTTAAATACGATGGACGAAAATCGTAACCCCATTGAGATATACAATGCGACTCATCAACTACAATCATACTCAATCGTTGCGCCTGAATCTTTTTTTGAAAAAGTTCCGTTGATAAACGTTCAGGAGAAACATAAAGAAACTTATAATCGCCAAAATAACAATTGTCAAATACCGTTAATATGTCTTCTCGCGACATAGCAGAATAAATCATCGTTGCTTTAATACCCTTTCGTTTTAGATTCGAAACCTGATCCTTCATCAAAGCAATCAATGGCGTAACCACCAAACAAATACCCTCCTTGGCTAATGCGGGAACTTGAAATGTAATAGACTTTCCACCTCCCGTTGGCATCAAACCAAGCGTATCTCTACCCTCACTTACCGATTTTATGATATCTTCCTGCAAAGGACGAAAGTCTTCATAACCCCAATATTCCTTTAATATGTTATGAAAAATAGACATTAAAACAAAAATAATGTATTTTTTTATTTTTTTCTTGCATAGTAAAAAAAAAGCTTATATATTTGCAATGGTTACAAATTTGTAATTATTACAGAATGAACACACAAATTTATTTAACAGAAAACGGAATAAAACCATCAGTTCAACGAATTGCATTAATGGACTATTTGCTTACACACAAAACGCATCCTAATGTTGACGAAATGTACGAAGCACTGCATGAGCAAATACCAACAATTTCTAGAACAACGATTTACAATACTATGAAATTGTTTGTAAAGCACGGAATTGCATCGTTAATAAGCATAGAAGAAAAAAATGCTCGTTTTGATGGAGATGTCTCTTTGCACGGTCATTTTTTATGTCAAAATTGCAATCAACTCTACGATTTCCATGTAAACGAAAAATTACTAAACATAGAAGAACTTTTTTCTTCCCTAGATGGTTATAATATTAAAGATACTCAAATCTATTGTAAAGGAATTTGTAAAAATTGTAAATAACATTATTAATTAACTATTAAAAAACAAACAACTATGAAAAAATTTATTTGTACAGTATGCGGTTATGTTCATGAAGGAAACGATGCACCAGATTTTTGCCCACAATGTAAACAACCAAAAACTAAATTTAAAGAATTAGATGAAACAGCGGGGCTTACATTTGTAACTGAACACGAAATTGGTATTGCAAAAGGATGTGATGACGAGATGATAAAAGACCTTAACGCGCATTTCATGGGAGAAGCAACTGAAGTTGGTATGTATTTGGCAATGAGCCGTCAAGCAGACCGCGAAGGTTATCCTGAAATCGCTGAAGCTTTTAAACGTTATGCATGGGAAGAAGCAGAACATGCAGCTAAATTTGCAGAATTATTAGGAGAAGTAGTTTGGGATACAAAAACAAACCTTGAAAAACGTATGAATGCAGAAAGTGGTGCATGCGAAGATAAAATGCGTATTGCTAAACGTGCTAAAGAACTAAATTTAGATGCAATCCATGATACCGTTCACGAAATGGCAAAAGATGAAGCTCGTCACGGAAAAGGATTTGAAGGACTTTATAATCGTTACTTTAAAAAGTAATTTTATAATCAGATAACCAAAAGGGACAAATCATAGCGATTTGTCCCTTTTTATTTCTATTTACGAAACTTAATAAGCATATAAAAAATACTTAATAAAAGTAAAAAACAACTTCCATCACCTATAGGTGTTTCTGGAGGCGGAATAATACCTGGATCGTCAGGATCGGTTGGCAATGCTTTTGGCAAAACAACATTATCAAAAGGCATAAACTGCACATTATCATCAAGTGAAGCAGAAACTATTCTACTTGAAATATTTGAAGAAGTATGATTTATTGCAATAGAATTCGTAAAATTAGAAGAAGAATATTCTTCTCTTTTATAAAATTCATTTGAATGAACATCTAACTTTTGTTGTTGACTAATCATCGAGGCAACTACACGACTTGAAACCGATATTTCTTGAAAAACAGAACTTTTAACATTTAAAGCATTAGCCTCATCACCCCAAGTCAAATCTCCTTTTGAAGAAGATCCAAAAGGCGTTTTCGAAAAATTATATTTTACTCCTGATTGTAGAACTATCTCTGCCGACGCCGAAACGGTACAGCAAACTAAACAAAATATAATAAGCTTTTTTAGTAACATTTTTAATAACTTACAACTTTATAAACAGACTTTTTATCCTTTGATACGATTTGCACATGATAAACTCCAGCCATATGCAAATGATAAACTAATGTTTCTTTATTAATTTGCTCTGAAATCACCTCACGACCAAGCATATCAAACACATATAATACGCTACCTATAGGGGCATTATTTATCCACAAATCACGATTATGCACAAATGGGGCTACACTATCTTCAGCCAATAAATTGTCAACTGAAGTAACCGCACGAACAATAGCTACACTAAAACGATTATCGTTTAAAGCCCTTGCAGATGAGAAATTATAATCATCAAATAGCAAATTCGTAACTACACCAGTAGTTTTATCAGTAAGATAAACACCTTCCAAATTCTGTACATCCTCTGTATTCAACGATATTGTATAAGTATCAGCTTGGGGTGCAAAAAATCCCAAAGGTATAGCAACCGAAGCTACTGAAGACGACAAAGCATTAAAAGCAAGGCGATTACTCGTTTGTAGAGAATAGAATTGTGGTTTTTGTGCATAGCCAATCATCTTTTCTAAATCCGATCCAATTTCATATTCAGAAGTTTTGTCCTCGTCAACTATAATTGTAGTAACATCAGAATCTACCGAATTTTTCAATTTAAGTTCTATCCAAAGCGTAGCATCAACTTCAGGAACACGACGAGCAACCTTACTTAAACGTTCACTCGACGAAAACGCCACATCAGTTATAATCTCACCTTCTTTACCCACTTGAATAAAGAAGCTCTTGAATGGCTCTAAATCTTGAGCAGATGCTAATTTTTGCGTATATGTTTTTCCATCTGCATTTGGCATTGTTACATAAGGAACTGTAACCGAATTGTTATATGTAAATATCGTTCCTGCATCATTCCAATCACCATCTTCATAAGTTCCAACTTTTAATCCTGTAGCCGATATAGGATTGTAATTACTCATAAATGGAGTACCAACTAAATTCCAACCTTTATGATTATCTCCAATCGTAGCATCTCCTACTCCCCAAGTACCAACAGTAACTGTTTTATCAATATTTTCCAACAATGTTTTTGTCATAGGGAACAAGAACTCTTTCTTTGGATTGTCGTTAAAATCGCCATTCAACGATGCATCAACTGCTAAAATATAACCAACTCCAGCCTTTAGAGTTGTACCAGTAAACTCAACCCAATGTCCAGCATTTTGCCCATTAGCACGACCTTCGCCATCATAATATTTTATCACATAATCAACACCACGAACTCCAAGTGTTTCTTCGTTGTAATACATCATTTCAGCAACATTGCAATCGTAAGGCAATGTAAAGAAGTAGAATTTTTGTGCGTCAATACGCTTTGTATGATACAATTTATCCGCAATAATTGCTTCACCATCTATTTCGGCAACCGACACTTCATCACCTTTACTTCGCATTACAAGCTTTCGCATAGTATAATTGGTTCCGTTAGGAATTACCAATTTTCCGCCAGCATACACTTCCATATCACGAACCTCGGGCATATCGTTTGCTGACCCATTTGCAGCTTTTTGCAATGTGGCATTTTTCAACACCACAACGTCGCAATCGCGACAACCCTCTACGCCATGTTTAGAAAAGAGTTCGTCGGTAGTAGTAACGCCTGCATTTTCAACCATAATAGGCACCTTGTATTCTGACGATACCACAACTTCTCCACCTGCATTATATACCTGTATGCGCATCTTTGTACAAGAAAGCGTATCGAGCTGTGGAACTGGTATCGTATACGTTCCATCAGCATTTTTATTCCCTCCTAAATCTACTCGTGTAAGAGAGTCGTAAGAAACATAGTAAGCAGAATAATCGAAGGTACCAACATAAGCAAAATTCTCACAAGAAGCAGCTACGCCATTGTCAATTTTATTATCTGGTACTTGTGCACCTTTCCACTCACTACAGAGAGTTACAAAGTCACCTATATTGTTTGCTACAGCATTTGCTCCAGAAGTTACATCGTTGTTACGAATCAACAGACAGCGGTTGGTAGAAATACCGATTGTAGCATCAGCGATTGATAGTCCTGCAGCACAAGTCCAACCTGTATTATCACCCCAAGAAGGGCGTGTAACAGCAACATTAGTAGGAAGACCGCTTGAAGTAACAGCACCTATAATATCAATTATTTCTCCGCTTTTTCTCAATACAAGGGTTTTATCTCCTGCAAATGACAAATGCCCACCGCCAGTATTATTGGATTGTGTAACTCTTACCCAGTTGCCATCTGGATAATCAGCATGAACACAATCCATTATATCTTCATCTTCGGATCCATCAGTCATAGAGTAAAGAATAATCTCCTCTCCTGGTTGGATTTGTCCTTTGGTAGAACCAAAATCTTTAAGTGCGATATAATTTGACTCCCAAGAAGTTTTACCATATTTAATGGTGTAATCGGTAAGATCAATGATATTTTTAGTTCCGTTGTAGATAGCAACAAGTTTTACATTATATGAAGCTTCATAGTATTTTGAAAAGAATAGCTCCTCTGCACTTCCTACACCTAAACCATGCTCAACTTCATTTTCTATTTGCACCTGTGCAGAGCCTTCGGTATTGATTTCGATGGTAACCGCATCGGGACTCCACTCTACAATATCTACCGATTTTTCTTTTTGATAACGAGCATATAAAGTAATATTGGATGCAGGAGTATAAGTCTCATCTGCTTCATATATGTTTGTACCATCGTACCACCCTACAAATGTATGATTGTCGGGCAAGGTAGTAGGAGTAGGTAGTGTTGTGCTTGTTCCATTAGAGCAACCCGACATCCATTGCGTAGGCGTTCCCTCGCCTGCTCCATAGTCGAACGTAACCACAAAACTTCCAGCTGCAGGTGTTGCAGTAACGGTTGTTAGCGCCGAAGAGCAAACATCAGTACCATCGCCATTAGCCTTTACCGTAAATGTATATTCCGTACAATTAGTCAAACCCGTAAATGTATACGAAGTTGCTGTAGTAGTATGAGTTTCGCCACCTACGCATGCTACAGTATAGTCTGCCACATCGCCTACATTGTTGGTCATTGTCCAATTCAATGTTACCGCCCCATCTGCTACAGAGTAAGTAACTTGAGGTTTCTCCAAATTCACAGGACAACAATTTGGTGATGTGGTGTAGATTGTAGTTGAACCTCCTGACTTTTTATAGAATTGGAGAATTTGATTGGCAGTATTACCGGTTGTGTTGGTATAGCAACGCCAATCAGGATTAGTTCTGTAAACACCGACGTAGCGATTGGTATTTGTGTTTTTAAGATATCCACTTGAAGCATCAATAGTAAATGCTTTATTAGTATTTGTACCAATGCGTACACCGTCATTTGAATTCGTACAATAGAGCCACTTTGCAGTCGTACCATTTGGGTATATCGTCAATGTTCCACTGCTATTGGAGATGTTCCACTTGAGAGCATCCGCAGGTTCAGCAGATAGTTTGTTATCACTTACGGTTACGGTAGGTGCAGGAGGAGTGTCGCTAGACCCATTGCTGCTACTAAGTGCATAAACGGTTCCACCTGTATGTGTCATAGTAATAACTACAATGTCGTCTTCAGCAATATCTTCGATGTTAGTCAGTTCATAGTTACTACTTCCGCCTCCTGTTTCAGTAAGGCTATAAACAGCATATAAAATCATATCGGAAGAAACCACTGTAGTGTTAGATACTAAGGTCGGTTTTGTAGTTGTTTCGCTTTGCTCTGCGGTAGTCCACCCTACAAATGTATAACCATCGCAAGCAGTTGGGTTTGTCGTTGGCAAGGTTAAAGTTTCACCACTTCCATAAATTTGCGTATCGTAAACTTGTCCGATAGAATAATAGGTTACAGTACGTTCTTCAAGCCATTGAGCCCAAAAATTCTGATTATTAACCTTTGAAACATTTATCCTTTTAGACCCACCATCTTTAGCATTGTACCAACCTTTAAATTTATATCCTTCGCGAGTAATTGACAGATAATAATTTGATACAGGGATATCCTCTGCAGTTGAGTCATACACATATTCTATTATGATGCTATCTTGTTGAACACCGTTTGTGTCTAATAAAATACCTTCGTTCGGATGCAATGTTGTTAAATAAACTTTTGGACTCCATTTTGCATAAAGCATAATATCTGCATTGAGAGCTGCTCCAGCTACAGCAGCAGTTGTACATTCCGTATCGGTATACCAACCCTCAAACGTGTAATGCGTACGTTTTGCCGTTGGTAGCGGGTCGGGCAAAACCATTGCTACAACTGATGCTATTGCATCGCCACCATTGGTTTCGTACGTGATAGTATAACCCGAGAAAATGGTAGTAAATTCTCCTGTATCAGATTCTTCACTATTGGTATAATTTGTTCCATCGCCAATGGCTTGTACTGTCCAAAGATAGTCTGTTTCAGCTGTAAGCCCAGTAATATTTATCGATGGTGATGTTGTTGTAAATGTTTCACTATACGCTCCTCCATCTATTACAGTAACAACATAACTACTTGCATTTGCTACTGCATCCCACAACAAAGTTGCAGACGTAGAAGTGATATTCGTTTCGTTTAAGTTTGTTGGTGCATCAAGTTGGGTTGGAGTTATAGGTGTGCTTCCGCAGTCTGGAGTAGAGTGATAGTACGTAGTAGAAGAACTACCACCAGAAACTGTTAAAGTCGCAGATGTTAGTGTAGCGTAACTAGAAGCATTGCTTGGTCTTGTAAATGTCACAGA
Source organism: Paludibacteraceae bacterium (assembly GCA_017547145.1). Classification (GTDB taxonomy): domain Bacteria; phylum Bacteroidota; class Bacteroidia; order Bacteroidales; family Paludibacteraceae; genus RGIG9608. The sequence continues at coordinate 3,163 of JAFYQJ010000015.1, read as the reverse complement.
TGTAGAACTACCACTCCATGATAGTGAAGAAGATGTATTAGTACATGTATTCACATTTGTGGTAATATCACTTTGACCTATAGAACCTGTAAAAGTAATAGCTGTAATAATATTACTCCCAGCATCAAATGTAAGAGTATTGCTTTTATAGAACCGAAGTGATGTTGTGTTTGCATATAGAGATCCAGAATTTCGTGTGTATGTAACATCGATATTCTCTTTTGTTTGCGTTACTTCATCATATGTTGTTCCAGAAAAACTAGTACCCTTACCCCAATCTGTATATCCAAAATTAAAAACAACTTCTGATGTTCCTCCACTACCATTTTCTTCAGTTCTTTGGTAAACTGCATAGAGGGTGCAATCGGCTGTAGGTTTATAGTTATCGCCTGCATCGAACAATGTTGCAGGGGCAGTGGAAGTTTCTGTAGCAACAGACGCTTCTGCCCAACCTCTAAACGACCATTCGCCACAATCGTTAAGAGTAGCAGTAGGCAATGTTATACCCACCCCTGCAGACGATTCTGTAAGTGTTGTTGTGCCACAAGTTCCACTACCCGCATTGAAAGTGACGGTATAAGGGTCTGAGGCTGCAGCAGTTTCGTAGGTAACTACAATAGCATTACTAGTAGCTAATTTATTTGTTCCTGATGCGGCTTTACCATTTTGATAAAAAGCGAAATAAGTAAAGTTATCAGAAGAACTAGGAGTCCATGTTAAGGTTTTTGAAGAACTATTCCATGTGCCAGCAGTTCCTCCTGAAGTTGCTGTAACTTCACTTGTACCACCACAAAACATAAGCTTAGATGCATCTGAAACTGTTAGGGCAGAAAAAGTAATAACAACTTTAGTAATCTTACCTGGAAAAGCAGATGTATTATAAAATCTCCATTGGTTCGCTGCAGTAGTTTGATTAGTTTTAATTTGCAATGAACTTGGATTCCATTGGTTCATTTTCCAAGAAACACCATTATAGGTAAACTCTGTCAATGTTGTAATGTAAGCTGTATTACTTAAACCAGAACCAGTTTTATCCGGAGTCAAGCTATAGGTCTCCGCTCCCCATACACTGCCCACTCCTACTACGAGGAGCATAGTTATTAACATGGCAAGGCGTTTGCCGAAAGTGTTTATTCGATGAGTAAATAGATTCGTTTTCATAAATACTGATTTTTTAAGGTATTTATCAAATAAATAAAATTAGGCAAAATTAGTTAAAATTTATTAAACTTACCATGGTAAAACGCTTGAATTTTAGCATATTAAAAAAAAGGTTGCTTTTGTCCCAAAGCAACCTTAAAAGAAAAAACGACCGAGAGATTTCTTACTTGAATAGCGACAAAATTTCGCTAACCGATGTGGCGATAGCAGATGCACTCTGAACGGCCGATGTGCCTTTTTCTACGGCAGTGTCTATTTTGCTAGTGTCTACGCTCGACAAGGCCGAGGTCAAACCATTCATCACGGTTTCGGCATTCACCTCGTTTACCAAATTGCTTGAGCCCGACACCATGCCTTGCACAAAATCTGTGTACGCACCCGACGATTTTTCTGCATCTTTTACGGTTTTTACATTGTTCACTAGCGACACGATGTTCACCAAGTTCTGTACATTTGCCATATCCACCTTACCATCTGCTTGGTATTGTGCATAGAGGGCCTTGAGGGCTGTGCCCGACGACTGACCCGCCGTGTACGACGCCGAAACCGCTGAAGATGCCGATGACGATACCGATGACGATACCGACGACAACAAACTACCACATGCACCAAATACTAGTGCCACTGCCACGCAGGCGATTACTTTACTCCATGTTTTCATAAGCGATATATTTTATTTTTTCTCTACAAAAGTAACCATAAAAAATGTGAGGCTAAAACTTTTTAGCCTCACATTTTTATCTATTTTTTCTGCCCCGGCGGAAAATGTGCGGTGTGGCTCCTTGGTGTGCATCTGCTGATGCACGAGAACCACCCTCTCACATTTTCTCTGCCCGTGAGGGGACAAGGGTAAAATTCTCAAGGCAAAACGCCACGTACGGATAGCCCAAAGTAGCGGTAGTAGCTGTACCAATTCACATTGTCCGAATGGAAGCCGAGGCCGTAGGCGAAGTCCGAACTGCCCGTATCGAGCGAACTCGACCAAAAGAGGCCGTACGACCCTGCGCGGCTCAAATCACTATTGCTGCGAAAGCCAGCAGCAGGAAGGAAGATAGAGTTAGCATTGGTTTTACTAGTTACAAGATAGCCTTTTACGCTATTTTGTGTAGTCAATTTCCAAGTACATTCGGTTTTAAGTTCTTTAAGATCATCGTAGGTTGGTATATGCCATTTCCCTCCGTAAGTTACAGTAACTATATCATCTATAGATTCAAGAATAGTTTTATTATCAACCTTGCCTTTTGATGAATCAGTACAATATTTTGTTAAAGTTGTGCTTGAACCATTACACCATTTATAAGTAGTCCAATCGTAAGTAGTTTTTGGTTCCAGTTCGCCCCAAGCGTAGTAGTTACCATAGCCTTCGGGAGTAGTTGCTCCTACGTTGCAAGTCATCCATTTCAAGCCACTTGGCAAGCCAAGGTCTACCCATTCTGGCTCTTCAGGATTAGTACACTCTTGCCATTGGGCATATAAGGTAATATTTCGAGTTAAACTTTTTATTTCCTTACCAAAATTAAAATCAAAACCTTCTCCATTAGCTTTTGTGTTCCATTTTGCTAAATAAAAATCCTCCTTAGTAAATCCAAAACTCTTAACAGTATAAGAATCACTATAAAATACGGTATCTATCATAATTTCACAATCGCCACCGTTGGGCATATAGGTTACGGTGTAGAGATAGTCGTCGGTAGTGCTAGCCGCAAAATTGATACTATCTACGTCCGATACCTTAAACTCGTACACGTTGCCATCGGTTTTGTGTACATACATACTCTGTGCCGCAGCTCCTGCTACAGCAAGCATAAAAGCAAAAACAAGTGTAATTTTTTTCATCTCTTTTTTAGTTTTTTAATTGGTTAATAAATCGTTGTTATTTCTTAATAAACTTTACAAGCACATCGGCTACTTGTAGCACATAGGTGCTTTCGGTAAGCGTAGATACATCTATGTCGCACCCTACGCCACTCATCACCACTCGCCCCGTGAGGTCTATCACTCG
>JAFYQJ010000001.1 GCA_017547145.1 Paludibacteraceae bacterium | reverse complement strand
TCTGTTTTAGGGGGAGTACCCCGAATGGGGGAGGGGGTTATTGTCTGTTGACTTTATAATGCAAAGATATAAATTTTCACCGACATCCACAAAAAAATAATTAAGAATTAAAAATTAAGAATTAATAATTACCCTCATTGCTCATGACCTTGAGTTACCATTCGGTAATTTTTCAATTCTTAATTTTCAATTCTCAATTTTCAACTTTCAACTTTCAACTTTCAACTAATTTCGCTCCCTCCACCATCAAAACAAAACTTTTTACATATTGCAAGCCACACACTATAGTGTCAAGTAACCAAGTATTGTCATCTATTTGAGTGATATACTTTTCCGACATCGGGAAGCACTCCAACATTACATTTCTTGCCTTCACATCCAATTCCATTTTAATTCTGTGTTTCAAATGAATGAAATAGCCATACCAGAAATACAACGTCCTTTTGTTTGGGAAAAAGATAAAGTAACAGAACTTATAGATAGCCTATATCAAGGTTTTCCAATTGGCTACATTATAACATGGCAAAGTCCAAATGTAAAATTAAAAGATGGCAATAGTTCTGTTGGAAAAAAAATACTGATAGATGGGCAACAACAATAAGTTAGAAACCAAATATTGATTTACTGTATAATTTTGTGTTGTCATAATGTATATCTTTAAATTTCACTGCAAATATAAACAAATTATTTTATACTTTATTAAATCACCACCAGAAATTATTTATTCTGTTTCTGAATTTTTCAAAAGTTTTTTCGTTTTCTATTTCATCTATAGTTTCTTGGATATATTTATCCCAGCCTTCTATGCCTAAGTTTGTGGGGAATGTAAGTGAAATTTCTTTAAATCGTTTTAGTCGTGGTAAAATAAAATTGCAAAATTGGTCTCTCAATTTTGTGTGAATCTCAGAAAAAATATCTGCGTATATATTACGTAATATTTCATTGTAAGCTTTGTGATATTTTTGATAATCAGATTTATATTCGGATAAAACTTTTTCGTAATATTTTTCAATCCAATCTTCAATTAGTGAGTCTGAAAAACGACTTCTTTTAATAATGGGATGCGTATGTATATTATTGTCATAACACCAATGTAATACAACAAGATTTATGTTCCAAGTTTCAGAATCATCAAACGCTACTCCAAAACGTTTTTTGTTTTTGCGACATTGGCGTAATGCTTTGCGATATTCTCGGCTGTTTCGTTCTATACAGCCATAATTTAGGCATTGTTTCATAAGTTTTTATATTTGTTTCTGAATGCAAAGTTACAATATAGTTTTGACAGTTTTTGACAATGGTGAAAATATTTTTGGGAAAGTTGAAAAAAATGTCACTCTACTAAGGAGCAGTTTGCTTGTAGGTTGGGGATGGTTTGTTATAGACATAAATTTTGTTTGATATTAGACTCTTGCAAAGTTGCAAAGTTGCAAAGTTGCAAAGTTGCGAAGTTGCGAAGTTGCGAAGTCCTTTTATTTATGGGGGAATAGAGTTTGTAATTTTAAAGTTGTCAATAATATTTTGTTTTTTTTAGATTGTTCAGTCATTTGTGTGTGGCAATATACAATGAGAGTGTGTATTACCCAATAGCAACCTTCAAGCATACTGCAAGCAAGAAAACCGCCATAAACAACCACCACTCACAGTGGGTATTTTATTGTCAAAAACAACTTAAATTCGTTACATTGCAAAAAAATAATAATTAGGTGTTTTTATGTCAATTTTTTTTTGTAACTTTGCACTTTGTCTAATTCATAATTCATGATTCATAATTCATAATTATTTCTTTAATCGAAATATTGGTTTTGTGCTTTAGACAAGAAGTTGATTATTATGAATTTAATTTTTAATAAATAACAAAAAACAAAATAATTATGTCAAACAAAAAAATTCAACAAGAACCAGATGAGTTGCAAAATGTAGAACAAGCACTCTCTAAAACTGAACAATTTATTGAAAATAACCGCAAAAATTTGGTTATTGGTCTATGCGTAGTTGCTGTTGTTGCTGCTGCTATCGTATGGTTTTTTAATGGCTATGTAGCTCCTAAAAATGTAGAAGCTGGTGATAAAATGGCTGCTGCTGTGCGCTATTTCGAACTCGATTCTTTCGCTCTTGCGCTTAATGGTGACGGTGTGAACGAAGGTTTCATCGAAATTATGGACAACTACGGCGTTACTGAACAAGCAAATCTCGCTGCTTTCTATGCTGGCGTTTGTGAATACAAACTCGGTAACTACGACGAAGCTATCTCTTATCTCAACAAATTTAGCGCTGCTTCTGTTAATATGGAGCCTGCTGCTATCACTTTGATTGGCGACTGCTATGTGGCTAAAGGTGATGCTAAAGCTGCTGTGAAATATTTCGAAAAAGCAGGTGCTATCGAAAATAAACTTACTGCTCCTCGCGCTCTCAACAAAGCAGGTATTGCTTATGAATCAATGGGCGAATGGGCTAAAGCTGAAAAATGCTACCAAACAATCAAATCGGTTTATTTCGATTCACAACTCGCAATGGAGATGGACAAACGCATCGAACGTTGCCAAGCAAATAAATAATAAGGAATAAGGAGCAAGGCGCAGGGAGCAAGTCCTCTGTCTTGATTCTTATAGATGATAAAAAAGAGGGATGGCTTTTCGGGTCTCCCTTTTTTTATAAATAATATTTGATTTAACATAAGTACAGAATATATTTATAGGATAATTAAGCTTTTTACACTTGAATTGGTTTAGTTGGTTACCTTTGTATTTTTAAGTACATGCCTTGTAATTAATTAGCAAAGAGTAATTAGTAATGATTTAGGGCATGTACTTGAAAAAGTAGTTATCCAAATAGAGTTAGAAATACAGATTATAATTTGTAAACCTGCGGACATAAGGTATGTACTTTTGTTAAAAATAATTCTTAATTAATTTTATGGCTACAAAATATCACAATCTCTCAGAATATGATGCTAACACTTTGCCTACGGCGGAGGAGTTGGCTGGTAAGAAATTTGCAATCGTAGTTGCTGATTGGAACGATAATGTAACTCACGCCCTTTGCGATGGTGCAGTAGAAACATTTATTTCGAACGGAATTTCGGAAGAAAATGTCGAAATTTTTCACGTTCCTGGAACTTTTGAGCTTACTTTTGCGGCTTCTAAACTCCAAAAAACAGGAAAATATGCCTCAATTATCGTAATTGGATGCGTAATTCAAGGCGATACACCTCACTTCGATTACGTTTGTCAAGGTGTTACTCAAGGTATCACACAAGTGAATGTTGAGGCAGATTGTCCGGTGATTTTCAGTGTGTTGACTACTCTTACTATGCAGCAAGCTACTGACCGTGCAGGTGGTTGTTTGGGCAATAAAGGAGTAGAAGGTGCAGTTACTGCGTTAAAAATGGTAAAAATATTTGGTGGTATCAAATAATTTTCGTAACTTTGCACTCGCAATTCGGGAACGAGTTGTGGTAATGGGCAGTTACCAGAGTGGCCAAATGGGGCTGACTGTAACTCAGCTGTCTTTCGACTTCGGTGGTTCGAATCC
>JAFYQJ010000014.1 GCA_017547145.1 Paludibacteraceae bacterium | reverse complement strand
ATGCTTTTGCGGATGTTTGTTTCTACTCTTGCGCCATTGACTGTGATACGCATACATACTGAAGCCTCTCCGTTCTTCAGTAGCTTGGTTTTCTTGATAAAGAAAAGCACATTAAATGAATCTCGTCTCATTTTCTCCTACTTTTAAGTTAAACTTTTATTTGGCAAAAGTAGGAATCCAAAACCGTTTTGACGCTATGCAAAATATTGTGTTTCAGCGAAAAACACTCTTTTAAAGTGGAGGTATTTGGAACACCCGTTTGCTCCACCTCTTGCTCCACCAAAGGCGGTCGTGAACCGCACTTTTTTGCGTTTTGGGAGAAAATAAAAAATCCCGATTTTCATTGAAAATCAGGATTTTACGTTGTTTTGCTTTTCTTTGCTGTGGTGCCACCAGGAATCGAACCGGGGACACAAGGATTTTCAGTCCTTTGCTCTACCAACTGAGCTATGGCACCATTATTTCTCTTTTGCGAGTGCAAAGATAAACGTTATTTTTAAATTCCCAAAATAAAAAAGCAATATTTCTAAAAAATATTCTTAAAGATAGTTACTAAAGGAAAAAAACTACCTTTGCATTATAAAATTATCACAATGAAAAAAATATTCATTCTTTACTGCTTATTTATCTTAATTGGTTGCAAAACTGAAAGAAGAAATATCGAGATTACTGATTCAAATCTCGAAACAGCCATTCAGCGTTTTGATATAGATTTTTGGAATATTGATTTAAAACGCCCTATAAAATCAATGAATAATCTTTACAAAAAATATCCTCATTTTTTACCTCTTTATACCGAACAAGCTTTAATGGTTGGACAATGGAATAGTGAAGAGTGTCAAGAGATTCTAATGGACTATTTCTTTCCAGATAGTATTATTCAAACTCTTTATAACGACTGCTTAAAACAATATGAAAATATAGACGACCTAAACGAACAACTCACAAAAGCTTTTCAACGTGCAAACACAATATTTCCTCAAAAAACAATTCCAAAAGTCAATTTTCATGTTTCAGCAGGAGCAAATCCAAATCCTATTTTATACAAAGACAGTTTAATATCCTTAAGCATTGATAATTATTTAGGCGAAAATTATCCACTTTATCAAAATGCAGTATTTAGCTACCTACGCTACAATATGCGAAGAGAAAAAATCGTACCAGACATTATAACAATTTGGGTGACATACAATTTCCCTTTTTCTTTACAAACAGGTCAACTGCTAGAGGAGATGCTTTATAGAGGAAAAATCATGTATTTACTTTCGGCATTGCTTCCTGACGAATCAAATGCAAACTTAATAGGGTACACCCCTGAACAATGGCAATGGTGTATTGATCAAGAAAAAGATTTGTGGATGACAATCGTAGAAAAGAAACACTTATTTTCTACAGAAGGGCTTTTAAGAACAAAATACCTTAACGATGCACCTTTTACATCATATTTCTCACAAGACTCCCCAGGACGATGTGGTGTTTTTGTCGGATGGAGAATTATTGAAAGCTATATGAAAAACAACCCTAATGTTTCATTCGTAGACTTAATGAACAATACAGATTATAAATCAATCCTTGAAAAATCAACTTATAATCCATAAGCAACACTATGAACTATAAAGAAGTAATTTTTGACTTAACGCAAGCCGATGATTTTATTCCAGACGTACTAGTAGCACAACTTTGTAATGCAGGATTTGAGAGTTTTGTACAAGAGAAAGACAAACTTTTAGCCTATTGTCCTGAAAATTTATTCGCGGAAGACAAGATGAAAAAATCATTGCAAAATTTCCCTATTCTACTAGAAGTTCCTTATCAAATAAAAAACATTCGTGAACAAAATTGGAATGAAGAATGGGAGAAAAATTCTTTCGAACCAATCTTTATTGATAACAAGTGTGCCATACATAGCCCTAAAAAAAATGTAGGTAATTTTGAATATGACATCATAATTGACCCACATTTAGCATTCGGAACAGCTTCGCACGATACCACGCAACTTATTATAAAACAAATGTTTAAAATCAACTTTTTAAACAAGCAAGTTTTAGATATGGGTTGTGGCACAGGGATATTAAGTATTCTTGCTGCTAAACTTTCTGCAAAAAGCATTACTGCCATAGACATTGACAAGTTCTCATACGAAAATACAATTCACAATACAGAACTTAACAACGTGAAAAATATTGTTGCACTATTAGGCGATGCTTCTTTGTTGCACGACATGAGTTTCGACATCATATTTGCAAATATCAATCGGAATATATTGCTCCGAGATATGCCTTATTATTACAATGTTTTAAAAAATGACGGAATTATTCTTTTCAGTGGATTCTTTTCTGAAGATATAATTTTAATTGACGAAGCAGCAAAAAAACTTGGTTTACAAAAAATCGACGAAAGTGTACAAAACAATTGGGCAGTTCTTACTTTCAAAAAAGACGAATGAAACCGATATTTCTAATAGGCTACATGGGCAGTGGTAAAACTACTATTGGGAAAGATATTGCTACCAATTTAAAAATTTCTTTTTTTGATCTTGACCAATTGATAGAAGAGAATTACCAAAAATCAATTTCTCAAATTTTCGAAGAGTATGGCGAATCACGATTTAGAGAAATAGAACGCAATATGCTGAACAAAATCTCTGATTACGAGAATTGTATTATTTCTACGGGGGGAGGAACACCATGTTTCTTTGACAACATGGAGCAAATGAACAATAAAGGAACTACTATTTTCTTAGATACAAGTATCGACGAACTTGTTGATAGACTTCATTATGAAGGCAACAAACGCCCTTTACTTCAAGGAAAAAGTAGACAACAATTATACGAATATATTACTCAAACACTTGCCGAAAGAAAGTCATTTTATTCAAAAGCAAAAGTCAAAATTTTTGCTGACGATACCAATGCTACAACAAGCAGAATACTACAATTAATAAAAACAGGAATTATTTAATTGTAAATGATTCAAAACCTCTACAACCTTACCGAAAACATAAAGCTAATTTTATGAAAAAAATTATCAAAGCTATACTCATTTTTATCTTGTTAACAATAGGTTTTATTGTTTCTTCATATTTTATTGTTGAGCCCAAGATGACTTTAACAAGTAAATCTATAATGTAAAATGATATAGCATCACTCACAACATCTACTTTCCCGTTATTTACAAGATAGATAGACGAGAACCCTATATCAACATTATCGGGCAATACACATACATACGATTGCCTTTATATTTACCGAGAGATTCTCGAGATATCTCATAAGACTCTATTAAGTTTCTGCTTCATCTTTTACTATTTGTGGAATTTCCTTCATAATAAATTGAATATCTCAAATGTATAAACAAAAAAGTTAAAAGTTTATTTGCAAAATACGGAAATTAAGCCCTTAATACCTTTACTAATATCTAATTCTTTGTATAAAAATTTTAATTCGCAATACTTCTATTTTCTACAGGGATAACTTTCATTATACATTCGGCACAATCAAAAGCTAATCGAAAATGTTGACCATCTCCCAATTTTAAATATAAAGGCTCTTTAACGGCGACTCCCTTCCCCTCTTTTCTACACCAACCAAAATGCCTTTTTATACAATATTTACAAAACATAATAGGCTCTACTACAGGTTTTATTTCAAAAGCAGGTTCAACCTTCTTTACACCATGCTCTTTGTAAAATGCTACAGCCAACGAATTTGATACATTTCCACGATAATCTAGTTTCTCCACCATGTAATTGTGAGAAGCATTCAAAAAAGTCAATTTTCGTTTTTCTTGTACATATCTTGCTCGATGTTGCTCCACCAGTGACTCACAAAGTCGCCTACGCATATCAGAAAGCAACGAAGATGGTACAAACCACTCTTTCGAAAATTGAACATCTACATAAGAAACACAGAAAGGCGTATTTCCCCATTTTTTTAATTGCTTTACAATATTTTCACGTTGCGAAGTACGAGCAATATCTTTTTTTGTAGCAACGCTTATCTTTACATCCACCCCACTTTCATCACGACCTTTTAAAACGAATCCATCTTCCGTATCAGAAAACTCAAGATGCAGCGAAAGCGTACGCTGATTATCAGAATGAGCTACCAAACGCTCAAATTCTAAATCATAATTACGATATAAATCTACACCTTGAAATAGCGGTGGCATCATGTAAGGGAATATTTTCCGTTTTTCAATTTTATTTATCCTAAAACCATGTAATTTCCCATCTTTCCCTACAAAACACGCTCCATCGCCATTATTAAAATGTTTTCCGTTAAGTGTAAAAAAATTACGGGAAACACCATCAACCCTACCCATATACTCTCCTACCGATTTGGGAGTATCAATCGAAGCTATATTCCCATTTTTATTTTTTAAGAAATAGTCTGTAAAACCTCGATTAAAACATTTTTCTAACACAGGTGTAAACGATGGTGTTATTTTGCCATACGATGTACGCACATACTCTTTTCTTCGCTTAAGAACATCATCTATTTTAGCACGATAATAAGCCGTAACATTTTTCACATACAATTCATCTTTCAATCTACCTTCTATCTTAAACGAAGTCACTCCTGCATCAAGCATTTGTTCAATATACTCGCTACGATTCATATCCTTCAGCGAAAGTAGATGTTTATTTTTACACAACACCCTACCTTCTGCATCTATCAAGTCAAACGACAAACGACAAAATTGAGCACACGCACCTTTATTAGCACTTCTTCCAAAACAATATTGAGAAGCATAGCATTGACCACTATAGCTGACACACAATGCTCCATGAACAAAAACTTCTAGCTCCGTTTCTGGCACTTTATTATGAATATCAGCAATCTCATCTAATGACAATTCACGAGCTAGGACAACACGCGACAATCCAGACTTTGCAAGAAAATCTACTTTCTCCGCGTCTCGATTGTCAGTTTGCGTACTAGCATGCAATTGTATTGGAGGGATATTCATTTTCAAAATTCCAAAATCCTGTACAATCAAAGCATCCACACCTATTCTATAAAGTTGTCCAATAAGTTTTTCGACAGCTTGTATATCCTCGTCATCGATTATTGTATTTAGCGTTACATAAACCTTAACATTATACAAATGTGCATAATCAACCAATGCAGCAATATCCTCTACACTATTTCCTGCAGATTGCCTTGCACCGAATTGCGTAGCTCCAATATACACGGCATCTGCACCATGATTTATTGCAGCAATTCCACAAGCTAAATTCTTTGCTGGGGCTAATAATTCAACTTTCTTAAGAGCCATTTATCTTAATCGAAATATTCAAATTGTCGCTTTGTAATCACACGAGGCTCATTTTCTACACCATCGTAAGTTATTCGTTCTACCCAATTCCCTTTTTCGTCATATTTATAGGTATAAGTTCGCTTCTCTACTAAAACTTCTTCAGCATCAATACTTTCTTCCGAAATCAAATTTTGAAATTCATCATAGGCATAAACCCAACGCCCTAGAAGATTTTTTGCATTATCGTATAAAAGTCCTTCTATTAGATTACGATTTTTGTCGTAAACATATTCATATTTAGTAACAAGTATATTATTTTCATCGTAGTAATAGGTATAACGTTCTTGTTCCAATCCATCTTTAAATTTTGAAGTGTGCGACTCTTCCAAAATTCCCTTTGGATCATATTCCGATAATTTGGTTAAATTTCCATTTTCATCGAACGTATATTCTAATTTCGAAAACAATTCATTTTTTGCATTATAATATAACTCTTCTCGCAAAATCCCTTTTTCATAAACAAAAACTCCACGTTCTTCTACTTCATTACTAGGATTGTAACTCAATAATTCGACACAATTTTCTACTTCATCATAAACATATTCTTTTCTTGAGGTTTCTTCGTTAAAACGCCAAAACTCCTCCACTCGATTACCTTTTTGATTGTAAACGATACGCCCTTCCGCTCCAATTACATCTGAAGGGAATATTTCTCCCAAGTCCAAAGCAGCCAAATAGTTAGTTATTCGATAAGAAGCGACTGAACCTTTCAAACCATCGTTTGCCCAATCGTTTACTACTACTTTTTTATCTTTTTGGCAAGCAACAAACACAAATAGCAACAATAGACTAATTATTTTTTTCATAACTACATTATTTAGAATCCAACAATTTAAAACGTAATCTTAACACTCCATTTTCATAAGTATGGCTTATAATCTTAAAAACACCTATTTCGGAAGTATTATTTACATGAGCACCAATACACGCACAAATATCATAATCGCCTATAGAAACCAAACGCAATGTTGATGATGCATTTTTCGGCAATTTATTCAAATCTAAAGCACTTGGCACTTCTTCTCGATTCGCATAAGAAATATTTATAGGCAAGTTTGATTGAATCACTTGATTTACACAACGCTCAATTTTTTCAATTTGTTCATCAGTAGGACTTTCCTGCAATTCGTAATCACATTTGCTTTTTTTTCGTTCTATATGTGCATTCTTACTTCTTTCACAACCAAACATTCGTACCATTGTTTGATTCAAAATATGCTCACACGTATGCATGGGAGGATATTCAAACTTATTATGTGAATTTAAAATCGGTTCTTCCATAAGAGAATAATATTTCGACTACAAAATAAACGAAATTGCAAATAATGTCAAAAAAATTACTTTTCAAATTAAACTTTCCGTGTTTAAAAAAGTCATAGATGCTGAAACTAAAAAAAATGATGAAAAAATTACTTCTACTATTACTATTTTGCCTTAGTACTAATTGTATTTTTGCTGCAACATTGAGAGGCACAATAAAAGACGCAACATCAAAAGAACCAATCAGTTATGTCAATGTATCCATAAAAGATAAAAACAACAACCTCATCACAGGAGGCACAAGCGACGATAATGGGATTTTTACCATTGCTATTGAAAAAGGAGATTACCTCATTGATTTTTCATTTATCGGATATAAAAATCAGCAAAAAAACATTTCCATTAAACAATCGAATAACAGCGAGTTTGTTAATATTGGGACAATTTTATTAGAAGAAGATGCCCAAATGCTTGGCGAAGTTGAAGTTGTAGGTCAAGGCATGCAAATGCGTCTAGAAATTGACAAAAAAGTTTTCAGTGTCGACCAAAACTTATCAGCTGTTGGAGCCTCAGTTAGCGAAGTTTTGCAAAACATACCTTCGGTTGATGTAGATGGCGAAGGTAACATTTCACTTCGGAATAACTCAAATGTTGAGGTTTGGATAAATGGAAAACCCGCAGGATTAACTGAAGAAAACAGAGGACAAATTTTAGAACAAATGCCTGCAGGAAGCATCGAATCTGTAGAATTAATTACAAACCCCTCAGCAAAATACAATCCAGAAGGGACTGCTGGTGTCATCAACCTTGTAATGAAGAAAAAAACAACCAAAACATATTATGGTAGCGTTTCGGGAGGTATTCAATGGCCTACAGCAAGTAAAATACCAGGAGGAAATCTCGGTGCAAGTTTTAATTACAGCAGTCCTAAAGTCGATTTTTATGCCAATTTAGGAGCGAACTATCACAATAGAATTAGTGGCAACAAATCGAATCGATTTTCCTTAATTAACTCAACTGATACAATTTCGCTACTCAACTCTTCATCGCAATCACAAAACAATCGATTAGGATTTTTTGGAAGAGCTGGCATTGACATTCATATTACAGAACGAAATACATTAAGTTTATCAGGTTTCGGAATGTTTAATAAAGGTAATAGTGCTACAGATATCAATTACACTTCATACGACTATCTAACCTCTCCTATTAGTCTTTTACGAAATTACTCCCGCGATAATAATGGGAAAAATACTTTCCCAGTTTATAACGCACGACTCGAATATCGACACGATTTTCTAAAAAAAGGAAGTTTTATTTCTGCTGATATTTCTGTTGGCAATCATGGTCATTCAAGAACAACCGACTACGTTCAAATAGATTTAATTTCAACAGACACTACAAGCAACGAAACACAAGAATCATCAAACAAAAATCTTAGAATTGAGGGTAATATTGATTTTACTTACAAATTTACGGACAAAAGGAGACTCGAAGTTGGTTGGGAAAGCAATTTTTCTAAAAGACAAAATAGTGCATCGGCATTCAACAATCAAACACAAACAAACATTGATGCTTTTTACAACAAATTCAATTATCAAGAACAAATACACTCGCTTTATGCTACCTATGGCGATATGTATGGCAACTTCAGTATGCAACTCGGTTTGCGTGGTGAATACATGAAAGTTAATGCAACGACTATAACAAAAACAGAATCAATAAACAACGAGCGTGATTACTGGCAATTATACCCTAGTGCATTTTTTGCCTATACGTTTAAAAACAATCACGAATTACAAATCAATTATACACGAAGAGTCAACCGCCCAAGAGGCCGACAAATAAATCCATATCGTGATTTTTCAGACTCTACAAGCATCTCCTTCGGTAATCCTGATCTAGACCCTCAATTTTCAAGTTCGGTAGAACTTAATTATCTAAAAACTTGGGATTTTCATTCTATTTCTGCATCAGCATATTACAAATATACCGACAATGTAATACAACGTGTAAGCTACCGCAACAACAATGTAATGGAAAATACTTTCATCAACATTGCACGACAACAATCAACAGGGCTTGAAGTAGTTGCAAAAAATCAATTGTGGAAACGACTAAATCTTACCACATCTATCAATTTATATTACGAAAAATTGGATTCTGCAAACTATATTAGTCCATATGGCGACGAAATAAAAATACGCGGGCAACAAAACTTCTCATGGAACGCACGACTTATGGCCAATGTGATGATTACAAAAAGTACATTTGCACAAATCACAGCCAACTACCGAGCACCTAGAATCATTGCTCAAGGTCGACAAAATCACGATTATTCTATTGACATTGGTATACGGCAAACATTCCTAAAAGGCAAACTAAGCTTAAACCTTACAGCACGCGACATTCTTGACTCCAGAAAATTCCGTAGCGAAACTTGGGGCGACAGTTTCTATCAAAAATCTGAAGGGTATTGGTCTGGACGAACAATCGGTTTAGTTATTTCTTACAATTTCGGTAATTTAAGAGATATGAAAAAGAAGCCTAACGGAATGAGCGAACAGCAAGAAGGTGGCGACGACTTCTTTATGGAGGAGTAATTTTAGATTTTCTTTAAAGATTTATCATTCTTTACTACCTTTGCAAAAAATTTAAGAACACATGAATTTTGTAGAAGAACTTAAATGGCGTGGCATGCTCCACGATATGATGCCAGGCACAGAAGAACAACTTAATAAAGAGATGACTTCGGCTTATCTTGGCATTGACCCAACGGCTGATAGTTTGCATATTGGACACCTTTGTGGTGTTATGATGTTGCGTCATTTTCAACGATGCGGACACAAACCTATCGCTCTTATTGGTGGTGCAACAGGTATGATTGGCGACCCTTCGGGCAAGTCAGCTGAACGCAATTTGTTGGATGAAGAAACACTTCGCCACAACCAAGAATGTATTAAAAAACAGTTGGCACGTTTCCTTGATTTTGAAAGCGATGCTCCAAATGCTGCTGAATTGGTGAACAATTATGACTGGATGAAAAATTTTACATTTCTCGATTTTGCTCGAAATGTAGGAAAACTCATCACCGTAAATTATATGATGGCAAAAGATTCTGTAAAAAAACGTTTGAATGGCGAAAATTCGAATGGAATGAGTTTTACAGAATTTACTTACCAACTTTTGCAAGGTTATGACTTTGTTTATTTAAACAAAAACAAAAATTGCAAATTGCAAATGGGTGGAAGCGACCAATGGGGAAACATCACTACAGGAACTGAACTGATTCGTAGAATGAACGGAACTGAGGCTTTTGCTTTGACTTGTCCGCTTATTACAAAAGCCGATGGAGGCAAATTTGGGAAAACAGAAAGTGGAAATATTTGGCTTGATAGTCGCTATACGTCGCCTTACAAATTCTATCAATTCTGGCTAAATGTAAGTGACGATGACGCAAAAAAATACATTAAGATTTTTACTTCGTTGTCGAAAGAAGAAATTGATGCTTTGACTGCAGAACACGACCAAGCTCCACACTTGCGTACTTTGCAAAAACGCTTGGCAAAAGAAGTTACCACAATGGTACATTCTGAAAACGACTACAATATGGCTTTGGAAGCGTCAAACATCTTGTTTGGTAAAGCTACTAGCGAAGCATTGAAAAAACTAGACGAAGTTACGCTCTTGGCTGTCTTTGAAGGCGTGCCTCAATTTGAAATTGACAAAAACGACTTGAATGATATGAAAATAGCAGAGCTTTTCACTGAAAAAGCAGCAGTATTTTCATCAAAAGGCGAAATGCGTAAAATGGTTCAAAACGGAGGTTTGAGTATTAATAAGGAGAAAGTTGCAGACTTTGAATTGCAATTTAATCAAGATATGCTTTTGAACGATAAATATATCTTGGTGCAAAAAGGCAAAAAGAATTATTACCTTTTAATTGCAAAATAAATAATAAAAAATTTTGTAATTAAAAATAAACTTCCTATCTTTGCATCACTGTTTAGAAAACAGAAATGATTGTCCTATGGTGTAATGGTAGCACTACAGTTTTTGGTACTGTCTGTCTTGGTTCGAATCCAGGTAGGACAACATAGAAAAAGCGAACATTAGTTCGCTTTTTCTATTTAAAATTCTTACTTATCAATTCTAAAACTAAAAAATCCTCACGAAATCATATTGCCTTCTGTAGACAATAAACCACATGCTGCCGAAATATCTTCCCCACGCGAACGTCTAATAGTACAAAGTACACCATTCTCATTCAAATAATCTCTAAACCATTCCATTTTATCCATCGCAGGACTTTTAAAGTCGACATTCGGAATAGAATGAAAACGTATTAAATTTACCCTACAATTCAAATCTTTCAACAAACGAACCAACTCTCTCGCATGTCTAATAGAATCATTTACCCCTTCAAAAACAATATACTCAAACGACAAACGACGTTGCCCTTTAATATTTGCCCTTTTCAATTCCTCAAACAATTTTGGTAAAGGATAGGCTCGCTCTATAGGCATCATTGCTAGGCGATTTTCAGAAAAAGAATGATGCAAACTGATTGCTAAATGACACTCCGACTCTTCAACAAATCTGCGTATACCAGGAATCAACCCAACCGTAGAAACGGTAATTCTACGTGGACTCCACGCACACCCCCAATCGGACGTAAGAACAGAGAGGGCTTTCATCACTGCATCTATATTATCAAAAGGTTCCCCCATTCCCATTAGTACAACATTTGTCAAACGCTCACTATCAGGGAGAGAAAATATTTGATTCAAAATTTCTGCTGCAGACAAATTTCCAGAAAACCCCTGCTTGCCTGTCATACAAAAAGCACAATTCATTTTACAACCCACTTGCGACGAAACACAAACTGTTGCTCTATCTGCTTCCGGGATATAAACAGTTTCTACGGCTCCTACGTTAGCACGAAAGAGATACTTTTTAGTTCCATCGCTCGAAACAACCTCATGCAAAGGTAAGCTTCTTCCTACGGAATATTTTTGGGCAAGTTGTTCACGAGCCGACTTCGAAAGATTGGTCATTTCATCAAAACCACAAACTTTCTTCTTATACAACCAGTCAGCTATTTGTTTTGCAACAAATCGAGGCAACCCTAATTGTGTAACTACAACACTTAATTCATTCAAATTTTTCCCTAATAAACATTCCGTCATAAAGCATTTCGTTTTCATGCAAAAGTAAGAATTTCTCTATTCTCTAAAAACTATTTCTTATATTTGTTGGCTCAATTAACGATATTAGATATGGCAGAAAAAACACCCTTATCAAAAGGTTTAAAACGTAATTTTTTAATTTGGTTTTGGTCTTTATTTACAGCAATTTTTGTTTTTATTTTCATTTTGTTTTTTTGCATCACAAAAGGTTGGATTGGATATATGCCTCCTTTAGAAGAGCTACAAAATCCTAAAAGCAAATATGCTACAATCATCTACTCGTCGGATATGCAAGTTTTAGGTAATTTCTTTTCCAACAAAGAAAATCGAATAAATACTACCTACGACGAACTCCCACAAAATCTTGTAGAAGCTCTTATTGCCACAGAAGATGTAAGATTTGAAGATCATTCTGGCATTGATATTTTAGCTCTTTTTCGTGTATTATTCAAACGAATCATACTAATGCAACATAGTGCTGGTGGTGGGAGTACCATTACACAACAATTGGCGAAACAACTCTACTCTCCCCCTGCCGACAACATGTTCTATCGTGCAATGCAAAAACCTATAGAATGGGTTATTTCTGTACGCTTGGAACGACTTTATACAAAACAAGAAATCATGACAATGTACCTAAATCAGTTTGATTTCTTAAACAATGCTGTAGGTATTAAAACAGCGGCACAAGTTTATTTCGGCGTTTTACCTAAAGAATTAAAAATAGAACAATCAGCAGTGTTGGTTGGTATGCTAAAAAACCCTTCTTATTTTAACCCTGTCCGACGCAAAGAACGAGTAACCGAACGACGCAACGTTGTTCTGTCTCAAATGAGAAAAGCAAGCTTTATAACCGAAGAAGAATGTGATTCCCTAAAACAAATCCCATTAGAACTTGATTACCACAAAGTTGACCACAAAATGGGCCTTGCTCCGTATTTTAGAGAATATCTTCGCATTGCTTTAACTGCAAAAAAACCTGATCGTTCAAAATATGCTTCATGGCAAAAAGTACCTTATGGAAAATATTACCTTGACTCATTGGCATGGGAAAATGACCCTCTATATGGTTTTTGTGAGAAATATAAAAAGTCTGATGGATCTAAATACAACATTTACAGCGATGGATTAAAAATTTATACCACAATAGACTCTCGCATGCAACGGTACGCAGAAGAAGCCGTAAAAACTCATTTTAGCGATTTACAAAAAAAATTCTTTAAAGAAAAAAAAGGGGAAAAAAATGCCCCATACTCATCGGACGTAAGTACGGATGAAGTAAAAAAAATAATCCAACAAAGCATTAAACAAACCGATCGCTATCGCATAATGAAAAAAAATAACGCTTCGGATAGCGAAATAGAAAAAGCCTTTAATACTCCTGTAGAAATGAATGTGTTCTCGTGGGAAGGAGAAAAAGACACCATTATGACACCTATTGATTCTATCTACTATCACAAACATTTTCTTCGATGTGGATTTATGTCAATGGACCCAACTTGTGGATTTGTAAAAGCTTATGTAGGAGGGCCTAACTTCTCTTATTTCCAATATGATATGGCCACAATGGGACGCCGACAAGTAGGCTCTACAATCAAACCTTACCTTTATACCCTAGCTATGAATGAAGGTTTTTGGCCATGTGACAAAACTATCAATCAAGAAGTAACCTTGTACGATGCATTGGGAAGAGAATATACACCTCGCAATGACTCTAACAAACAAATAGGCGAAGAGGTTTCTCTAAAGTGGGGATTAATGAATTCTAACAACTGGATTTCTGCATATCTAATGAGTTTGTTTACTCCCGAAAAATTAGTAAATACAATGCGTTCTTTTGGGCTTAAAGGACAAATTGATCCTGTCGTTTCGCTTTGCCTAGGTCCATGCGAAGTAACTTTAAGTGAAATGGTTGATGCTTACACTACGTTTCCTAACAAGGGTATCCGAATAGAGCCTATATACGTTACTCGTATAGAAGATGCTAATGGGAATATTATTGCATCGTTTTCTCCTCGCACTCAAGAAGTTATCGACGAACTCACATCATACAAAATGCTAGATATGCTATCTTCTGTAATTGATGCAGGAACAGGGGTTCGTATTCGTTACAAATACAATCTAAAAATGCCTGCAGGAGGTAAAACTGGTACTACACAAAACAACTCCGACGGTTGGTTTATTGGATTTACTCCTTCGCTTGTATCAGGAGTTTGGGCAGGATTTGAAGATAGAAGTATCAACTTCTCAAGTATGGCCGACGGGCAAGGTGCAAATATGGCTTTACCAATCTGGGCATTATATATGCAAAAAGTTTTAAACGATCCAGATTTAGGTTATTCTGCAGAAGAAAGCTTCGAAATTCCAGAAAGTTATTATTCTAACGCAAGTTGTGAATAATGAAAGGACTTGTTGCCGAAATCATATTGCCACTACCTCTTACACAAACTTTTTCCTACAACGCCGAAAATTTCAAAAACGATATCGTTGTAGGAATGCGTGTTATCGTTCCTTTTGGAAAACGGAAGTTTTACACTGGAATCGTATACAAACTAAAAGGAGACGACATTGAATCATTAAAAGAGATTTCGTCGTTAATAGAAGACTACCCCATTATTTATCCAAAACAGATACAATTGTGGGAATGGATTTCTAATTATTACCAATGCTCATTAGGTGAAGTTTTCAAAGCAGCTCTCCCAGCAGGATTAAAAATTGAAAGCGAAACTTACATTACAAAAAATGAGTTTGAAAACACAGAAAATCTCACCGAAAAAGAGAATTATATTTTAAACACAGTTGGGAACCGCACAATTTCTTTAGCTGAACTAATTAAAAACGATAGTCATAAAAACTTATTTACAACTATTAGAAATTTACAAAAAAAAGGATTTATAACTCTTAGCGAAGAACTTACACCTAACTACAAAGCAAAAACAGAAACTTTTGTAAAAATAAATCCAATTTTAGAAAATTCGATAGAAAAAACGCTTGACTCTTTAAAAAAAACACCAAAACAACTGCAACTTTTTTCTACATTAATAGAACTTCTAACCATTGAAAACACCGAAAGTATATCGAAAAGAGATTTACTTGCTATATCAAAATGTACAAATACCATATTCAACGAATTAAGAAAAAAGGATATTATTGTATGTTTTGAGAAAAAAATATCTCGCCTAAAAACCACATCTTCAACGAGAATCCCTTTTAAACTAAACCCTAATCAACAAATTGCTTTTGAAAAAATTCAAAACGAATTCAAAGAAAAAAATACAGTTTTGTTGCATGGCATTACCTCGTGTGGAAAAACCGAAATCTACATTCATCTTATCGAAGAAACATTAAAAAAGCAACAACAAGTTTTATTTCTTGTTCCTGAAATTGCTCTTACAACACAACTTTCCGAGAGGCTAAAGCAAGTGTTTGGAAACCGAATAGGAATATACCACTCTCGTTTTTCCGATGCTGAACGAATTGAAGTTTGGGATAATCTTTATTTCCAAAAAGGATACGAAATAATTCTTGGTGTGCGTTCCTCTATTTTTCTGCCATTTAAAAATCTTGGATTGATAATTGTTGACGAAGAACACGACTCATCTTACAAGCAATACGACCCAGCACCACGTTATTACGCTAAAAATGCCGCTATCGTTTTAGGCATTCATCATAACGCGAAAGTATTATTAGGAACAGCTACACCATCCATTGAATCATACTGCAATACACTCACAGGAAAATTCGGTCTCGTAGAACTTTTCAGCAGACACGAAAACATCGATTTACCAAAAATAGAAATCATAGACTTACAGCAAGCTTATCATCGGAAACAGATGAAAGGACATTTTTCATTTCCATTGCTTGAACGAATGAAAGAAAAATTACAGGCTGGTGAACAAATTATTTTATTTCAAAATAGAAGAGGTTTTTCTCCCTACACAGAATGCAAACAATGTGCTTGGGTACCCCGCTGTCCAAATTGCGATGTAAGTTTAACCTACCACAAAAAGTTCAACAAGCTCAATTGCCATTACTGTGGTTATTTAGAGCCAATGCCCAACACATGCCCCTCATGCAAACAGCCAACCTTACAAACTAAAGGATTTGGTACCGAACAAATAGAAACAGAAGTAGCAGAGCTTTTTCCCGAAATAAAAACTATTCGAATGGATTTAGACACAACTACGAGTAAAAAAGCTTACGAACAAATTATTTATGAATTCGAATCTCAACAAGCTCAAATTCTAATAGGTACGCAAATAATCACGAAAGGACTTGACTTTGGGAATGTTGGCATGGTTGCCATACTAAATGCCGACAACCTACTAAATTATCCTGATTTTAGAGCACACGAGAGAGCCTTTCAAATGCTAACACAAGTAAGCGGAAGAGCAGGACGTAAAGGGAAACAGGGGCTAGTGCTTTTGCAAACATTCTCTCCTCAACACTCTATTATTCAATACACAAAAAATGCCGATTTCAAATCGTTTTTCAAAAATCAAATGGCAGAAAGGCAATTATTTCACTATCCCCCTTTCTACAGACTTATCGTGATGGAATTAAAACATAAGGATGCAAGTATTCTATCCAAAGCAGCATATAAAGTAGCCAAGATTTTACAACAAGAAAATATTGGTGAGATTTTAGGTCCTAGCAATCCACCTGTTAGTAGAATACAATCGTTTTTCATCAAACATATTTTAATTAAATTCGAAAATAATCTTCCAAATTCTTCTATAAAAAATTCTATTCAAAAATGCTTGTCGTCTCTTAAAAATTCGGAAGAATTCAAACAGCTTAGGGTAAATTTAGACGTTGACCCAATGTAAACAAATAGCGGACTTATTTTAATACGCTTATTCTCTAAAAAAATCATAATGATTTTGTATTTTTGCAATTCTATGAAGAAATATTTTTTCATAATAGGTTTTATATTTATTACTTGTATTAGTAGTTTTGGTCAGCAACGTTTAAAAGCTAATTCAAGTTCATCCTCCAATACCGAAAATTCAACCATCGACTTTAGAAATCAAGATAAAAATTCTGAAAAAGAAGACGATGACTACATTAAACGGAAAAAGAAACAAAAAAAATCTGAAATTGTAGCATGGCATTTATCTGATGAATATTTAGGCTTTTCGGATACAATTGCAGTAGATACTATTATCGTAAATTTTCAAAACAACGACCCCGTTCTTCGATTTGGAATTGAGAATTCATACAATGGAAATTTAGGCTCACCTATTCAATCAAAAATTTATTTTGACAACAAAGAAAACAAAACAGATTTTCTATTTTCTAAAAGTTATGACCTTTATACAATCACGCCCGCAGAGATAAAATACTACAACACAAAAACACCTTTTTCATTGTTAACCTATCGGACAGGAGGAGCAAGTTATCATGAAGAAGATTACCTCAAAGGGCTTTTCACTTTCAATGTGAATAAAAATTTAAACATCGGACTTTTAGCCAATTTTATTTATGCAAGGGGAACTTATTCTAACCAAGCAAGCAAACTTTTTAATGGGGCGATATGGACAGCTTATGATAGCAAACATTATTCTTGTAATGGAACAATTATCTTAAATCACTTTAACACTCAAGAAAATGGCGGTATAGCCGACATAAGATTTATAACTGACCCAAGTGCTGTTTCTAGCGCTGGTATTTCTGCCGAAAATATACCTACAAACCTCACCAATGCCTACAATATGTATCGGAATGATATTTATTATTATCACCACAAATACAGAATAGGCAACGACAAAGAAATAGAAATTCTTCCCGATTCTTTTGTAACAAAATTCATCCCAATTTTAGGAATTTCACATACTATAAAATTCGAACATGCTCGACGACGTTACTACGAGGACAAAACCATAAACACCGATTTTTATCCTCACAATTATTTAAACGATATATTCACGAACGATTCTTCTTCGTACCTATCACTTAAAAACAACGTAGCTGTTACACTCGAAGAAGCATTTAACAAAAAACTAAAATTTGGTGTTTCTGCATTTTTGCAACACGAATTCCAACGTCACGAACTCTACATTGACACCATACCAAACCACGCATTCCACAACAACCTAAAAGTTGGAGGAGCAATATTCAAAGAAGATGGTTCGATTTTCAAATACAACGTAATGGGAGATGTTGTGGTTGTTGGTGATCGAATTGGCGACTTTGAAATAAAAGGTAATTTCAATACTAGTTTCAAAATTAAAAACGATACAACTATGATTATTTACATCGATGCCAAAGCAAATAATCATAAACCGACATATTTTCTCCGCGACTATATTTCAAACCACTTCAAATGGAGAAATGATTTTAAAAGCACATTTAAAACTGGCGTAAGTGGCTATATAAAATATCCAAACAAATATGTAGATTTTAAGATTGGTGTCAATTTTGAAAACATAACAAGATATATTTATTTTAATACAGAAGCTCTTCCACAACAACACGAAGGCAATATTCAAGTTTTAAGTGCTAACGGACACATCAACTTTCATGCTTGGAAATTTCATCTTGAAAACGACATTGCCTACCAACTTTCAAGCGACAAGGAAGTATTGCCACTTCCTGATGTCACATTATTTAGCAATTTTTACTACAAAGACCTATTTTTTAAAGTATTAACATTTCAAATAGGAGCATCTGTTCGCTATCACACATCGTACTATGCACCAACCTATATGCCAGCTACAGGACAATTTCATAACCAAAACACCACAAAAATTGGGAATTATCCATTTCTATCGGCATACGTCAATTGTCATCTTAAAAAAGTTCGTTTCTTTGTACAAGCACACAACTTGCTTGAAAGTGCTATAAAAGGGAAAAACTATTTTTCAATGCCAAATTATCCATTATCTCCTCTTACTTTCCGATTCGGACTTTCATGGGCTTTTTATGATTAAACAAAAAAAATATATTTATACCATATTTAGTGTGATTTTTGCTATTTGCTTTATCGGACTTTTTTTTCAATCCGAAAGAGATTTACCACAAATAAAAAGCAAAAAGATATTGAAAGTTATTATCCCTTCAGATTCGGCTAACAACTTCGAAATCGAATTACTTCGACATTATCTTATTAGCATTCAAGCAGAAGCAGAATTTAAAGTTGAAAAAGATTTTAAATCAAGCATTGAAAAGCTCAAAAACGGAGAATACGACTTATTATTACGACTAATTCCCACAACACAACAACTTAAACAAGAGATTTTATTCACAGCTCCTATTGCAAAAACAGAATTACTACTAATTCAAAACAATAATAATTGCATTAAAAATTATCACGAATTAGAAAATGATACAATTTACATAGAAAAAAACTCTCCATACCTTACGCGTCTTCATAATTTACAAGAAGAAGTCGGATTAGAGAACTTAAACATAATACAAATAAAGAAATCTACAAAAGAATTATTAAACGATTTGATTGACAACAACATAAACCTTACAATCTATGATGAGTTCAATTTTCATCTTTTACCTCAAAATACATTCGCTAATGCAGAAACTACAATTAGCACTCATCACTTTTTAGCTTGGGCTATTGCCCCTAATTGCAAACAGCTTAAACAAGACGTTGATGAATGGATAAAATCATTTACCAATTCTTTAGAATACAGAGATTTATTACGAAAACACTATCGCTAAAAACATAAAATATGCCACTAAATATACCGAACAAAATACCGGCAATTAATGCTTTAAAAAGAGAGAATATATTTGTAATGCCGTTTGACAAGGCATCGACTCAAGACATTCGTCCTCTAAAAATGATTATTTTAAATTTAATGCCAATTAAAATAACGACAGAAACAGATTTAATTCGATTACTTTCAAATACTCCCCTACAGATAGAAATTGATTTTTTAAAAATCAAAAACCATACTTCCAAAAATACTCCTATCGAACATTTAAAAGCTTTCTACAAACCATTTGATCAAATAGTTACGAACAATTACGATGGAATGATAATTACTGGAGCTCCAGTAGAGCAAATGGATTTTGAAGATGTTACTTATTGGGAAGAACTTACAACAATTTTTGATTGGGCTAAAACTCATGTTACTTCAACATTATTTATCTGTTGGGCAGCACAAGCTGGACTATATCATTATTATGGCGTTCCAAAGTATCCGCTTCCAGAAAAAATGTTTGGCATTTTTGCTCACAAACCTCTGGAACCACTCTACCCTATTTTCCGTGGATTCGACGATGTTTTTTATGTACCACATAGCCGCCATACCGAAATTCGTCGATGTGATATTGAGAAAAATCCAAATTTAGAGATTCTATCAGAATCTGATGATGCAGGTGTACATATTGTTATGGCTCGAAATGGTCGTGAATTTTTCATCACAGGTCATTCTGAATACGCACCACTTACACTTGATGAGGAATACAAACGCGATTTAGCCAAAGGCTTAAATATTCAAAAACCAAAAAATTACTACATAGATAACAACCCCGATAAAGGTCCATTAGTAAGTTGGCGTTCTCATGCTAATCTATTATTTTCAAATTGGCTAAACTATTTTGTATACCAAGAAACACCTTATAATTTAAATGACATTCACGGTTAATTATTTTTAACCTAACGATAATAAAACACGCTTTTTATACGTTTATTTTTATACATTTGTAAGTTATTAGAAAAACGTTTTGCTTTTTATGAAAATTGCAATTGTAGGTACAGGTTATGTTGGTTTAGTTTCCGGTGCATGTTTTGCTGATTTAGGCATAAATGTTACATGCATAGACACTAATCAAGAAAAAATAAACAATCTCAAAAAAGGTATAATTCCAATTTATGAGCCTAATTTAGATTCTCTTGTCATAAGAAACCTAAAAGCAAACAGATTGATTTTTTCTACCGAACTTACAGAAGTTTTAAATAATGTAGAAGCAGTTTTTATTGCTGTTGGTACTCCTTCGAATGAGAACAACGCTGCTGATTTGAAATATGTATTTGAAGTTGCAAAAACGATAGGGCAACACCTTACAACGCCAATCGTAATTGTAACTAAAAGCACAGTTCCTGTAGGGACATCACAAAAGATAAAAAAAATCATTGAAAAAGAACTCAAAAAACGTAACGTCAATATTGAATTCGACATTGCAAGCAATCCTGAATTTTTAAAAGAAGGTAATGCCATTGCCGATTTTATGAAACCAGATAGAGTTGTTGTAGGTATCGAAAGCGAAAAAGCTAAAAATTTTATGACACGGTTATACACGCCAATGCTTCTCAACAACTTTCGAGTTATATTTATGGACATAGCTTCTGCAGAGATGACAAAATATGCAGCTAACGCAATGCTTGCTACACGAATTAGTTTTATGAACGATATTGCAAATTTGTGCGAATGCGTTGGTGCTGATGTAAATATGGTTCGTAAAGGTATTGGTTCAGACAAGCGAATTGGAGGTAATTTTCTCTATTCAGGCTGTGGTTACGGTGGTAGTTGTTTCCCAAAAGATATTAGAGCTCTAATACAAATAGGGGAAGAAAACAATTACGAAATGAAGGTTATCAAAGCAGTTGATGAAGTTAACAACGAACAGAAATTAGTTCTATTCAAAAAACTAAAAAAACATTTTGGTACTTCCCTAAAAAACAAAAAAATTGCAATTTGGGGACTTTCTTTTAAACCTGAAACCGATGATATGAGAGAATCTCCTGCTTTGGTTTTAATAGAAAAACTACTACAAGAAGGTTGCAAAATAACTGTTTACGATCCAATTGCAATGAATGAATGCAAAGCACGCATAGGTGATGTAGTTGATTATGCTAAAGACTTATACGAATCCGTTGACGACGCAAATGCTATTTTGCATGTTACAGAATGGAAAGAGTTTCGTATGCCTAATTGGGATATTGTAAAAAAACTAATGAAACCAAACCCTACATTATTCGATGGGCGTAATGTTTTTAATGAAAAAGAATTAAAAGGGATAAAATATTTTAAAATAGGCTAGATGAGTAAAATTTTAGTTACAGGCGGCGCCGGATTTATAGGGTCAAATCTTTGCGAAAGTTTACTGAACGACGGGCATTATGTTGTTTGTTTGGATAATCTTTCTACTGGTCATATCGAGAATATTGAACCATTACTTGAGCAATATCCTAATCATTTCCAATTCATCAAAGGAGATATTCGTTCAATAGACGATTGCAAACTTGCGGTATCGGGAGTTGAATACGTGTTGCACGAAGCCGCTCTTGGTTCTGTACCTCGTTCAATAAAAGATCCTATCACAAGCAACGAAGTTAATGTTAGTGGCTTTTTGAATATGCTTGTTGCCTCACGCGATGCTGAAGTTAAGCGTTTTGTTTTTGCAGCAAGTAGTTCTACTTATGGCGATAGCAAATCATTGCCAAAAGTTGAAGATGTAATCGGCAAACCACTTTCGCCTTACGCTATTACGAAATATGTCAACGAACTTTATGCCGATGTTTTTGCAAAAACATACGGATTGGAATATATTGGGCTTCGTTATTTCAACGTATTTGGACGCCGTCAAGACCCAAACGGGGCATATGCAGCTGTAATTCCATTGTTTGTTAAACAATTTATGAACCACGAAGCTCCAAACATCAATGGAGATGGCGAATACTCACGCGATTTTACTTATATCGACAACGTAATACAAATGAATAAACTTGCGTTGTTTTCAGAAAACAAAAATGCGGTTAATCAAATTTACAACACCGCTTTTGGCGAACGTACAACACTAAATATGTTGGTCGAATATCTCAAAGAATTCTTGTCAGAATACGACGAAAAAATAGAAACAATTGAGCCAACTCACGGTCCTAATCGTGCAGGTGATATTCCTCACTCGTTGGCAAGTATTGATAAAGCAAAAGAATTATTAAACTACGCCCCTAAATTTTCTATGAAAGAAGGTTTAAGAGAGGCTTGTAAATGGTATTGGGAAAACTTAAAATAAAACAATATGGAAATAAAAATTTGTGTCATCGGTTTAGGTTATGTGGGACTTCCACTTGCTAGACTTTTTTCTACTAAATATAAAACTATTGGCTTCGATATGAACGCAAAACGTTGCGAAGCCCTCATGGCAGGACACGACGCTACACTAGAAGTATCTGACGAATTATTACAAGATGCTATCAAAAATCACGGATTCAAATGTACAGCCGATATTGAAGAGATTCGAGATTGCAATTTCTATGTAGTTGCTGTTCCAACTCCTGTTGACCAACATAACAACCCTGATTTAACGCCTCTTTATGGAGCTTCAACCACTATTGGCAAAGTGATAAACAAAGGCGATATCGTGGTTTACGAATCTACAGTTTATCCAGGAGTTACTGAAGATGAATGTATTCCTGTAGTTGAAAAAGTTTCTGGTTTAAAATTCAATGTTGATTTCTTCGCAGGTTATTCTCCAGAGCGTATCAATCCTGGAGACAAACTTCATACAGTTGAAAAAATCAAGAAAGTTACGTCCGGTTCAACTCCAGAGATTGGGAAGATTGTAAACGATGTTTACGCATCAGTTATCACAGCTGGAACACACCTTGCTCCAACCATGAAAGTAGCCGAAGCCGCAAAAGTTATTGAAAACTCACAACGCGATATTAACATCGCATTCGTCAACGAGCTATCAAAGATATTTACAAAGATGGGCATTGACACCAACGATGTTTTGGAAGCAGCAGCTACAAAATGGAATTTCTTGCCTTTCAAACCAGGTCTTGTTGGTGGACATTGTATTGGTGTTGACCCATATTATTTGGCTCAATGTGCAATGACATACGGATATAATCCAGAAATCATTCTTGCAGGTAGAAGAATGAACGATAGCATGGGTGCATATGTTGCCGATCAAACTATTAAATTAATGCTAAAAAAAGGCATTCAAGTTTTAAGATCTAACGTGTTGATTTTAGGATTCACATTCAAGGAAAATTGTCCTGACTGCCGCAACACAAAAGTTGCAGATATAGTTAAAGCACTAAATGAATACGACTTAAGTCTGACAATTTACGACCCTTGGGCAAATCCCGCAGTTGCAAAACACGAATACGATATTGATATCACCAACGATTTGCCAACAGACAAATACGATGCAATAATTCTTGCTGTTTCACATAACGAATTTGCAGAACTTGACGTTAAAAAATTCGGCAAAGAAAATCACGTTATTTTCGACGTAAAAGGAATTTTGGACAAAAACTTAGTTGATGGTAGGTTGTAAAAATGTTAGGCAAACTAATCACGAAATTACATGGTAGAATTCTTTCTATAAGAGCATCTTTTCAATTAAGTCAATTTGCTGAGAAAGGAACTAACGTATTTCTAGGACATAACGCAGATATAATTCCAGCTCACATACATTGTGGTCATCATGTCCATATTGGAGCAAATGCATCTTTTATTGCAAGCATAGCACATATCTATATTGGAAATTATGTAACTTTTGGACCTAATGTTTCTATTAGAGGAGGAGATCATCGTACAGATGTTATTGGAAAACATATATACGAAGTTGGTGAAAATGAAAAATTACCAGAAAACGATAAAGATGTAATAATTGAAGATGGTGTTTGGTGTGGATGTAATGTTACAATTTTAAAAGGATGTCATATTGGTAAAGGTGCAGTTGTAGCAGCAGGAAGTGTAGTTACTAAAGATGTGCCTCCATACGCAATTGTAGGTGGAAATCCTGCAAAAGTCATTAAATATCGTTTCAATGAAGAACAAATAAAAGAACACGAAAGAATTCTAAGAGAAAGAGGGATTTAAGACACCAGTTTATTTTAAAATCAATAAAATATTATTGCACAATGTTTTTAATAAATCTATATAAAAAATATATAACAAAAAAAAGTTTATCCATATTTAAGAAAAACATTAATCTGTTGGGGAAATCATACGAATTCGGACCTCATTGCTATGCTAAACTATTATATGGCTCCCAAAAAGACGATATCACTATAGAAGATAATGTCTCTATATTATCCGGATGTGATCTTATAAGTAGCCACGGCGGAAAGATTTTTCTTGGAGAGTATTGTAAACTTCAAAATACAAATATACTTTGTGTTGACCGTGTTGAAATCGGTAAATATACAGCAATTGCTAATAATGTTACAATTTCAGACAACAACAACCATCCTATTAATCCTGATTTTAGAAAATTTATGCGAACTACTCCACATGGAAGTGATGCAAGATCCTTGATTCATTCAGACCATGCGCCTATTAAAATCGGAGAAAACTGTTGGATTGGTCAAAACGTAAGAATACAAAAAGGGGTTACAATAGGAGACAATTCGATTATAGCGGCAAATTCTGTTGTAACAAAAAGTGTCCCTACTAATTGCATTGCAGCTGGTAATCCTGCCAAAGTTGTAAAAACGGATATACATTTAATACCAGCTCCTACCACTTGTAAGGAGTATAATGATTATGTAAAAAATGGGCAATGATTCTAATTCAACACGTATAGCGAAAAATACGATATTTCTTTATCTACGTTCATTTATTGTTCTTTTAATATCACTCTACACTTCTCGAGTGATATTAAAAGTATTAGGTATAGAAGATTATGGTATATATAATGTTGTTGGTGGAATAATAGGAATGCTATCATTTTTGAATACATCAATGGCTTCTACATATCAGCGATATTTCAATTATGAAATGGGTAAAAAAAATGAAGTCGCTTTAACAAATTTATTCAAATCAAGTCTTACCGTACAATTAATTTATGCAATCGTAATCATTGTTATCGCTGAAACTATTGGATTATGGTTTCTCAACAATAAATTAATTATTTCTCCCGAAAGGATGAATGCCGCACGTTGGGTTTATCAAATCTCTATTGCGTCTTTTGTTTTGACAGTTATCCAAGCCCCATTTAGTGCATTTATAATTTCAAAAGAGAAGATGAATATTTTTGCCATAATATCAATATTAGATGCTATATTAAAATTATTCATCATTTTTTTACTACCATACACCAATAGCGACAAACTCATTGCTTATGCATGCCTATTAATTCTAATAACATTATTAGATTTAATTATTTACGTAGTAGTTTGCAAAAAACGATTCCACAATTGCACAATCTCACTTAATTGGAATAAAGAAAATTTAAAATCATTAATAAATTTTGGAGGTTGGGGCATGATTGGTAGCCTAGCCTATACTTTAAAAAGTCAAGGTATTAATATAATACTTAATATGTTTTTTGGTCCTATTGTTAATGCAGCAAGAGGGATAGCATATCAAATACTAAATGCAGTTGAAATTTTTACACAAAATTTTCAAACATCGTTTCGCCCTCAACTTACAAAATCGTATGCAGAAGGTAATATTTCTTATATGTACAAATTGTATTATACTGCTACCAAAATATCATTTTATATGTTATGGGCTCTATCTTTACCCATCATTATAGAAACTCCAAAAATCTTATACTTATGGCTAGGCAATAATGTGCCGGAATATACGGTAGCATTTACAAGAATAATATTACTGACAGCTTTAGTTAGTGCATATGCAAATCCTACTTCTGCAATAGCATATGCAACAGGAAAAATAAAAAACTTTATAACTTGGGTAAGTAGTTTAAATCTTTTGATTGTACCAATAGGTTTTTTATTTTTAAAATTAGGATTTGGACCTGAATCAACAATGATAGTTAGTTTAGTAATGACAATATTAGTACAGATTGTAAGATTATTTGTACTAAAAAAATTGCTTGTCTTTTCACTAAGTGAATATTTTAGAAAAGTTATCACACCAACAATGATAGTATTTATACTCTCAAGCATAATCCCATTCTTTTTAAAAAGGACAATGCCTCAAGACAACTTTTTTATGTGCATATTAAATTGTTTTGTCTCTATTGCTAGTGTTGGTATATTTACATGGGTGATAGGATTAAATAAAGAAGAAAAACATTTAATTTTATCAAAATTAAACAGCTTTATAAAGCATAAAATATGAGCAACCTGATAAAAAAAATATCATCGAGTCTAAAATTCAATAAAATTTGCATTGCTCTTTTTTTGATATTTTATATAGGTTGCTACTATCCTACTCTTTTAAAGTACGTTAAGATAGGCTACGTAGTTTTATTTATTGGTGTTGTCTCTTCAATACTAAAAAATAAAAAGATTCTATACACTAATTTTATTTTTATTTCCATATTATTCATATCATACTCCTTTCTTTCTGTTTTATGGGCAGAAAATGTTAGTTTAGCATTAAATTCAACAATACTTCTATTAAAAGCGTCTTTAATTACTATCGCTTTTTCTCAACTTATATCAAACGGAGATGATTTTAAATGGGCTTTATTATGGCTATTCTTATCCGGATTATTTTTTGGTATAGTTTATATTGCACATGTTAACATTGCATTTCTAGGGAATAATAGAATAAATAACGTATTAGAAGTCAATGTAAACATTGTTGCTATGTACGTTAGCTTTGCTGCTGTTTATTTCTTATATAAAACTCTAAATTCAAAACTATTATCAACAAATAGCGTCTTATTTTTAGTATCATTCATTATACTTATTGTACTAGGATCTAGAAAATCCATTCTAACTGTAATCCTTGGAATGCTTATGTTTTTTACCAAGCTAAATCTTAAATTGAAAATAAATATCGTTTTCCTTATATCACTTTTCATTCTCTTAATTTTATCAATAATTCCCCGTGAATATTTGGCATTTGTATTAGAAAGAGGGCTTAATCTAAATGTATTTTCAGAAAATACTATCGACTATTCCGATCAATTAAGATTAAATTTTATTGATTACGGGATGTCCTATTTCATTCAAAATCCAATATTTGGTCATGGATTTTATAACTTTGCAATACTTTATGAAAACTCTACAGGAATACGTATGTATTCTCACAACAACTTTATAGAAACACTTGTCGGAGGAGGATTGATAGCTTTTATGATCTATTATAGCATTTACATTAAAATATTCAATCAAATTAGAGATAAAAAAAGCAATTTTGTTTTTGATTATAGATATTTATTGCTAGTATTATTTATTCTTCTATTATTCAATCATATTGCTATAGTCGTATTAACAGATCGTTTTATTTGGCTACTTTTAGCATTATTATTTATTGGCACATACAAAAAATATTTTTTAGGATATCAACAAGGATAATCTTTATTATTTTTGGATATATATAAACATCATCATAATGAAAAGAGTTCTCTTCATACTACCAACATTTGAAATAGGAGGCACTGTTGTATCAACTAAAAACTTAATCTTGTTATTGGATAAGGCAAAATATGAGATTAATGTTTTATGTATGACGGGTATTGGTAGCATGAAAGATATGTATAATGATGTTCAACTTATACCAACAACTTTTACCTTATCAAATCTTACACATAACTCTTGGAAAGATGAAACGAATATATTCAAAAGACTATTTTGTGGATTCATTCGTAAAATTTCAAAAATCAGAAGAATAAAGAAACTATTACTAAAAACTCAAGCAAAAAAAATAACAACCTTAAATTATGATACTATAGTTGCTTGCCAAGAAGGAATTTGTACAGAATTCGTATCATACATCGAATGTAAAAATAAAATTGCTTGGGTAAGATGTGATTATTCAAGGTATGTAAAAACCAGAAATAAATCTGAAGAAGAAATCGTTTATTCAAAATACCATAACATCGTTTGTGTATCCGATTTAACCTCAGATAAATTTAAAGGTGTTTTTCCTCTATATGCAGAAAAAACTATTGCAATATGCAATCCACAAAGCGAAGAATTTATAATCAAACAATCACTTAATAATGACAACGACATTTCTTTTACGAGAAACGGATTTACATTGATTTCTATTGGAAGAATTGATTCAATAAAAAGATTTACAGAAATTCCACAGATAGCATCTTTTCTTGCTTCGCAGAATATTAAATTTAAATGGTACATTATAGGCGATGGAGCTGAAGAAGAAAAAAGAAAAATACAAGAAAATATAACGAAAGAAAAAGTTGAAGAATATGTAGTATGTTTGGGCGTAAAAACAAATCCACACTATTATATTAAAAATGCTGATTTGTTAGTCTCATTATCAATTTCTGAAGCATGCCCAAGAGTAATTAATGAGGCAAAAATATTACACGTACCCGTCGTTTGTACTAACTTTGACACAGCAAAAGAGTTTATCGAAAATATGGAGAATGGACTAATTTCCCCTATTGAAGAAATCAAATATTCTATATTAGAAATATTACAAAACA
Source organism: Paludibacteraceae bacterium (assembly GCA_017547145.1). Taxonomy (GTDB): domain Bacteria; phylum Bacteroidota; class Bacteroidia; order Bacteroidales; family Paludibacteraceae; genus RGIG9608. The sequence continues at coordinate 267,315 of JAFYQJ010000014.1, read as the reverse complement.
AAGAACTAAACAATAAAATAAGAGAGAACATCTCTAATTTTCATTTTGACAATGAGGATATTATGAATAATATCAATAAAATACTATAATAAAATGAAAAATATTTTAAAATCTATATACAATTTTCTATTCTCCATTCTCCCTTCTTTATTTTATCAATTTATAAGTGGTATTAAGTTAAATACTAGTAATAAATTAGTGGGAGGAGTAAAAATTATTAAAAAGAATAAATTACTTTGTCTCTTAACAAAAAACAAAAATGGAGAACTAATAATAGGCAATGATTTTAAATGCAACAATAAAATAAAATCCAATTCAATAGGACTGATTCAACCTTGTATATTTAATATTTCTACATCAGGAAGTAAAATAATAATTGGTAACAATGTTGGCATTTCCGGCAGTTCAATAAATGCAACAACTACTATAACTGTAGAAGATAATGTACTGATTGGTTCTGGTTGTTTGATAAGTGATACAGATTCTCACCCTTTACATTGGGAAGATCGATTATATAACAATAATGACAAAACAGCCAAAGCACCTATCACAATTAAAAAAAATGCTTTTATTGGGGCTCGTAGTATCATATTAAAAGGCGTTACAATCGGTGAAGGAGCTGTTGTTGGTGCTGGTTCTGTAGTTTCAAAAGATGTTCCACCTCATACTATTGTATGTGGTAATCCTGCCAAAATAGTTAAAACATTAAACAAATGATGAAAATAGCTGTTCTTTTAACTTGTTTTAATCGTAAAGATAAAACTCTAAGTTGTTTAAGTTCATTATATAATGCCTTATCGTTATATAATGATAAAAACGAAAATAAAATAGAAATTTCTGTTTATCTTACAGACGATGGTTGTACAGATGGAACATCTGATGCTATAAGAAATAATTTTTCAGACAAAGATATAACAATACTTCAAGGTACAGGTAATCTTTTCTGGGCAGGAGGAATGCGTTTTGCATGGAATGAAGCCTTGAAAAAACATAACAAATGGGATTTCTATCTTCTCTTGAATGATGATACAGATTTACTAGACAACCTTTTTGAAGAATTGATGAACACTCACCAATATTGTCTTGAAAAATATAATAAATCAGGTATTTATTCAGGTATAACAAGTGCAAAATCTGACCATAACAAAATGACATACGGCGGCGACGTATGGAAAAATAAATTCTTAGGAACTACTAGTAGACTAAAGCCTACTGGTAAACCTCAAATGTGCGACATTACTAATGCAAACATTTTGTTAGTTTCAAAAGAAATTGTTGATAAAATAGGAATATTCTGGGATGGTTATATTCATGGAAGAGCTGATAATGATTACTCAAATACAGCTAGAAGAAAAGGTATTCCAGTTTTAATAACAGCTAACTTCTGCGGAAGATGTGACAATGATCATAAGTCGCATAAGGAAATTGCCGTAGCAATAATGCAAATGTCACTGTCTGAAAGAAAGAAATATTTCTCACATCCAATACGTTCAAATAAAGATTATTTAAAATATATTCGTAGAAATATGCCAATTAGATATCCAATGGTATTTATTGGTAGATTATTGAACGTATATTTCCCTAAGTTTTATTATAAATTAAATGGAATAAGATAAAATAGCAATATGAAAATAGTACATCTTTGTTTAAGTTGCTTTTATATTGATAATTATTCATATCAAGAAAACATGTTACCTAAATATCATGTTAAAATGGGACATGATGTAACTGTTATCGCATCATTGGTTTCTTTTAATAAAGATGGTAAGCCTTGTTTATTAAAATCAGCATCAGAATATTTTGACAAAGATGGCTATAAAGTTATTCGATTAGAATATAAATCTCCAAACAAATTGTATAAGACACTAAGAAAATATGAAGGCTTTTACGAAACACTAGAAAATGAAAGACCTGACATCATATTTTCACATGGTGTTTCCATGGCTGACAATAGTGTGTTAAGAAAATATTTTAAAAAACATACTAATGTCAAACTTTATGCAGATAATCATGCAGACTACATAAATAGTGCAACAAATTTCTTATCAAAAAACGTATTGCATAAAATTATATGGAGACACTATGCAAAAAAGATAGAACCATATTTGACAAAATGTTATGGCGTAACTCCTATGCGTTGTCGTTTCTTAAAAGAAATGTATCATATAGATAATAATATTATAGACTTTCTTCCTATGGGAGTTGATGACGAATCTATACCAAGTAATAAAGATGAAATACGCAATAATATTCGAAAACAATTCAATATAGGCGAAGAGGACTTTCTAATTTTCACAGGTGGCAAAATAGATAAACGTAAAAATACTCATATCCTAATTGATGTAATTAAACAGTTAGATAACCCTAAATTGCATTTAGTTATATGCGGAGTATTATCTCCAGAAATGGCATATTTAAAAGATAAATTTAATAAAAATATACATTATCTTGGATGGTGCAATTCTGAACAAGTTATGAATTATATGGTCGCATCTGATTGTGCTTGTTTTCCTGGTACTCATTCAACATTATGGGAACAATCTGTGGGCGTTGGATTACCATGTATTCTCAAACTTTGGAACGAAATGACTCATATGGATATTAACAATAATTGTATATTTGTAAAAGGTAATGATGCAGAAGAATTACAACAAGTTATTACAAAAATGCTAAATAAAGATTTCTATACAAAGTTAGAGATTAATGCTAAAAACGCTGCAAATTCATTTTTATATTCTAATATTGCCAAAAATGCTATAGAATTATGCTAAAATACATTATAGGTTTTATCCATAACTTATTTAATCGAGGGATTTCTATTTTTACACTAATTGACCATCTATCAAAAGTAAGTAACAAGGCAAAAGTATATCCTAATGCTAAAATATATAATTCATCAATTAAAGAATATTCCTACATAGGTAGACGGACCCATATAGTATGTGCCGATATTAAAAAGTTTTGCTCTATAGCAAGTGACTGCTCTATCGGAATGGCCACGCATACATTGGATTACATTTCCACCTCTCCTATTTTTACTGAAGAAGAAAATGCAACTGGACATACATGGTATTATGGTAAAAGTATATATCCATTTAAAAGAGTAACTATAGGCAATGATGTTTGGATTGGTACAAGAGTTATGATAATGGGAGGTATTACAATAGGAGATGGTGCTGTAATAGGAGCAGGTGCTGTAGTAACAAAAGATGTACCTCCATTTGCAGTTGTTGGTGGTGTCCCTGCTAAAATAATAAAATATAGATTCCCTGAACCTATAATTGAAAAGTTAAAAGATATTCAATGGTGGGATTTTCCAGAAAACATTTTAAAAGAAAATATTCATTTATTCCAATCAATACATAATGATACGATAATTGAAAAATTAATTCATCTTTCACAAGACTCTATATGAATACAAAATTAAGAAATGTACCTTTCTCTCCCCCCGATATAAGCGAGGAGGAAATTCAAGAGGTAGCACAAGCGCTTCGCTCTGGTTGGATCACTACTGGTCCTAAGACTAAAGAATTTGAAAGACAAATTGCAGCTTATTGCCATACAGACAAGGCGGTATGTCTGAATTCTGCGACAGCATGTATGGAGTCTATCCTTCGTGCGTTGGGTGTTGGTCCGGGTGACGAAGTCATTACTTCTGCATATACATATACCGCCACTGCTAGTGTAACTTGCCACGTAGGTGCTACAGTCGTAATGGTAGACACCAAGCAGGGTTCATTTGAAATGGATTACAACAAGTTGGCAGAGGCTATCACTGAACGTACAAAGGTGGTAATTCCTGTAGACTTGGCAGGAGTGGTATGTGATTACGACAGCATCTTTGCTGCTGTAGAAAGCAAGAAGCATTTGTTCCATCCTGCTAACGATATCCAAAAGGCATACGGTCGTGTAGTCGTACTGGCTGATGCTGCACACGGATTTGGTGCTAAGCGTAAGGGTAAGATGTGTGGTGAAATTGCAGACTTCACTTCGTTCTCGTTCCATGCTGTAAAGAACCTGACTACTGCAGAAGGTGGTGCACTGACTTGGGTTAACCGTGAGGGTGTAGACAATGAGGCGCTTTACAAGCAGTTCCAATTGCTCTCGCTCCATGGACAGAACAAGGATGCATTGGCAAAGACGCAGTTGGGCGCTTGGGAATATGACATCATCGCTCCTTTCTACAAGTGCAACATGACAGACGTGATGGCTGGTATCGGTTTGGCACAAATGAAGCGCTATGCGGGTATGTTGGAGCGTCGCCGTGAAATCATCACGCGCTACAACGAGGCATTGAAGAACGAAGCTGTACAAGTATTGCCCCACTATCCAGAAGGAGATGACACCACAGCATCAAGTGGCCACCTCTACATTTGCCGTCTATTGAACAAAACTATAGAGGAACGCAATGAAATCATCATCAAGATGGCTGAACGTGGCATTGCTTGCAACGTACACTACAAGCCACTGCCTATGATGACTGCCTACAAAAACCTCGGCTTCGACATTGCCGACTATCCCAATGCCTACGATATGTATCATAATGAAATTACCCTACCTCTCAATACACGTATGACGGACGAAGATGTGGAGTATGTGATTAAGAATTTCGTAGAAATAATTAAGTAGCTATGCTGAAAAGAACTTTTGATATTGTTACAAGTGGATGCGGACTCATCATTTTGAGTCCACTCCTCTTGATTATTGCTATTTGGATTAAGTGTGACTCAAATGGTCCTGTGTTTTATCGTCAGGTACGTGTTGGACGAAATAATAAGGATTTTAGAATCTATAAATTCCGTTCAATGAAAATTGGTTCCGATAAAGCTGGATTAATTACGATAGGAGGTCGTGACCCACGTGTGACTCGTTCTGGATATTATATCCGCAAGTATAAATTGGATGAATTAGCACAATTGATCAACGTATTCGTAAATGATATGAGTCTGGTAGGTCCTCGTCCAGAAGTACGTAAATATGTAGATATGTACACTTCAGAACAAATGCATGTTCTAGATGTTCGTCCTGGGATAACAGACCTTGCCTCTATTCGTTATCGCAATGAGAACGAATTGCTAGAAAAGGCAAAAGATCCCGACAAATACTACATCGAAGTAATTATGCAAGATAAACTCAGAATCAACCTTGAATATGTAGCCAAACATTCTTTAGGATATGATATTAAACTTATCTTTAATACGATTTTAGCCATACTAAAAAAGTAAAATATAGGCGAACCACATTAAGTTTTATGAAAGTTTTATTTTTACTAGCTTATTATACCCCAGAAACAGCTGCTAGCATCTATTTATTTGAAAATGTAATAGAAGCACTAATACAAAATGGACACAAAGTAGAATTAATAGTCCCAATTCCTAGTCGCGGGATTGATAGTTCTATTAACATAGAATATAGAAAAAGATTAAAAGAATTTCAATTTGATGGTAAACTCCATATACGAAGATTTAAAATGCCAATGGAGGGGAAAAATACAATTAGAAGATTTTTAAGATATTTTTTAAGTTGTTTTAAATATTATAGATTAGCAGTAAAAAGTAAAAATATTGATGCAATCTTTTGTGAAAGCACCCCACCAATTCTTGGATTAGCTGCCGCTCTTATTAATAAGCGACATAAAGTACCACTAATTTATAATTTACAAGATATATTTCCCGACTCACTTGTTTTAACAGGCTTAACTCATAAAGATTCTATATTTTGGAAAATAGGTAAAATTATTGAAAATTACACCTATAAACAATCGGATCATATTATCACTATATCAAATGATTTTAAAAAGAATATTTTAGCAAAACAGGTCCCTTTACCAAAAATAAGCGTAGTTTACAATTGGGTTGATGAATCTGCTGTTATAAACATTCCACGTAAGAATAACAAACTTTTTGATCGCTATCAACTTAAAAGAAATAAGTTTTACATTACTTATAATGGGAATATTGGATTATCTCAAAATATGGATATGCTTCTAGAGGTAGCAAAAGATATAGAAGCCTATAAAGATATTCAGTTTGTAATAGTTGGAGATGGGACTTATTTAGAAAATCTCAAACAATCTATATCCAAACAAAATATAAAAAATATAATATTACTACCTTTTCAACCATACGAAGACATTTCGCATGTTTTCAGTTTAGGAGATGTAAGCCTTGTCATATCCAAACCAGGAACTGGTGAAGGGTGTGTACCTAGTAAAACATGGAGTATTATGTCAGCCTCACGACCAGTATTGGCTAATTTTGATGAGAATGAATTAAAAACGATTATTGAAAATAACAATTGCGGTATTTTTACAAAGGCTGGTGATAAAAAAGCTTTTATTGATGCTATTCTTAAACTCTACAACAACCGAGAACTCTGCGAAGAATACGGTCGAAATGGTCGTGAATTCATTTTGAAAAACCTAACACGTGCAATAGGTACTCAAAAATATGTGGATATAATAAAATCAGTAGTAGAAAATAAAAGTTAACACCTATCCTCTTACCTGTCCATTACCACTAATAAGCCATTTGTAAGAGGTAAGTTCTCGCAGAGCCATTGGACCACGAGCATGCATTTTTTGCGTTGAAATACCGATTTCTGCTCCTAAACCAAATTGGCCACCATCTGTAAATGCCGTTGAAGCATTTGCATAAACGCAAGCTGCATCTACAACTTTTTGGAAATAAGAAACATTTTCTACGTTTTCGCTCACAATGGCTTCACTATGTTTCGACGAAAAACGTGCAATATGTTCAGTTGCTTGCTTTAATGTTTCCACTGTTTTAATTGCCATTTTATAATCCAAAAATTCTGTTCCAAAACTTTCGTCCGTTGCTTTTTGTAACAACTGATCAGGATATTTTCCTAATAAAAATGAATACGATTTTGCATCGGCATAAATCACCACATTTTTTTCGGCAAGTCTGCCGCAAACAAAAGGCAAATCCGATAATCGTTTTTCATTCACTATAAGACAATCGAGTGCATTACAAACACTTACACGACGAGTTTTTGCATTATACACAATCTTTTCTGCAATTTCTTTATTGCCAAACTCATCGAAATAAGTATGACAAATTCCCGCACCAGTTTCTATTACAGGAATTTTTGCATTTTCACGAACAAAATTGATAAGATTGGAACTTCCTCGCGGAATAATCAAATCAACATATCCAACCGCATTCAAAAGTTCAGTTGTTGCTTCACGTTCGTTTGGCAAAAGAGTAACAAAATTCTTATTTACGCCACAATTTTCTAATACATTTTGAATGATATCCACAATCACGCGATTAGAAAATGCGGCATCGCTTCCTCCCTTGAGCAAACAAACATTCCCCGATTTAAAGCACAATGAAAATACATCTAAACTCACATTTGGACGAGCTTCGTAGATAATCCCAACAACGCCAAAAGGAACTGATATTTTCTTTAGAATCAAACCATTAGGACGTATAGTTTCGTCTAAAATCAAGTTTAAAGGTGAAGGTAATTTTGCCACATCACGTATGCCTTGAGCAATTTCTTTTACACGACTCTCGGTCAATTGCAAACGGTCGTATTTTGGATTAGTAGGCTCCATTCTGTCCAAATCTTTTTGATTTTCAGACAAAATAAGTTGCATGTTTTCTTCTGTTGCATTGGCCACTGCACAAAGAATTTCGTCGATTTTTTTTGTTTCCAACAAATTCAAATCACGTGCTGCAAGTTGTGCATTTTCAAACAGTTGTTTCATCTTCTCCATATCAATCCATTCGGTTTTTATAATCTAAATAGTCATATTTTCGTAACAATTGAAACTCGTTGTTACAAGTCCAAAGTCCAATAGAGGGGTGAGTTACTCCATTGAACATTGTTGTTTTTACAGTTGTGTAGTGAATCATATCTTCAAACACAATTTTATCACCCACGTTAAGCGGCTTTTCAAAAGACCAATTGCCATAAAAATCACCCGAAAGGCAGCTATTTCCACCCATTCGATAAGTAGGCAAACCTTCGGTTTCTTCCGTTGATCCAACGATTGCAGGTTTGTAAGGCATCTCCAAACAATCGGGCATGTGGCAAGCAAACGATACATTTAGAATTGCAGTTTGAATCCCTTTATTTTCAACAATATCTACAACATCCGAAACTAAAACACCTGTTCGCCATGCAAATGCACTACCCGGCTCCAAAATAAGTTGCAAGTTTGGATATTTTGCTTTGAAATTTTTCAAAACACTTATCAAATGCTCCACATCGTAACCTTCACGAGTCATTAAATGTCCGCCACCCATATTGAGCCATTTTATTTGCGAGAAAAATTTTCCAAATCGCTCTTCAACCACATTCAAAGTACGCTCCAAGTCATACGACGACGATTCGCAAAGCGTATGAAAATGCAGTCCTTCAATGCCCAAAGGAAGATTTTCGCCAAAATTATCGAAAACAACGCCAAGACGCGAACCCGGAGCACATGGATTATAAAGATCCGTTTCTACATCCGAAAATTCGGGATTGATTCGCAATCCACATGAAATGCCTCGCTCTTTGGCACGCTCAGCAAAGCGAGCATATTGCGTCAAAGAATTAAACGTAATATGCGAACTACAATCGGCTATCGCATCAAATTCTGCATCTGTATATGCAGGCGAATAAGTATGTGCCTTGTTGCCCATTTCTTCGTATGCCAAACTAGCTTCGGAGAGCGAACTTGCAGTAGAATACGGAATATATTCTCTCACTATTGGGAATAATTTCCACAAGGCAAATGCTTTGAATGCTAGAATTATTTCGACTCCGGCACGCTCTTTTACCGAACGAATTAATGCTAGATTTTTACGTAAAGCTTGCTCGTTGACAACGTAGCAAGGTGAAGGTATTTTTTCAAAATCAATCATAGACACAATTTTTATCACGTTTTTTTTGCCAACGGCAAAACATCAAAAGAAAACTTATAGTCACAATAAAACTTGCAACCAAACCATACCAATAAGGCAATCCAAATCCCTCGTTTGCAATAAGAATATAACTCACACTTACGCAAGTCATAAACATTGCGGGCAGAAGAGTTATGATGTATAGTCTGTTTCTTTTTGCAAGATAAACGGTTATTGCCCAAAGTGTAAACACCGAAAGTGTTTGATTGCACCACGAAAAATAACGCCACAATATATCAAAATCTATGGTTAGAATAATAAACGTTAGTGCAAAAATTGGGAGCGATATCAACAAACGTTTTTTTATAGGTTTTTGGTCTATTTTCAAGAAATCGGCTACAATCAAACGTGCCGAACGCAACGCCGTGTCGCCCGATGTAATAGGAGCAGCAATAACGCCTAACAAAGCCAAAAATCCGCCAAAAGTTCCCAACCACGTATTAGATATTAAATTGACAACTTCCGATGCCTTGTTCGCTGTAGCAGGCAACGTAGCCACAAATTCTTGCAAACCTCCAATAGAGCCGAAAAACGATGCAGCAGCTGCCGCCCAAACAAGTGCAACCAATCCTTCGGCCACCATGGCACCGTAAAAACACCGACGTCCATATTTTTCGTTACGCAAGCAACGCGCCATCAATGGCGATTGCGTAGCATGAAATCCAGATATTGCACCGCAAGCAATCGACACAAACATCATAGGAAAAATGGGCAACTTGGCAGGATGCTGATTTTGCAAACCTTTGGTAATTTCAGGTATTTGCGAATGATTTATAAGTAACATTATAAAAATGCCAACAGCCATAAATAACAATGCAAATCCAAAAACGGGATAAATTTTTCCAATCAATTTGTCGATTGGAAGCAATGTGGCTAATACGTAATAAATAAATATCACCACCATCCAAACCATCACGCTGATACGTGGAGTCATATTTGCCAACAATCCTGCAGGACCCGATACAAAAACTGCTCCAACCAACACCATTAGCACTACCGAGAAGATACGCATAAAGAGTTTCACTCCACTACCCAACTCTGCTCCTACCAACTCAGGCAAACTCGCACCATTATTACGTACGGACATCATTCCCGAAAGATAATCGTGCACTGCACCTCCGAGCAACGTACCAAATACTATCCAAAAAAACGCCGAAGTGCCGTACATTATTCCCATTATTGCTCCAAAAATGGGACCTAACCCAGCGATATTCAAAAATTGAATAAGAAAAATTCGCCACCAAGGCAATTCCACATAGTCTACACCATCAGCATTGGCTACGGCAGGTGTTTTTTTATTAGCGTCTGCTCCAAACACTCGCTCTACAAAACGCCCATACACCACATAGCCAAGCACCAACAACGCTACCGCCACTAAAAATGTTATCATCGCTTTCTATTTTTTTTGCAAAGATACGGGATTTACGCCAAAGAGTAGCACCTCACACAAAAAAAGCAGAACGCCCGACCCGAGCATTCTGCCTTTTCATGATTTTTGTAAAATAACTTTACTTGATTACACCACGCACCGGCAAACCACAACAACGTTCACCAGTAGTCATTGCTACTTCTCCAGATATTCCAAGAAAACCAAAACCTTCTGTATCACTATTAAACGTACTTGAATAGAAAACAACCCCCATACCTGCACCCGTTAAACCTTCTGGAGAATAAAAACCTGCTGCAGGGAAGAAAATTGTAGCAGCATTGGTTTTACTTGTTGCAATATAGCCATCTACACCTTTTAAGGTAGTAGTTGCCCAATCACATCCATCTATCAGTTCTTGTATTTCTGCATAGGTAGGCATTCGCCATTCGCCACCCATATTCACTGCAGCCGCATCTCTATCCAATGGCAAAACTTCAGGATTTTCTGCATAAGTATAATTTTCAGACGTGTACGCTTCCTTTGTTGTAGTTTCTCCCCAAGCATAATAGCCACCATAGTGATGAACACTATCGGCACCTACGTTGCAAGTTGCCCATTTCACACTCAAACCCAAATCAACATACGCATGTCCGTTGTATGGGTCGGTAGGCGTTGGAGTTTCTGTATTTGCTCCACCTTCGCCTTGTGGGTCGTCGGGTTCGTTACCTTTGTTGTCGCACGATGCAAAAACAACCATACTCGCTACACAAAGTAGCATTACCAAAGTTCTTAAATCTAATTTTTTCATAATCTTACTTTTTTTATGATTTAACAATTATAAAATTCTTCACTATTACATACGAAAAAAGCCACTCGATTTTGTAAAAAATCAAGCGACTTATACGTTTTACATTTTGGCAAAAACGCCCAAAACGCCCTATTTCTTGTGTGTGTGTGTGTGTGCAGAAAGCTCGCTACGCTCGCTGTAGCTTTCTAAATGGAATAATATGTGGCACACGTTCATCATATTTTGACAAATATAGAAGTTTAGTACAAGAAATCAAAAAAAATTACTGAATAAATCGTTGCATAAACTCTTCGCCTTCGATAAATCCATACGCACCACCTCGTGCATCTACTTCACTATAAAATGCCACATCGTCGGGCTTTTGCATTGGGTTGTAGATAACAAAAGGAACAGCATCACGCGTATGCGTCTTAATGCGACAAGGTGTTGGATGATCGGGCAAAACAGCTATTGCCACAGGCTCGTCCCACGCTTGCACAGCACGCAAAATAGGTTGTACGATGCGAGCATCTAAATCTTCAATCGTTTTCACCTTCAACGCCACATTACCCTCGTGCCCCGCCTCGTCGCTTGCCTCTACGTGCAAAAACACAAAATCTTTTTCACGCAAAGCCTCTATTGCAGCTAAAGCCTTCCCCTCGTAGTTGGTGTCGGCAAGCCCTGTTGCACCTTCTACCTCTATCGGCTCTAAACCCGCATACACACCAATACCCTTAATTAAATCTACAGCAGAGATTACTGCTCCACTCGCAAAACCATAGCGTTCGGTAAGCGTACGCATGCAAGGTCTGTAGCCTGCCGACCACAACCAAATGCTATTAGCAACATCTTTGCCTGCCTCTCTGCGAGCCATATTTATAGGATGATTTTCGAGAATTTGTTGCGATTTTAAAATCAGTTCGTTGAGTTTCTTTGCAGTTGCTTCGGCCTCGTGCGATTGTGGTTGTATCATAACATCTACAAAAGGCGTACCCTGCACATCATGAGGAGGTGTACACAATAGATATTTACAACCACCTTTCATCAACAACAAATGTCGGTAAGAAACTCCGCTATGAAATGTAAACAATTCGCCACCAAGTTCTTTTTGCAAAGCAGCTATCAAAACTTCAGCCTCTTCGGTAGAAATATGTCCTGCCGAATGATTTTTTATTCGACCATTTTCTATGCATATCAAATTGCATCGCATTGCCATCTCGTCGTCGGCAATAGCTACACCCATACTTGCCGCTTCGAGCGATCCTCTTCCTTCGAATTCTTTGCTAACATCGTAACCCAACACCACCATATTAGCAATTTCGCTACCCGGCAAAAAGCCTTCGGGTACAGTACTCAACATTCCCGAAACACCCAATCGTGCAATTTCGTCCATAGCTGGCGTTCGGGCATATTGCAAAGGGGTTTTCCCTCCTAACTCTGCAATTGGCTCATCGGCCATACCATCTCCCAAAATCACGATATATTTCATAGTTCCACCTTGCTTAAAAGTTCTTTATACTCGGGCAAAACATCTACAAATTGCTGAAGCGTTTCGCTCAATGATAGTTTAGTATCGCCACCTGCCGCATTCAAATGTCCACCACCATTAAAGTACTCACTTGCAACACGATTAGCAGGGAAATCGCCTTGCGAACGAAACGATATTTTAATTTTCTTACGTTTCTTATCTTCTCTAAAAAATGCCGAAAAAACAATACCTTTTATCGAGAATGGCAGATTTACAATACCTTCGGTATCACCCGTTTGTGCTGCAAATCTATTCAACTCATCTTCCGACAAACCAATTACTGCCGTACGATATTCCGGATAAATTTTCATTTTTTCATATAAGCAATACCCCATCAATCGCATACGATCTTCCGAATGCGAAAAATTTATTTTCTTATATATCAAATCTTTATCTACACCTTTACGTAACAACTCCGCTATGATTACATAAATTTCACTTTGATTGGAATTATAGGTAAACCCTCCCGTATCGGTCATCATTCCTGTATAAATACATTCTGCACACTCTTTACTGATTTTTTGTGCAAAACCCATTCGGCAAATCAAACGGAAAACTAATTCAGAAGCCGACGACAACTCTGGATGTGAAATAACAACATCAGCTATATCGGCAGGGAAAGGATGATGATCAATCAAAATTTTTGGAACATTAGACACCTCTATCAAAGGTTTTAGACCATTGACACGCCCCAATTCGTTGAAATCTATCATTATCAATAAATCCGCATGCTTCAAAAGTTGCACAGTGGCATCCAAGTTATCTTCTGCAATGACAATTGTATCACTATCAGGCATCCAGTTCAAATATTGAGGAAACTCGTTCGGTAAAACAACAGTTGCTTGCTTTTCTAACCCTTTCAAAAAATGATACATTCCCAACGTAGAACCAACAGCATCACCATCGGGCCCTACATGCGAAATAATAACCACATTTTCCGAATCCTCTATTAAAGCATAAGCTTGCTTTACATTTTCTTCAGTAATAATTTTCGACAACATAAAACATAAATTTATAAAGTACAAAGATATAATTTTACCGAAAATCCTAATCGAAAAATACATATTCAATGATTTTATGTAAACAACATTACATTTTAACAGATTTCATTAACAATTATTCGTACTTTTTTCTCTATTTAAGCCAAGGAATTTGCTAACTTTGCACCAAATTTATGCTTTCATCTTTCGAGATTGTGATAGCATAAAAAGATAAATTGTAAAATTTTTCTTAAAAAAAAACGTTGTTATAATTAGTAACAAAAGCATTTAAAAAAAATGACTAAAACAAATCTTCGATATTCGTTTTTTTTATTTTTAATACTAATTGTAGCAAACGTTCAATCACAATCGCGATATTTTGCAGAAATTGGAGCCTTTGGTGGTGGAACTTTCTATTTAGGTGATGCTAACAAAACGCCATTCACATACATCGATGCCACTTATGGAGGTTTTATAAAATATAAATTAGACAAGCGTTATTCGTTTGGTCTGCAAATAGCAGGCGGAAAGGTTCGAATACCATCATACGAAAATTTTGCAGCGGCAAAAACCCCATTCGTTGATGTTGAAGCCACTGCCGAATTTAATTTTTTTGATTTTGGTTACGACCGATTAAAATCGCTAACAAAACGTGCCACACCCTACATTTTCATAGGAGTTGGTTGTGTTGCTTACAACAAAAAAGCAGCCTTTACTATCCCTTTCGGTGTAGGTGGCAAATTCAAATTAAGTGAGCAATTTAATCTAGGAGTAACATGGAGTATGAACAAAGTTTTTGACGATGATTTTGAAAATATTGACAACCCACGAGGATTAAATAAAGGTGTATTGATAAACAACGATTGGTATTCAAAAATAACTCTTTACCTATCATTCGATTTTTGGCAATATTGCAGAACTTGTCATAGCGGACTAAAAAAATGAGTATTATAGAAAAAATAAACAAACAACATCTGCCTCAACACGTTGCAATTATTATGGATGGCAATGGCAGATGGGCAAAAGAAAGAGGCTTGGAACGTGCCATTGGACATCAGCACGGTGTTATTTCCGTACAAAAAGTAACCGAAGCTGCAACCAAAATAGGCATTAAATACTTAACACTATACACATTCTCGACTGAAAATTGGAATCGCCCACAAAACGAAGTAGACGCATTGATGCATTTACTTGTAAGTAGCATCGAAAAAGAGACTCCTACTTTACATAAAAACAACATTCGCTTGCAAACTATAGGCGACACATCGCGTATGCCAGAAGAGGTTAAGCAACGTTTAGATAATTGCATTGATTACACATCAAAAAACACAGGATTAACACTTATTTTAGCCTTAAGTTATTCATCTCAATGGGAAATAACAGAAATGGTAAAAAGCATTGCCGAACAAGTAAAAAATAATACACTGAATATTGAAGACATAACAAAAGAAACAATTAGCAAAAACCTTACAACCAAAAATCTGCCAGACCCCGATTTACTAATTAGAACTAGCGGAGAAGTTCGTATTAGTAATTTTCTTTTATGGCAATTAGCTTATACAGAATTATACTTTACCGAAATTCGTTGGCCTGATTTTCATGAAGAAGAATTCTACAAAGCCATTTACGATTTTCAACAAAGAGAACGTCGTTTTGGTGAAGTAAAATAATATTATAAAAAATGAAAAAATATTTTCTCTTTTTACTGATCACAATATCGCAAACGCTTGCCGCCCAAGTAATATCGGATTCTCTACAAGGCGAAACAATAAGCATCCCTATCGACTATGCTATGCCTTCGACCTACGAAATTGCCGATATAAAAATAGAAGGTGCCGAATCTTACGAAGACTATGTTTTAATAGGTTTTTCTGGGCTTAAGGTTGGTGAACGAATAAAAGTTCCTGGCGAAGAAATAACAAATGCCATCAAACGCTTTTGGAAACAATCATTATTTTCTTCGGTAAAAATATTCGCTAACAAAACAGAAAACGATAAAGTTTGGCTCACTATTCAACTTAAACAAAACCCACGCGTTGCTGGTATCAATTTTACAGGATTGAAAAAATCTGAAATCGAAGATTTAGAGCCTAAAATCTCCATTGCCAAAGGACAACAAATAACAACTGACATAATTGAGCGAAGCAAACTAGCTATAAAAAAATATTACCTTGACAAAGGTTATTTCAACGTTGATATAAAAATACGACAAAAAGAGGCTCCTGATAAACAAGGTGCTATCATTGTTGATATTCTTGTAAACAGAAAAGAGAAGGTTCGTGTTAACGAAATTTATGTAACTGGCAACGATGCCCTTTCTCTAAACAAAATAGACCGTGCGATGAAAAAAACTAATCGCCGCAAAAACATTTTAAATTTATTCCGAACAAAAAAATTCAATCCAGAGAAATTTTCCGAAGACAAAAAACTTTTAATTGAAAAATATAACGAAGAGGGTTTTCGTGATGCCATCATCGTTACCGACAGTGTTGTTCAAATCAATGAAAAACGTGTTGATGTATACCTAACCATCGAAGAAGGTGATAAATATTTTTTCCGAAACATCAAATGGGTAGGAAACACTGTTTACCCTAGTGAGATTCTTGAACGAGTTTTAAATATCAAAAGAGGAGACTCATACAACGCAAAATTGATGAGCAAACGTTTATTTGAAGACGAAGATGCTATTTCTAACCTTTATAAAAACAATGGATACTTATTCTTTAACATAGATCCTGTTGAAGTAAAAATAAACAACGACTCTATAGACCTTGAAATGAGAATGTACGAAGGCAAACAAGCCACTATACGAAACGTTGTTATAAACGGAAATACAAGACTATACGAGCACGTCATTCGTCGCGAAATGCGTACTAAACCTGGAGAACTATATAGTCAAGAAGACTTAGTTCGTACTCTACGAGAATTGGCTCAAATGAAACAATTTGACGAGGAGAAACTTTACGAAGGCATTGATATACAACCCGATCAAGAAAACGGAACTGTTGATTTAGTATACAACTTAACCTCGAAAAGTAGCGACCAAATAGAACTGTCAGCAGGTTGGGGACAACAAGGTATTGTAGGATCTTTAGGTTTAAAATTTACGAACTTTGCCATTCAAAACCTTTTCAAAAAAGAAATGTATCGTATTGTACCACAAGGCGAAGGACAAACATTAAGCATTCGTGCTCAAACAAATGGGATGTACTATCAATCTTATAGTATATCATTTTTAGAACCATGGCTAGGTGGGAAGCGTCCAAATTCTCTTTCAATCTCTGCCTATTATTCTATTCAAACTGGTATAAGTAGCAAATATTCAGACTATTACAATGACTATTATAATAGTTATTATGGATATTATAACAATAGTTATTATTCAGATTACTACAATTATGATTATGACCCTACAAAGTACATTCACACTTTAGGCGTGTCTGTAGGTTTCGGAAAAAGATTAAGTTGGCCTGATGACTATTTTACATTCTATGGCGAATTAGCATACCAACGCTACAACCTTAAAAATTGGTATAAATATTACTTTGGATTCGAAACTGGTATTTCTAACGATTTAGCACTAAACTTAACTTTAAGCAGAAATTCTATCAGTAACCCAATTTACACACGTAGAGGGTCTGCATTCACATTATCATTACAAATAACCCCTCCATATTCTGCTTTCAACAAAAAGGTAGATTATAGTACAATGACTACCGAACAACGAAACAAATGGGTAGAATATCATAAATGGAAATTCTCTGGAAAGACATTTACTCCAATAACAAAAGACGAGAAATTAGTATTGATGACACGTGCAGAGTTTGGATTTTTAGGATATTACAACAAACACAAACAAAGTCCTTTCGGAAAATTCCTTGTAGGTGGTGATGGAATGTCAAGTTATAGTTCTGCAGGAACTGAAACCATTGGATTAAGAGGATACGAATCAGGCTCACTCACACCTCTCAGTTCTAGTGGTTGGTACGAAGGGAACATATACACCCGCTTAACAATGGAATTGCGTTATCCTATTCTACTTAAACAATCTACAAACATTTGGGTACTAGCATTTTTTGAAGCTGGTAACTGTTGGAGTAGTTTCCAAAAATTTAATCCGTTCGATCTTAAACGAGCTGCTGGCCTTGGTGTTAGAATATACCTTCCTATGTTTGGATTGCTTGGTATCGACTGGGGTTACGGATTCGACGAAATAAACGGAACTATGAAGTATAGTGGTAGCCAATGGAGCTTTGTACTTGGACAAGAATTTTAATACAAACATTAAACCTTTTTTATCTTCTATTATCCAAGAATTGAAAAATAAAATAACATGAATCGTATTAAAATTTATATAGCATTTTTTCTAATTTTTGTTGGAAGTAACTTATACGCACAAAAATTTGCATTGATTGATATGGAGTATGTTATGAAAAACATTCCTTCTTATGAAACTGCAAACGAACAACTAACTTTACTTTCAAAGAAATGGCAATCTGAAGTTGAACTTTTATACAAGGAAGCTGAAACTATGTCCCGCAATTATCAAACGGAGCTTGTATTCCTTTCTGATGATATGAAAACAAAACGCGAAGAAGAAATTCTTGCTAAAGAAAAAGAAGCAAACGAACTCAAAAGAAAATATTTTGGACCAAAAGGGGAACTATTTAGCAAACGCGAGAGTTTGATTAAACCAATTCAAGAAGAGATATACAATGCTATTCAAGAAATTTGTAGCGAAAAATTCTACCAAATGGTTATAGACAAATCATCCAACCCAAGCATAATATTTGCAACTCCTAAAATTGACATTAGCGACGAGGTATTGCAAAAACTTGGTTATTCAAAATAAATACGTACCTTTGTAAAAAATTATAACTAACTAAAAAAGAATACTATTATGTTGAAAAAAATCTTATTAGCAGCTCTATTTTTAATGCCAACAGCATTCATTTCTGCTCAAGAAATTAAATTAGGATATGTAAATGCTACTGAAATAATGATGATGATGCCAGAAATATCTGATTACGAAAAACAAATGGCTGATTTCAATGAGCAAAACAAGAAATTCTTGGAAGATATGCAAAAAGAAATAAACGACAAATATTTAAAATTGGAACAAGAAAAAGCAACTTTAAGTCAAAGTATTCTTTCTGTTCGTGAACAAGAAATCATCGAAATGCAAAGACGTTTAGAAACAACATACCAAACTTTGATGAGTGAAGGAGAAAAAAAACAACAAGAGTTATTAAAACCTATACAAGAAAAACTATTAGCAGCTATCGAAGCTGTTGGGAAAAAGAATAATTTCCTTTATATCTTCACTCAAGAGACTATTCTTTTCAAATCAGACAAAGCTATCAATGTTGCTCCTTTGGTAAAAAAAGAATTAGGTCTTAACTAAAAAATAATTTATAACATAAAAAAGGCTGCACTTGTTGTAGCCTTTTCTTTTAAAGACAATAAAATGAAAAAGTTATTTTTCTCGACACTGCTATTTCTTTTTGCTTACAATGCTGTTGCACAAACCGATTCACTTACACCAAGTATAAAAATTGGTTATATAGATATAGATTCTATTTTAGATATTTCACCCGAGAAATCAAAAATAGAAAAACAGATACAGACAGCAACCGCTGAATACGAGAAAGAATTCAAACGAATGCAACAAGAATACAACAAGAAAATTAAGGATTATTTGAAAAACAACAACGAAATGCTTGATGCTATAAAAAAAGCTCGCCAAGCAGAAATTACTGAAGCAGAAAAACGTCTTGCTACTTACAAAATTCAATACAAAGAGCAAATAAAACACGAACAAGACTCGTTAATGAAAGAGCTAGAGAGAAATATCTCATTAATTATAAATCAAATTGCACAAGAGCAAAATATTACCGTTGTACTTGACAAAAAGCACACACATTACCTTGCTCCCAACTGCATCGATTTATTTCCATTTGTCGAAAAAAAATTATTAAAAAAATGACATTACCGACAAATCCCGCACCAATTGGCATTTTCGATTCTGGTTATGGAGGATTAACCATTTTCGAAAAGATTCAGAAACAACTTCCACAATACGACTATATCTACCTAGGTGATAATGCACGTGCACCTTATGGTACTCGCTCATTTGAAGTTGTTTACGATTATACATTACAATGCGTCAAAAAGTTGTTCGATTTAGGTTGCCACTTGGTAATACTAGCTTGCAACACAGCTTCAGCAAAAGCATTACGCACAATTCAACAAAACGATTTACCAAACATTGATCCTTCGAGAAGGGTTTTAGGCATCATTCGACCAACATCTGAAATAATTGGAGAAATAACCCAAAGCAAACATGTTGGACTCCTTGGAACTAGTGGTACTATCCAATCCAATTCGTACCCCATGGAAGTAGCTAAAATTTTTCCAGAGGTAAATATTGTTTCACACGCTTGCCCTATGTGGGTTCCACTTATCGAAAATGGCGAGCACCAATCTGAAGGTGCCGACTTCTTTATTAAGAAAGATATTGATACTTTACTTTCTAAAAATAACAATATAGACACTTTAATACTTGGATGTACGCACTACCCCTTGATTTTAGAAAAAATAAAAAAATATCTGCCAAGCAATATTAATATAATTTCACAAGGCGATATTGTTGGCCAAAGTCTTAAAGATTACCTAAACCGACACCCAGAAATAGAAACTAAATGCTCAAAAAATGCACATATAGAATTCCTAACAACAGAATCTGCTGACAAATTCAATGCATCAGCAGCACTTTTCCTTAATAAAAAAATTAACGCTAAACACATCAATATTTTATGAATATAGGATTTAAACCAAAACTGTTTTCTGCTCTAAAAGATTATTCAAAAGCAAAATTTTCTGCCGACATCATGGCAGGTGTCATTGTTGGTATAGTTGCTATTCCGTTAGCTATTGCTTTCGGTATCGCCTCGGGTGTTGGTCCAACCGAAGGTTTGATAACTGCTATTATTGCAGGATTTTTCATTTCATTTTTAGGTGGCACAAAAGTTCAAATCGGCGGTCCTACTGGTGCTTTTATTGTTATTGTATATGGTATCATACAACAATACGGTTTAAGTGGTTTGATGATTTCAACAATCATGGCTGGTATCATTCTAGTAGCAATGGGATTTTGCAAAATGGGTAACATAATTAAATTCGTTCCCTACCCTATCATTATTGGATTTACAGGAGGTATTGCCTTGACTATTTTTTCTACACAAATGAACGATTTGTTCGATCTTGGTATAAAAAATGTTCCTGCAGATTTTATTCATAAATGGATTTGCTACTTTCAAAATATTACACATATCAATTGGTGGGCTTTTGGCATCGGTATTTGTAGCATTCTTCTTATTATTTTCACACCA
This sequence comes from Paludibacteraceae bacterium, assembly GCA_017547145.1. GTDB lineage: Bacteria > Bacteroidota > Bacteroidia > Bacteroidales > Paludibacteraceae > RGIG9608. The sequence goes on along the minus strand of JAFYQJ010000014.1, from coordinate 246,342 downwards.
AAAATTTCAAAAAAAATACCGGGTTCTCTCGTTGCTATCATACTTATGACCATTGTTAGTCTAGTATTAAAAAACTATTTTGGTATCGAATCGATAAAAACAATTGGGGATTTATACGAATTACCAACAGGTTTTCCTACACCAAAACTCCCCGAAATTAGCCTTGCAGAAGGGCAAAGTTTCGTAGGCTTGATTCAAGCACTATTCCCCGCAGCATTTACCATTGCAATGCTTGGTGCCATAGAGTCTCTTTTATCCGCAATGGTAGCCGATGGCGTCATAAGCGACAAACACGACTCAAATACTGAACTTATTGGGCAAGGTGTAGCAAACATTGTAGTTCCATTTTTTGGAGGTATACCTGCAACCGGAGCCATTGCACGTACAATGACAAATATCAACAACGGAGGGAAAACACCAATTGCAGGTATCGTACATGCTTTAGTCTTACTTCTTGTACTACTATTTTTAGGAAAATTTGTTGGATATATTCCAATGTCTTGCCTTGCAGGAGTACTTATTATGGTTTCGTATAATATGAGTGGTTGGAGAACATTTGTTTCTCTAGCGAAAAATCCAAAATCCGATTTCGCAATTTTATTGGTAACTTTTTTCCTTACCGTAATTTTTGACCTTACTATTGCTATCGAAATAGGTTTACTTCTTGCTATTGTACTTTTTCTTAAACGTACAAACGAATCGGCGAGCATACGTATTTTTCATAACGAAATTGACCCTAACAACGAAACCGATGTTACATTGCACGAAGAGAAACTAATCATTCCAAAAGGCGTTGAAGTATATGAAATTGATGGACCTTACTTTTTTGGTATTGCCAACAAATTCGACGAGATTATGAAATCGTTTGGCGAAAAGCCTTCTGTACGAATTATTCGTATGCGTAAAGTGCCTTTTATAGACTCTACGGGGCTCCACAACCTTGAAACTCTTTGTATTACGTCTAAACGCGACGATATCCAAATTGTACTTTCGGGCGTTAATCCACAAGTTCAAAAAACACTCAAAAAAGCAGGATTTATAGAAATTTTAGGTGAAGAAAATATTTGTAACAACATCAACGCTGCCTTAGAACAAGCAGCAAGGGTATTAGAAAAAAAATCTTTCACATAAAAAATAATGAAAATCTATTTTGATTTATAACAATAATTACTACCTTTGCAGTCGGGTAAGTCCTATACGACCAGCTCCCTTTGAACTCCCCCAGGGCTTGATCGCAGCAAGGGTAGAAGGTTGTAGCGGTGCGATATAGACAGCTTACCCCAACCGCCTCTTTAGCTCAGTTGGCCAGAGCACGTGATTTGTAATCTCGGGGTCGTTGGTTCGAATCCGACAAGAGGCTCAAAAAAAGCAGAAAACTTTTAAAGTTTTCTGCTTTTTCTTTTTTATCCTCTTCGTTTTTATTCACAAACGCCACGAATAGAGTATTTACTACCTCGATTATTAACATTTGTAGCTGTTACGACTTTTATACTTTCCGGACCAAAAGAAAGAGAATATGGTTGGTAATAGCTATAGGTGTTTTGAGACAATGAACTTGTCCAATAGTTTCCACCCACGGAATAACTATCATAACTTACTGGAAGATAAATACTTCCGCCATTGACATTGCTTTTCACCTCGTAGCCATTCATTGTACCTATCACTTTTTGCTTCCAAGTGCAATTAGACACCAACTCTTCCATTTCGGCTTTTGTAGGCATACGCCACTTGCCTCCCATATTCACAGCAGCAGCATCCATCTCGAGAGGTAAAATATAAGGATCTTCTGTAGTATAACTACCACTCGTAGTAACAGCACCCCATTGAAATTTATCGCCAACCATTTCAGGAGCCGTTGCACCCACGTTGCAAGTTGCCCATTTCACACTCAAACCAAGATCGACCCAAGCGTATCCGTTCTCGGTGCCAGTTACAGGTGTATTAGAAGTACCTGAATTAGAATTCCCAGAGTTTCCACTTGTTGCTCCCGAGCCTGATTGAACAGAGTTATTCGTACCACCTTGAACATCAGCCATAGGGTCTTGAGGTTCTTCGCCACTATTATCACAGGAAACAAATCCAACACTTAACACTAAAAATAGTATTGGCAAACAAAAATTCTTTATTTTTTTCATTTTATTAAAGATTTCAAATTACTTCCTACTCACTTCTTTGGCTTTTCGGACTACTCCATTTCTGTCATAATATAAAAAACGTATACACACAAAAAAACGCGGACAGATACCCCACGCCCCAACGAGGAGAACTGTCCACGCGAACAGACCAAAGTTTTTCGATTTATATAATCAAAAGGCTCGTGTGTTTAATTTCTTTTATGCAAGAAATTTCTCAGGTTTCGGGGCATAAAATAGGCAAACGTTTTTCCAAATTTCAAGGTGTGTAAAACGGACACACAACAAATCACTTCATAGGCAATTCTTTTTTCTTTTATTCAACAGCTTTAAAACTCATATCAAGACTTTTAACCGAATGCGTAAGTGCTCCTACCGATATAAAATCTACACCACATTCGGCATAAGTGCGAAGTGTATCAAATGTAATACCACCAGAAGATTCCGTTTCATAGCGTCCTGCAATCAACTCCACTGCTCTACGCGTATTTTCTGGCGTAAAATTATCAAGCATAATTCTATCGACACCACCTACTTCCAATACCTCTTCTAATTCTGTAAAATTACGAACTTCTATTTCAATTTTCAAATTCTTACCTTTTTCAGCACAATATTCTTTTGCACGAGCAATGGCTTTTTTGATGCCACCAGCAAAATCGACATGATTATCTTTTAATAAAATCATATCAAATAATCCGATGCGGTGATTTGTTCCTCCACCTATTTTTACAGCCTCTTTTTCGAGCAAACGAAGCCCCGGGGTTGTTTTTCTAGTATCCAAAACACGACATTTGGTGCCTTCGAGTAACTTTACATAACTACGAGTTGTTGTTGCCACACCACTCATTCGCTGCATAATATTAAGCATCAAACGCTCTGTTTGCAATAGCGATTGTATTTTTCCTTCAACCACAAAAGCCACATCGCCTACTTTCACCTCATCTCCATCATGCAAAAACTGCGTCATTTTAAGCGTCGAATCAAAAGCAGCGAAAACACGTTTTGCAACTTCTATACCTGCTATCACCCCATTTTCTTTCACTATAAGCTGCGATTTTCCCATTGCAGTGTCGGGGATACACGAAAGTGTTGTATGGTCGCCATCACCAATATCTTCAGCAAACCATAACTTAATCAATTCATTTAAATTCTCACTCATTATTCTTTACAATAAATTATATAATCAATTTTTAAAAGTATTAGAAAAAGACGATATTTGCAAATATTAAATATATATTACGCTTCAAAAAAACAAAGGTAGCTTTTTTCGTAAAAAAAAGGATTTAAAAACCATGAAAATTATTTTGATACTTGTTGGGAAAACAGCATCATCGCCACTAAATGAAATGCTAAAGGATTACGAAGGGCGACTAAAACACTATGCACCTTTCCAAATTGAGATAATTCCAGATTTACGAAACACAAAGAATTTATCTGAAAACGAGATTAAAGAAAAAGAAGGAGATTTAATTCTAAAAACGCTACAAAGCAGCGATACTGTAGTTCTACTTGACGACAAAGGAGCACATTTCAAATCTTTAGAATTTGCATCGTGGCTCGAGCGTAAACAAAACAACGTTGCTAAACGTTTAGTATTCATCATCGGTGGAGCTTATGGTTTTTCCAAAGCCATTTATAATCGTGCTAACGAAAAACTTTCTCTTTCGAAAATGACATTCTCACATCAGTTGGTTAGAGTAATTTTTGCGGAGCAACTATATAGAGCTTTTACTATTTTAAACAATGAACCTTATCATCATGAGTAAAATGCTGAAAAATATATTAAAAACTCATCAAGATGTGATACGATTCATTATCGGAATTATTGCTTGTCATCTATTTTGGAAATTGACCATTTCTCATAATGAAACCAACTTGACCATATACGACATTACATGGTTTGGATTAGACATTTCGGCTCCATTTATTACTATGACAAAACACGTAGCCATTGCTGTACATTATATTTTATCGCTATTTGAACCAAACGTAATATTAGAAAATACACGTATTATTTTCCCAAACAACCAATCGATGAACATTGTTTGGGCTTGTAGCGGAATAAAACAACTGTTTATCTTCGCAACTATAATAATTTTCTCTAGAGGTTTTTGGCAACACAAATTTTGGTTCATTCCTTTAGGATTATTAATTTGCCATACCTACAACATCTTGCGTATTACATTTTTAGGTTGGATTGTAGAATACCACATCGCACAATTTAATTTCTTTCATGAGTATGTAACTAAATATATTTTTTACAGCATCATATTTTTACTTTGGGTATGGTGGAACGAATATTTTAATAAACAAAAATGAGTACACTTATAATAAGATTTTCTCCCATCAGCAATGTAGCAATGCTAGTCCCTTTGCTTGAATCGATGACACGACTACAACCAAATGAAAAATTTGTAGTTGCATCACGCACATTTCTACAACCACTTTTCGCCGATTTACCAAACACAACATTCATTGGTGTAGACCTCCGCAACCAACACAAAGGAGCAATAGGGACACTAAAACTTTTAAAAGAAATAAAAAAACAAAAAATTGATAAGGTTATTGATTTACAAAATAATACAAAAAGCATTTTCCTAAAAACCTTGCTTAAAATACAATCACCTTGTACCAAATTATACACCATAAAACACCAATGGATTAACGAGTTGTTGTTGCTAAAAAATGGATACGAACATTCAAAACCACTAAAAAGCATTTTTGAACTTTACAACGAATGCTTTTCAAAAGCGAATCTAAAAACCGACAAAAATTTCGAAAAACTGCCTAATTTAAGCGACTCAATTCCTCAAAAAATCACCAATTTATATGGCGACAAAAAAGGAACTTGGATTGGGATTGCTCCCTTTGCACAACACCAAGGGAAAATCCTTCCTTCCAAAAAAATAAAAGAAGTAATTTCGCATTTTGACAAAAAAGCCAATACAAAGATTTTTTTATTTGGTGCAGGTGAAGTTGAATACGAAATGCTCTCCGATTGGGAAACTCTTTTTAACAATACTTTTGCAGTTTACACATCACTCAACTTGAAAGAAGAAATAGAGCTAATGCATCATTTGGACGTTATGATTTCGATGGACTCCGCCAATATGCATTTAGCCTCATTAGTCAATTTGCCCGTTATTTCAATTTGGGGAGCATCTCATCATTGTGCTGGCTCACTTGGTTGGAAGCAATCCGAAAGCAACATTGTAGAAAATTCATTAAGCTGCCGACCATGCTCCATACTTGGACGAAAACGCAACAAACGCTGCCCAATCAAGTACAAATGTCTTGACATTAACCCCAAAACTATCATTGAAAAAATAGAAAAAAATCTATAACCTTTTCACTGATTATTCAGAGAAATTGTCGTCAGAAGAGAAAGCTATTTTTGACAAAGAAAATCCTTTTTGGGCAAACTTCTTCCGTGATAGAAATTAAAATTATACATCTGAATATCAATCATCGGTTGGGTAGTACCTTCAGACATTATCATTAGAAAATTGACAACCCACTTCGGTGGGTTTTCTATTTTTTCTACATTTACTATCTTTGTCCCAAAATATTTAGAAAATGAAAAGCAAAAAAACAATCACATTTCTTTTATTTATTTTGTTCACAACTAAAATTTTAGCATCGGACACTGCCGTAGATGGTATTTACTATAATTTTGACAAAAGCAACTCAACAGCAAAAGTAACTTACAAAGGTGCAGAAGATGATTGGATGTACGACTATACAGGCGAAGAACAATATACAGGAAATTTAGTAATACCTAGCCACGTAACTTTCGAGGGTAAAGAATATACAGTTGTAGGATTTGATGACGAAGCTCTAATAGGCAGCAAACTTCTTGAAACCCTCACAATACCTGCAACAGTTACATCGTTCGGTAATTATGTTTTCACTTATTGCAATTCGCTACACACAATCATTATAGACCAAAACAATCCTATATTCTTTACGCATTCAGGAGTGATGTATAGAAAATCTCCATCTTTAGAACTATTTTTCGTACCCCGGGCAATAAAAGGAAACATAGAAATCTACAATGGTATTACAACTATTCCAAGTAGTGCATTTCAGTATACAAAAATATCAGGAGTAACTATTCCTACAAGCGTTTCTCTTATCAAAGATGGAGCATTTAACAACTGCACCCAACTACAAAATGTAACAATAGGGAACAACGTAACAAATATAGGAAAAGAAGCCTTTAGTCAATGCTCATCACTCCGAGAAATTGAAATTCCGTCTTCTGTAAAAACTATTGAAGCTTCTGCATTTTCGAGTAACTCCTACCTTTCGAAAGTCAAACTAAACGAGGGATTGGAAACTATTAAACCCTATGCCTTTTCTTATTGCTATTCACTATCTTCAATTTACTTACCAAGCACATTAAATCTGATAGAAGACAAAGCTTTTTGGGAATGCACTTCTTTAAAGAAAATAACTAATGCTAGCGATTTAAATATCGAAATAGGTTCTACTACAAACGGTTACGTGGCATACTACGCAACAGAAATTATAGAACAAACATTATCGCTCGAAAAAACTAACACCGACAACTTAAACGCTTTTTCTACAAGAGAAAATATCGTCATCTCCAATGCAAAAGATCAATATATCAACATTTATAACGTTTTGGGAGAATGCGTTTATTCGCAAGCATGTGCCACAAATTCTATACAAATACCTATTTCAAAAACAGGAATATATATAGTAAAAATCGGATTGTTCAGTAAAAAACTGATTGTTAGAAACTAGCGTTTTCAGGTTCTTTTTTTAGCGTTTTTAACTTGCTATTTTCAAAAAAAAATACTTATTTTGCTATTTATTCAAACAAAATAAGTGATGAAAAAAATAATAGCAATAGCTAACCAAAAAGGAGGAGTTGGAAAAACAACCACAGCAATTAACCTTTCAGCTTCATTAGCTCATTTAGGGAAAAAAGTTTTACTCGTTGATGCTGACCCACAAGCAAATGCCTCTACGGGGTTAAACATAGACGTTAAAGAAATGGAACATACTATTTACGAATGTCTCATAGGAGAATCGACATCCGAACAATCCATCGTAGCTACTGAAACCAAGAATTTATCGTTACTTCCTTCACACATCGATTTAGTTGGAGCTGAAATTGAGTTGGCCAATTTAGACAACCGAGATACGATTCTTAGGAACATACTATCACCTTTAAAAGAAGCGTACGATTACATCATCATAGACTGCTCTCCTTCGCTAGGAATTATTACAGTAAACGCATTAACAGCTGCAGATTCAGTTATTATTCCCGTACAATGCGAATATTTTGCATTAGATGGATTAAGCAAACTATTGAACACAATTAAATTGATAAAAAACAATCTAAATCCAGATTTAACAATAGAAGGATTTTTGTTAACAATGTTCGACAATCGTTTAAGATATGCTAATAGTGTTGCTAATGAAGTAAGGAAACACTTTGAAAGTATGTTGTTTAAAACAACTATTTATAGAAATGTAAAATTAAGTGAGGCTACTGGTTACGGAAAACCAACATTAGAATACGAACCTACTTCTAAAGGAGCACAAAATTATCTTCAATTAGCAAAAGAACTTATTCAAAAACAAAACTAAAATGGCAAAAAAAGAAGCTTTAGGACGTGGACTTGACATTCTATTAAACACGAATACTACACCAATAGTAAGTGGCTCGTCGTCTATCAACGAAATAGATATTGAATTAATTCAACCTAACCCATCGCAACCTCGTACAAACTTCAATGAAGAAGCACTTGAGGAATTAGCATCTTCTATTAAAGAAATTGGAATTATTACACCAATTACTTTAAAAAAGAATAACGATGGGACTTATCAAATCATAGCAGGCGAAAGACGTTATAGAGCTTCAAAATTGGCAGGTATAAAAAAAATGCCCGCTTACATAAAAACTGCTAAAGATGAACAAGTGCTTGAAATGGCATTGGTAGAAAACATCCAACGCGAAGATTTAAACGCGATAGAAATAGCTCTTTCGTACCAACGCTTAATTGATGATTACAAATTCACACAAGAAGCTTTAAGCGAACGAGTTGGCAAAAAACGTGCTACTATTGCTAACTATTTAAGACTTTTAAAATTGCCCGCTGAAATTCAATTAGGATTACAAGAAAAAAAGATAGAAGCAGGTCATGCAAAAGCTTTAGCATCTCTTAACGATGCAAAAAAACAAATTGCTATTTACGAAGCCATTATAAAAAATCAATTTTCTGTACGAGAAACAGAAAAACAAATTAGAAATTTAACAAACGAAAACTCACAAAAACCAGCGAAAGTTATTTCCGAACAACAAAAAAAATACGAAAACATTATTAAAGAAATTTGGGGTAATCGCGTTCAGTTGTATTGTGGAGAAAAAGGGAATGGTAAACTCAGCATTACATTTTCTGACGAGCAAGAATTAAATTCTCTGTTAGATATTTTAAAAAAATCAACTCTTTGATTATTTATGAGACAAGTGTCTTTTGCTATATTTTTTTTAGCGTTTTCTTTACTTTTCAAATTAAACGCACAAGAAAGGGAAATAGACACTATATCTTCATTTCAAAATCGTGATTTAGTTAAACCGATTTATACAACACAAATGGATTCAGGCTTTGTCTTAACAGACACATTACCTACCATTCAAACAAAGCAAGAATACGCTAAAACAACCTCAAAATTTACAAAATCTAATTTTCATCCTAATCCAACAAGAAGCGTTTGGCTAGGATTAGTTTTTCCAGGATTGGGGCAAATCTACAATCGTAGTTATTGGAAATTACCCATAATTTATGGAGGATTTGCAGGATGTTTTTACGCAATCCAATGGAACAACAAATATTACAAAGACTATCTATCTGCATACAAAGACATAATGGATGCCGACCCAAACACCCAAAGCTATTTAAAAATATTACCTTACGGCGTTGATTCAAATTCTTCATACGCAAAAACGTACCTCAACCAAAAACAAAATTATTATAGAAAATATAGAGATTTAAGTATCATTATTACTGTGGGGGTTTATGCACTCTCAATTGTAGACGCTTTTGTAGATGCACAACTCCACGACTTTGACATCAGCGAAGATGTCTCAATGAAAATACAACCTACTTTTATAGAAAATCCACAAAACGCAACCCTTGCTTCTGCTGCAGTAGGAATGCGTTTTAAAGTTAATTTTTAAACATGAAAAACTTAAAATTATTTGCCACTCTACTTTTCTTACTTTGTTGGATAAAGACATATGCGACAGAAGAAAAACTACATTTTAATATAGCAAACGATTCCACAGAAGTTATCCCCACCGAAGTATCAAATTCTTTAGATTCACTTTTGAACGATTGGTATTTACAAAACTCTGTTTTAGGAGATTGCAATAAAGAATTCTCATTGGTAACTTGTTCCGATAGCACATATATAAATCGTCTACAACGACTGCCTTATATCATGGAAATGCCTTTCAATAATGTAGTTAAGAACTTTATTGACTTTTATGCTAACAAACCAAAACAAGTAGCATTTATGTTAGGAATTGGCGAACAATATTATTTCCCCATTTTTGAACAAGCTTTAGAAGCAAACAACATACCTCTCGAACTAAAATATTTACCCGTAATAGAATCGGCACTAAATCCGAGGGCTCTTTCTCGCGTAGGAGCTCGTGGACTTTGGCAATTTATGATTGGTACAGGCAGATTTTATGGTCTTGAAATCAATAGTTTGGTTGACGAACGTTGCGACCCTATAAAATCGACTCAAGCAGCTGTTCGCTATTTAAAAGATTTATACGAAATCTATAAAGATTGGCATTTAGTTATTGCTGCGTACAACTGCGGTCCTGGCAATGTAAATAAAGCCATAAAACGTGCTGCAGGCAAACGTAACTATTGGGATATCTATCCATATCTACCACGTGAGACTCGTAGTTATGTACCTATTTTTATAGCTGCAAATTACATTATGAATTACTACGAAGATCACAATATGTGTCCTATGAATCCAACAATTCAAACAGTTACCGACACTATTATGCTAGACCAACGTATGCATCTTAAACAAATTTCGGAAGTGTTGCAAATACCCCTAGAAGAATTACGTTCTTTGAATCCACAATATAAACATGATTTAATTCCTGCAAATGAAAAAAAATCATACGCTGTGGTATTACCATTAAAACAAATCAATTCTTATTTTGAAAAAAAAGAAGAGATTCTTGCCTTTAAAGCGGAAGAACTCATTTCACAACAAGCTGTAGCTAAAATTGCACAAGCAGATCTTAGCACTGCCACCGTACATAAAGTACGTTCTGGAGATACACTTAGCGGAATTGCAAAAAAATATCGCGTATCTGTCTCTCAACTGAAAAAATGGAATCAATTAAGTAGTTCAACGATAAGGATTGGGCAAAAATTACGTATTTGTAGATGATGAATAAGTCTGAAAAAATATTTTTTTCAATTAAAGAGGTTGCTCTTGAAATAGGAGAATCTGAACCTACCATACGATATTGGGAGAAAGAGTTTCACGAACTAAAACCTCGAAAAACTCCTGGAGGGACACGATTCTTCACAAAAGAAAATATCGAATTACTAAAACATATAAAATTTCTTTTACGAGAACAGAAATTAACCATAGCAGGTGCAAAAAAAAGACTAAAAAACAAACATGCTAACGATAGCGACAAAACCAAAGAACTCCTACTTGAGAAATTAGAATTTATAAAGAAAGAACTCAACGATATACTAAAACAAATAGCAGCACCAGAAGATTTAAGTAAATATAATCCTTAAAAACGTATAATGAAGCTACGACTACTCTTTTTATCCTTTTTTATAATGGCTTCATTCGCTATGTTTGCCCAAAACAAGCCAAAGCCAACAAAGATTCCTGCACGACGTGACTCAATTGAGTTTTGCCAGCCGAATAGTGAGAAAGTATACATTATTTTACATGGCGACGAGTATAAACATTTTCAAACTACAACCGATGGTTTTGTAATAAAAAAGAATAAAAAAGGTTACATTTGCTACGCAAAACAAACTTGTTGTGGTACAATAAAAGCTTCTAACAGAATTGCTCGTAATATATGTTTACGAACAAAATTTGACAATAGATACCTAAAACGAATACAAAACAATCCAAATCTTTATATTTATAAAAGGAAATGATTATGTTAAAAAAGATTTTTACTTTTTGCCTTATTTCTAGTCTTTGTTTAATGGTAAATGCTGTACCCGCAAAGAAAGGGGTTTTTACTATTTCACAACCAGATGGAACAGAACTAGCCATACAATTAAATGGCGATGAATTCTTCCATTACACAACAACCGAAGATGGTTACTTATTGAAAAAAAATGCAGAAAATTTTTATGAGTACGCTGAATTCGACACAAAAAATGCAACTATAAAGTCCCTAGGTATTAAAGCCAATAACATTTCTAAGCGAACTATTGAAGAAAAGAATTTACTATCAAGCATAGATAGAAACGTTATACACAGCTATGCTAATGGACAAAGGAAAAAAATAGCAGAAACTAAACGAAGTGCAAAAAAAACGGTCGGTACTGTTAATATCGTACCTAAAGGACTTGTTATCTTAGTCAATTTCAGCGATATAAAATTCACACAGGCCAATCCTCAAGAATATTTTAACAATCTAATGAATCAAGAGAACTTTAACACCAACGGAGGTTATGGTTCTGTAAGTGATTATTTCGAGGCCTCATCTGGAAATAAATATTCACCAGAGTTCAAAGTTGTGGGACCCTACACTGTAAGTAAAACAGCAAATTATTATGCAACAGGGAATGGTATAATAACCGACCCAGATGATAGAGAATATGGTGTCTATAATGCAGGGTATATGATTAACGAAGCATGCTCATTGGCTTATGCAGATGGTGTTTCTTTTGCCGATTACGATTTAAATGGTGATAAAGAAGTTGACTACATTTACGTTATCTACGCAGGACACAACTCTGCTGAATGGGCAGAAAATGTAATTTGGCCACATAGTTACTACGTAAGTGCATGGGTAAACAAAGCACAACGCACCTACGGAGGTTATACTATCGACCTATACGCGTGTAGTTCAGAATTAAGGGGTTATACTGGGAAAAATTTAAGTGGGATTGCAACATTTTGCCACGAATTCAGCCACGTATTAGGTTTACCTGACTACTACGACACCAACTATGGTACAAATTATGAAAAGACACCAGGAGAATGGACACTTATGGATCAAGGTTCATACAACAACAATGGACTCACACCACCCGTTTACTCGGCATACGACCGTTATTATATGGGTTGGCTCACACCAAGCATAATGAATTCTGCTGAAAATGTTTCATTACAAGACTTACAAACGACAAATACCGCACGAGTTGTTACTGCTAATGGTACTCTACCATCAGCTACATCAACAAATGTTGCCTATTATTTTGAAAATCGCCAACAAAATGGTTGGGATGCATACTTACCAGGACACGGAATGCTTGTAACAAAAGTTCAATACAATGCTTCTGCTTGGGCTTCAAACACAACTAATAACGGAAGCACAATGTATTATGACATCGTAGAAGCAAATGGGAAAAAATCAGCCTATGGTGATGCTAGCGATCCTTTCCCTGGTACTGCAAATATCACATCATACACTCCTATAGCTCAATATCCTTTAACCAATATTACTGAAAAAGATGGCGTCATATCTTTTAAATTTATGGGAGGTATAGATTGTGAAGGATATACTATATATTTTTCTGGTGATGATTGCGACATAACAGATGGAGAAAATTGTGTTACCGAAGGAGCTACCTACATCGCAACAATTACCCCAAAAAGTGGCTATACTCTTACACAAAACGACATCTTAATAACCATGGGAGGTAACGATCTTGTACCAGGAGTAGATTTTACTTATACAGGAACTACACTTACGATTGCAAACGTAACTGGGAATCTTGAAATTATTGCAATTGCTCAAAAAGACCCTAATGCTCCTATTCAAGATGTTTACACCAAAGTAACACAAGAGCCTACTGATTGGAGTGGCGAATACCTTATTGTTTACGAGGAAGAATCCTTGATTTTTAATGGAAGTTTAACAACTTTAGATGCAATCTCAAATTTTAAAGAGGTAACTATTACCGACAATACTATCGAAGCTACACCTAACAATGCTTACCAATTTATTATAGAAAAAATAAATAATGGCTATACTATAAAATCAGCAAGTGGATATTATATTGGTAATACAAGCAACGCGAACTCCTTAAAATCAAGCACAAGCAATGCATATACAAATACTATCTCTTTAGGGAGTGATGGCGTCAGTATAGTATCAAGCAGTTCACACCTTCGCTTTAATACACAAAGCGGACAGGACCGATTCCGTTACTATAAATCAACAACTTATTCAGCACAAAAACCCGTTACATTGTACAAAAAACAAGTTTCAAATACTACAAAACTTGAAACGTTAGAAAATAACGATGAAATAACTATCGTATCAAAAGAAAATAGCATTAACATAAAAAATATTCCAAATAATTCTCTCATTAAAATTTTTAACCTATCAGGACAAATTATTTACACTCAAAATGTACAAACAAACGAACAAACATATCGTTTGCAGAAAGGTATTTACATTGTTCAAATTATAAATAACAACATAAATAAAACTATAAAAGCAATTGTAAAATAACATGGCAACAGAATTTCACTATCAACCAATGTTCCCTCTTGGAGAGGACAAAACCGAATACTATTTGCTTACAAAAGAGCACGTTTCGGTAGGAGACTTTGAAGGTAACCCAATCTTAAAAATCGAAAAAGAGGGTTTAACAAAAATGGCAAATGCAGCATTTCGTGATGTTTCATTTTTGCTTCGCAGAGAACACAACGAGCAAGTAGCTAAAATACTTAGCGACCCTGAAGCAAGCGAAAACGACAAATATGTAGCACTCACATTTTTGCGTAACGCTGAAGTTTCTGCAAAAGGGAAACTTCCACTTTGTCAAGATACCGGTACTGCCATTATACACGGCGAAAAAGGACAACATGTTTGGACAGGTTATTGCGACGAAGAGGCTCTTTCGTTAGGTGTTTTCAAAACATATACTGAAGAAAACCTTCGCTATTCGCAAAATGTACCACTTACCATGTACGACGAAGTTAATACAAAGTGTAACCTTCCTGCACAAATAGACATTGAAGCCACAGAAGGAATGGAATATCGTTTTCTATGTGTTACCAAAGGAGGAGGCTCTGCTAATAAAACTTATTTGTACCAAGAAACAAAAGCAGTACTCAACCCAAAAACACTAGTTCCTTTCTTGGTAGAAAAAATGAAATCGTTAGGGACAGCTGCATGTCCTCCATATCACATTGCATTCGTAATTGGAGGAACGTCTGCTGAAAAAAATCTTTTAACCGTTAAGTTAGCTTCTACACATTACTACGACGAATTACCAACATCAGGCAACGAACACGGACGTGCATTTCGTGATGTTGAACTAGAAAAACAGGTGCTAGAAGAAGCCTATAAAATAGGTCTTGGAGCTCAATTTGGTGGTAAATATATGGCACACGATGTTCGTATTATCCGTTTACCACGCCACGGTGCAAGTTGCCCTATCGGACTCGGTGTTAGTTGTTCTGCTGATAGAAACATCAAATGTAAAATCAACAAAGATGGTATTTGGATTGAAAAGATGGATGACAACCCATCGTCATTAATTCCTGCTGAATTACGTGAAGCAGGCGAAGGTGATGCGGTGAAAATCGACTTAAACCAACCTATGAGTGATATTTTAAAAGAATTGACTAAATACCCAGTTGCTACACGCTTAAGCCTTAACGGAACTATAATTGTTGGTCGTGACATTGCACATGCAAAACTAAAAGAAAGACTCGACAATGGCGAAGATTTACCTGAATATATCAAAAATCACCCTATCTACTATGCGGGTCCTGCAAAAACTCCTGCTGGAATGGCATGTGGTTCGATGGGGCCTACAACAGCTGGTCGCATGGACTCTTATGTTGACTTATTCCAAAGTCATGGAGGATCGATGATTATGTTGGCAAAAGGAAATCGTAGCCAAGAAGTAACAGATGCTTGTAAGAAATACGGAGGTTTCTACCTTGGTTCAATAGGTGGACCTGCTGCTATTTTAGCTCAAAACAACATAAAAAGTATAGAATGTGTAGAATATCCCGAACTCGGTATGGAGGCTATTTGGAAAATTGAAGTAGAAGATTTCCCTGCATTTATTCTTGTAGATGACAAAGGCAACGACTTTTTTAAGCAATTATCGCCTCGTTGTACATGTAAATAACACATACTAAACAAAAAAAACGAACTCAAATTTGAGTTCGTTTTTTTTTACTTTATTTCCTATATATCAACAAAAAACCTCTGCAACATATATTGCAGAGGTTTTTATTTTAAAGTAAATCAATTAATTACTTTTTTTCTAACTTGAAAGATTTGATAAACTTACCATCTTTCTTCAAGCGTACAACGTAAGTACCTTGTTGTTGAGCATTAAGATTGATGCCTACAACTTCGTGACTATTTACGTTGAGTTGTTTTGCTTGAATCAACTGTCCTGAAAGCGAGAATACATCCAATTCGTAGTCGCCTGCCTCAATGAAACGTACATGTATTTCTTCAGCAAATGGATTTGGATATACATTCAAATCTTCAATCACATTGCCAACTTCATCAAGTTTTACACAAGCATCTACCATAGTTACTGATTTAACATCTTCACCCCAAGAGTTAGCCAATGTCAACGTTGCTGTATAAGGAGCACCTTCCATTGAAGCCCACGATACAGTAGTGTTTCCACTTTCTGCATTACCAGTAACAGCACCTGGAGTAGCTACACCGTCAAATTTCCACGATGGAGTTGTTTTAACTTCGTAACGACCTGCCAAGAATGGAGTTCCTGCACCAAACGTAGGAGACATACGATTCGATTCTACCATTGGGTCAGAACCTACAACACCATCACCTTCTCCTTGAACTGCACGCCACGATTGACCTACTACAGCATAAACTGTTTCGTTCAACGAACCACGGCTAACAAGTCTATTGTCAGTTGTTGCATCCAATTCAAAATCCCAATAACAAATCAACTCACTTGGAACTTCTCCAGCATTGTAGTGAACCATTGTTTGATTGATTGTTGATTCTGTAAATTGTTTTGTCCAAATTTGGAATTCGTCAATCAAACCATCAAACCCTGAACGACCGAACGCTGTACCACCCATAAATATGTAATGAGTAGAAGAAAGTGTTGCAACAGCCGATTTGTTTTGAACAGCATCACTTACCTTACGTCCATTGATATAAAGTTCAATATCTTTGCTACTTGTATTACTTCCAACAATTGAAATAGCAACGTGTGTCCAGTTTGCAGTAGGTATCACAAAGTTTTGTGTCATTGTAGTATAGTTACTTCCTGCAGTTTGATAGTTTTTCAAGATATTAACCCAATAGTCGTTACCACCATTGTGAATACCACTCCACATATAACCCCAGTCAGAAGTTGGCCAACTGTCAGTTGGTTTACGTATATTCAACATTTGAGTACCTTGATCACCAAAACCGGTATTACCACCAGCATCACCAGCATCAATAAATTGCAATGGATTGAACCAGAACGAAATAGTAATAGGTGTGGCAGTACCAATACCAGCTGCATTAAAGAATTGGCTATTTTGTACACAGAAAGGTTTTTCTTGCAAACGTAATGCACGCGATGTTGTACCATCAGCAGGGCGACCTGTATACGACAATGTAACTACCTCATTATTTGTAATTTCATTGTTTTTAGCCTCTTTGTCTGTTGTCAAAGTATAGATAATTGGCATTGCACCAACTTCGTCGCTCGATACTTGAATCATACCACGTTTCTTTTCTACAACTGTTGCTCCGTTTTGATTAACATAAGAGCATTCTACGTCGTACAAACCTATTTCGCTTAATGTAGAAGTAAATTCAGTAACATTGTAGAATGTGCTACCTACTTGAGCATTAGTTTTTGCATTATAGATTTTAAAGTAGTTTGCATTTCCGTGGTTAGGATCGTCAAACGAGATTGTAAATTCCTCATTTGCTTTAATTACTGGTTTATCTACAGAGAACCCTTCGATAATAGTTACTGCTGGCACTTCTTCGTAAGTAGTCCAAGCAATATCAGATTTAGTTACTCCATCAGGAGCTACTGTACGAACACCAATACGAACACGATCAGAAGCATTCATATCGAAAGGAACGTCTACAGCATAAGCAGCCCAAGATGTAGTAGCTGTTACCAATTGAGGTTCGCTACCTTCTTGTTGTGCAAATACTTCGAAATACCAAGCACCAACTTCGTCGTTGTAAACTGGCTCCCACGCATTACGAGCAGTAACAGCTTTTGCTGCAGGTGCTGATGCCGATGAAGAAACCTTCAATGTAAAGTCAGCTACACAACCACAGTTTTGTGTAATTGTGTTACCATCACCACCAGTAGCACTACAACCATCAGTATGTTCCCAACCTAAAATAAAACGTAATGTATACGTTCCTGCACGTTGAGCTGATGGTATTGAGATTGAATAGGATGTTTGAATAGGACCTGAACATGAAGTTTGACGAGCTACGATTTCACTTTGTGTGAATGTACCATCGTTGTTCCAGTCTACAAATACAGTTCCCATCAACCATTCACCACCTACTGTAGCATTCAATGTATAAGTTGAACCAGCATTAACAGAAATTTGTTCAGTACGTTTATCATAATAAACTGTTCTAGTACTTCCGCTTGATTGCAATGTAGAACTTGTAAAACTTCCTAGAGAAATACTACGTAAATAACGTGCGGAACTATTTCTATTTGCATAACTAGTCAAACACAATGTAACACCATCGTTAGATGTAGGACCATCAACTGAACCACCACCAGATCCAGAACCTCCACCAGCATTGCCAGAGAATACATCTTCTTCGCCTGCACTTGTAGAGCTTCCACCTAATGGGCAATCCCAAATTACACGGAAGTCAACACCACGAGATGTCAATTTGAATAATTCTGCATCTGTCAAATCAGGAGCCACAGGGTTGTAAGTAACACCTTGTTTTACCAATGCAACTTCACCAATCAAAATTTCTGTACCTGCATCTACAGAGTTAAAACGCATACCCAATTGAGCGATAACTTTATTAGTCATTTCTGCTGTCAAGTCTGCTTCCAATACGGTCCAATCTGTAGCATCCATAGTACCCATAGATTGATATACAGCTGTACTTTCCGAACCTTCAGCACTCATAGTAAATGCCATAGTTGCTTTTCCTTTCAATGCTTTGTAGCGTACACGGATTTTGTAAGTAGTGCCAGTTTGAATAGGGAATTGAGTTTTGTACATTTGGATAAAGCGATAAGCACGTGCACCTACTGCATTGTCAAATGTCAATTTCAAACAAGAACCGCCAAACCAAGCATCTTCGTATGTAAAAGCTGCGTGAGTATCGCTAGGAACTTCAGCAGTTGTACGTCCCATATACGATGTTGTAATCCACCAACGCCAAGTTGGCAAGTGGTCTTGTACACCTAGGTTGTACCATTCGTCGTTGTAAGTAGTTTCTCCTTCGTTGTTGAAGAATTTACCATTACCCAAGTTCATATAAGAAATGAATGGGAAATAGTCGTTTACTTGCCATGACAATGCACTCTTGGCTGCCATCAATTTTGATACTCCAAAGAAAGAAGCTTTACCTGAACACAACGTATTGTTGATAGACAAGTTGTTAACTGGGTTTCTAGTACCACCAGTAAAGAATTGTTCGCATTTACGTAAGTAGCAACTTTGGATAGCGTCTGGTGTAGAACCATCTTCGGTTGCACCTTCGTAAGGCATACATTTGTTGTGAGCTCCCCAAATACCGATTGAGATATTGTAATCGTTCAACGATACCCAGTTTGCTGCACTACGTCCTTGCATATCCATACCTGCATACACATCAAATGTGCTTCCACCTTTTGCAGTTGCATTCGATTGCGAAGAAGACAATTGAGATGAACCCCAGTTGTAGTTCAAGAAAAATCCGTTTGCCGATGGGAAAAAGTCAGAGAAGTCTGTACTTCCACCGCCACTGCCTAACACATCTGACAATTGATAAAAATCGAAGTGAAGACGTTCAGACATGCCATAAGTAGCTTTGTTTGCATGGCAGTTTTGTAGTAACGTTTTCATACCTGAACGCATTCCCCAATCTTGCTCGGAGTTAAATCCAAGACCATCGATACCATAGTAGCGGAACAACTTCAACAATTTGTCTGCTCCACCATCTATCAAAGCTTGGTAGTTTTGTCCGTGGCTTCCATCAGACGAAGTCAAACCTACTGCCCAAGGAGCAGCAGAAACGCACGCTGTAAGCACACCATTTTTGTGGCAAACATCGGCAAACGCACCCGGTTGACGCAAAAATCCTTGCGTCCAGTTACCATGAATCGTTACATAACTCCATGTGCTAAATGCCTCTGAATCGAAGTTGTAGCGTGGCAACGATGTCCAACCACCATTACCCTCGTTGATAGGGCACCACCACAACATTCCACGATTTTTACGACGAGTGATTTGCGTAGCATTGTCTTGAATAACTTGCGTAGCCTCGTTTGTAAAACGCTTCAACGGACGCACACGACCTATGTAGAAGTTCTCATTTTTTGCTCCACCATTTGGGGCAGAACCCGGAGTCCAACTACCATAGTACGAATACATCCAACCTTGTACATCGTTGTCGCCGATGTAGTTTTCGTGTTTTGTAATACCAAATGCAGGAACTGCAAATAAGCATACAAACAACAGCAAAAGATAACCTTTTTTCATACTGTTTAGTTTTAAAAATTATTAATTATAGTTTAGTTAAATTTCGCCAAAGGTAAAAAAAAAAAAATATAGATAAAACATTTTCTTATTTTTTAGAAACAAAAAAAGGGGAGCGACTCTTAAGCTGCTCCCCTTGTATTATTAATGAACTAAATGTTACTTTTTGATAAGTTTCAAAGTTTGAACAAGTGTTCCTGACATTTTGATACGAACGAAGTAAGTACCTGCTTCGCCATCAACAGCTATACGAGCCATTTGACATGCAGAAGCTTCAACATTTTCGCTCTTCAATACACGACCATCTAAACCAATTACTTCTACAGTGTAGTTGCCTGATTTTGCAAATGTCAATACAACTGATTCTGTGAATGGGTTTGGATATACGCTAAGGTTTTCTACTACGTTTCCTTCCAAATCTACTGTACCATCAAGCACATAAACTTGGATGTCGCGAGTATCTTTACCATAGTCGTTTTCAAGTGTAAGAGTAGCTGTATATTCGCCTTCTTGATCGTAAGCAACATTCATTGCACCGCTTTCGTCAGCTCCGTTAATACCAGCAGTTGGAGTTCCTTGTGAAGCAGGTTTGCCTGTAAACTTCCAGTTTGCGTTAGTGTTAACAGCATAGCTACCAGCCAAGAATGGACTACCAGCACCTACCAATGGAAGTACCCAGTTGCTTTCGCTAGTGATTGCAGGGTTTTCTACACCGTCGCCTTCACCTGTGATAGCACCTTTGATAACCCAACCTTTTGCTGTTTTGTTATTACCTGTGCTTATGAAGCTATTGTTTGCTTGTGCTTCTGTTTCGAAATCCCAGTAGAATTTCAAGTTGTTAGAAACTGTTGATTGATGCTCCATCAAGTCAAGAATTTCAGCTTCAGTTTTAGCTACGTTCCAAATTTGTACTTCGTCAACAAATCCGTCCATTGCCGAACGTCCGAACATTTGACCACCGATACCAAAGTTGTTATCAGATTTCCAAGCATACAAGTCTGTTGTCCAGTCTGCTGAAGAGAATGGGTTTTGAGTTCCACTATTTGTATTTGAGATATAACCATCAGCAGCAATAGAAGCACCGTTTACAAAGATGTTGATGTTACGTCCTTTAGATGAACTATAGTCAGACGCTATGGCTACGTGATACCAATATCCTGGAGTGAAGTTAAAGTCTTGCAAGTTAAATCCTACTTGACCGTTTACAGAGTTACGACGGAAACAGAAACTCATTCTGTTTGGACCTACTGTAGACCAAATATAACCCCAGTTGTTTGCAGGCCAACCATCAGTAGGTGATGTAATTGCAAACAAACCAACCTCTTCTGTCACAAATGATTCTATTTTAAACCAGAATGCAATTGTAAATGGAGAAGTACCGAAATTCATTCCTCCTGCTGCCAAATCGCTTGCTGTGAAGCAGAATGCTTGTTCTTGCAAACGAAGAGCACGCGATGTAGAACCTTCACTTGGACGACCTGTATAGTCGAAGTCGAATGTTACTGTAGGATCAGTATTGATAATAGATTTTGTGTTATTATCAACATCTAGTGTATAGATTTCAGGCATAGCACCAACTTCTTCACCAGAGATTTGAATCATAGCACGTTTCTTTTCAGTTACTGTTGCACCTAGAGCATTAACATAAGTTACTTCCAAGTCATAAAGACCTTTTTCTGACAATTGAGTAGAGAATGAAGTACAAGAATTAAATGTACCCATCAAAGCATTATCTTTCGAACGATAGATTTTCCAACTGTTAGCAGCTGCATGTCTTGCATCGTCAAACGATACTGTAAATGTTTCGTTTGCTTTAATCACTGGTTTGTCTACAGAGAAACCTTCGATAATAGTGATGTTAGATGCATCCATATAGTCTGACCAAACGATTTCCGATTTAGTAACTCCGTCAGGAGCAACTGCACGAACACCCGCACGTACACGTTTAGTTCCGTCCAAATCGAATGGCATTTCTACTACGTAGCCAGCCCAAGTTGTTGTAGCTGTTACCAATTGAGGTTCGCCACCTTCTTGTTGTCCCAAAACTTCGAAGTACCAAGTATCTACTTCGTCGTTGTATACAGACTTCCATGCATCTGCACTAACTTGGCCACCGCCACCTGCAGGAGTAGTTACGTGCAATTCAAAGTCAACCATACATCCACCATTAGCAGCAGTAAGGTTTGAAGTTCCAGCATTAGCACTTGTACGACCGCAAGAGAAATCAGCACCTAAGTCAACATTGTCAGTCAAACTCCAGTCGCAAGTATAACGCATTGTGTAAGTACCTAATGCTACGTCCGTTGGTATGTTAAATGCAGGAGCTTGCCAGCAAGATGGAGTACCTGGGTAAGATTTGTGACCTGACATATATTCGCCTTCGTCAGCAAAGTCGCCGTCGTTGTTCCAGTCTACATAAACATAACCTAACATCCATTCGCCACCACCTGTCCATGCA
Source organism: Paludibacteraceae bacterium (assembly GCA_017547145.1). Lineage (GTDB taxonomy): Bacteria > Bacteroidota > Bacteroidia > Bacteroidales > Paludibacteraceae > RGIG9608. Next base: position 223,842 of record JAFYQJ010000014.1, on the reverse strand, counting down.
GTTGTAATGTTTTCACCACGTTGCACTTCCAATACTTGGTCTCTCTTATCGAAGTAGATGTTAGCATAAGTTTTATTATACCATGAACCTGAAGGTGCTGATTGAAGTCCAGTAAGAGCAAGAGAAGCACCAGCGTTACCAGTAAATGTCAAGCTATTTGTATAACGGCTATCGTGAGAAATTTTTCCAGAAAGTGTACAAGACAAATTAGCAGCACGAACAGCAGTTTCTTGTTCTACTTCTTCCTCTTCTTCGCCACCAGTTTCACCTACAGGGCAATTCCAAATTACTTTGAAGTCAACACCACGAGATGTAGTTTTGAATACTTTTGTTTTAGCAGCATCGATTACAGGAGCAACTGGGTTGTAAGTAACACCTTGTTTTACCAATGCAACTTCACCAATCAAAATTTCTGTACCAGCATCTACTGAATTGAAACGCATACCCAATTGAGCGATAACTTTGTTAGTCATTTCAGCTGTCAAGTTTGCTTCCAATACAGTCCACTCTGTAGCATCCATAGTACCCATAGCTTGAGCAACAAATTGGTTTTCTGAACCTTCAGCACTCATTGCAAATGCCATAGATGCTTTTCCTTTCAATGCTTTATAGCGTACACGGATTGTATAAGTTTCACCTGTAGCTACAGGGAATTGAGTTTTGAACATTTGAATAAAGCGATAAGCACGTGCACCTACTGCATTGTCAAATGTCAATTTCAAACATGAACCGCCAAACCAAGCGTCTTCGTATGTGAATTTTGCATGTGTATCACTAGGAACTTCAGCAGTTGTACGTCCCATATACGATGTTGTAATCCACCAACGCCATGTTGGCAAGTGGTCTTGCACACCTAAGTTGTACCATTCATCATTGTAAGTAGTTTCACCTTCGTTGTTGAAGAATTTACCATTACCCAAGTTCATATAAGAAATGAATGGGAAATAGTCATTCACTTGCCATGACAATGCACTCTTGGCAGCCATCAATTTTGATACACCAAAGAAATTTGATCTACCAGAGTTCAATATATTGCTGATAGTCATATTGTTTACAGGGTTTTGTGTACCACCAGTAAACAATTGTTCGCATTTGCGTAGGTAACAATTTTGGATAGCATCTGGTGTAGAACCATCTTCAGTTGCTGCTTCGTAAGGCATACATTTGTTGTGAGCTCCCCAAATACCGATTGAGATATCTCTATTGTTCAATGATGTCCAATCTGCTGCACTACGTCCTTGCATATCCATACCTGCATATACGTCGAACGAGTTACCGCCTCTGTTTACAGCATTTGTTTGAGAAGAAGCAAGCAAAGCATCACCCCAGTTGTAGTTCAAGAAAAATCCGTTAGCCGATGGCCAGAAGTCAGAGAAGTCTTGCATGCTACCACTTGTACTAGTAGTCAATTGGTCATTCAAGCTATAGAAAGAGAAGTTCAAACGATCTTCCAAACCATAGTTTGCTTTGTTAGCTTGGCAGTTTGCCAACAATGATCTCATACCATCACGCATACCGCTCCAAGTTTGTTCAGAGTTGAAGCCAAGACCATCGATACCATAATAGCGGAACAACTTCATCAATTTGTCGTAACCACCATTAACCAATGTTTGATAGTTTTGTCCGTGACCACCGTCAGTTGATGTCAAAGTAACACTCCATGCAGCTGCAGAAACGCAGGCAGTTCTAACACCGTTTTTGTGGCAAACGTCGGCAAACGCTCCCGGTTGACGCAAAAGACCTTGTGTCCAGTTACCATGAGTTGTAACATAACTCCAGCTACTGAAAGCTTCAGAGTCGAACGCATAACGTGGCAACGATGTCCAGTTGCTTTCGTTGATAGGACACCACCACAACAAATTACGATTTTTACGACGAGTGATTTGCGTAGCATTGTCTTGAATAACTTGCGTAGCCTCGTTCGTAAAACGTTTCAACGGACGTACACGACCAATGTAGAAGTTCTCGTTTTCGGCACCACCCAATGGAGCTGCTCCCGGAGTCCAACTAGCATAGTACGAGTGCATCCAGCCTTGTACATCGTTGTCACCGATGTAGTTTTCATGCTTGCACACACCAAATGCAGGAACTGCAAATAAGCATGCAAACAACAGCAAAAGATAACCTTTTTTCATACTGTTTAGTTTTAAAAATTATTAATTATAGTTTAGTTAAATTTCGCCAAAGGTACGGAAAAATTTTACCCCCCCCCATAAAAAAAGGTGAACTTTTTTATCGTTCACCTCTTTTTTAACATTTGCCTAAATGTCTATATATTACTTTTGAATATATGCTATAACATCCGACTTTTCTACCCACTCGCCTTGGTTTTTCTCTATCGCGATGAGTTTTCCTGCAAAATTTGTTTTCACTTCCTCTATTCCATTTGGAGTTTCAAGATAAGCAATAACATCTCCTTCAGCAAAAGAAGTACCATGAGCAGGAGGCATTGAATGGTCATTATAGTCAAGTTCCCAAATCAAACGACCCTTAACCGCCACTTCTACTGGCTCTGCATCTGGGTATTTAGTTTTACGTAAATCGGGAATTTTCACAGCCACACCTGACGATTGCACCGCTGCTTCCATTTTTTGTTGCAATTCTTGCAAGAAACGTTTTTTAGCCTCGCCCGATTTGTATTCACGATATTGTTTGTCGTGCATAGCAAATTCGAACAATTCTTCGTCATCTTGACCTCGCTCCCAACCAAGTTCTTCCATCTCCTTGATGTATTTTGGCAACACGTTTGGATAGTTATCCTGTGGATTTCCTTCAAAGAAAGTCAAACCTTTCTCTTGTGCCAACTCCACAATTTCAGGGGCTAATTTTCCAGGCAAACGACCCGCCTTGCCAAGAATCATATCCCATGTATTTGGATCGAGACGTGTAAAAGGTTTTTCTCCCATTGATTTAGAGAAAATATTCATCAAGGCAGCATTTTTTACATATTGGCTAAAAGGAGTTACCAAACATGGAGTACCAAGCATTGGCCAAATGCGTTTTACTTCGTCAAAAAGTTCAACAAGCAATTCGTCTTCAGTCAATTCATTTTCTCCACGCTTTTTCAAATTAGAATTGATAGCCGCATGTACGCCTTTCAAATCGGCCATAAGCGAGCCCATCATTCCTCCAGGCAAACCACAACCAACAAGCAAAGATGTCATTTTAGAATTTCGAGGATCGATGAAATAACCCAAAAAGTCATCCATAAACGATTGAGTCAAACGACGAGCTTCCATGTAAGCTTTCATATTGATATCAGGAACAATGAATCCTGCATCTTTCAACATGGCTTGAATAGTGATAACATCAGGATGAACCATGCCCCATGAAAGCGGTTCCATAGCCACATCAATAACATCAACACCTGCTTTTGCAACTTCGAGCATAGAAGCAACAGAGAAACCAGGACCCGAATGACCATGATACTGAAGCACAATATCAGGATGAGCCGACTTTATAGCAGAAACGATTTTTCCCAAAGAAACTGGACGACCTATACCAGCCATATCTTTCAAGCAAATTTCTTGTGCTCCTGCCTCAATTAACTGCTCAGCCATATTGATATAATAATCAATTGTATGAACATCAGAATAAGTCATACACATAGTTGCTTGAGCAATCATGCCTGCTTGCTTAGCCCACTTGATAGAAGGAATTATATTTTGTACATCATTCAACCCACAGAAAATACGCGTAATGTCAGTTCCTTGTGCTTTTTTCACTTTGTACATCAACTCACGCACATCGGCTGGGACAGGATTCATTCGCAATCCATTCAACCCACGATCTAACATGTGAGTTTGGATTCCAACCTCATTAAATGGCTTGGTAAAAGTACGCACCGCTTGATTTGGGTTTTCTCCATACAACAAATTTACTTGCTCCGAAGCACCACCATTGGTCTCTACACGAGCAAAACAACCCATATCAATAATTACCGGAGCTATTTGTGCCAATTGGTCTTTACGAGGGACATACTTGCCCGCCGATTGCCACATATCACGATACAAAAGACTAAATTTTATCTCTCTTTTCATAAACTTACTCTTCTTCTTTTATTGCAAAATCAGTAATACCAGCATCGACAAGTTGATTATACCAAAGTACAACCTTTTTAATGTCTGTCGGATAAACACGATCTCTATCGAATGTTGGCAACACCGTAGCAAACCAAGCATACAATTCTTCCGATGAAGCCTTTTTAGTATCTATCGTAAGCAATGCTCCCGATTGTTGTTGTTTTATTGTTTCAAAAACTTCATACAATGGGCATTCTTCTCCATCGGTATAAATTGCGACATCACTCAACGAAATAATTTTTTTATCTAAAAAGAATGGTTTACGTTTTTTGTCTTTCAACGACTCTACTATCACCATTTTTGTTGTTTGCGACACAAGTCTAAACAATCCTTGTTCTCCATGAACCGAAAGTACTTCTTTCAACATATCCTTTTTTTATTTTCTAAATTATCAAATTAAATTTATACCTAACTTTTCAGCCTCTACACGCATGCTCTCTGGCCAAATGCTTGCTTGAATTTCGCCAATATGTGCTTTCCGCAAAAAGAACATACAAACACGCGATTGACCAATACCTCCACCTATACATAGTGGCAACTCATCGTTGAGCAATCGTTTATGAAACAATAATTCCGCACGTTTTGTTTCACCCGTAAGTTGCAATTGATGCAACAACGTCTGTTTATCTACACGAATACCCATCGACGAAACTTCCACCGCACAATTCAACACCGAGCTCCACAACAATATATCGCCATTAAGACCGGGCAAACCATTTTCGGCAATAGTTGTCCAATCGTCGTAGTCAGGAGCACGCAAATCGTGAACCGACCCATCGGACAATTTGCAACCGATACCGATAATAAACACCGCTCCATATTTTTTTGTAATTTCATGCTCACGCTCCTTAGGCGAAAGTGTTGGATACATTTCACGTAATTCATCAGAATGAATAAAAAATATTTCTTGCGGTAAAACAGGTTTTATCTGTGGGAATATTTCCGACAAGGCATACTCACAACGTAGCAACACCGAATAGATTTTTTTCACAGTTTCTTTAAGAAATTCCAACGTGCGTTCTTCAGGACGAATCACTCGCTCCCAATCCCACTGATCGACGTAAAGCGAATGTAAATTTCCCAAATTCTCGTCAGCACGAATGGCATTCATATCCGTATAAATACCATGACCTTCCTCAATATTATATTTAGCAAGCATAATGCGTTTCCACTTTGCCAACGAATGCACAACTTCTGCTCTTGCATCACCTAAATCTTTGACTGGGAAAGTAACAGCACGCTCTACTCCACTCAAATCGTCGTTTATACCCATTCCTTGCAACACAAAAAGCGGTGCCGTAACACGTCTTAAACGCAATTCGGAAGAAAGACTTTGCTGAAAAAAATCTTTTAAATATTTAATACCTAATTCGGTATGCTGAAGATCTAATAAAGATGTATATTTCTCAGGTTTTATAAAATAACTCATATTTCAACTTTTTCGCTCACAAAGGTAGAAAAAAACGCCAAATCTCGACATTTTGAAATCCTTTTAACATAAATTATAACATTTCGACAGATTTTAATCAATTCGAAGAACTGCCAAAAATGCTTTTTGAGGAACTTCCACCGATCCGATTTGTTTCATACGTTTTTTACCACGTTTTTGTTTTTCAAGCAATTTTCGTTTACGCGAAACGTCGCCACCATAACACTTCGCAGTAACGTCTTTACGAACGGCTTTTATTGTTTCACGTGCTATAATTTTTGCTCCAATGGCAGCCTGTACCGCCACATCAAATTGCTGACGAGGTATCAACTCTTTCAACTTTTCGCATATACGACGTCCCAACGTGTAAGCATTATCGAAATGTATCAACGACGAAAGTGCATCTACAGGTTCGCCATTCAACAAAATATCCAATTTGATAAGTTTCGACGGACGATAACCATTCATGTGGTAATCAAACGATGCATACCCTTTCGAAATTGATTTCAATTTATCGTAAAAATCAAATACGACTTCACCCAAAGGCATATCATAAGTTAATTCTACACGGTCGCCCGACACATAATCTTGACGAATCAACTCACCACGTTTGCCCAAACACAAAGTCATAATAGAACCAATATAATCGGTTTTAGTTATCACAGAAGCACGGATAAAAGGTTCTTCGATAGTTTCTATAATAGCCACATCTGGCAATCCTGACGGATTGTGAACTTCAAGTTGGTCACCTTTTTTAGTTGTTACTTTGTACGACACGTTAGGAATGGTTGTTATCACATTCATACCAAACTCACGATCGAGACGCTCTTGCACAATTTCCATGTGCAACAATCCTAAAAATCCGCAACGAAAGCCAAACCCTAATGCCACCGACGACTCTGGCTCAAACGTAAGCGAAGCGTCGTTCAACTGTAGTTTTTCTATCGAAGCACGCAGATCCTCAAAATCTTCTGTTTCTATTGGATAAACTCCCGCAAAAAGCATTGGTTTTACCTCCTCAAAACCCGATATAGCCTCCTGACAAGGATTAGCTACATGCGTAATTGTATCACCAACCTTAACCTCACGCGAAGTTTTTATACCTGAAATAATATACCCCACATTACCCGCACTAAGTTCTTTTTGAGGAACCATATCGAGTCGCAAAATACCAATCTCATCGGCATCGTACTGCTTACCCGTAGCAACAAACTTCACCATATCGCCCGTACGAATCGTGCCATTTACTATTTTGAAATAAGCAATTATACCACGAAAAGAGTTGAACACAGAGTCGAAAATCAAGCATTGAAGCGGAGCTTCGGGGTCGCCCTTTGGTGCTGGCACTTTTTCTACTATAGCATCAAGAATATCTTGTACGCCAAGCCCCGTTTTTCCACTTGCACGAATAATTTCATCACGCTTGCAACCGAGCAATTCTACTATTTGGTCTTCTACCTGATCGGGCATGGCACTATCCATATCCATTTTGTTCATAATGGGTATTATTTCCAAATCGTGCTCAATAGCCATATATAGGTTCGATATGGTTTGGGCTTGAATGCCTTGCGTAGCATCTATAATGAGTAACGCACCCTCGCAAGCAGCGATAGAACGCGATACTTCGTACGAAAAATCGACATGCCCCGGCGTATCTATCAAGTTTAATGTATAAACTTCACCATTGTGTTCGTATTGCATTTGTATGGCATGACTCTTGATAGTGATACCACGCTCACGCTCAAGATCCATATCGTCGAGCACTTGGGCTTGCAGGTCTTTTGCCGACACTGTGCGTGTAAACTCCAGCAAGCGATCTGCCAACGTACTCTTTCCGTGATCGATATGAGCTATAATGCAAAAATTTCGTATATTTTTCATTCTTGTCCTATTTTTTTCAAAGTACAAAAATACAAAAAACTTGCGAAAATTTTTATAAGCATTATACGTTACCACTTACATATTCAAGAAAAGCATTTACAAAACAAAAGAGGTTTCCCTATCATTGTAAGAAAAACCTCTTTATTAAGTCAGTCAAAAAGAAATTACCACCAAGTTCTAATATTATAGGTAATAGGTTGCTGATTTTCACCGAATGCTACACCTATATCGCGCATAGCTTTGATGTTGGCTTTCTCCAGATCAACCTCATCTTGTTGCTGCTTGAGAGCAAAATCCCATTCGCGTTGGTCAATTTCTTTAATTCGTTTTGCGATTTCGTTACTCAAAACTGTCGCGTCTGCATACGATTTAGACGCCGGATTGATTTTTGCCAATATCGTACCAGCCTCTTCTGCTTTCTCTGCATTTTGACCCGATGCCCATACGGCACGAGCTTCCGCCAAGAAACGTGCTCCCTCTTCGTCGACTTTTGATTGATATATTGGAGCGACTGCCGCCATACATTTGTCATAACAATCCTTGCAGACATCGGGTACTGAGATCAGTTTGTAGATTGCTGCGTCATACTCTTGCTTTTGTGCCAAGGTTTTGGCTTCACTCATGATAAAATCGCATTTGGAATTATAATACTCAATGATTTTGACTTTTGCTTCATTTACCATATTTTGAAATGTTGGATCAGAAGGTTTAATCTTGCGTATCGCCTGCAAATAGGCTGCAGCCTTAGTTTCGCCAAGACCTTGAACCATTTGTGAAGCAGTTGCAAACTTTATACCATCAATACCATCTCCGATTATAAAATGTACTTCCAACTGATACTGATACATTTCTTTGGTTGTAACGACAATATCTTCGGAAAGAATATCGGCATTGGCTGTGATTATAAATCGTTGGTTTTTACTGCCTGCCAAGCCTTGTTTGGTCAGGACTGTAGTCATTTTGTTGAGCAACTGCTTGCTGACTTCGCGATTAAATCCAAGGTCCGAATCCACATAGGCAGTTATGGCAATGCGTGCAGCATCGTCGGCATTTCCTAAATCATTTTGAGCCTGCGAACCTATTGCGTATAGCATTATAAATGCTGCTAACCAATATTTTTTCATTGATCTTACTCTCCTATAATTAGTTGTGCTTGTCCCAAACCGCGTGTTTTCACTTTGCTTGGCACGTTCAACGTTTTAAGATATTTGCGTAAGCCGTTTAACCACTGTTTAGCCTGAACGGCTTTGCCGTTTTCATTAAACAAAGGAATGCGTGCAGAATCGTAGTACATCGAAGTTTCAGAAGCGGCTTTCTGGTGATTGCGTCCTGCCACACAGTTATTGGTCATCCACTCTTCCAATATTTCGGTCAGTTCACGACCATTCACCTCTGTTTCCAATCCATCTTCCCAACCGGAAAAAGTATTGATACGAACACTTATTTCACGTCCTTTTTCTTGCATATCCATGAAATGCTGCATAAGTTGAGCGTTAAAAGCATCTATACTGCTCAACAATGCCGATTGTATGAGTGTTTGCAAAGGCGCACTCATAACAGGGCCGTACGAAATTAAACCCGTCGATGCCACTTGTTTGTTCGTATAAGCATCAAAAGCCGTCAAATCATAAAAAAGCGTTATGCGAGGACCTTGCGTTTCCGTATAATAATTGATGTGGAGCGCAATGTCGGGGCCGGCAGTTTCCAACAATTTATCATACGCCGAAACATCAATGTCCTCATCACCGGCATTGTCCAAAGCAGACTCAAGATCTTGACTTGCCAACTGTACTTCCAAATCGACAAGTTGGAAACCACGATCCTGCATCATTTTCCCGATAGTACGAACAGCAGGACCAAGGTCTTTGTTATCGATGAATGCCTTGTCGTATTCTTGCACGCGCACTTCTTTTCCATTGGCTTTAACAACAACTTTTTCAAATCCATTTTGATGGCACCAAGCACGCGAAGGGAAAACCATCAGGCTTGGTTGTACCGCTTGTGCCAAAAGAGATGAAACAGTGGCAAAAGCCAAGAACGATAAAAATAATCTTTTCATAAAATATATAAGCTAAAATAGTGAATTCATAGATTTTATAATGCCATGTTCTTCCAGATATTTACGTAAATCAGAACGATTAACCGTAACTTTAACACCAATTTTATACTCTTTTTGCAGTTTGATTTTATCACTTGGCGCTATTGCTCCATTATTGGCAAATTGTACAAAACGCATATATTCGCCACCATCGGCAAAAAACGAACGGAAAAATGCTTCGTATTCAAATTCGACAGATTCCGTACCGGCCAAAGCGGAATTGTAACCGATTTGTTTGAAAATAACGGCATGCACGGCATTTTTACCTGCTTGCATAAGTGCAGTATTTTCTTTCTTGGAATAACTCCAAATTTTAAAAATGACATCTTTCCCGTTTTTTGCTACGATATTGAGGTCTTGAACCTCATAACGCCAAACCAAGGTCTCTTTATCAGCTTTCTTGCCTGCGTTTGCAGGCAAGAAAGCGATAAGCATAAGAGCACAAATGAGTCTGTATCTCATAATGTTGTTATTTTGCTAATTTCACAAACATACTCGGAGTCGCTTTTTTGTTTTTGCTCAAATGCGTGCCGATTATTTCCATCGACTCGGCATTTGCATCGGCTTCGGCTGCATTGTCGATATTTTCATTGTCCCAAACACCATCAACAAAAGACTCATCGCCTGCCCATTTTACTACTTTAAGAGTCGCTTTGGTATTATATTTTGTTATTCCATTTTCGTTGGTAACAGGCTCCAAAAGGAAGAATTTGTCGCCGACTTTCACGCCTTCTTTAGTGCCCATATCGGCAATGATGCCACCTTTTGCATCAATACCTAACACAGGTACCATCGGACGAAATTCTTCATACTCTTTTTGCATTTTAGTAAATTGGCGACCAATAGCCTTATGACAAGTTTTATAAACCATATATTCAGCCCCTTGTCCTTTGTCTTCTTTTTTCATCATACACGTAGCGTTGGCTGAAGTATTGCCAATATAGGTCAAATGGAATTTCATCGCATTGAATTTGTTCATATCAACTTTACCATTCTCCCAAATGCCATAAAATTCGTTGGCTATCGAATCGTTCCATTCGAGTTTATAAAGCAAGTTATTTGTAAATGCCGTATAACCTTCTTTCATGGCTTCGTAGGTTTTATCAACAGCTATTTGTGCTGCTACATTGGCAGGAGCGGGTGTAAGACCTGCAATCACCTGCATGATATTACGAACAAATGCGGCTATAGGCTCGTTTTCGTAGAAGTCCAATTTTGTGAAAGTTACATACGTATTCGACATGGTAACATCCGCCAATTCGTTGAAAAGTTGATATTGAGCACCCATTGTTGTTTGTGCAGCGTCATTGGCTTGATTTTGCGTAGCCGAATAACATGCTAAACGGAAAAGCAACGTATCGGACAGCGATCCGTCTTCGCCAATGCTCCACCATTTCCTTACTAATTGGTGAGCAACTTCGTCGGAAATTTTGTCCACTTCCTCTTTCAAAGCCTCACGATATTTTTTACCTTGAAGCATTTCAATAATGGTTTTCAGTTCGTTAATGCTTTTTCCTTGCAACGATTCGGGGCTGCTGTACATTGCCAACACATCCATAATAGAACCTTTGGCTGCGCCTACTTCCGTCTTATCGAAAGGGATAGCAAAATTGTTGTAGAGCGATGGAAATTCATAGTTTTTCCACGACTCTGCAGCGTAGCCCAAAATTTCAGGGTCGGCCACTTGTGCGCCACCTTTGGCTGTTTCTGTTGTCATCAACACAATGTGCAACGAAGGACGTTGATACTCTTTGGTTGCTTTTTTTGCACTAATAGGCATTGCCACTAATGCAACCGCAGCAACTACGGTCAAGATTTTTTTACTCATAAGAAATTGATTATTAAGTTTATAAAAAAAATTATTTAAGAATTCCATTCTCGCGAAGATATTCCTTGAGTTTTATTCTGTCCACACAAACCGTTGTAATACAGACTGTTTGTGCGTCAGTTTTAGAGTACTTACTACTTAAAACGCGCTTTTCTTTCATTGACATAAATTTGAGATACTCACCATTGTCGGCAAAAAACTTGGCAAAAAAACTTTCATATTTTTCTTTTGCATTTACTTCTGGCAATAGTGGTTTAAGCATACTTTGATCGCCAACCCCTGATACACAAGGTATTATGATAAATAGCACATCTTGTACGGCTTGTTTGCCTGCTTGAACATAAGCATCGGCTGCGTTACGAGCTCTCCCCGAAGCCCTTAACGTGTAAGAACCGTCTAACTCGGTTCCTATACATTTTGTTTCAACATCGGTGTATGCACTGTTTTTATGTACACCACAAGCCGTTAGCAATATTATACTAAATAATAGACACAAACTTTTTTTATCAGGAATGTTCATTGCACTTTTTTTTTGCACAAAGGAATCATAAAAAGAATTAACCTCCTTATTTTGATAGTAGCCAATATTTCACGCTTGTGTAGCCAATTATTCACAAAAAGTAAGGGTTGCTGCAATATCAAGAAAGAAGTTATGGTTAAGCGCTTTAGAGATAGCAACAAGAAGTTGCGTATCAATGCTTGCGCGAGCAAATATTTTATACACATTGGTACGGTCGCACGCTATTTTTCGTGCCAACCATGCAGGAGTTCGCTCTTGGCGGCGAAGTTCTTGTTCTATCATTTTACCAACATGCATAAAAAAAGGCGGAATTGTTTGTTGCTAATCCCAACCTTGGTACCACCACGCACCCTTTAACACGGATAAGCCACAGAAACAATTCACACCTATCACGGTGCAAAATTTCAAAAGCCTATTCTCGTGTATTCCTAAAAAAGTGGTGGTTTCAGGCTGGAGAATAATTCGTTATATTACAAAATCAATATTTTCCCTATTTGTTTATATTAAAATATTTTAAACTTTATTTCGTTATTTTCGGAAATTGCATAGTAACACAATGCAATGAGCCATGCTGACGAATCAGCACTCTACAATCTACACCCACTATCTCTCTGTCGGGGAAAGCCTCGGCAAGCACTGCCATAGCACGAGTATCGTTTTCCACCTGTGCATAGGTAGGCATAAGCACAGCTCCGTTCATTATCAAAAAGTTTGCATACGTAGCAGGCAATCGTTCTCCTTCGAAATACACTGCATCTGCCATTGGCAAAGGCAAAAGTCGATAGGGTTTCCCATCAGCTGTTTTTAATTGTTTCAGCTGTTGCTCCATACGAGCAAGCGAATTGTAGTGTTCGTCTGCCTTGTCCGTACACTGCACATACACAATAGTATCATTAGGGCAAAGTCGCGCCAACGTATCGATATGACTATCCGTATCATCACCAGATAAATAGCCATCATCAAGCCAAAGCACTCGCTCCACGCCAAGCCTTGCACGAAGCATTTGCTCGGCTTCAGCCACAGAAGCAAAATTATTTCTATTCGGTGCCAACAAGCATTCCGAAGTAGTAAGCAATGTACCTTTCCCATCGCTTTCTACGGAGCCACCCTCAAGCACTACATCGCGATTGTCTAAATAACAAACATCGCCCAATAGGTCTGTTTGCATCAATTTAGCATTGATTTGATTATCTTTGTCGGCAGCAAACTTCATTCCCCAACCATTAAAACAAAAATCGGCTACAATAGGCATTCCTTGTTCATCAAAAAGGGAAATAAAACCATGGTCGCGAGCCCAAGTATCGTTGGTAAGGCACTCAAAAAAGCGAATATTTTCCGTAGGAATATTTGCATTCACAAGTTGATTTTTTACAACATCGACCTCTGGAGTAACTATAAGCAACAACTCACGCTTGACTACTTCTCGTGCAATTGCCAAAAAGCACTCTACGGCATCTGGCAAGCAATCGCACCAATCGGTGTTAGCATGTGGCCAAGTTAGCATAATGCCACTTTGAGGTTCCCATTCGGCAGGTAAGCGTAGCGTTTTCATTTTCGTTCATCAATATAAGAATCTTTGAAACCAAGAAAATAGAGAATACCATCGAGCCCAACCGTAGAGATTGCTTGTTGAGCATTTTCTTTTACTTTTGGTTTGGCATGAAAAGCAATGCCAAGTCCAGCTACGTTGAGCATTTGCAAATCGTTTGCTCCATCGCCCACAGCAACCACTTGTTGCAAATCAATATTTTCCACTTGGGCTATCAGTCGCAACAATTCGGCTTTGCGTTTAGCATCTACAACATCGCCAATATAACGCCCCGTGAGTTTGCCATCGACAATTTCTAATTCGTTAGCATAAACATAATCAATGCCAAATTTTTGTTTCAAATAGTTGCCAAAATAGGAGAATCCTCCCGAAAGAATCGCAATTTTATAACCAGTACGTTTCAACACCGAAATCAAACGATCAGCACCTTCCATTATCGGCAATCGCTGAGCAATTTCTTGCATAACCGATGCATCAACGCCTTTGAGCAAAGCCACACGTTGTTTGAAGCTTTCAGTAAAATCTATCTCACCACGCATCGCCGATTCAGTAATTTTTTTCACCTCGTCGGCCACACCAGCATAAGCCGCCAATTCATCAATTACTTCTGTTTTAATCAAAGTTGAATCCATATCAAAACAAATCAACCGACGACTACGGCGATACAAATTATCTTCTTGAAACGAAATATCGAACTCTTGTTCTTTAGCCAACTCCAAAAATCGAAGTTGCATCTCTGCTTTATTTTTCGGAGTCCCACGCACTGAAAATTCTACACAAGCCTTTGACACCTGAGCAACACCATTTTCCAATGGCACACGCCCCGTCAGACGCTTCATATCATCAATATTCATATCCTGCGAAGTAACCACCTGAGCCACACTTGCAATATTACGAGCCGTTATTTTATGCCCGAGCATAGTTATAATATAACGATTCTTACCTTGCATTTTCACCCAATTTGCATACAAATCCTTTTCAATTGGAGTGAAGTTGATTTTTATATCGAGTTCGACAGCTTTGAGCAAAAGCCCACGAAGAATCTTGCCTGACTCCGATTCATTAGGCGAATGAAACAATATGTCCAACGACAAATGATTATGAATAGAGGCCTGACCAATATCCAAAATCGTAGCATCGTATTTTGCCAATACTTCTGTTATAGCTACTGTCAAACCGGGGCGATCGCGACCAGAAATTGAGATCAGAATTATTTCATCAGAGAGTTCCATAACTTTACTTTTTCTTTAAAAAACATTCATTTTTTACTTTTTGGATTGAATAAAATTCAGCAATCCTAAACATGCGTCTTCTAATATATCCAAAACATACTCAAAACCTTCATGTCCCGAATAATAAGGATCGGGAACATAATCAACTTTAAATTTAGTACAAAAATCGGTCATTCTACAAATTTTGTTTTTAAAAACTCTATCGGGACACACACGTACAACCGATTCGTAGTTCATATCGTCCATTACCAAAATCATATCAAACCGTTCAAAATCTTCTTCAACAAACGGGCGAGAACGATGTGTCAATATCAAACCACGTTTTCGAGCCGCATTTCTCATTCGCATATCGGGCAATTCTCCACGATGTCCGGCATACGTACCTGCCGAATCAATCACAAAATTTGTTGCAAGACCTTTATCTTCGAGCAGTTGCAACATAACACCTTCGGCAGCTGGTGATCGACATATATTCCCGAGACAAACAAAAAGTAAATTCATCTTTTCTTTTTTAAAGTTCAAAAATACAACAGACATTTCAAAAAGCAATATCTTTGTAAAAATTTTTAATATTAATGATAGAAACGATTTACACACTTTCTGAAAACATTGACGCTCCCATTTTTTACGGTACAAACAATGTCAACATAAACATCCTACGAAACCAATTCCCAAATATTCAATTTTCGGCAAGAGGTAATTCTATTAAAATAAATGCCACACAAGAAGAAACCTCAACATTTGTATCCGTTCTAAAAAAAATAGAATTTTTCTGCTTAACTAACAACACATTAGACGAAAAGCAGCTCTTAGAAATAATAAAAGGTGAACAACCCTTCATTGCAAAAAACGACCAACTAATTTTGCACGGAGTTAATGGGAAAAACATTACTGCACGGACTGAAAATCAGCAAAAGTTTGTAAAAGCTTATGAAGAAAACGATTTGCTGTTTGCTATTGGTCCTGCTGGTTCAGGGAAAACTTATACAGCCATAGCATTGGCTGTTCGCTCTCTAAAAAACAAAGAGGTAAAAAAAATCATTTTAAGTCGCCCTGCTGTAGAAGCAGGCGAGAAATTAGGATTTCTTCCTGGTGATATGAAAGAAAAAATAGACCCATACCTTCAGCCACTCTACGATGCATTACAAGAGATGATTCCAGCCTCAAAACTAAAAGATTACATAGAAAAAGGAACTATTCAAATTGCTCCGCTTGCATTTATGAGAGGGAGAACCCTAAATGATGCAGTAGTGATACTCGACGAAGCTCAAAATACTACAATACCACAAATGAAAATGTTCTTGACTAGACTTGGGGTTAATGCTCGTATGATTGTAACAGGAGATATGACACAAATAGACCTCCCCACATCGCAAAAATCAGGATTACGTGATGCACTAGACAAATTAAACACTATAAAAGGTATTCACATTGTACATTTTGCACAAAAAGACATTGTTCGACATAGACTAGTACAAAAAATAGTAGAAGCCTACGAAAAGAAAGATTAACAAAAAAAAGGAAGCTTAAACTTCCCTTTTTCTTTTATATCAAATTTTATTTTACCTCCCAAATATCGTTCGTTAGTAACAATTCTTGAAAGTTATGGTATGACTTCTGCTCTGATACCGATTTCAATTGCTCATGTACAGAATCGTTATATGTTGGTGCTTCAACATCACGAATAACTCCCAACGCAATAGGAAAATCTGGTCCTTCCATTAAAGCTAATTTTAAATGCAATGTATTATCTTCGCTATGTGCATTATGAACTAAAATATCCTTTTCTGAATAACCTTCACCTAATTTTACCACCTTCAGACCAAAACCTTCTTGCACAAGTCCATACTCTTTATTCTCGCCAAAAATCATTGGTTTTCCATGCTCAAGATAAATTGCATTTTTTGCTCGTCCCTCTTTATTATAAACAGAATCGTGAGTACCATCGTTGAAAATGACACAATTTTGCAAAATTTCACACACTGAAGCACCCTTATGCTTTGCTGCAGCCTTCAAAACAGCTATTGTCCCCGGAGCATCAGTAGCCACCGCACGAGCGAAAAATCGACCTCGAGCTCCAAAACAAAGTTCTGCTGGACAAAATGGATCCTCAACCGTACCATAAGGCGACGACTTACTCACAAACCCACGTGGAGAAGTAGGAGAATATTGTCCTTTTGTCAAACCATAAATTCTATTATTCAACAAAACAATATTTATATCGATATTTCTACGTATAGCATGAATAAAATGATTCCCTCCAATAGCCAAACCATCACCATCTCCTGATATTTGCCAAACCATAATATCGGGGTTAGCCACTTTAAATCCCGACGAGATAGCCGCCGCACGACCATGAATCGTTTGCATTGCATAAGTGTTCATATAATAAGGCAAACGACTAGAACAACCTATTCCACTTATTACTGCTGTGTTGTGTGGAGCTACTCCCAACTCTGCCAATGCTTTATGTAACGAAGCCAAGAAGAAATGATCTCCACACCCAGGACACCAACGAGGTTGTCCTTTCTTAAAATCTTTAGCTGTATATTCACTCATAACCATATTCTCCTTTTTATTTTTTATTCGACAATATTTTTTCAAACGCCTCTACAAGTTCTGATACCACAAAAGGTTGACCTTTTACCTCATTAAATTGATATGGGTCAAAACCTGCTATTTTCATTTTCAAATAAGCTGCAAATTGTCCTAGATTTTGCTCGGCAACAACAACTTTTTTATATTTTTTCAAAACTTCTTCTGTATTTTTAGGTAATGGATTTAAGTACGAAAAATGTGCTAAAGCAACACGTTCCCCATGCTGACACATTTCTTGCATAGCAGAATACAAATGACCATAAGTACCACCAAATCCTACTATCAGTAAATCCGCATCATCAACACATCCTTCTACTTGCACATCAGGGACTTCAATATTTGCCACCTTTTGTGCTCTAATACGACACATTTTATCGTGATTATCAGGATTTGTTGATATAGCACCTGTATTACCATCTTTTTCTAAACCACCTAAAATGTGCATAAAACCTTCTTGACCAGGTATTGCCCAATAACGAGCTCCTTTCGAATTTCTTTGATATGGAGTATAACTATCTTTCATTTCAGAAGAAACATAAGGAGGTAGTATTGTTGGATAATTTTCAAGTTCAGGCAATCGCCACGCACCAGAGCCATTCGCCACAAATGCATCAGTGAGTAAAACTACAGGAGTCATATATTCTAATGCTATTTTTGAAGCCATATAAGCCGCATCAAAACATTGTGTAGGCGAAGTTGCTGCCAACACAGGCATCGGAGACTCTCCATTTCTACCAAAAAGCACTTGCAATAAATCAGTTTGCTCGGATTTAGTTGGCAATCCAGTAGAAGGTCCCCCACGTTGTACATCAACTATTACCAATGGGAGCTCTGTTATTACAGCCAAATTCATGGCTTCAGACTTCAAACAGATACCTGGACCAGATGTAGACGTAACAGCTAAAGCCCCTGCAAACGATGCTCCTATTGCAGTTGCACAACCCGATATCTCGTCTTCACACTGCACTGTAATAACACCCAAAGATTTATGTTTTGACAATTCGTGCAAGATATCAGTGGCTGGAGTAATAGGATAAGAACCCAAAAACAATTGTAATCCTGCTTTTTCTGCTGCGGCTATCAAACCATAAGCCGTTGCCTTATTTCCACTTATATCCATATATTTCCCCGGCACAGCATTTTTTGTTTCAACACGATAAGTATGATATACAGATGCATGAGTGTTATGTCCATAATCATAGCCAGCCAAAAGAACTTTAATATTTGCTTCTGCCAATTGAGGTTTTTTAGCAAATTTTTCACGCAAGAATGTCTCTGCAAGTTTCAAATCGCGATTGAACAACCAACACACAAGCCCTAAAGCAAACATATTTCGGCACTTCAATACGGACTTATTATCCATTCCCGTATCCGCCAAACAATCTTTTACCATTTGAGTAATTGGTGCGGCTATCACATCTTGTTTTATACCAAGTTCTTCAATTGGGTTATCCGTTTTGAAAGTTGCTTTTTCCAAATCAGAAGCCTTAAAGCAATCTATATCTATTATTATACAAGCCGTTGGCCTTGCAAATTGATATTGCGTTTTAAGAGCAGCTGCATTCATTGCAACTAACACATCACACTTATCCCCGGGGGTAAATACCTTATTAGCACCTACATGTACTTGAAAACCAGAAACCCCTGTAAGAGAACCTTGTGGGGCACGAATATCTGCAGGATAATCTGGGAATGTACTTATATCATTACCAATTGTTGCAGATATTGTAGAAAAGATATTTCCTGCTAATTGCATTCCATCACCCGAATCGCCCGAAAAGCGAACTACAACCTGTTGTTTATCTATTATATTCATCCTACAACTATTTTTCTAACTTAAAAGAGTTTTGCAAAAATAACTATTTTTTTATTCCTTCTCATAGAACTTTGAATATTTATTGTATTTTATTTTAATTATTACAATAATTATACAAATACAATATAAAAAAACAGTATATTTTTACATTTTACTAAAGTATGTATCAAGCATCTTGTTTGCAGCCACGAAAGAGCTAATTTTATCTTCAAGCAATAAGTGTTCAAAATCTTGTAGCATTTGCCCTATTGTTTCATTATTATAAAAATTACTACGAAGATGTTCATCTATAGTTTCATACATCCAATACTTTGCTTGCCTTTGACGCTTTTCATGAAAAAATCCATTCCCTTTTGTAAAGGTCACATATTCTGTTATCATATCCCAAACATCGCCGATGCCACTTTTTTCATAAGCAGAACAAGTCAATACTTTAGGCAACCATTTCGATTCAGGCAAAGGGAACAAATGCAACGCATTTTTAAATTGAGCTTTTGCAAGATTAGCCTTTTCAATGTTATTTCCATCAGCCTTATTAATAGCAATACCGTCAGCCATCTCCATAATTCCACGCTTGATACCCTGCAATTCGTCGCCTGTACCCGAAAGTTGTATTAATAAGAAAAAATCGACCATCGAATGAACAGCAGTTTCAGATTGCCCAACCCCAACCGTTTCTACAAAAATAGTATCAAAACCTGCTGCCTCACACAACACGATTGTTTCCCGCGTTTTACGTGCTACTCCACCTAACGAGCCAGCCGAAGGCGAAGGCCTAATAAAAGCATTTTTTGCAACTGAAAGATCCTCCATCCGCGTCTTATCACCCAAAATACTTCCTTTTGAACGTTCGCTACTTGGGTCTATTGCTAATACGGCCAAACGGTGCCCACTGTTTACTAAATGCATTCCCAAAGCATCTATAAAAGTACTTTTTCCTGCACCTGGAACTCCCGTAATTCCAACTCGAACAGATTTTCCAGCATAAGGTAAGCAACGTTCTATTACTTTTTGAGCCTTTTCTTGATGTTCAGCACGAGTACTTTCTACCAAAGTAACAGCTTGACTTAATATTGTCATATTCTTAGCAAAAATCCCTGCTACATAATCATCTACACTCAACGTTGGTGCTTTCTGTTTTTTTTTGCGATAAGGATTTATCATCGGTGGTTGCTGAACACCATCATTGACGGTCAAACCTAAAAAATCAGAGCTATTTTCAATATGCTTATCCATAGTATATAAATAAAATACGGAACGCACAGAAAGAGATTTCTTAAGTACATTCCGTAAACTAAATTAAAATCTATTTATTTCACAACATCCCATTCCAATGTTATATATTGTTTTGGCACTGAAGGATCATTTGTAACCAACTCTATACGTTTTTGGAAATGTATTTCTGGCAACTCAAAAGGCAACAATTCTATATTTAGAATTACACTTTTTCCTTGATCGATAACATTCTTATCGTAAGTAACCTTTACAAAATCACACATTGAATCTACATAACGAATTTTCAATGGAGAAATTCCAACATTTTTCAACGTCATAGCCACTTTTTTCCCTGTTCCTTTTTTAACAGCACCGAGCGAAACATTTAATTTTTCCAATTCTGCAATTGGAGCTTTTAAACGCTGTTCAGCTGTCAAATTATCAAAATTTTCCTTCAAAAATGCAAAAACAAACAACTTTGTATCTATTCCCGTTTTTACAATTTTTCCATTTAAAGCTACCGAAAGCGTATCTACATGATTTCCCCATTGCTCCGATTTTTTAGAGTTATAGGTAATTTTCATTATACCCGTTTGAGTTGGATAAAGATAGTTTGTTCGTTGCCCTTCAAGTGGTCTTTGTGGAATTATTTTTATTGACAAATATTTTGGACAATTAGGGAATGACACCAAAAAAGGTTCTTCTGAACTATTATAGACACCTATTGAGTCAACCAAAATAGCACCTTTTTTGATTTCCTTAAAAGACAATCGCTCACGTTCTAAACTAAGCGAACCTATCTTTACTGGATATTTTTCGCGAATAACTTCACCTGAAATTTTCAACACATAAGTAGTTTGTTTATTTGCATCGCCACCTATAACTACTGTTATCGATTTAGAAAAAACTCCAGGGCGACCTTGGGGATTATACGTTACCGAAATTTTATTTGTTACCCCAGGAGCTATGGGTGCTTTTGGATAATTTGGTGTAGTACAACCGCACGAAGCTCTAACCGATTTTAATACTATAGGCGAAGTACCACTATTTGTAAATTCGAAATCGTGAGTAACAAGCCCTCCCGATTCATTTATTAAACCAAAATTATATGACTCTTCAGCAAAAACTACTCCTACGTCATTTCGTTGAGCTTGAGATGATAGCACGCAAAAGAAAAACATGCAAAAAAATACATATCTTTTCATACCGCTCTATTTTTGAGTTAATGTTTTTAAATCTTCAATTAGTTCTGCGATTTTTTCATTAAAATCTTCCGCAAGTTTTTTATAATATGCTTTTACCAACTTTGCATCGTTAGTTCCACTTGGATGATTCACTCTTGCTACAAACTCCTTATCAAGTTCATAGACACGTTTAATAAAATCAGAAAATTTTTCACTTTCTATTTCTTTTACAAGAAAATATCCTACATAAGCCTCCATTGCAACTTCGTGCAAAAGGAAATGAATGTTCTTCTTTAAAATTCTACGACTTGCCATATTTTTACTTTTTTAAGATAACGAATGTACAAAAGTAACCATTTAATTGTGTGCACTCAATCTTTTTTCTGTTAATTTTGCAGAAATATTCTTAATAATATGAAAAAAACTCGGTGGTTTATTTTTATAATTGTTTCGATAACACTTTTTGGGTGCATCGAAGACAATTATACAACCGATGCAACACATAAACTCAATTTTTCTACCGAAGAACTTTCGTTTGATACACTTTTCAATACGATAGCATCACCTACTAAATCCTTTTTAGTTTTCAATAATCACAAAAAAAGTATCAACATTAGTTCTATTCAATTAGCAAGTGGAGCACAATCTTATTTTAGGCTAAATGTCAATGGGCTAATTGACGCAGAAAACAAATTTAATGACATCGACATTCCTGCAAATGATAGTATTTTTATTTTTGTAGAATTAACAATTTCTGAACAAAACGACAACAATCCTATTTTTATTCAAGATGCAATTTTATTTAATACAAATGGCAACACCCAGCAAGTAAAACTATCTGCCTATGGGCAAAACATTACCATCTTCAACAGCAAAACAATTACCTCCGACACCACACTTGACAACACACGACCATTTTTAATATACAACTACCTAAATGTCAAAGATGGCTGCACGTTAACTTTAGAAGAAGGCGTACAAATTTTTCTCCACAACAATGCTAATATTATAATAAACGGCAACTTAACAGCAGAAGGTACCCTCGAGAATCCGATAAAAATACAAGGTGATCGACTAGACAAAATGAACGATATAAACAAAACGCCATATGCATATTTACCCGGGCAATGGGGAGGTATTTATCTCCAATCACCCAACGGAAATCATTCACTAAAAAACGTTAATATAATTGGAGGAACAAATGGTATTCTACTACTAGGAACAACTTCCAACAAACCCAACCTAAATATCGAGAATTCTCGTATTCATACAATGACCTATAACGGTATATACACATTAAATGGAAATACCGATATCGTTAATACCGAGATTTCCAATTGTGGAACATCGTGTCTCAACATTATAGGAGGGAACAACAGAATAACACATTGCACAATTGCAAATTATTACGAATGGGCAATACGCGAGACACCTGCTGTTCAAATTAGCAATTATTTCATTGATGGCAATTGGCTCTACCTATACGAACTCCAATCTGCCGTTTTTCAAAACTCAATTTTGTTTGGTAACAGAGCTGAAGAACTCGCTTTAAATAAAGACACTATTTCACAACAAAACAATGCCTTTAACTTTTATTTTAGCGATTGCCTTATAAAATCATCCGAAATTAGCACAAAACAATTCAACAATATTATTTGGGCAAATGCTACAACCAACACAAACATTTTCGTCAACACATCTATAGAAAACATTTCTCAAACAGGGTATTACAATTTCACGCTATTAAACAATGCTCCTGCATGCAATAAAGCAAACAAAGATGTTGCAACAATATACCCGACTGACAAAAACGGAATAAATAGATTTGCCGACGGGAAACCCGACATTGGTGCCTACGAAAAAATTCAACAATAAAAAAAATGAAAAAATTTTTTTTCATAACTCTATTTTTTGTTTCATTGTTTGGCAACGAAAAACTTTCAGCACAAGAAACTATATATAGGCTTGTCAGTTACAATGTCGAAAATTTGTTTGATTACAAAAACGATTCATTGACTAACGATGACGAATTCACACCACAAGGAAGTCGTGCTTGGAACTATGAAAAATATCAAAAAAAACTTGGACGAATTTCAAAAGTAATAGCTGCCATTAACGATGGACAACCACCATTTGCCATTGGACTTTGCGAAATAGAAAACGCACGAGTGCTAACTGACTTAACAAAATATTCTCCATTAAAGGCGATGAACTACCAATTCGTTCATTTCGATTCCCCCGACCGACGTGGCATCGACACAGGTCTACTATACCAACGCACTTTATTCCGCCCTTTTCATAACGAAGCCATTGCAGTTCGTTTCAACAATTACAGCGACCTTACTACTCGCGACATTTTGTACGTTGCAGGTATTTTCTGTGGAACCGACACATTACATCTTTTTGTTTGCCACTTTCCATCACGTTTAGGAGGCGAACTTGAATCGGAAAGCAAACGATGCGATGCTGCTGCAACGTTAAAAGCAAAAACTGACAGTATCAGCAATTGTTCGCCAAATGCAAAAATCATCATTATGGGCGATTTTAACGACTACCCCGACAACAAAAGTATGAGCGAAATTCTACAAGCAAAACTACCTAAAGAAGATGAAATAAAACCGAATCTACTTTACAATCTTACTAAACGCTTGGAAGAAAATCCAAACATTGGAACACACAAACATCAAGCAGAATGGGGGATACTCAATCAAATAATCGTTTCGGGAGCACTGCTAATAGACGAAAAAGGCATCACAACAACACCTTTTTCTGCTAACATTTTTTCGCCCGACTTTTTACTTGAAAACGACGAAAAATACCTATACAAAAAACCTTTTAGAACCTATGTCGGTTTTAAATACAACAACGGATTTAGTGACCATTTACCAATTTATCTAGACTTAAACTACACACGAAAATGAATTTTAACTTTATCAACTGGGTTGAATATATTGGGACATTTGCATTTGCAATAAGCGGAGTCCGCATGGCTGCACAGCAACGATTCGATTGGTTTGGGGCTTATGTGGTAGGATTTATCACCGCAGTAGGTGGCGGTACAATTCGCGACCTACTACTCGATTTGCCTCCATTTTGGATGAACACAGGAAGTTATTTGCTATGCACCGCTGCTGCATTTTTATGTGTTATAGTATTCAAAAAACAAATAGAAAAAGTAAGTCGTACGATTTTTATTTTCGACACCATTGGGTTATGCCTGTTTGTCGTAGTAGGAATAGAAAAAACATTGGAATTAAACTTATACCCTTTTTGGCTCGCCATCATAATGGGCTCTATTACTGGTGCAGCTGGCGGTATTTTACGTGATGTACTATTGAATATCGAACCTCTTATTTTCCGAAAAGAGATTTACGCCTCTGCATGTGTTATTGGCGGTATTGTTTATTGGCTTTGCTCTATAGCAGGCCTAAACACCATGCTTACACAAACTCTTACTGCGACATGTATTTTCGCAATACGCTTTTTTGCAGTAAAATACAAAATAGGATTGCCACTTATGAAAAATTAAAACATTTTTTATTGTCTTTATTTACTGAACCTCTTCCGAGATTAGTATAGCTATCCTCAAAACTCTATCTTCGTCTGGATTCTCGTCCATATGGTTCAGAATCCAATCCAACATTGTCAATATTTGTTTTTCTGTCTTTAGCATCAATTCTACTGCTACCTTCGAGTCTGGTATCATATTTAGTTCGTTTAATCCAATTCTTAAACCCTCTTTGAGTTCCTTCAATTCGTCCTGCATAATAATGTTGTTTTTAGTTTTTACATATCCTCTTCCGAGGTTAGTTTGTCGCTCATTTCTATCGCCTTCCGCATTATCTGCTCCTCGCTCGGATGATTGTCGTAAATCATAATTTATCATTTTTATTTTTATTTCACACCACCCTTTGTCAAGCATTTTCAGTATTTATTTTTCTCATTAGCTTATTTTACTCTTTTTCGCATCATTATCTTGCCCTTATTCACATCTTCATTACGCAATTTTGGTGCTTTTTAGACGCAAAACAAATTTGCGAAACCATAGAAAACTACTATCTTTGTGCTTTAAAATATCACTCCTTTAATAAAAAAACTCAATGGAAAGAGACAATCTTATTTTTGACATCATCCGCCGCGAAAGAGAGCGTCAGATGAAAGGTATTGAACTTATTGCATCAGAGAACTTTGTAAGTGAGCAAGTAATAGAAGCAATGGGTTCGGTGTTGACAAACAAATATGCTGAAGGTTATCCTGGCAAACGCTACTACGGAGGTTGCGAAGTAGTTGACGAAAGCGAAACTATTGCTATCGAACGTATCAAAGAACTATTTGGTGCTAAATGGGCTAATGTTCAACCTCATTCTGGGGCACAAGCAAACATGGCTGTATTTATGGCTTGCTTAAATGCTGGAGATAAATTTTTAGGGTTAAATCTATCACATGGAGGACATCTTTCTCATGGTTCGCCAGTGAACTTTTCAGGACTGATGTTTCAAGCACTAGAATACAATGTACGCGAAACAGACGGACTTGTTGATTATGAGCAATTAGAACAAGTAGCTCGCACTGAAAAACCTAAATTGATTATTGCAGGTGCTTCAGCCTATAGTCGCGAATGGGATTATGCTCGTATACGAAAAGTAGCTGACGAAATTGGTGCTATTTTTATGGTAGACATGGCTCACCCTGCAGGACTTATTGCAGCAGGTCTGCTCAACAATCCTATAAAATACGCTCACATCGTAACTTCTACCACACACAAAACTCTCCGTGGTCCACGTGGAGGTGTTATTTTGATGGGCGAGGACTTCCCTAACCCTTGGGGAAAAACGACTCCAAAAGGTGAAATTAAAATGATGTCGGCTTTACTTGATTCGGCAGTATTCCCTGGCGTTCAAGGTGGTCCATTGGAACACGTTATTGCTGCAAAAGCCGTAGCCTTTGGCGAAGCTCTTCAACCAGAATACAAAGTGTATCAACAACAAGTTCAAAAAAATGCTGCTGCAATGGCAAAAGCATTTATCGAAAAAGGATACAAAATTATCTCTGGAGGTACAGACAACCATTGTATGTTGGTAGACCTACGAACAAAATTCCCTGAACTTTCAGGAAAAGTTGCAGAAAAAGCATTAGTTGCTGCCGATATCACTACAAACAAAAACATGGTACCATTCGACTCTCGCAGTCCTTTCCAAACATCAGGTTTACGTTTTGGTACACCTGCTATCACAACGAGAGGTTTGAAAGAAAACGAAATGGCTGCTATTGTAGAATTAATTGATGATGTTTTATCAGCTCCTGAAGATGAAAAAACAATAAAAGCAGTTCGCCAAAAAGTAAATGAAATGATGGCAAACTATCCTTTGTTTGCTTGGTAAAAAGAAACAAACTTCATAAAAAAAGGCTATAATTAAAAATTATAGCCTTTTTAATTTATTTAGATTATTTAGGAGATGAATAAATATCTCGACCATCGGTCAACCAGTCAAGCGAAAAATTTAAGAAATACATAGAAAAATCTTCTCCTTCGTAATTTTCCTCAATATACACACCTATTGTTCCATCAGGCAAAGAGCAAATCGAAGAATATGCTGCACCTGTCGAACAAATTGTTTTTCCTATCGGCCAAGAAATTCCCTCATCATAACTCAAAAATACAGAAACATTTTTACGATGATTTCTATCGTTAGGCATCGAATGTAAAATTCTATTTTTATCAAAACCATCGACTATAGAAGTGTAATAATATAAATCACCATTACAGCCAGGTTCCACCAATTCGCTCCACTGCTCAAGCCCTTTCCAAGTTTTTCCTCTATCCGTAGAAATATTATAATAACGTTCTCCTCTACGTTGGTTTCGAATACTTACTAACCAAGTACCATCATTTAGTTCTGTTATTTTCCCTTCATTTCCATGATTTGCCATACAAGAAGTAGAAAGTTTCCATGTTTCTCCTGCATCTTCCGAATAAATCACATAATTAGAAATAGCATCTAATTCAGCAGAGATAGTTTCACGAACAACCGCAACAAAAGCTATTGTCCCATCACGCATACAAACACCAGCTCCCGACGAAATAAACATTGCATTCCAATCACGACGTTCAGCATTCAAGCAACCTTCTCCATAAAGTTGATTTGTTATATCTATTTTCTCTGTCCATGTTTGTCCATTATCATAACTTTTGTTCACATATACATGTTGACAAACCGATGGCGTAGAAGTAAAAAAGCCTGGTCCACCAATATATATCGCCAATAATTCATTTTCATTGGCAGTTTTAACCAAAGAAGCATCTCCAAAGCCAGCACCAAACCCTTTTCCCTCTGCAATTACTTGAGGAGCAGACCACGTTTTCCCTCCATCAGTGCTTCGATTCACCAACACATCAATATCCTCTGGCAAATCTATTTGATTATTTTTACGCTTATCGGTAGCTACTACAAGCGAACCATCGTGAGCTGTTATAGCAGCAGGTATACGATAATTTTTCGAATTATAATCCCCAGGACTATAGAGTAATGTTCTACGAAGCAATATCTCACGCGAAGCTACCACATTAGAATTCTTCAGTTTTGCTGTAACAACATTCCCCTCTTTTGCTGTTTCACTTATTTCATAAGTAACAAACAAATACATGTGTTCTAATGACGTTTTTTTCTTGAATTTACATATTGTAATTCCCGATTTTTTAGGAGAAACATCACAAAGTTCCTCATAATTCGATATTGCGCGAACATCAAATTTATTCGTCAAAGAAGAATAGATTTTTATTCTTACTACGTCCGATATAGAAGAACATCCCCTCATATCTATTGTCAAAGAAGATAACTTCTTGTTTTCAGGTTTTGTTATCGTAAGCATTCGCTCATTAGTGTTTCCTCTACCTGTAAATTGATTATCTGCTACACATGCAAGTTTTGCTGCAATAGCATTATTCGAAAAAAGAAACGAAACGATAGCAATAAGAAAAAAATTTTTCATAGAAATTACGATTTTCTTCTACTTGACATGTAGAAAATAAAAGAAAGAATTATATACCATATAATAGAATAGCACATTCCTACTATTCCAAAAACAAGAATTAACCCTATAACTCCAATTAAAAATATTATTTGTTGGTAGGCATCTTGCCACTTCAAAGATTTCATTTTAAACGAGAACATTGGCAATTCACATATCAACAAACCACTTGAAGCGAAACTCATCAAGAGCAAAATCCACAAAAACACTTGACTTGAAACAT
The DNA here is from genome assembly GCA_017547145.1 of Paludibacteraceae bacterium. GTDB lineage: Bacteria > Bacteroidota > Bacteroidia > Bacteroidales > Paludibacteraceae > RGIG9608. The sequence continues at coordinate 195,158 of JAFYQJ010000014.1, read as the reverse complement.
CAGCATACGCAAATGCCAAAGCGACCCAAAACAATGCATTTGCAGGAGTAGCCAAACCTATAAATGATGATGTTTGCCTATCATCTATATTAAATTTTGCTAAACGTACAGCCGAAAAAATTGTAATTAAAAACGCACAATAAGGTAATACAACACAAACTTCAGACAATGGCTTTAATAAAGAGAACGCTACCATACCCGGCACCAAGCCAAAACTTACTACATCCGCAAGCGAATCCAATTCCTTACCAATAGAAGAATTGGCTTTCAACCAACGAGCGAAAAGCCCATCGAAAAAATCAAAAACTGCCGAAAGAAGTACTAATATTAATGTCAACTTATAATTTTCATTATAAGCTGACATTGTTGCCAATATACCTGAAAAAAGATTTAAGCAGGTAATTGTATTTGGAATATGTTTTTTAATCGTCATTTTAGATAGAAACAATACCTGAGAAACCCATAAATGCCATTGCTAAAATACCAGCTGCAATCAATGCGATCGGAGTACCCTCCATACTTTTGGGAACTTTCACCATTGATAATTGCTCACGAATACCAGCAAAAAGAATCAACGCTAAGCCAAAACCAACAGCTGTAGATATAGCAAAAACTACACTTTCTAAAAGAGAAAAATCTTTTTGTATTACCATAATAGCAACACCAAGGATTGTACAGTTTGTTGTAATAAGCGGGAGAAAAACTCCTAATGCTTGATAAAGAGCAGGCGATACTTTTTTCAAAACTATCTCTACCAACTGCACTAGAAATGCTATTACCAAAATAAATGATATTGTTTGCAAATAACCTATACCAAACACATCTAATACATATTTTTGTAATAAAAAAGTAACAATTGTAGCTATAGTCATTACAAATGCTACTGCTCCCGACATACCTATTGCCGTGTCAATTTTCTTTGAGACTCCTAAAAATGGGCATATTCCCAAAAACTGAGATAAAACAATATTATTAACAAATACTGCGACTATAAATATTACAAGATAATGTGCCATAATCTATATTATTTTGTTCTTAATTTATTTACAATTGCTACCAAAAATCCAAGTGCGATAAAAGCCCCAGGAGCCAATACAAATACTAATGTTCCATAATTTTCCGGATAGATAGGATAATCAAAAATTCGACCTGTGCCAAGTAATTCTCGCATAATTCCTAACAATGTCAATGCCAATGTAAATCCTAATCCATTACCAAAACCATCTATAGCCGACAGCAATACATTATTTTTTGCCGCAAACGATTCTGCACGACCTAGTACAATACAATTCACAACAATCAAAGGTATAAACAAACCTAAAGTTGCATAAATCGATGGCAAATAAGCTTTCATACATAACTCTAATACAGAAACAAATGTTGCGATAATAACTATGTAACAAGGGATATGAACTTTATCTGGTATTAGGTTTTTCAATAAAGAAATCACCATATTTGAGCAAACTAAAACAAAAGCTGTAGCAAGTCCCATACTCATACCATTGAGTGCAGAAGATGTAGTCCCTAACGTAGGGCACATCCCTAACAATAAGATAAACGTAGGATTTTCCTTTATAAATCCATTCAAAAAAACCTTTATACTATTCTTCATTACATTCTCCTCCTATCATTTCTTCAACATTAATACCTATCGAATCATTTTGTACGCAATCTAATGACTCCATTGCTGTAGCACTTGATGTACAATCCCATTCCACATCAGAATCTAAAGCCTTAAATGCTCTATTTATTGCCTCCAAAAATGCACGCGAACTAATAGTTGCAGCTGTTATCGCATCTATATTTCCACCATCTTTACTTACGTTCAAAGGTTCCGAAACATTTTTACCAATAACAGAACTTTGACGTGGATTTGATGCAATTTGGAAATTAAAAATAGTCTCAATAAAACTTTTTTTGACTTCAGTTTGTGGCTTAAACCAATCTACCATTTTGGTTCCCAATCCTGGAGTTTCTTTCTGATCTAAAACTGAATAATTAATGATATTATTATCGTTATCAAAACCCACCATCAGCTTTATATCACCATTAAAACCATTCTTAGAGAAAGATTCTACAGCAACACCAACTTCTTTTTGGTCAACAAATGCACGATGAAGTGTAAGCGAATCGCCATCAACAAACACTTTTTCTGTTTTTATTTCCATATTAGAAAAAGGCAAAACTTCTGCAATAGCAAACTCTTGCTTTTTCTTATCAGCTTCTTCTATTTTCCCTTTTGTCAAATCAAAGAAAAAAGAAAGCAACAATGCCGCTAACAAACATATCACGGTTAAAACAACCGCCATATTGCTAAAATTTGAAGTTAATTTTTTCATTTCTTCACTACCCTCCCAAATCGTTTTGGTTTTACATATTTATTTATAATAGGCGTAAACGCATTCATAATAAGAATTGCAAATGACATACCTTCAGGATATACTCCCCATACACGAATCACCATTGTTATTACACCGATGAAGAAACCATAGATAAGCATTCCTTTGTGAGTCATCGGAGATGTTACATAATCCGTTGCCATAAAAATAGCACCAAGCATCATACCTCCTGACAAAAGATGAATATGTGGTAGTGGATATGTAGTTGCGTCCACTCCATACAATATGCCAGCAAAAGCTGTAACCGTCAACAAAATACTAACTGGAATATGCCAAGTTATCACTTTAGTTATCAACAAATAAATACCACCTATGAGTAACGCCAATGCCGATATTTCACCTAACGACCCTGGTGTATCTAATAAAAACATATTTAAAGCATCTGGCATTTGTTCCAATTTTCCTGCTTTAAGCAACGACAATGGCGTTGCCATTGTTTCAGCATCCAAATAAGACGAAGCCCACCCTAAAGGACGAGGCCATGTTGTCATTTGCACAGGGAACGAAAACAGCAAAAATACACGTCCTACCAATGCAGGATTGAAAGGATTATTGCCCAATCCGCCAAAACACATTTTACCAATACCAATAGCAACAACAGAACCGATAACAACTATCCACCAAGGCAAATTAGAAGGAAGATTAAAAGACAATAACAAACCCGTCAACAAAGCTGAATAGTTGTTAATTGTAAACTTACCTTTTAACAAAAAACGCTGTATCAAATATTCAAACAATACACAAGAAAACATTGCTGTAAGACTCACGACTAAAGCCCCTACCCCAAAAGAATAAAGAGCTACTGCATAAGCAGGTAGCAATGCTACAATTACCCTCAACATATTTCTCGATACAGAATCACCTCCATGAACATGAGGCGAAGGAGATACTTTCAATAATTTATCCATTTCTATTTCTATAAATATTTATTTCTTAACTGAACGTTCACGCATTATTTTCATAACCGTTGCTTTCCCATAGCGTACATAATCGAGCAACGGACGATGAGCAGGACATGTAAAGCTACATGAACCACATTCCAAACAATCGTATACAGCCTCTTGTTCAGCTTCTTGCCACATCTTTTTCTCTACCAAACTCATCAAAAGGTAAGGTTGCAAGCCCATACAACAAACAGAAACACATTTACCACAACGAATGCAATTATCCATCTCTGCTCGCACTGATTCGCGCTCGGACATTAACAAAACACCCGAAGAACCTTTTTGTATTGGAGCCTCTATATTTACTATAGCACGTCCCATCATTGGTCCTCCTGCTATAATTTTAAAAGTATCATCAGGCATTCCGCCAGCATAAGCTATCAATGCACTCATTGGAGTTCCTATACGTGCTAAAACATTTTTAGGCGTTGCCAACGACTTTCCAGTTACCGTAACAATTCTATCTACCAAAGGTTTATTTTTCACAATAGCTTCATAAACCGCAAATGCAGTGCCCACATTTTGAACAATAGCTCCCACTTCTATAGGCAATGCTCCCGATGGCACTTGACGACCTATCAATGCATCTATCAGTTGCTTTTCGCTACCTTGCGGATACTTCATTTTCAAAGGACAAACTTCTATCCCAATCAGTTTCGACACTTTTTCTTGTAACAAAGCTATTGCATCTTTTTTATTATTTTCAATGCCTATTATTGCACGATTCACTTTTGCTGCACGCATCAAAAGCTGTACCCCAGTCAAAATCTCGTCAGCATATTCCAACATCAAAACATGATCACTTGTAAGGTATGGCTCACATTCTACAGCATTAATAATCAAAACTTCTGCTACTTTACCTGGAGGTGGCATCAATTTCACATGAGTAGGGAATGTTGCACCACCCAAACCGACAATACCAGCATTTTTTATTCTTTCGATAATCTCTTCAGAAGTAAGATTAAAGGTACGTTTAAAGTCTCCTTTTAAGTCAATAGCCTCTTCCCATTCATCGCCTTCTACATCAATTACGACAACTTGTCTTCTATTCCCAAAGGCATCTAATTCATTGTCCACCTTTGCAACAACCCCTGATACCGACGAATGTACATTTGCCGAAACAAAGCCCGATGCTTGAGCTATCAAAGTTCCTACTTTTACCTTATCGCCCTTGGCTACAACAACAGTTGCAGGTGCACCAATATGTTGAGCTACTGGTATAGCAACCTGCGTAGGAAGCGGCATTTTTTCTATCGCAACTCCTGCAGAAAGTTTGCATTCTTCAGGATGTATTCCTCCTATTTTAAAAGTTTTCATAAGCAAAATATTTTTATTCCTTATTTTCAGCTTGCTCAACAACAACTTTTCGTGGTGGGAAATTAACTTCCACAATCGCTTTTGTTGGACAAACTGCTACACATTTTCTACATAAACGACATTTAGTAAAATCTATATATGCACAATTATTTTCAACTGTAATAGCTCCAAAAGTACATTCCTTTTGGCACTTCATACAGCCAATGCAACCTACCGAACAAGCTTTTCTTGTAATTGCACCTTTGTCTTTGTTGATACAACCGACGTAAATACGACGAGATTTTGGTCCTTTTTTTCTTAACTCAATAACATTCTTTGGGCAAGCCTTTACACATGCTCCACAAGCTGTACATTTTTCGTCGTCTACAATAGGTAAACCATCTTCGCCTATTTTTATTGCATCAAATTGACATGCTTCTACACAATCGCCCAAACCAAAACAGCCAAACGAACAACCAGTTTCGCCTGCATACAGCATAGAAGCAATGGCACAACTTTTTGCACCGTCATAACTATTTGTTTTTTTACGATTATTGCACGAACCCTGACACTTTACTACTGCCACCATTGGGTCTGCCAAAGAAACCTCTACACCCAATATAGTAGCTACTTTTTCCATAACGGCATTTCCACCTACAGGACAAAGTTTTCCCTCTAACGAAGCTACGCACGCATCAGCAAAACCTCGACAGCCAGGGAAACCACATCCACCACAATTTGCACCTGGCAACACAGCCTCTATTTCATCTATGCGCGGGTCTTCTTCTACTTTGAATTTTTGTGCTGCAAAATACAATATTGCTGCAGAAAAAATCCCTATCATACCCAACACTACTACAGAGATAAGCATTATATTCATAATCTGTTATTTATTAAGTTTTATTAGTTTAAACGTAAATTCTCTTTTCAATCTATCTTTGAAAAAACGCAACACACCATAATACGGCAATATTGCAAACAAAGAAATAGTACCCGCCAACGTCTCCTCTACTCCAAGAATAGTTAAAACTACAAGTACTACAAATATCAAAGCTAAAGGCAAAATATAAGCAAAAAAAACTGCTTTCAAACCCAACGAATGTTGCCCAACAAGCAAAACTTGCTCCCCAACAACAACATGATTTTCTGTTTGTACCTCGATATTTTTTTCTTTTTTATCAGAAGCCGTACATGCCGAGCGAGCCTGACAATTTACACACGCAGAAAGTTGTTCTATTTGAACAACACACCGCCCTTCCTCCACCTCTACAACCTTGCCAATATGCTCTACAACCGACATACGTTACACTCGCAAATAATACGTGCAAATATACACATAAAAAACAAGGATTGATAACATTTTCTATCAATCCTTAATTTTTGATTTTATTTAATAATTCCTCGTTCTATTAATTTGAAATAACATTTTTTCGTAGCACGAATGTAGGCTTTTGCGAGATTAGTGAGTATCCTAAATTATTCACTCTCTGGAATGGCACATTTTTCTTTTTCCTCTTTTTTATATTCAACTAGAAGGTTTTCATATTCTTTCAATTCTGGCATTGCACAAAACTTGTCTCTCGTACCCTTAGGAATACGTAGCTCCTTAAGCCCTGAACAACCCCAGAAAGCCCTCTCCCCTATACTCGTTACGCTGTCAGGGATAACTATCGAGGTAAGACCAGAACAACCCAAGAAAGCCCATTCCCCAATACTCGTTACACCTTCAGGAATAACTATCGAGGTAAGACCTGAACAACAAAAGAAAGCATCTTCCCCAATGCTCGTTACGCTATCTAAAATTGTAATTTCCGTAGCTTCTTCAGGACAGCTTACTAACGTCTTTTTATCATCGGAGTATTCTACTCCATCGGTATGTATGTAGCTCATAAGTAAATATTTAGTTGTTCCATCTATATTTAAAAAGTTTTCTTATTCAAAATTATATTTACATTTTAAATGTAGCAAGAAAAAACAAAAAAAGATTGGCAAACACTACCAATCTTTCATAAAAAAATCTCCTTTTTAAAGGAGATTTGTAGCGGGATCGAGAATTGAACTCGAGACCTCCGGGTTATGAATCCGACGCTCTAACCAACTGAGCTATCCCGCCATTTTCATTTTTCGATTTGCAAAATTACTATCTTTCTTTGAATTTAACAACAAAATAATACTGTTTTTAAAAAAACTTTTTATAGTTACTTGCAATTCCTTTTGCTATAGCATTCATTTCTTCAGCAGAAATATTTTTTTTAGGATTAGAAATCACCATATCCGACTCTTTATTAATAGGAATAAGATGAACATGTACATGTGGTACTTCCATACCCATTACAGCTACGCCTACACGCTTACAATCAATAGTTTCACTAATAGCCTTAGCTACTTTTTTTGCAAACGACATAAGGCTCAAGTAAGCTGCATCGTCAAGATCGAACAAATAATCACTTTCAGGTTCCTGCAACTTAGGCACCACAAGTGTATGCCCCTCTGTCAAAGGATTTATATCAAGAAAAGCAAAATTATTTTCATCCTCTGCTATTTTATAGCAAGGAATTTCTCCATTTATAATTTTAGTAAAAATAGTAGCCATTTGGTTATTAAATAGAGATTTCTACAATTTCAAAATTCATTGTTCCAACAGGAGCAGCAATTGCCACTACATCGCCTTTCTTTTTACCTAGCAAGCCTTTAGCAATAGGTGTATTTACAGCGATTTTGCCCTCTTTTAAATTTGCTTCACTTTCAGCAACAAGCGTATAGGTCATTTCCTTACCATTAGCCATATTACGAATTTTTACTTTATTTAAAATTTGAACACTATCTGTTGAAATTTGGCTTTCGTCGATAATTCTTGCTTGAGCAAGCGTGGTTTTCAATTGAGATATTTTCAATTCCAATAATCCTTGAGCCTCCTTCGCTGCATCATATTCTGCATTTTCAGACAAATCGCCCTTATCGCGTGCTTCTGCTATTTGTTTAGATATAGCAGGACGTTCCACAGATTCTAAATAAGCTATTTCATCAACAAGTTTTTTATAACCATCTTCGGTCAAATAAATTACCGCCATTACTTTTTTCTCCTTATTTTTTAATTAATTTTTAGACAACAAAAAATCCCAACTGTATTTTCAGCTGGAACTTTTTTCTCGTTTTTACGTTGCAAAGATACTCCCTTTTTTTTATAAAAAAAACTAAAAGGAATAATTATCCTAAAACTTATTTGCTGACATTTTTGTTTAAAACAAACAAAACGAATGCAAAAAAATCTTCAAAACATCACAACGAAACGACAAAATGTCTTGATTTAAAGCAAAATAGCCACAGGCACTACATTTGTAAAACACTCTTTAAACAAATTAAAACATAAAAAATTCAACTATGAACTTTAATAAATTTACAATTAAATCGCAAGAAACTATTCAGAGAGCAGTAGAACTTGCATCAAAAAATGGGCAACAAGCTATCGAAACTGTACATCTTTTAAAAGCAGTCATCGAAAAAGGAGAAAATATCATTTCATTTCTTTTCGGAAAATTGATGATAAATTCACAACTATTAAACTCCGAAATCGATAAAAAACTAACTACCCTACCCAAAGTAAATGGTGCTGAAAATTATCTATCGAGCGAAACAAACAACGTTTTACTACAAGCAGAAACACTTGCACACAAAGATGGCGACGATTTTGTCTCGATAGAATATATACTTTTAGCATTGGTGGAAACCAAAAACGAAATGCAAAAACCACTACACGATGCTGGCGTCAGTACAAAAGGACTAAAAACTGCTATCGAAGAGCTACGTAAAGGAACAAAAGTTAAAAATCAAGGAGCAGAAGCCACCTATCAATCACTTGAAAAATATGCTATCAACCTTAACGAACGAGCACGAAACGGGAAACTTGACCCCGTAATTGGCCGCGACGAAGAAATCCGCCGAGTATTACAAATTTTGAGCAGACGAACTAAAAATAACCCAATTCTAATTGGTGAACCAGGAGTTGGAAAAACGGCTATTGCCGAAGGTTTAGCCCACAGAATTGTACGAGGAGATGTTCCTGAAAACCTTAAAACAAAACAAATTTTCAGTCTCGACATGGGGGCTCTAATTGCTGGTGCAAAATACAAAGGAGAATTTGAAGAACGTTTAAAATCCGTCGTAAACGAAGTTATTAAATCTGATGGCGAAATCGTTTTATTCATCGATGAAATCCACACACTCGTAGGGGCAGGCAAAAGCGATGGAGCTATGGATGCTGCAAATATTCTTAAACCTGCTTTGGCAAGAGGTGAACTTCGTTCGATAGGTGCAACCACCCTCGATGAGTACCAAAAATATTTTGAAAAAGACAAAGCTCTCGAACGCCGTTTTCAAATTGTAATGGTAAACGAACCTGACGAAGCTAGTACCATTTCCATATTACGTGGGATAAAAGAACGTTACGAAAATCATCATAAAGTTCGCATTAAAGATGATGCCATAATTGCTGCTGTGGAATTATCAAATCGATATATTAGCGATAGATTTCTTCCTGACAAAGCTATCGACTTAATGGACGAAGCTGCCGCAAAATTACGTTTAGAAGTTGATAGTGTGCCAGAAGAGCTTGACACTATTGAACGAAACATTAAGCAACTAGAAATAGAACGTGAAGCTATAAAACGCGAAAACGACACACAAAAGCTGGAATCATTAAACAAAGAAATTGCCAATTTAAAAGAAGAAAGCAAAAAAATGCGGGCAAAATGGAGTAGCGAAAAGAACTTGATTGACAAAATTCAACAGCAAAAAGTTGAAATAGAGCAACTCAAATACGAAGCCGAACGTGCAGAACGCGAAGGAGATTATGGGAAAGTTGCCGAAATACGTTATGGCAAAATTAAATATGCAGAACAAAGCATAGAAGAATGTAAACTCAAGCTCAAAGAATTACAACACGGCATTGCTATGATAAAAGAAGAAGTAGACAGCGACGATATTGCTGAAGTTGTAAGCCGTTGGACAGGAATTCCTATAACAAAAATGATGCAAAGCGAACGCGAAAAGCTACTACATCTTGAAGACGAATTACATAAACGTGTAATAGGACAACACGATGCCATTGTAGCTGTAAGCAATGCCATACGTCGCAGCAGAGCTGGGCTACAAGATCCAAAACGTCCTATTGGTTCATTTATATTTTTAGGTACTACTGGTGTTGGAAAAACCGAGCTAGCCAAAGCTCTCGCCGACTACCTTTTTGATGACGAAAATATGATGACTCGAATTGATATGAGCGAATACCAAGAAAAATTTTCAGCTACTCGACTAATTGGTGCCCCTCCTGGATATATTGGTTACGACGAAGGCGGACAACTTACCGAAGCTATTCGCAGAAAACCATATAGTGTTGTTTTATTCGACGAAATCGAAAAAGCACATCCTGATGTTTTTAACGTATTACTACAAGTTCTCGACGACGGACGATTAACCGACAACAAAGGGCGAACAGTAAATTTTAAAAATACAATTATTATTATGACTTCAAACCTCGGGTCGCAATTGATTCGTAAAAATTTAGAACAGCTTTCCAATGAAAATCGAGAGATACTAATAGAAAAAACTCGAAATGAAGTTTTCAATTTATTAAAGCAAACGATTCGTCCTGAATTTTTGAATAGAATAGACGAATTAATAATGTTTACACCTTTGCAAGAAAATGAAATTCGAGAAATAGTTTCACTACAACTCAGCATTGTAAAAAAACAGATTGCTGAAAACGGATTAAAACTAAATATTTCTAATGAAGCATTAGACTTTATTGCACACGAAGGATACGACCCCCAATTTGGAGCACGACCTGTAAAACGCATTATTCAACGTTATATTTTAAACGATTTAAGCAAACAAATTATTGCAAGACAAGTTGATGATAAAAAAACAATAAACGTTGTTGTAAAAAACGGAAGGTTATCTTTTGAAAATTAACTCTTTCAAGAGTTATAATCTTTATAGAAGAAAGGCTTTTAGCCTTTCTTTTTCCTTTAGTTTCGTTCTTTATAGTATCTTTGCAAATAAAAAAACGAGCCTTATGACTATTAACGAAAAACAAGATCTAATTATAGAAGAATTCTCACTTTTAGACGATTGGATGGATCGCTATTCTATTCTTATTGAAAGAGGGAATTCATTGCCTTCTATGGAAGAAACATACAAAACGCCACAAAATTTAATTGAGGGCTGCCAAAGTCGCGTTTGGTTACATGCAGACTATGAAAATAATATTATTACTTTTAAAGGAGATAGTGATGCCATTTTAGTAAAAGGGATCGTTTCTCTTTTAATTTCTATAGTTTCTGGACATACCCCCGACGAAATTCTAGAAAATGAATTATACTTTATAGACAAAATAGGATTAAAAGAACATCTTTCCCCTACCCGCTCCAATGGCCTGCTTGCAATGGTCAAACAAATGCGTTTGTACGCAATCGCATTCAAATCTAAAAAACAATAAATAATAAAAAAATAAACAAAGTAGACAAATTTCTCAAATATTAACTTCTAAATAGAGTTTGTCTACTTTATTTTGGAATATTTTACCGATTATTTTAACAATTGAAGCATAATGCGAGGAATGTCTACATTATCTCGCACCTTCATAAAAGATTCCGATCCACACCCTATTGCATATACTGGGACTACACCCGCTGAATGTCCATAGCTAGTCCAGCCAATTTTTGCTTTCTTATTTAAAATTTCGACCGCTGCTTGAGCAATAGCTTCATTTTCCGAATAAAGATTTTGTATAGTTGAATGCTGATGTTCAGCTATAGTCTTATTATACAACGCAAAAAGTTGATATTCTTCTTCCGTTGTCAAAGAATATTTCTCCCAAAATCCTAAATTTTCCCCTAATAAACTTTTCAAAGCATCCCAAGTTAAGGAATCTCTACACTCCGAGATTTTACGTGTTAGCTCATTAACCGAACACTTTTGGTATTGCAATAAAGCTAAATCTAAACAATATTCTCCTGTTCCTAAAACAATTCCTCCAGTTTCGTGGTCTGCCGTCAACACTATAAGCGTTTCGTCAGGATACTTTTTATAAAAGTCTAATGCGACATCAACACATTTAGAAAAGTCTTCAATTTCGGTAATAGTAGTAGAAGCGTCATTGCTATGGCAAGCCCAATCTATCAATCCGCCTTCTACCATTACAAAAAAGCCATTTTTATGATTTCCCAAATAATCTACAGCAGCTGTTGTCATTTGTTGCAACGACAAGTCTGTTCTTTTTCTGTCAATCGCATAGGGCAATCTTAATAATGAATCTTGCTGTAAAAGCACTATTTTGTTTGCATCTTTTTTATATTCTAAAAATTGTTCGTAACCATAAGCGACACAATACCCTGAGTCTTTTAACAATGATATAATATTAGGTCTATCATCTTTTGATAACTGAGAAAAACCTGAACCTGCAAAAAAATCAAAATTAGTGCAAAGCAGATCTATAGCTATCTCATACCCCATAGACCTATTTGGTTGATGTGCATAAAAAGCAGCAGGCGTCGCATGATCTATACTTACAGAAGTTACAATCCCCACCTTTTTATCTATTTTTTTTGCATAATAAGCTACACTATAAAGTGGATTTTGCAACAAACTATCTACACCGATTGCTCCCTTTTTAGTTTTAAATCCTGAGGCCAAAGCCGTACCTGCTGCTGCTGAACAAGTCACTGCATTATAACGAGAATAGGTTGCTGAAAATGTCGCTGTTGGAAAATTAGAAAAAGACAAAGTATCTATACCTACAACTCCTTTTTTCGCTGCCAGAAACATTTCAGTTGCTAACACTTGATTTATTCCCATTCCATCACCTATAAAATAAAAGATGTATTTAGGTTGTTTGGGATGTTGATGGCAAGAAATTAATAAAAGACTTAATACAAATAAAATTAGCTTTTTCATCACAATATTTATAAACATAAAGAGGGTTGCAATAAACAACCCTCTTCTTTATTAGAATAATTAAAATTCTTATTTAGAAATAACGCGAGCCATTTCCAACACTTTGTTAGAATAACCCCATTCGTTGTCGTACCAAGAAACAACTTTAACGAATGTTGGATCCAATTGAATACCAGCTTTAGCGTCGAAAATAGAAGTACGAGCATCGTTACGGAAGTCTGTAGAAACTACAGCTTCTTCAGTGTAACCAAGAATACCTTTCATTTCGCCTTCAGCAGCTTCTTTCATTGCTACACAAATTTCAGCATAAGTAGCTTCTTTGTTCAATTCTACTGTCAAGTCAACAACAGAAACGTCAGAAGTAGGAACACGCATTGACATACCAGTCAATTTTCCGTTCAATTCAGGAAGAACAACACCTACAGCTTTAGCAGCACCTGTTGAAGAAGGAATAATGTTTTCCAAAATTCCACGACCACCACGCCAGTCTTTTTTAGAAGGACCGTCAACTGTTTTTTGAGTCGCAGTTGCAGCGTGAACAGTTGTCATCAAACCACGTTTGATACCAAATTTGTCATTCAAAACTTTAGAGATTGGAGCCAAACAGTTAGTTGTACAAGATGCGTTAGAAATGATATCTTGTCCAGCATAAGTGTTGTCATTAACACCATAAACAAACATAGGAGTTTTGTCTTTTGCAGGAGCAGACATAATTACTTTTTTAGCACCAGCTTGGATGTGTTTGCGAGCTGTTTCGTCTGTCAAGAAGAAACCAGTTGATTCAACAACTACGTCAGCACCAACTTCGTCCCATTTCAAATTAGCAGGATCCATTTCAGCTGTCAAACGGATTTTGTTTCCGTTTACAATCATGTAGTTACCTTCAACTTGAATGTCGCCAGTAAATTGACCATGAACAGAGTCATAACGCAACATATAAGCTAAATAATCTGCATCCAAAAGGTCGTTGATACCAACAACTTGAATGTCATCACCAAAGTTTTCCACTGCAGCGCGGAACACCATACGGCCAATACGGCCAAATCCATTAATACCTAATTTAATCATTGTGTTTAATTATTTAAAGTTATAAATCTTTTCTCTGCAAAAATACAATATTTTATTTTTCAATCATTAATATGCTATATATCTTTTGTCTCTAATATTAGATTTTTCTTTTAAGATTTCCATAGCCAAATATTGAGTAGCATAAGCCAATTGGCTTTCTAACATTTGTTTTTCTTCTTCCGCTGACAATGGAGCATCTACGTTTGTACGTTGAAGTTTCTTGAAAACATACACTCCATTTTCACCTTTTACAGGATTAGCATCAAAACCTAACGCAGCTAAAGCGAATAATTTAGGTTCATTACCTACACGAGCCAATTGCTTTGTATCAAAAGTTATATTTTTTAAGGTATCTACACGTAAGCCTTCCCCCATTAAAGAAGCTAATGTTTTTCCCTTCATTTTTTCTACAACGTAATCAGCTTTCTTTTCTTTTAACAACTCGTATTTGATATCATCTGATACAGATGATAACGATTTGTATTCATCCTTATTCAAATTAGAAATTGTTGCTACAATAAATTTATCATCACATTCAAAAACATCAGAAACTGCTCCGTCTTTTTGCTCAAATGCCCAACGAACAACTTGTCTAGAGTTTTTAATATTTCCAATTCGATAGTCATTAATTGAAGCATATACTGGCAATATTTCAACACCTTGTTTTTGAGCTTTTTTCTCAAAATCAGCCTTTGTTTTACATCCTGCAACAAATTGTTTTGCATCATTATAAATTTGTGCTTGAGAACGAGAGCTAGGAATTAATTCTCTCTCAACAACCGCTAACTTAACCTTAGGAACACGTGCACTTATTTCATCTACTTTAAAAATTTGTACACCATTTGCACTTTCTACTGTAAATATTTTCCCAGCAGGCGTATTAAAAGCTTTTTGTGCTATTTCTGAATCAACAACGACCTCTCTAACCCAACCTATTTCTCCTCCTTGCTCTGCAGTTTGAGGTACTCGAGAATAAACTTTTGCCAAATCAGCAAAATTTCCACCTGCATTTATAACATTTACTAAACTATCAGCTAAAGTTTGCGTTCTTTCTTTTGTAGTTTCGGCAACAAATATGTGACGCAATCTAACTGAATCAGGAGATTGAATACCAGCTTCTACTAAACGAGCCACTTTGTAAACATTATTGATAAATATAGGACCAAAAATATCACCTACCTTCCCATTAAAAGCTGAATCACGGAATTCTACATCAACATCAGATTTTGTTAATGCAACATCAACATAACGTTTATCTGAATTTGAATTAACAATACCAGCGATGTCTGTTGTAGTAGTGAATTCAGGAACTAAATTTTTTATCCAAGATTCAAGTTCTACATAATCTGCATCCAATGGTTTAATATCAAATGAAACATAAGAAATTGTACATGTAGCACTATTTTTTTTGTATTGTTCCTTTGTTGCTTGATAACGACTTTCAATTTCTTTATTAGAAACAGATACTAATGAATCAGGTATTACATAATAAGGTTCAACTGCATATAGAACATCCACTTTACCTGCATTTAAATTCGTAGCTAACTCTACTTCCAAATCATTAGCCACCAACATTTTTGATAAAAGCACGTTATATTTTTCTTCTAAAAGTGAATTTTTAATAACACTTTCTAAAAAACGCCAATAAGCTTTCATATCTTCAGATACATTAGCATTAGGATCGTCAATATAAGAAAGGAATTGAGCCAAAGAATTTCTATCAAATTGACCTGTCTGAGGATCTACAAATAATTGACGTTGCAATATTACAGGATGAATATTCTCACCTAATATATTATCATACAATTCGTCTTTTGTAATAACTAATCCTATATTTGAAGTTTCTGTTTTTAGAACTCTTTCGCGAATCATTGTTTCCCATACAGATTGACGAACTTGCTCCGTCATTTCCTCTGTTAAACTTTGGTTTCCAGTTTCAAATTCATAAACTGTTGTCATTTGCTCAATAGCAGCTAAAAATTCTTCAATCCTAATCTCTTCTCCATCAATGTCTGCTACTACCATCTTTTTTTGATTAAAAAAAGAAGAACCCGAATTAACAAAATCTCCAACGATAAATGCTAATAACGCAAGTCCTACAATAATCAATAACAAAATACTTTTACTTCTAATCTTTTCTAATGTTGCCATTTCTTATTTTTTTATAATATACTTACTATTCTTAAAATTTGGGCACGAATGTACAAAAAAAACACCATACCACAATCTAGTATTCTTATTTTTTAATTTTTATCTAACATTACACGTACCAACTCTATAAGATTTCGGTTGGCTTTCATTATTATAAAAGTCAAATTACCTATAACAATCACATCATTTACCTTGGGAAAATTTTTATACTCATAAAGAATATATCCGGCGAGTGTCTGATAATCACAAGATTCAGGAATATTTAAATCAAATTTTTCGTTAATATCTTCAACATTCAATCTTCCTGAAAACAAAAATTCTTTTTCTGAAATTTGTTTCGCCACATATTCTTTATTATCGTGTTCGTCTTCTATTTCTCCAAAAATTTCTTCCAATATATCCTCCAAAGTTACAATTCCTGCCGTTCCCCCAAATTCATCAACTACCACAGCTATATTTTTTTTCTCTTTCATAAATATCTTCAACAATTTATTTGCGGGCATTGTCTCTGGAACAATTGGCAATGGGCGAATATATTGTTCTAAATTTTCCTGATTTCTAAAAATCACTTGTGTATGTATATATCCTATTATATTATCTATTGATTTTTTATAAATAAGCACTTTAGAATAACCTGTTTCAGAAAAAACGGTCTTTAAATAATCTAACGTCAAATTTTGTAAATCACAAGCCACGATTTCCGTTCTTGGCACTTCACAATCACGCAACTTAACAGATGAAAAATCTAAAGCTTTTTGTAGAATTTTCACCTCCTGCTCCAACTTACTATCAGCTTCTAATTTTTCCAAATTCTTTTGAAGTAAATGATCTAAATCTACCTTATTTAAATAACCTGTTTCTATATCTACCTTTTTGTAAGCTTTGAAAATTTTCAACACTCCAATAGACATTATATGACAAAACCTTGCAATTGGCCACAACAAAACATAAAAAAACAACAATGGAAGTGCAAAAAAAGTGAGCCATAAATTAGGATTTGTTTTAAAAATTGTTTTAGGCAAAAATTCACCTGTAAAGAGCACTAATATTGTAGCAATTATAGTTTGTAAAAGAGTTACTATAAAATTAGACTCAACAAACATCTTTAAATAAGGCTCTAGCAATTCCGCCATTTTTAAACTATAAAGAACTAATACAATATTATTACCAACCAACATAGTTGTTATGTATTGTTCACTATTTTTATAGAAAATTGACAACACTTTAGACGTAAGTCTCTTTTTCTTTCTACCAATTTCAAATAGCAATTTATTAGACGAAACAAACGCAATTTCCATTCCTGAAAAAAAAGCAGAAAGCAGTAATAAAATCGTTATTACAACGATGGTATTCATAATTATATACTATCCTTATCTATTGGGAATATCCCTTGAGGTTTTTTAATAAAATAACGTGAAAAACTTTGATTAGACTCAAAACCTAAACCTATAATAATTTTATCTTTTTGAGTAATTTTTATCAACGAATCCGAATATATTTTCTCATTTTTCTGATCCCAAAACATTTGCTGCGTTTCAAACATCTCGTCATTAAGATTGCGAGCAACAACATCACCATCTAATTTCCATAATTGA
The DNA here is from genome assembly GCA_017547145.1 of Paludibacteraceae bacterium. GTDB lineage: Bacteria > Bacteroidota > Bacteroidia > Bacteroidales > Paludibacteraceae > RGIG9608. The sequence continues at coordinate 177,752 of JAFYQJ010000014.1, read as the reverse complement.
GGTCGTTCAAAATATTTTGCTTTACGACTTTCCAAATAGGCATCAACAATATACTCTTCATTAAACCGCTCAAAATATATTCCTTGTGGGAAATCCCAATAAGGCTGCGTATCGCGATCAAAAATAAACCATTGCTGAGCCGATATACGATAACGAGTTACTCCCGAATCCGAAATCAACGTTGTTATCATATCTGCCTTTAGTTTTGGCGTTGTCATCCTATCCCCCACCGAAGATGTTGTTTCCACCTTACTTTTTGAGCAAGATACAATAGAAAACAATAGCATAACAATTGTAAAAAAAACAATTGTTATGCGTATTGTAGAATAATATGATTTATCTATATGCAAATTCAAAAATTAACGGCAAACTGTACTTTCACCAATCCAGCCTTCCACACGGAAAGTTTTACCATGTTGCAAATCTGGGTGCATAAACACTTCCTCTTTTGAAGGATAATATTTTTTATAAGTACTTATCATTCTATTTGCATCTTCAGTACAATTTTCTGGATCTACACGTTTAGCTTGCTCAAATTTATCAACTGCAACCCAATAAACTGTTTTCTGTAACGTTGCATCATCATAAATTTTAGATTGTGCATAAAGACTTCCTATCAACAAATATGGTCTACCATCATTAGGATTATTAGACAATGCCAATCGAGCATATTCTCTTGCTTTTGAATATCTATTTAATTTACTACAAATTTGAGCCATTTTAAATTGATAATCAGCCTTTTGCAAAGCATCTGTAGCCAACTTAACTGCTTCTTCGTAATAAGCGATTGCTTCGTCGTATTTCTCATTTTTATATGACATCTCTGCACAACCATTTGCCGATTCAGCTGTTGGTGAAATTTTATGTGCAAATTCAGAAGCTTTGAAAAACACAGGCGATTCATTGCAACGTAAACGACGATAACAACTTAAAATTGTATTTAGATAATCGACATTAGTAGAATTTTCTTCTACCTTCAATTTAAAAATATTATCCAATGTTGCACAATCTGCTACACCTGATGCTAAAAACAAGGCATCTGAGTTTGTTTTTACAGTTGCATAAGCTGCTTTATTTTTTTCTTCTGGATTTTTAGCTTTTGCATCTGCAATTTCAGATACCGTTAAATAATCATTAATAAATTGCTCTGCAAAAGAAGCATCTGCTTTATATTTTTCATACGAAACAATTACAAATTGTTGCAAAGCATTAAGTTCCGATTTTTCACCTTGAGTAGTAACAGACTCTTTTAACCAATTGTAAGCTACAATTTTAGTTCCTTCATTATAATTAATATACGTACAAGCCTTACGACCTAAAATTCGTCCCTTTGGATATGTAGCATCTGCTTTATATTTCACCCATTTATCATACAACTCTATTGCCTTATCAATAAAAACTTGTTTTTGAGTAGCATCTTGCTCATTCGCAATTTTCCATTCTAGAATTTTTTCTCCATACGTGTAAATTGCTCTATTCGCGGTTGGGCAATTTTCATAAACCTGCGACCAAGGTTCGTAAGCTCCAGCAAAATCTTTTTGCTTATACGAAGTAGCAAACAAACTAGCATTTGCCAAACATTCGTCTGTAACAACAGGTGCCTCTTCTACTACGGGGGCTTCTTCTTTTACAGGCAATTTCAAATTCTCAACTTTATCAGTTTTTTTCAACTCTTTTTTAGGTTTTGCCATCATACTTTGACCTCCTACAATAAGGAGTACAACCATTAACATCAATAATTTTTTCATTTTTCTTATTTTTTATTTTGTTTACTTTATTTTTGACTTAAAAAACCACATTTCGTTTATTGTGGCATTAAAACTTAATTTAAAACAATCTTCACGTATAAAATTTCGTCTACCAATTTTATCATACTCGAAAGCTACATTTAAAATCGTTCTTGCCGTTTTTAATGGAAGTCCAACCCCTATCGTTATCCCATAATTCAAATCAGAAGAAATATACGAAGTTGTCAAATCGGCACCAATACGCCAACGCATTCTATCGACATAACGCAACCCATTGGGATCGTGAATATATTCAGCACCAAGTACCCATTTATGTCGATTATTTAAGAAAACTATAGTATCAACATTAAATGACTTTGCTTTTGAAAATTCATACATTGAATAATCTACTCCTATCGTCAATCGGTCATCATAGTTATAAGAGATACCTGCACCATAAAAAGACGGCAATTGTAATGGGCTATCTTTTGAAACTATGGTTGTATCTACGCCAACTGTAATATTCTCATAATCGCCACGCAAACGTGAACGATTTTCATAAGCTAACCCTAATGTCAAAACATGCTTCTTTGCTATACGCTCCGTATATTGCAATCCATATCGAAAATTAAAACTGCGAACATGTAGATTGGAGGTATTTTCTGAAGAAGGAATGGATGAAGAGTCAAAATCTACTTGTCTACTATGCAACATTTCTCCCCATAAAAAATAGGCATTAGCTCCCAACGATAACCGTTTCCATAAATTAAATGATAAACCTAAATAAACTTGAGATATACCACCCGACCCTTTATAGTTTTGAGAATTTTTATAGGGAATTGAATCCGAAGTACCAAAATCATAACCCACAGAAGAATAAGGCATCAATCCAACACTAATACCCATCCATTTTGTAGCCGAAAATTGTATAGCTAAATAATCTAAATTACCCGTTCCTGTTACTCGTTGCGAGCCACCACTCGCAAAACGAGAAAAAGAGCCAGAGATTCCCATATCAAAAATAAAAGTCATGCTATCTACAGCACTATACGAAGCAGGATTTCCAGGATTCACATTAGTATTTCCTCTTAAACCAATGCTCAAACCTCCCATCCCCAAGCAACGACCAAAGGCCATATCATCTAACCGACCATAACCATAACGCGTATATGGAGAGTTTGTATTATTTTGTGCAAAAAGCGTACCTTCTACAAACAAAATCAAAATAAAAAATATGTAACTTATTTTACGCATTATATTTTATCAATCCGTTAAGTCCTATTAACGTTAAATTTTCGACTGCAAAGATGCGATTTTTTAAGCACTTTTCAAAGAAAAGACAATCTCCTCCTGTCAAAAAAACACTCATATCCCCAAATCGTTCCTTTATAACTGCTATAAAACCATCTATTTCATTCACTATTCCATTCTGCACACCTGTTCGTATTGCCGAGATTGTATCTTCACCAAACAACAAATCATTTTTCTCTGGTTGAACTAAAGGTAATGCTTCAGTATAACTATTTAACGCTCGAAAACGCATTTGCATACCCGGCAGAATACTTCCTCCCAAATAAGTACCATCAACAAAAACCTCATAAGTAATACACGTACCACAATCTATTACTATAAAATTTTCGTGAGGCCTTAAAAAAAATGCTCCTAAAACGGCAGCTAATCTATCGCACCCTAAAGTGTTTGGTGTAGTATACGCAATCTTAATAGGCATCGTAGTTTTAGTAGAAAAAATAGTTAAATTACACTTTTGTGATAAAAAATCTAAAACTGAATCTTCTACCCCTGAAACCGTTGATAAAAGGGCTTTACAAATTGGATATTTTTGAAATATCGACTCAAAAAAAGCACACGACAAAAGATTTGTCTTTTGAAAAAAAACAATTTCAGTATCGTCAAAAACTGCAATTTTTGAACATGTATTACCTTTGTCAATAACGAGATTTAGCATATTATCTAAATAACTAGCAAAATTACAATTTTACTTTCTACTAATCAAAGCAAATTCATTAAGAGAAAAAACAATTACCATTTTTTAACAACAAGACAAAAGTTTGTTGCAAAAAGGAATGGCTGGATGGTTTTACTAAAAAACAATTTAGAAACCATTCAACCATGCTAAAGGTTAAATAAAAGTTTTTAAAAATTTATTTGTACGTAAAAATCATATCAACGCGACGATTTTTACTTTTATTTTCTTCAGTATCATTAGGATATAGAGGTTCGCTCATCCCTTTAGCCGTTATAATTATTCTATCCGAAGGGACTTTTCTTTTTACCAACATTTTCTTTACAGACTCTGCTCTTTGTTCAGAAAGTTTTAAGTTATACTTTTCAGAACCTTCGTCACAAGTATGCCCTACCAATTCTAAATAAAGTTGTGTGTTTTCTATCAACAAATTTGCTATTTTATCAACTACACTTTCATCTTTTATAACAACTTTATTCTTATCAAAATTTGTAAATTCATCTTGAGGAATAGTTTTAATAGTCTCTGCAATCTCCTCTGGAATGTTATTAACAAAAGTATCTATAGGAAGTATAGTTTCTTCAAATTCTACAATATTATCAATAAATGCTAAATCTTCTTTAAGACTTGTATTTTTCTCTTCTACATCTTTTAATACATAAATTAATGTCGGGAAATGATCGCTATAACCATTCTTCCATACCCCACTAGCATGGGTACGCAAAGGATATCCTCGACGTTTTCCTGTTTGCTCTGTCAAAAATGGTTTATTAAATACTTCTGGCTTTATGAATTTCAAACTTGAAAAATCATTCCCTAACCAATCATAAGAAACAATAATTTGATCGTACAAACACCACGTATCTTGATAACCTAGCGAGCCATTTCCTTTCGCAAAAATAGGCCACATAGTATTATACAACCCACCTTTTTTAACATCTGAGATATATCGTTTTGCATCTAAAACTTCCGCACAACTAACATTTGTTGGATCATCGTTTAAATCGCCCATTATTATAATTTTTGCATTAGGGTCTATAGCTAAAAGCGAATCTGAAATACTTTTTGAAAGTTCCGCTGCCGCTACACGTAAAGGACGCGAAGAAACCTCTCCTCCATAACGAGATGGCCAATGGTTTACAATAACATGTATTTCCTCTCCTGACAAAATACCTGTTACTAAAAGTTGATCGCGCGAACGAAAATTCGGTTTATCGCTTATTTTAAAAGGTATAGATTTCCAACTTGTTACTGTAAAATATTTAGGATTATACAAAAGAGCACAATCAACACCACGTCTATCAGGACCATCGTGATGCACAATTTGTAAATTTCTATCAGCTATTGAAGGTTGTTTAACCAAATCTTCCAAAACTGAACGATTCTCAATTTCCGACACACCTAATATTGCTACTCCATCTGGTGTATATTTTGTTACTCCTATTTTAGAAATAGCATACGACATATTTTTTAATTTTGCATTATATTTCATCGTACCCCATTTGTTTGAGCCATTCGGAGTAAACTCATCATTTTTACTTAAAGTAGGGTCATTTATCGTATCGAATAAATTTTCCAAATTGTAAAAACCGATAGCAAAAGTTTCTATTTTTTCAGCTCTTATTTCTCCTAAAAACAAAGAACTGACAAACAATAAGATTAAAGACAAATTTTGAATTTTCATAAATATTATTTTTAATTCACACCCCATTTTGATGGCTTATCACCCATTACAAACTCCAAAACTGCTCCATTCATTATATCTTGATGCGATACAAATGGCGATTTCAACTCTCTTCCATTCAATGTAGCAGATTGAATATATTTATTTTGTTTTGAAACATTTTTTGCATTTACTACAAATTGTTTACCATTGGTAAGTTTTATTGTTACATGATCAAACATTGGTCTTCCTATTGAATAAATAGGATTACCAGGAGCAACTTGATAAATTCCTATAGCATTAAGTAAATACCACGCTGACATCTGTCCACAATCCTCATTCCCAGATAAACCATTTACATCATCAAAATACAAATTATACAAAACACTATCTACTAAATTTTGAGTTTTCCAAGGTTGACCTACATAATTATATAAATGCGTAATATGATGACTTGGTTCATTTCCATGTGCATAAAGACCTATCAATCCTGATATATCATTTGAAATAAGTTCACCCTCCAATCTTGATTCCATTGTAAACAATGAATCCAATTTTAAAATAAAATTATCTTTCCCTCCCATCAAATCAACCAAACCTTGTACATCATGCGGAACAAACCATGTCCACTGCCACGCTACACCTTCACAATAATCATCAGCTCGATGATTAGATTCTATCGGCGAGAATGGCGTTCTCCACTCACCTTTCGAATCTAAACCACGCATAAATCCAGTTGTTGAATCATAATAATAGCGATAAGCTTTCCCTAATTCTTCAAATCGTTCGTATCGAATATCGTCTCCTAATTCTTTAGCAAACAACGATATACACCAATCATTATATGCATACTCCAAGCCTTTTGCTACAGTTTCATGTTCAAGATCGCAAGGAGCATAACCCAATTTATTTTTATAATATTTTGATTTCAATACAAGGGCATTTTTTACTTTTTGCGGGGTTACAATATTTGTTGTATCGTAATCTGCACTTTTTAAACAAGCCTCATATGCTAGGTTTATATCAAAATCTCTATTACCTTTCATATATGCATCAACAATTACTGGTACTGCATGATAACCGGTCATTGTTGCTGTATAATTACCAGCCAACTCCCACATAGGAAGAAGTCCACCTTCTGCATATTTTGTCAATAAAGATCGAACAAAATCAGTATTTTTTGCTGGATCTATAATTGTCATTAATGGATGAAATGCCCTAAAAGTGTCCCAAAGTGAGAAAATTGTATAAATAGGTCTATCCTCCGTTGTTTGATGTATTTTATGATCCATACCTAAATATCGACCATCGGCATCAGAAAATACATTTGGGTGAATTGCTGTATGATACAATGCAGTATAAAATATACGCTTTTGAACTTCGTCAGTTGTTTCTATATTTATACGTGAAAGCAATGCATTCCACTCGTTTTTTGCATCGATTCGAACCTTATCAAAGTTCCAATCCTGAATTTCTGTTAACACATTATTTTTAGCCCCTTCAATATCAACAGCCGAAACACCAACTTTTACAAAAACTTGCTCACCTTCTTCTGTTTTATCAAACTGCACCAATACTTTTGCTTGCGAATATAAGCCATCCTCCGTAAGTATAGAATCTGTTAAAACTTGATACGAAACAAAAGGTTTTGAAAATTTTGCATAGAAATGTATTTTTTGTTCGAAAGCCCAATACACAGTCATTTTACTACCTACTATTTCAGTATCACTAATAACTGTTATCGACATATTCTCATTTTTTTGACGTTGCAATGAATAATCTAAATCAACAATCATACCCGAAGCATTGCTTTTAGGGAATGTATAACGATGAAGAGCACCCCTCTTTGAAGCTGTTAACTCTGCTTTTATTCCATAAGTTTTCAAAAAAACCGAATAATAGCCCGGTTCAGCTTCCTCTTCTTCGTGCGAAAAATTAGACGCATAAGCTGTTTGTTGCGACGACTTACCTAAATATGTTATTTTTTGTTCTCCAACTGTTGGCATAATAAGCACATCGCCATAATCACAACAACCCGTTCCGCTTAGATGCGTATGAGAAAAACCATTTATTGTTGAATCTGAATAATGATATCCAGAACAAGCATCCCATCCATCAATACGCGTATCCGGGCTTGGTTGAATAGCCCCATTAGGGACAACTGCACCTGGGAATGTATGCCCATGCCCTCCTGTACCAATAAAAGGATTTACAAATTGAACATAGTCGTTAGAAGCTTTCTTATCACACGCGATAAAAAATATCGCTAAACAAAATACTATAATCGCTCTTATTTTCATTTTTTTATTCTTTTGTTCTATACAATAATTTTCCACACGATGTCAATTCGTCGTGCGAAATAACGTACCCTTTCAAGGATTTTTCGCCCGCCTTTATGCTTTTTATGTAAGGCAGATTTTCAGTTTTTTCTATCACCAGTTTTCCTTCGGGATAGAATTTTTCGTTCAACGTGAGTTCAATTTTTTCAAACGTAGGAGTGGTGAGCATATAGGTTGGTTTTCCCGGACAATCGGGGTAAAAACCCATCATCGAGAACACTGCCCAAGCCGACATGGTTCCGGTATCGTCATTACCCGGAATGCCATCGGGTGCATTGCGGAAATGTTCACGAAGCAAACGTGCCACCTCTTTTTGCGTACGCCACGCCTCGCCGCAGAAGTAACTGAACAGATAAGGGTAAGCAATGTCGGGTTCGTTGGCAGGGTCGTAATAACCTTTATCGAACACCATTTGCAACTTCTCTACAAACTTTTTGTCGCCACCCATCAACTTTGCCAACCCTTTGACATCGTGCGGAACGTAGAACGTATAGTTCCATGCATTACCTTCGTGAAATCCGGCAACAGGTTCAAAGTTAGCTCCTTGCAATGGATTGAATGGGTCTAAGAACTTGCCATCGGCACAAATTGGACGCAGCGTACCAAATTTTTTGCAATAGTAGTTTTTGTAACCCATCGAACGATTGTAGAAAAGTTTTGCATCGCTCTTTTTGCCCAACTTCTCTGCCATTTGGCTCAATGCCCAATCGGCAATATAATACTCCAAAGCATGCGAAACCGAATTATCGCCCGAAGCATCGGCTGCAAAAAATCCCAATGGAATGTAGCCTTTTTCGATATAAGGATCGATGTCGGGACGCATCAAATTGTCCTTGCCCACCGTAGTTGCACCTTTGCACATTGCCTCGTAAGCCAAATCTACATCAAAATCGCGAAGCCCTTTCATCCATGTATCCACTATCACAGGAATTGCAGGGTCACCCTCCATGGTGAGCGTTTCACGACCGTAGAGTTCCCATTTTGGCAACCAACCATGCTCTTTGTACATTGCTAGCATTGTGCACACCATGTCCAACTGACGTTCAGGATAGAGAAGCGTCAGCAACTGATGCACATTGCGGTAAGTATCCCAAAGTGAAAATACGGTATAACGATTGCCTTTTGCGGTCAGCACTTCTGCCCCTTCCATTTGAGGATATTCGCCATTCACGTCTTGCAAAACGTTAGGATGAATCAAAGCATGATAAAGTGCAGTGTAGAACACCGTTTTTTGGTCAGCCGTACCACCTTCAACCTTCACAACGCTTAAATCTTTTTCCCACTTAGAACGAGCAAGTTGGTGAGTTTTTTCAAAATCGAATGTTGGCTGTTCGGCGTCAAGATTTTGTCTTGCGTTTTCCATACTCACGAACGAAACACCAATCTGAACCTCGATTTGCTCATTTTCCTCCGCATCGTAACAGAAATAAACACCAACATCATCGCCCGAAATTTCGCGAGAATAATTGGTATAAAATTTATATCGTCCAGAATATATATCCCATTCGGCCTCAACACCTTGCATTGGGCGCTGTTTTTTCCAATAACCAAAAGTTTTAGGCATTTTGCTCACTCGCATCACAAAATAGATAGGAAAAACTGCTTGAGGATTGTAGCAAAACGTTCCTAAAAGTTTAACTCCCTCCACTTCCGTGTCCGAAACCTTGCGTACCATAGCACCACTTTCGTTGGTCAAACCTTCGCCAAGATTCAGCAAAATATTAGCTTCGCCTTTGGGAAAGGTAAAGCGAGCAACACTTGTGCGTTCCGTTGCGGAAACTTCGGTTTTAATACCATATTTTTCCAAGAAATTGGAATAATAACCCGGTGTAGCTTTCTCATTTGTATAAGTTGAACCGTATTTTTTATAATCAACTTCGAGGTTTCCCGTTGTTGGCATTAGCAATAGCGAACTCAAATCGGGACAACCCACACCACTCAAATTGACGTGCGAATAACCAGTAAAGAAGCTATTTTTATACTCATAAGGTGTTGAAAACCAACGAGCGTCTTTATCGTAAACATTCAAATCAGAGCCCATCACGTTGAACGGGACCACCGACATCAACCCATTTGGACAAACTGCTCCTGGATTACAAGTTCCAAAATTGGTTGTACCAATAAACGGATTTACATAATCGACAACCGATTGTGCAAGAACTTCTATCCCTAAAACAAAAGTCAATAACAAAAAAAATCTACGCATTTCCTTAATTTTTTATATCTTTTTCATCGAAAAGAAACGTTTGCAACGCTAATTCTTTAAGAACGCAAATATAAAATATTTATCGCAAACAACAATTCCATTTTAGAAGATATAAATGAGGTAATTTAAGGATTAATTTTAATTACAACCCAAAAAGACTCAATAAGAAAACTTGACAAATATAAATCAGACAAACTCAAACAGTTGTTCATTTTTCATTTAATATCTCTGCTTTTTTGAGAGAAACTCTCCAAGTGATTGACCACAATCCTTTGTTTTTACAAAATCTTGTTTTTTGTTATCAAATTCTGCCACTACTATTCCTCTTAAATCTTCCTTGTTTAACCGTTGACCTTTTGAAAAACTATTTTTTGCCTCTAATAGATATCGTTCGCCATCTATCGTAATGAAGCAGACTTCATCGCCACTAGATGAAGAACTAAGCACTTTGCTATGATAATCCTTGTGGTCATATTCCTATCTCTATTACTGAATGTGATGCAGTTACCGTTATGCTCTTTTACACTGAACATCCACCATTTTTCGTGTAATGACTTGCGTTTGTACGCAGATTTTCCAATAAAGTACGTGTGTTATAAATCAAATGTCTTTGCCATATTATTTTACTTATTTACGTTATAAATAAATATATAAAACAACGGCAAAAAATTTAATTCAGATGGAGTTTTTTTTGTAAATCCATTATTTAGTTACTTGTTCGGCTGAACAGAGAGTTCATCTTTTCCAAAATATTCTTTATTGGGATCAGTTACTAATTTTATCAATTTTTCCACAGCGTCCTTTCTCCATACCTTAAGCATAATAGCATCCTTTCCGTCTGACAATTTTATGCGAAATTTCCTGTCATCGTCATCTTTAGGCCTATAAATATCCCATCCGCCTGCTTCGAATTCGACATTATTGCTCTTATCTCCATCTGCGTTATACCCCCCCTGGTCATTATACTCGTAGAATAAATGCCTTAACCATCTTTCATTCTCATAATAAGGATTACAAAGTTTAAAACTGAATTTTTCTCGTAATATGTTAAGACCAACATTCCTACCAGCACCCTTTTCTTTTTCTGCCCACTGATTGATTATCAACCAAGCTGTTTCTGAATTATTTGCAGGTTTTCCTTTCAACCAAGCGTCATTGAGACTTTTTTCTCCAAAATAGATACGATACTTTGCGTTTTTTGTTTTGGATACTTCTGTTGTTATGTATTCTATATTTTTTCGTTTTTCCGTTGGTAAACCATTCATCAGTGCCAACAGAAAGCGTTTATTATTCTCCCAAAATTTTTTTTAATAGTTCTATATCCTTTTCTATTTTGCATTCATCAGATTCGATATGTTTTTCTTTTATCTGTTCGCGAACAGATTCATACCTTGTCCCTTTTTTCCAGTCTGTATTGATTAATTCACAAAGCTCTTTTATTGGTTTATGGTTGTAATAATTTATATCGTTACCTTTTTTGATATACCAAAATCCTGCATCAGGTGTATCCGCTATTGCAGCATCAATTATAAGTTGATTATATTTTTCCCATATTTCCCCAAATTTCAAAGTGTTTTCATTACTTATAGCAATGCTATTTTTTACATTACCTCCTTCAAGACTCGGGAATGTAAGTTCCGTTTTCAACTCTTCCAAAAAGAATCTGGCTCGCGTGGATAAACTAGTAGTTGCAAGCATCGGTACAACAATGCCATCAATTATATCTTGATAGGTGATTTTTATAAATTGTTCGCAGTCGCATTTGTTTTCTATCGATGGAGATAGATATACATATAACTGTTTTATATTTTTTTCATCTTTTCGCTTTGTTGCAATGTAATATCTATTTGTTTGTGAACTATCGTCGTAATCTACAATATTTGTCTTTTTATTGTTTTTAATAGCTCCTTCGCTTGAATCAATCTTGTTCTCAATGATTATTTGAAGTTCCTGGTCATTATCCAATGTGCATCTAATGAAAATATCAATTCTGTCCTCGCATGTTTTAATAAGTTGATTTTCATCTAAATTAGCATTTATTTCACCGATTTGTTTTAGTTCGCTTACAAGTTCTGATACATATTTTTCTGTCTCAACCTCAATGTCGTTGATTTTAAAAACTCTGGTTACAATGTCTAGTTTGAAAGAATCATCAATTAAACTAGGTTCGCGTTTTTCTTCTTCACTACGTTTTACAAGTATGTCCAATAGTAACAAGATTGGTGATGCGGAATTTAAATCAGTGTAACTTGACTGAAACATCCACTTCAAGAAAGAGCTATATGTATTTTCGCTTCTTTGTTTAGAAATAATTTCAAAAAAAGTCGGTTCTTTATATTTTTCTCTTAAAGCAATGATGTCTTTATCACTATTGAAATCAGTTATTTTTTGAAGGTAATTTATGCTTTCCATACTTGTAATATTTTATGTTTCTCTCAAATTTATATAAACCAAGAATTTCGCTTATTTTCCAGCCAACTCTTTCAACTTCTCCCACACGCACACCATGGCAAGAGTGTCGAGGTGGCAGTATGCGAGCAATGCCTGGCGGGCAGCTTCGGCTTCGTCGGCAGACATATCCTTTATCTGTGGGAAAATAGTCATGGCATCACCGCCATTCTGTACAAGGTCGCTTAGGTTATGGTAGTTCAGTTCGTCGTTATCGGGGAACAGTGCCGGCAACACGCTCTTTATGCTAAACGAGCCACCCATGGCCGGTGTGTAGCAGTGTCCTTCGCGGAATGGCACAAGCAAATCGATGATGTTACCATGAATATTCATCAACATCTCCTTTAAGTCCGGATATAACTCTGCCATCTCCTTTATACGTCCTTTTTCAAACGGGTCGTTATAAGCCATAACGCAAGTATCTTGGGGAATATCTTTGCACAATGCCTCGGCAAGTTCACGACGAGGGTCGGAGCCATCACTCGGAGCAAGAAATGCTTTATGCTTAAATTCTCCGCCTTCGTGCTCTATGTAGTGCAGCGAATACTGAAAGCATACTTGCATATAAGGTTTGCAGTTGTCCCACATCGGTAACGTTGGTTGCATACTCTCAAAATCGAGAAAGTAGAGCGGATAGGTTATCTTGTTCAAGAAATCCTTTATGCCTTCTTTATTGATGTAATCAGTATTATTCAACGTACAATCAACCTGTGTGCGTTGTTTATCGTTTAGTTTCTCTTGTTTTATATCGTCAAATGAGATTAAGCCTTTTTCTAGATATTCAAATTTCTTATTGGCATTCATACGGTAGAGATTGAATACTGTTGCTTTGTCATTCTCAAGGTCAAGACCTGCCTGCTTGGTGCAGTATTTCCAAAAAGCACATTCGTAAGGGTTGGTGCAATGCATACCAATCTTTTTGTTCACTTCTGAAGTTTGCTCCAATATGGCGTGCGCATCGCATGATATGTTCTCTACTTTTGCGTACTCGTTAGCAACAAGGTCTTTTATGTCGATGATATTGAATAGTTGTTGTATATCAATATCTCCCTTACGCACATAGTCGCTATTGAGTGTTACAAGGTACGTTCCTGTTATGGTTACACCACAATTTTCGAGTACCCATTTTTGAAAAGCAATATCCGTTGCGTATTTCATCACCTTTTCAACAAACTTCTTGTCGGTAAGCGATGCGTCTGCCACGTGGCTTGTTGTGCTTTTCACCTCGTAGATAGCCCATCCACCGGCTTCGCGGCGCAAGATGTCCACAGCACAGTAGTTACTCTGCCTGCCATTGTTGTAGCTGAACGATGCTTCGCATATCACCTCAGTACCTCGTGCCATCTCTTCTTGAGTTTTTTTTATCATGGCAGCAAGGTCGAGTCGTCCAGAGGCTGTGTGTGTGGTTACCTCCACAAAGTTTCCAAACAACCCCATAGCAAGGTCTCCTACTGTATTCCCATCTGCAAAGCGGGCTTCCAAGCTAGCATCAACTATTGCCTCATTGGGTTTGTACACACTCAACCACAATGCCTTGGGACATTGGCAGTATTTTGTGTAACGCGATTTGGACATAAATGTCGCTTTCTTTTTAGGGAGAGTACTTACACTCATAGTTTCTTTGTCTTTTTATTACTTTTTACACTATTGCACATTACAACTAATTTCAGTTACTGATTTTGCCCACAATCCTTGTGTCATTAGCCGTTAAAAATGGTATTGGTCACAATTTCTTCACGAAGTTTCTTTACCAATTGAGGAACGCCAACAGCACCACGTTCTTTGATATGTGTCAAAGGATTTTGAATATTAGAAATGTCGGGTGTACCCGGGTCAACCAAATAAATCGGCACGTGTTTATCACGCACAAAGTAAACCAACGCCGCCGCAGGATATACAGCCAACGATGTTCCTACAACTATCAAAATGTCTGCTTGTTCAACAATCCGGCTTGCAATGTCGAACATCGGCACATCCTCTCCAAAAAACACTATATGAGGGCGAAGCAAAGCTCCGTCTTCGCCACGGGCGTCGAGGCTCTGCTCCCATCCTTCGTTGATTTCGTATATAAGATTTGGGTTTGCTTCTGAACGTAACTTCATCAGTTCGCCGTGAAGATGTACCACACGCGTCGAGCCAGCTTGTTCGTGGAGGTTATCAACATTCTGTGTTATCACGCAGACATCCGCCCATTGTTCCATTTCTGCAATAGCAAGATGTCCCGCATTGGGTTTCTTTGTCAAAGACTCCTTGCGACGCAAATTATAGAACTCAATAACTTTCGCTCTATTGTTTTTCAACGCTTCAGGAGTGCAAACCTCTTCAATGCGATAGTTTGCCCAAAGACCGTCAGCATCACGAAACGTCGCAATACCGCTATCGGCACTGACACCAGCACCAGTAAACACAACTATCTTTTTCTTTCCTCCCATATCTTTATATTATCTGTTAATAACATTCCCATTTATTTTGCAAATAAACGCTTTTATTATAAAAAAACAAGTGTAATTTTAGTAAAATTATTCTTGTAATTTTCTCACAATCTCCCTTCTTTCACTATAGCTAAGGTCTGCACAAGCGAGTTCACACCTATCGGCATTGAGTTGCAAAGGCACGCCATTGTAATCAATTGTGCAAAACTCGTTTACTGTCTTATATTCTCGTGTTTTGCAAGAGCCGTCAATCCATTTCTTCATACGAAAAGTAGAGGGCTCTACTTGCAATTTTGCCGAATAAGTTTTATCGTCAGTCTCCTCTGCACTCACGAATAAAAGATTAGCATCTTCACGCCTTTTAAGGCGAAATTTCTTTGTCGTGCCATCGGACAGGGTTGCTATTGCTAAATAATCCTTTGGCCACACGTTGCCATGCTTTATGTAAACAGATGTAAATATTGCCATACTTCTTTTTTTATAAAAATATAGTAAATCTTCGACGGAAATTTAATAAAGAGCTTATTTGCTCGATTCTAAAAAAATGTTGTAATTTTGTATTTAAAGCGATTTTATTCTTGTTTGTGTCAAGTAACGCATCTTGAATAAGGTCGTTTTTAATATTTTAGAATGCTTTTTTATGATATACCCTCGTGACTTTGAACAAAAAATAGGTTTTAATCTAGTTCGTAAACTTTTAAAAGAAAAATGCCAAAGCGAATTAGGTCAATCGCACATCGACAAAATTGAATTTTCTTCGAATTTCGAATCTATTTTAAAATCATTGTCGGAATGCGACGAGTTCTGCAAAATACTCAGCAACGAGGAAGAAAAAATTCCTTTTACAACTATTCAGAATTTAGAAAAAACGTTGCATCGCATTCGCATAGAAGGGTCGTTTGTAAACGAAAAAGAGTGTTTCGAACTGAAACTACTACTCGAAACCGCTCGCAATATTTTACACTACATAAAACAACGAAACGAAAAATATTTTTATCTCAACGAACGCTCCAACGAGATTCAACTAATACCCGAAATCGTTCAAAAAATAGAACAATTATTCAACAAGTTTGGCGAGATAAAAGATAGTGCGTCAGAAAAACTTGCATCAATTCGTAGGAATCTAAAATTGGCTCAAATTTCGGCAACAAATAGTTTGACTGCAATTTTAAATCATGCAAAAAATAGTGGGTACATAGAAAAAGACACCAATCCTACACTCCGCGAAGGACGTTTGGTAATACCTATTTCCCCAATGTATAAAAACAAAATTAAGGGTATTATCCACGACGAATCGGCTACAGGAAAAACCATTTTCGTAGAACCAACGGCAGTGGTAGAAGCGAACAACCGAATTCGAGAACTAGAGAGTGAAGAACGTCGCGAAATCATACACATTTTAACCCTTTTGACCGATTTCATACGCCCCTATATCCCACAGATATTCGAAATTCAAGATTATTTAGGAGCAATAGATGCCATTTATGCAAAAGCGTTGTTTGCTCAACAAATAAAGGCAATAAAACCTCACTTCACCGACAAATGTATCATAGATTGGAATGATGCTATACATCCGCTACTCTATTTGTCATTAAAAGCACAAAACAAAGAAATCGTTCCCCTAAAAATTAAAATAAACGAGCATCAACGCATTTTGATTATTTCGGGTGCTAATGCAGGTGGTAAATCAGTTTGCTTAAAAACTGTAGCATTATTGCAATATATGCTTCAATGCGGACTACCAATTTCTATACATGAGAGCAGTCAAGCAGGTATTTTCGATCATATCTTTATAGACATTGGCGACGAGCAAAGTATCGAAAACGACTTGTCAACCTACAGTTCACACCTGCTGAATATGAAATTTTTCATACAAAAATCCACAAATAAAACACTATTGCTAATAGACGAATTTGGAGCTGGCACAGAGCCACAAATAGGAGGAGCCATAGCCGAAGCAATTCTTAACAACCTTAATCAAAAAGCAACATTTGGAGTTATCACTACACACTACACCAACTTAAAGCAATTTGCAACCGCCACCAATGGCATTGCAAACGGAGCAATGCTCTACGACCGTCAAGGAATGCGTCCGCTCTTTCAACTACAAATTGGGAATCCGGGTAGTTCTTTTGCTATCGAGATTGCTCGTAAAATTGGGTTACCAGAGTCGGTTATCACAGAGGCCACACAAAAAGTAGGAAGCGACTTTGTCGATTTAGACAAATATCTACAAGATATTGTTCGTGACAAACGCTATTGGGAGAACAAACGTCAACAAATAAAGCAAAAAGAGAAACAAACCGAACAAATTCTTGCTCAATACGAAAAAGAGCTTCTTGAGTTACACAAAAACGAGAAGAATATAATTCGCGAAGCAAAAAAACAAGCCGAGCAATTGATATCAAATGCTAATGCTAAAATAGAGCATACAATTCGTAAAATAAAAGAAGCAGAAGCAAATCGTGAAACAACCAAAACTCTAAGAGAAGAACTCTCGCAATTCAAAAAAGAGCAAAGCAAAGAACAAGCAACTTTTGTTGAGCAAAAAATAAAAGTTGTACAAAAAAAGAGAAACAGCACACCCAATGCTCAAATAAAAAATAATAAAGAACTTAAAAAAGATGACTATGTTTCTATCAAAAGCAACCCTAATGCTATAGGGTCAATTTTAGAAATAAAAAACAACGTAGCAACTGTTGCTTTTGGAAATATCAAATCAAAAATTAAAATCAGTGATTTAGAACGAGCAAATCACAATGCTGTACGCAATACCGTTAAAGCGAAAAACAAAATAAACATAAACGAAGACGGCGTAAAAGAAAGAAAATTGCAATTCAAACCCGAAATTGATATTCGCGGTATGCGTGCCGACGAAGCTCTACAAGCTATTACCTACTTTATCGACGATGCTATGATGATAGGAATTTCACGAGTACGTATTTTACATGGTACGGGCAATGGAATTTTACGGCAACTAACACGCAACTACCTAGCAGGAATAAAAGGAATTCGTTTTTTTGACGAACACGTACAATTTGGCGGTGCTGGAATCACTATCATCGAATTTTAATACTTTTTTAAAGAAAAATCGAAACACAAACCTCCACCAATTGCATTTTTTACACTGATACTTCCTTGATGAAACGCAATTGCATTTTTCACAATAGCAAGTCCTAAACCTGTCCCTCCTGTCTTTCTATTACGACCTTTCTCTACACGATAAAAACGGTCAAACAAATGAGGTAAATGCTCTTGAGCAACTCCTTTTCCAGTATCGGAAAACGAGAAATAATAATGACGCTTTGCATCTTCCTTCAAAATAATAGACACCTTTGCATCCTCACCTGCATACATTAAGGCATTCTCCAACAAATTTCGAAACACCGAATATAACAATGAAGGATTTCCAAAAATAGGGAGTTCTTCGGGCAATGAAATCTCCACTAAAATGTTTCGATCCTCCATCAAATATTCACAATCTTGTATCACTTCTTTTACAGTTTTACACAAATCGCAATGCGTTTTTTCATACAAAAGTCGAGCATCATCTAATTTATTCAGAATGGTGATATCTTCTAATAAAGATTGCAAACGTTTTGCTTGTTCATACGAACGCTCTACAAATACATTCCTTTGATTATCAGACATCTTATTATTAAACAATAATGTCTCTGTACATCCTAAAATAGCACTTACAGGTGTTTTTAATTCGTGAGAAATATTTTGAGTTAATAAACGCTTCAATTTTGCCTCATCACGAGCAACAATCATATAAAAATGTTTTGATAATAAATAAATTAGAACAATTACAACTAAAAACAATATCACGACAAAAACCAAAAAATAGCGATTTTCTCTTACTGAAATTTCAAATGTTTGATCGTAAGGCAATGCCGACGTTACCTTAAAATCGCCAAAATTAGAAATAGTATAATAATATAAATCATTTGAAAATCTTGACAAAAAAATCCCTTTTTCAGAATTCAATGAAGTAGGCAATTCTTCTGATGAAAAATTTTCTAAAAGCACCTCTCCGTTTGCTTTTTTTACTTGTATACAGAGCAAACTATCTGGGAACAAGGGTAATAAATCTAAAAGTTTTTCGGCATCGTATTCATTATCTTCGAGATAATGAACTACAATTCTATTGTAATTTTTCAAGCATGTATTTAGATGTGTTTTGCGAAAAGCTTTTTCTTGACTATGTTGAAAAAAAAGTATTGCAACAATACTACAAACAAAAATTGTAGATAATAGTAGAAATAAGTTTTTATTTAAATTCATACTCAAAAAACAAACGAATAACCAAATCCAGATCGTGAAACTATGTTTTTTCCATAACGTCCTATTTTTTTTCGTACTCGAGCTATATTTACATCTACCGTACGATCCAAAACACAAACTTCATCGGTCCAAACTAATGACAAAATTTCATTTCGAGAATACACTTGATTAGGATGCCCCAACAACAGAGACAATATTCCAAACTCTTTTTTCGTAAACAGAATCTCTTGATTATCAACAAGAACCCTTTTTGTATCTAAATAAATTTTTAAATTTTCATACGAAAGAATTGATTTTAGATTACTGCTTCGAGCATCTACCCTATTCAAAACCGACTTCACTCGTGCGATAACTTCTTTTACCGAAAATGGTTTTTTTATATAATCATCAGCACCCAAATCAAAGCCCTCTAATATATCACTTTCGGAAGTTAATGCAGTCAAAAATATAATAGGTAAAGATTCTGTTTCCTTATTATTGCGTAATACTTTAGCCACCTCAAAACCTGACAAATCCTCCATCATAACATCAAGCAAAAGCAACGAATATTTCGATAGGTTATACGTTAAAGCCTCCTCACCCGAAAATGCAACATCAACATCATAACCTTCCGATTCAAGATTGAACCGTAAAATCTCACACAAATCACACTCGTCATCTACTACTAGAATACGCTTTTTCATACTTTTTTTGTTCAAAATAAAAGAATTAAACGATATAGTAGCCTAAAAAATTATTACAATTTTATTAATTTTTTAACTTATCTATTTTTGTATATGAATATGGTAAATTTTCTGCCTTGATTCCTCGTTTTTTGTTTGGCTTTTCAGACATCTTCAAATCAAATATTCCACCAGAAGATATTTGCTCATGGGTTAAATAGTTGTTCTCAAAAGTTTTACCATTGAGCAATGCATTTTGTATATAAACTTTTTCTGCAGAATTTTTCGTAGCATTTATTTCAAAAGATTTATCTCCCGGCAATGACAAAACAGTTTTTTCAAACAACGGCGAGCCCAAAACATATTCGGACGCTCCCGGACAAACGGGATAAAATCCCAAGGCACTAAAAACATACCAAGCCGATGTTTGTCCGTTGTCTTCATCGCCACAATAACCATCGGGAGTTGCCAAATACAATCGCGACAAAACCTCACGAACCCTTTGTTGCGCTTTCCATGGCTGACCCAAATAATTATACAAATAAATAGCATGCTGAATTGGCTGATTGCCATGTGCATATTGCCCCATATTCAATGCAACCATTTCGGCAATTTCATGAATTACAAATCCATACGTTCCATAGTTATAAGTATTTGGAGCAGAAAATACAGAATCGAGTTGTTTCACCATTTCAGTGTGTCCACCCATAAGCTGCGCCAAACCTTCAACATCGTGAAAAACACTCCATGTGTAATGCCACGAACAACCCTCGGTAAAAGGACCGCCCCATTCCGTAGCATCAAAAGGTTCTATCCACTCTCCTTGCTTGTTTTTCGCACGCATAAAACCAATATTTGCGTCAAACAAGTTTCGATAGTTTTGCGACTTTATGAAATACTCTTTTGCGATATTTTTTTCTCCAATACTTTCTGCAAAAGTTGCCAAACACCAATCTGCATAGGCATATTCGAGCGTTTTGGCTGATGCCTCGTAATAATCAGGATAAGGAACATAGCCAAGATTGTGATAATCTTCGTAGCCATTTCTTCCAACCGAAGATTCACTACCCTGTTCCAAGGTTTGATTGAGCATTGCCTTGAGTGCTTTTTCGGCATCAATACGTCTAAAACCTTTTTGCCATGCATCAGCAATCAATGAGAGAGAATTGTTTCCTATCATACAATTGCGATGGCCCGGACTTGCCCACTCGGGCAAAAAACCACTTTCGTCATAAGTATTGAGCAATGACTGCAAAACACATTCCGTCACTTCAGGATAAAGCAACGTAAACAACGGATGCACAGCCCTAAACGTATCCCAAAATCCGTTGTCGGTGTACATCACTCCGCTATGAATTTTTCCATCATAAGGACTATAATAAATTGGCTTATTTTCGCCATCATATTCAAAAAACCTGCGTGGAAATAGCAATGTTCTATAAAGGCAAGAATAAAACGTACGAATCGTATTTGGATCGGCCTCACCTCCCACTCGAATCCGACCAAGTTTTTCGTTCCACTCATTTTTTGCACGGAGCAAAACATCGCAAAAAGAATGATCTTGCACCTCCCTCTCAAAATTCAACAACGCTTGTTCTTTACTTACAAAAGATGAAGCCACGCGAATAATCAATGAATCATTCGGGCTCAAATCAAATTCCACATACGCCTGCGCAGCAAAATGTTCTGCTTTGGTTGTTTTGGCCATCAACGAATCATTAGTTCGTGTCCCAAAATCAACAATTTTTTGGTCAAAATCTACTACAAAATAATTAGCAAAATTAGAAGGGACACCACCGCTATTGTTCTTTGTATATCCTGTGATGCAACTATTTGTTGTATCAATTTCAACTCCACATCCATCTTTATAAGCATCGAGCACTAAAAATTGCCTTTTGTTTTCTGCAAATTTCACGACAAAAATTGCCCCACGTTCCGTTGGAGTCATTTTTACTAGAGTACCATCATCAAATCGAACTTGATATAGATAAGGTTTTGCCACTTCATTTTCATGAGAAAACATTCTGCCTCTTAAATGATTATCCACCTGCAAATCGCCCGAAAGCGGCATAATTGAAAAGGTTCCATAGTCATTTATCCATGGACTCGGCTGGTGCGTTTGCCGAAAACCACGAATTTCATTTTCCGAATAAGTATACATCCATCCGCTACCATTTTCGCCCGTTTGTGCCGACCAAAAATTCATTCCCCAAGGCATTGCCACAGCAGGATATGTATTTCCATGCGAAAAGTTGTACGTCGAGGCTGTTCCCATCAACGTATTCACGCTATCAACAGGAGAAAAAGAAAACGCATCAAATGTAACTACAAAAAGAACAAACGACATTAATACCTTTTTCATAATGTTTTTTCTAATAATTGTTGTTTCAATGTATCAAACGACTCAAAAGGTTTCGCCAAATAAGTTCTAAAACCCAAAGACTTAGCCATTTCAATATTTGCTTTTCCATCATCAATCAAAAAAGTTTCCTCAGACAGCAAATTCTCCGATTGCAACAAATATGTAAATATTTCTGCTCGTGGTTTTGACATGTTCAATTGATAGGACAAAAAGCATTTATCAAAATAATCTGACAAAGCATGTCCATTCTTACAAAACTGAGTTTCGACAATATAAGGAAAGTGTATTGGATTTGTATTACTCAAAAGATATACGTTATATTGTTTTTTCAAAAGCAATAGTAATTCCAATTTTTCGTTAGGAATCGACAATAAAAAACAAAGCCATGCTGTACGAATATCTTCATTAGAGATTGAACAACCTATTATTTTCTTAATTTCTGCATAAAATTCATTTTCAGAGATTTTACCTTCTTCTAATTTCAAAAAAACATCTGACTGAACAAATTCCCCAATATATTTATCAACATCTAAAAATCCCAATTGACGAAAAGCCTCAATACAAGCATTTCGGTTTAAATCAATCAAGACTCCACCCATATCAAAAACTATATTTTTCAACATAATAAATGTAAATATTTTTACTCCTTTTATATTATAAAATGGTTATTTTTGCACATATCTTGCAAAGATAAAAATTAAACATACGGAATAAAAGAAATGGAAATAATCAAAACCCAAGTTGCTTTACGAGATCTCGTTACTGCGTTAAAAAATGAGGGAAAAACCGTAGGACTTGTTCCTACAATGGGAGCTTTGCATAATGGTCATTTACAGCTTGTTAAACGTTGTGTTAAAGAAAATGATGTATGCATTGTGAGCATTTTTGTAAACCCAACACAATTCAATGACAAAAACGATTTAGCGAAATACCCTCGTACGCTCGAAGCCGATGCAAAAATGCTAGAAGAGAATAATTGCTACGCTATTTTTGCTCCAGAAGTTGATGAAATTTACGATAGCACCGAATTGAATTCCACTTTTGAATTTGATTTTAATGGTTTGGACAAAGTGATGGAAGGGAAATTTCGTCCGGGACATTTCAATGGTGTTGTTCAAATTGTTGGAAAATTGTTTGAGTTATCAACGCCCGACAAAGCATATTTTGGTGAAAAAGATTTTCAACAACTAGCCATTATCCGACACATGGTTGCAACAAAAAAATATCCTATTGAGATTATTGGTTGCCCAATCGTGCGCGAAGAAAGCGGGTTAGCTCTTAGTAGTCGTAATATGCTTTTAAGTGCTAACGAAAAAGATATTGCAACAAATATTTACAAAACATTAAAAGAAAGCGTTGGTTTTCAGCAAATAAAAAACGTTGCAGAAACAATAGATTGGGTTGTGGCGAAAATTAATAATATAGAAGGACTTCGTGTAGAATATTTTGAAATTGTAAATGGAAACACGCTTCAATCTGTAAAGGATTGGAACGATGCTAATTATATAGTTGGCTGTGTTACAGTTTTTTGTGGTGCAGTTCGTTTAATTGATAACATTCAATACAAATAAAATGTACGTAGAAATCTTAAAATCGAAAATTCATAGAGTTACTGTTACTGATGCAAATTTGAATTACATTGGTAGCATTACTATCGATGAGGACTTGATAAATGCAGCAAACATTTTGCCTAACGAAAAGGTTTTCATCGTAAACAACAACAATGGTGCTCGCTTTGAAACTTACGTGATTAAAGGCAAAAAAGGTTCTGGAGAAATCTGTCTTAATGGCGCTGCAGCACGTTTAGTACAACCAGGCGATATCATTATTATTTTGGCATACGCATGGATGGATTCGGAAGAAGCAAAAACTTTTGAACCAAAAATTATTTTCCCAGATACCGAAACAAACAAACTAAAATAAACCGTTTATGAAAGGTATAATTCTCGCAGGAGGAAGTGCAACAAGACTTTACCCTTTATCGAAAGCCATTTCGAAGCAAATCATGCCGGTTTACGACAAACCGATGATTTACTATCCCCTTTCGACTTTAATGTTGGCAGGAATAAGAGAAATTTTGATCATTTCTACTCCTCGTGATTTACCTATGTTTCAAGAATTGCTTGGCTCTGGCGAACAACTTGGAATGCATTTTGAATACAAAGTACAAGAAACACCTAATGGTTTAGCTCAAGCATTTGTACTAGGAGCTGATTTTCTTGCAGGAGAAAAAGGTTGCCTTATTCTTGGCGATAATTTATTTTACGGACAAGGCTTTTCTGCAATGCTAAAACGTGCTGCTGCTATAGAAAAGGGAGCTTGCGTATTTGGTTATTATGTAAAAGATCCTCGTGCTTACGGAGTGGTTGAGTTCGATGAGTGTGATAATGTTGTTTCGCTTGAAGAAAAACCAGAAAAACCCAAAAGCAAATATGCAGTTCCTGGGCTTTATTTTTACGATGAAACCGTTACTGAAAAGGCTGCAAATCTAAAACCATCTGCCCGTGGCGAATACGAAATTACAGACCTCAACAAACTTTACCTCGAGGAAGGGACTTTGAAAGTTGAACTTTTTGGTCGTGGATTTGCATGGCTCGATACGGGCAATTGCGACAGTTTGCTTGAAGCATCAAATTTTGTTGAAACAATTCAAAACCGACAAGGTTTTTACGTTAGTTGCATCGAAGAAATTGCGTGGCGAAATGGATGGATTGATACCAATCAACTTCAAAACCTAGGCAAGCTTTTAGAAAAAACACAATACGGTAAATACCTTTTAGACTTGGCAAAATAATGGAAATAATAACAACTCCAATAAAAGATTTACTTATCGTAAAACCAAAAATTTTTACTGACGATAGAGGATTTTTTTTCGAAACCTACAACGAAAACAGATACAAAGAATTAGGTATCAGTCAGAATTTTGTACAAGACAATCAGTCTAAATCGTCTTACGGAGTTATTAGAGGTCTACACTTTCAACACAACCCTTACTGCCAATCGAAACTTGTTTCTGTAACTATTGGAAAAGTTTGGGACGTTGCTGTCGATTTACGTGCTAACTCTGCCACGTATGGTCAATGGTTCGGAGTAGAACTAACAGAAGAAAATCATTTACAATTTCTTATCCCTCGTGGGTTTGCTCATGGTTTTTCGGTATTAAGCAAAACAGCTGTTTTTAGTTATAAATGTGATAATTTTTACAATCCTGCAGCTGACGGAGGAATTTTGTTTAACGATCCCGATTTAAACATCGATTGGAAAATTCCTACCGATAAAATGATTTTATCCGAAAAAGATACAAAACATCCTTTATTGAAAGATGTTACTCTAAATTTTTAAAACGATGAAAGTTCTTATAACTGGTGCCAATGGACAACTTGGCAATGAAATGCGAGTTGTAGCAAAACAATATACTGAAGTAGATTTTGTTTTTACCGACGTTGAAGAACTAAATATTTGCAATGCCGACGAAGTTGACTCTTTCGTTAAAAATCTTCGTCCCGACTATATTGTAAATTGTGCAGCATATACGGCTGTCGACAAGGCCGAAACCGACATAGATTTATGCCGTGCTATTAATTGCGATGCAGTGAAAAATCTTGGCATTGCTGCCCAAAAATATCAAGCAAAAATTATTCACGTTTCTACCGACTATGTTTTTGATGGAACAAGCAACATTCCTTACACTGAAACGATGCCAACCAACCCGCAAACCATTTACGGAAAAACTAAATTAGAAGGCGAAAAAGCATTGCTATCGGTATGCAACGCAAGTTTTATTATTAGAACTTCGTGGCTCTACTCATCGTTTGGAAACAACTTTGTAAAAACGATGTTACGTTTGGGTAATGAGCGAGACAGCCTTAATGTTGTTTTCGACCAAGTAGGAACACCAACTTATGCTGCCGACTTGGCAAATGCCATTTGGGAAATTATCACAAGCAAGAAAACCGATTATGGTGTTTATCATTTCTCAAACGAAGGCGTTTGTAGCTGGTACGATTTTACCACAGCCATTTTTAGACTCACGAACACCAACTGCCAAGTGTTCCCTATAGAATCGAGCGAGTACCCCACAAAAACTCCACGACCTTTCTACAGCGTACTCAACAAACACAAAATAAAAAGCACTTTTGCTGTCTCTATCCCACACTGGGAAGTAAGTTTACAAAAGTGCCTTCAATTACTTAAAGACAAATAAAAAGCGGATTAAATCCGCTTTTTATTTGTCTTTATCTAATGCTTTTTGTATAGCATAACTAATAGTGTCATTTTTAGACCCCTCTGTCGCCCAGTCAACATAACTGTCTGTATAAACACTACCTTTTTCTGTAATTACTGTCACTCTTGTAGTAGAACCATCACGCTCTTTAATAATTTCTTTAATACCACTCATAATAAATTGTGCTTGTTATATCCCATCAGCCCATCGGTTTTAAAATACTTAATAAAACTATACTCCAAAAGTAGTGCAACCCTATAGAATAGAGAAGAAAACATCATTCCGAAACCTCCACACAATCGGGCTGATTTTACCCTAAAATAGGGTTATTTTTGCCGCTTTTCGGCATAAGCATCTGAATAGTAATCAAATAGGTTTTCTTCCAAGATTAACGAAATACGCAAAAGCAAACCTGCATCTATATGTTTTCGTTTAAGAATTTTTGACATATTCGACGAATCGGTATAAAGCTTCCGAGCCAACCAAGCTCCGCTACGCTCTTGCTCTTGCAACTTTTGGCGAATAATGTTTCCGATATGAATATCTTTTTCCATAAAAAAACGTGAACTATTTTCGTTTATTGCCTATTTAAATCCGTTAGCCGACCAAAGCATTGTAGGTAAATAAGCACGAAAATAACTCACGCCAAAAGACGTGAACTTCCGCCTGCCTATTCTCTCCTACTATAAATTTTGGTCGTTTACGGATTCGAGAATAAAAGTCGAAACTCCTTATTTTAATAGTTAAATCTGCCTCTGCAGATTTCAAAAAAATAAAATTTAGTTATGTAATTCTTTTAATAAAATCAATCAAGTAAATCGGGACGAAGGAGTTTTGTCCGCTCCAAAGCTTGCTCCAAACGCCACTCTTCAATCTTAGCTTCGTGTCCCGAAAGCAATACATCGGGCACTCGCCATCCATTAAATTCCGCTGGGCGAGTATATTCCGGCGGAGCTAAAAGATTGTCTTGAAACGAATCGGAAAGAGCTGATTGCTCATCACCAATAGCTCCCGGAAGCAATCGTACGATAGCATCAGTCATTATGGCCGCAGGCAATTCGCCACCGGTAAGCACATAATCGCCAACCGAAATTTCTTTCGTCACCAAATAATCGCGTACACGCTGATCGACACCCTTATAATGCCCACATAAAATTATCAAGTTTTTCGACAAAGAAAGTTTATTTGCCGTCTGCTGGCAAAAACGTTCTCCATCGGGCGATGTATAAATTATCTCATCGTAAACACGTTCGCTTTTCAGTTTCTCAATAAGATTGTAAATTGGCTCTACTTGCATAACCATACCCGCACCGCCACCAAAAGGATAATCGTCGACACGACGATGCCTTTTATCCACTGAATAATCGCGTAAATCGTGCACAACAATTTCAACTAAACCTTTACTTTGAGTTCGTTTCAAGATAGAATGATTCAACGGACTCTGCAATAATTCAGGCAATAATGTAATAATATCTATTCGCATACAAATGCAAAATTAAAAAACAAATCCTCTTCGAAAAGAGGATTTTATTAATTTATTTCCGTACTGAAGATTTTCTTACTTCTTTTTATGATTTTCTTTTACAAACTGAAGCAATGCCATAGCCATAGAAGGACATTGCGGTGTAGGCACTGCCAAATCTAAACGCAAGTTTGCATCTTTTACGGCTTGTGCTGTAGTAGTACCAAAGCATGCTATTTGAATATCTCCTTGCTCGAAATTAGGGAAGTTTTTCAACAAAGAATGAATTCCTTGCGGCGAAAAAAATACCAACATATCGTAGTCGAATTTTTCATCTTCTTTGAAATCGTTGCTTACCGTACGATACATTAAACCTATATGATAAGTCAAGTGCAATTCATCTAAAGATTTTACAATCTCATCATTATATTGCTCCGACAATACCACTAAATATTTTTCGTCAGCATGCTTCTTTATAAGTTCTATCAAAGCAGGCAACTTACCCGTTTCACTCAAAAACACCTTTCTTTTTCTGAATTGTATATACTTCTGCAAATAAAGTGCGATAGACTCCGACAAACAAAAATACTTCATCGTTTCAGGCACAGTAATACGCATCTCGGTACACAATCTAAAGAAATGATCTATACCTGTCTTTGCAGTAAAAATAATAGCAGAATGCTCAAGAATGTTTACTTTTTGAGTTCTAAACTCCTTTGCTAAAATTGGTTCAACCTTAATAAATGGTCGAAAATCAATCTTAACACCATATTTCTCTGTAATATCAAAATAGGGAGACTTGTCCGTAGTTGGTCGTGGTTGAGAAACCAGTATCTTCTTAATTTTCAAGGAACTAAAATCTAAATTATTACAACAAACTTACTTCAAAAAGCATTTTTACAAACGCCATAATTGGTAAAATTTTCCAAATGCAAAGATACAACATTAAATAAAAAAGAGCAACCCCTTTTTCAAAAAAGATTTGTAATAATTTATAACAGAGAATTATTAGTAAAATAACGATAAAAACAGTAGCTATACAAAACACAACTACACTTATAGCGTGAAATGTATAAAGAGAGAATATCATTAAAGGAAACAACACTACACCACTAAAAGCAAATAAAGAAAAATGTTTTTTTATATATTGAATTGATTGCTTTTGTTGAAAAAACACAATACCTATAAAAAACATCAACAAATCACCAAGCAACAAAAACAAAAGCACTGCCAAAGAAAAAAAGATTATAAATATTGGCATATTTTTCTCCGTAAAAAACAACGAAAATCTAAACAAAAAATAACCCATACTGAGTTGAGAGAGGAAAAACAAAACCAATTTTGAATAAAAATATTGAGGAGGAAATGATACAGAAAAAGAAGATCGATCTTTTTCCTCGAAAAAACTACTCAACTCTGCTTTTAAATATTTTTTGGACGAAGAAAATACTACACAATAAACCACAAATAAAAACAATACGCCTACAACAACCCAAGGAGAAGAAAAAACATCTTTTCCAAATGATGTCATTAATAACGTCTCTGTATTGCTACTCACTTGAGTTGCAACATTAGTAAGGGTATCATTATATATAAGAGAGAGCGTATCCAACATAATCAAATAGCTGCATTTTTTCGAACACTTGCGTCCCAAGGCTCTGCTTTTTCTATTGCCTCCAACACATCTTCAGGCGACTCTACTACAATCCAAATATTGCGATGTATAGGACGCATAAAGCGTTCTTCTATCAACTGCTCTAAATAGGCCAATAATGGAGTAAAAAAATTGTCTACATTAACAATTACTATAGGTTTTAAATACAACCCGAGTTGCTTCCACGTAATAACCTCGAGTAGCTCTTCTAGTGTACCACAACCACCTGGCAATGCGATAGCGGCATCAGATAATTGCATCATTCGTTGCTTTCGTTCGTGCATCGTATCAACAATTTCCAACGTTGTAAGTTGTTCATGATGCCAACCTTGCTCACACATAAAACGAGGAATAACACCAGTAACACGTCCTCCATTTTCTAAAACAGCATTAGAAAGAGCAGCCATCAAACCCATATTTCCTGCACCATTGCAACAAGTAATATTATTTTCAGCTAATATTTTACCTAAACGTTGAGCAGCTTCAAAATAACAAGACTTTATTTTTGTACTCGAAGCACAATATACTACTACGGAACCGATCATTTATCCTTAATTTCCAGCAAAAATACAATTTTTATGTTGTATTTTTGAAATTCGAAAAATAGAAATACATACACTTATGAAACTTTCTTTCCAAGCTTACAACCTAAAGCTAAAACACACTTTTTCCATAGCAAATTTTTCAAGGACAGAAACCCCTATTGTTTTAACACAAATAGAGCATAACGGGCTTATTGGTTATGGTGAAGCCTCGCTACCACAATACCTTGGAGAAACTCAACATTCAGTTTGTAAATTTCTAGAGAAAGTTAATTTATCAAATTTCGACTTTCAAACAAACATAGAAGATATAACGCATTATATCGATTCTATTGAAGCAAAAAACACAGCAGCCAAAGCCTCTATAGACATTGCATTGCATGATTTGATTGGGAAAGCAAAAAATCAAACTACACGTAAAATGCTAGGAATTAAAAGCAATAAAAGGCCTTTTACATCATACACAATTGGCATTGATAACGAACAAATTATTCGAAAAAAATTAAAAGAATCCGAACCATACGCTATCCTAAAAATCAAAGTAAACCAAGAAAACTGGAGAGAGACAATTGATATCATCCGTAGCGAAACTCAAAAACCGCTATTCATTGATGCCAATCAAAGTTGGCAATGTAAAGAAGAAGCTTTAGAAAATATAAACTACTTGTCAACGAAAAATGTCTTACTAATAGAGCAACCTTTCGAAAAAAACAATCTTGATGCACACAAATGGCTTTCTGAAAGAAGTCCGATACCAATCTTTGCCGACGAGTCTATTCAACGATTGTCTGACATAGAGCGAATAAAACAATGCTTTAATGGCATCAACATAAAACTTATGAAATGCACGGGGATAAACGAAGCTTTAAAAATGATAAAGCTTGCTCGAAAGTACAATTTAAAAATAATGCTTGGATGTATGACAGAAACGTCGTGTGCTATATCTGCTGCAGCACAATTATCACCATTAGTTGATTTTGCTGACTTAGATGGGAATCTACTAATTACAAATGATTGTTTTAATGGGACAAAAATAAAAAAAGGGAGAATCTCAATGAAAAATTCTCCCGGTATCGGTATAGAAAAACTTAATATACTATAACCTTATAACTTTCCGAACCAACACAAACAATATAAACACCGGTATTTAAGACCGAGACTGAAACTACTTGAGAAACATTCTCTTGTTTTATCTTTTGCCCCCAAATATTAAAAACAGATATGGGGAATTCTGCACCTTCAATTATAATACTCTTATCGCTTGCATATACCTTAACATCACTTTGCAAAGAGTTGTTTACCACATCATCTTTTGACAACAAATCTTTTGTAAGCACAGTTATCACATTAGATTTTTCAGAAATATAATCACTACAAACCGATTGTAAATAATAGAAATACTCTGTTTCTGGAGTTAAATTTAAAACCAAATACGAATCTCCAACAACCATTTCGTTCTTTAAAATAAATATAGAATCTGAAGCCCCATAAGATATAGAAACATCATCGAGAGCAAGATTACCTTTTACTTTATTATAGGTAAAACGTACAGCTCTTACATTTTCCGATTTCTCAAAAGCATAACTCGATATTTTTTTTGTATTATTTTCAAAATAAATAGTATCAATTACCTTATAAACATCATCAACAAAAGATTCTAATAATAAATACGAACCTTCACCTCCTGATACAAATTTACTCATAAATGACAAAGAGGTAATAGGCATAGAAAATATTGGAGTTTGCAAGTATTCAGCATTATTCTTAAAAGCTGCAGAAGGAATAAGTTCTCCCGAATTGGTGGCTGAAGCATAATTTCCACTTATCGTTCCTTGCCAACCACTAGGCAAAGGTTTCCCATTTGTGTCTAAATTATCAAAACCTTCTTTCAGCACCGTAGGTTCACCCTGCATTTTAAACAATGTTAAATAATACGCTTCTGCGTCATCATTTAACTCCCAATTCGCCACAAACGAAGATGTATAAACATCGGTTGCGTCTAAAGCTAATGGCGGCATCAAATCACTAGTATGTAATCGTTTCGTATTTTTACTTAATTCTTTTTTACCTCCACTGCAAGCATACACGCAATAAGTATACTTTTCATTTGGTTTTAAACCTTCAACTTTATGAGTTGTATTGTTCCCAACATTACATTGTTTTAAAACATATTCTAACGCAGTATTAGTTTCTATAGAATGTTTTCCTATCGACGAGAAATCATCTTTAGAATAAACGTCCCATTCTTGCATATCGAAAATTTCATTAGGTTGCGTAACATTTCTTTTCCGCTTTAAAACGACGTTTTCTCCCCAATTATCTGTCATATCCTTATAACCTATGATATCAACCAATATACCTTCTCGATACAATGCTATTGCATCATTTCCATTAAAAGCCATAATATTTGTATAATCTTTAGGAGTTACACAATCGGCTTTTGTTAACAAATCCGCAGCATCTGCACTACCATGTATTATAAAAAAAGTACTATCTCTTTTAAGAACACCCGACAATGGAAAATCAGATCCAAAAGTTCCGATTCCATTATTTTGTTTTCGTAAAGAGTACTTTGACAAATCAATATCACATCCTGTGCCATTATATATTTCAATCCCTTTATTCCAACTTGTACCTTCTACATATGCTGACAACATTAAATCACCTGCAATAGAATCTCCCTTATACAAATCCACTAAATAATAGTCTGCGTCAGGTTGTTTCATCCAATTTAAATTAGCAGATGTAGCCGTTACAAAAGTTGGCATTAAAGCCACAAAGTCAGATGAAACTATTACACTTAATGGAACATTAATAGGTGAATTCAATCCTCCACCTAGTATTTGCAACGTATCTAGAAAAATGCCAGTTTCTATAGCAGAAAAAGTAATATTTATTGTAGAAATACTTCTTTCTTCTTCTTTTTGCAAAGGTAAAAACTCAACATTAAAACCCTGATTACCAATTAAAAAATCAAAATTTACATCAGATTTTAAATTAACACCTAAAAAATCCAACTCATATTTACATGAATCACCTTTTAGTAGAACTCCAAAATCTACTGACGACCAACGATTTGGCGTAATCAAAAAAGCTTCAGTTTCTGTTGGAAAATTATAGGTAGAGTTTTTTTCACTTCCCCAAATATATTCAACCAAATCAGGATAATCTATAAACGGATTTCGATTCCCTTGCAATTCATAGATTTTTTCCATTCGAACCTTTTCCAATGCACTTACAGAATCGTTTCTATGCCATTTTAACAACAATTCTAATGCCCATTCTTTCCATACAGGATACATATTATTTTCCATCATCGGAGAATTCCACAAGGGAGCATAATCTTCATATGCAGTTGAAACATATAGATAAGCTCGAGCAAAATCTCCTTTATATTCATCAGCAGGCTCAAAACACTTTCCTTGATACTCATCGCCAAAAGCATTCAAACCAACCTTAGAAACTCCATTATCATAATTTATTTGAGCAACCTCTCCTAACGGATTGTTGTTTTTTAATGAATTGATTGTTGCCTCTGCAGGAAACAAATGATGTAAATCTCGATAAGCATTATTCGGCAAAGCACCCCACCAACTTTTAGGCAAAGAGTGTTCTATGTGCATTCCAGAAACACTTTCACACATAGCTCCAAAATAAAAAGAATCAGATGAATACCTATCAATTACAGAATTATTTACAGAATCTCTATCTATTTGATAAAAACCGTACCAAGTAGATTCTGCACCACTTCCATACATCAACATTTTGGAGCTAGAAACAATTTTATGCAATGCTGTTTTTAATTCGCTATTTTCCTTTCCTTTGGCTAAATAATAATATCCTACTGGAACCTTAGCTTTTAATAAAGCACAAAATAAAAAGCCAAATAAAATTAGGGTTCCTCTCTTCCATAAATATTTATTTGACTTTTTTATAATAAACATCATCGATTAATATACGGTTTTTAACACAGTTCTATTACCTAAATTTTCTATATGAATAATATAAACACCAGAAATTGGTAATGAAAATTTTACCAACGATTGAGATGCAATAGTTCGTTCTAAAATTACTCCAGAGATATTCATTAATGTCAATATACTACCTTTTTCTATGCCTTCAACAGTCCAAACATTTCCATTTAAATAACTTAAAAGTTTTGTTTCTAATGGTGCATCTGTAGCAGAGTTTTCATTAGAATCTGAAGAATTTTCCTCAACTAAAATTTCATTAGAAACCATAGAATTTAATGGAGTAACTGTATAGTAATAATCTGCCGTTGTATAATCGACTCCCTCTACCATATAAGATTGTACTGCTCCGACTGTTTTTGGATAACCAATAACCGAAATTTTGCTTACAGATTCACCTCCTGTTATTACTTGTACACTATTTATATTTATACGTTTTTTTGATACTAACGATTCAATTTTCAAACTTACAGAAGTGTTACTTTCACTTTTTTCGATTTCGAATTCATAGTTTTCAAAACTTGAAGTAAGAGTAAATGTTTTTGTAACATCTCCTAATGTAACTTTCATTTGAGTTCCAGTATCTGTATTATAATATTGTGCATTTATAACAACCTTTCCTCCTTTCGACAAATCCAATCCAGAATAAGTTATAGAGCCCGTTTTTGAACCTGAGCCTAATCTAACACAACCATCTACATCAAAATTCACACTACCATCTGTAGTTGCAGTTGTGGCCTTATTGCAATCATCTTGCAAAACAACAGTTTCTGCAGTTCCAACAACATCTTTTTTATATACATCTAACACATAGCTATCAACTCCTGCATTTGTCCAATTTGCCACAAAGCTATTCTTTGTAAGCTCTGTTGCTGGCAAGGCTTCAAAAGAACAATTTCCTATAAGATATGTCGTTGTTGTAAAAGAGCCCGATGTAGTAGATAATACTGCAGTATCAACACCTAATTCTCTTGGTTGATAACTTACAACAATTTTTGATCCGTCTGTAATTTCAGCTGCAGTAAATGTTTTTTTAGACAATTCAAATTTATCACTTCCTGATAAAGTTAAAACTACACCTGAAGACAAATTAGTTCCCTTTATCAATACATCCTCTTGAACTGATGTAGTTGCATCTGTAGTTTCAAAATATAAAGTACCCGAAGGACTAATTATAGCCTCCTCACATGCACCTTTTAAAACTACAGTAACTGATGTTGTATTTTTTGCTGTTAAGGTCAAATTTGCCGAATGCTCTCCTGTTGTTGTAGGTTTGTAAGACAAGGTAACATATTGCCCATTATTTGCATCAGCTGCAGAAATACTTGTAGGAGATACCTTGAAAAGTGAAGCATTTGCACCCGAAATAGAAAAAGAAACATTATCCACTAAATTTCTTCCACTTACTAATATTTGAGTTGTTACAACTTCATTCAAATTTGCATTTGACATAATGATAGATTCTCCAGACTTTGGTGTCAAAAATGTTGGATTTTCATTCTCACACTCACATCCTGTTTTATCTACTCCCGAAGCATACTCTTCTGAATAAGCTGATAACAATGTAGAAAAATCTATTGTTTTTCCCTTATATTCTCCCCAAATATACTCTACTAAACAAGGGAAGTCAATAAAAGGATTACGATTGCCCTGTTTATATCCTGTTGAATTATAAGTCTTATTTCCAAAAATAGCTTCATTTCGAATTAATTCTTTTTCTGAAACAGGATCTTCTCTGTGCCATTTTAAAAATAACGCAACTGAATAAGCTGTTAATCCAGAATTCGATCCAAAATGATTTCCCCAACTTGTACAATTAGTAGCATAACGGGTTGCCATATAGAAATAAGTACGAGCAAAATCTCCTTTATATTCATCATCTGGTTCAAAAACCTTTCCTGATATAGAAGCTCCAGTAAACGTAGAACTACCAACACGCCCTAAAGCATCACTACTCAAAGATGTTCCTCCTGCACATTCTCCAAACATATAATTACTCCGTTGATTATTCACTTTCCCATCTGTTGGATAAACGTGGAATGCATCACTTTTCATAGGAGATCTCTCACTAAACCAACTTTGCGGTATAGAATGTTCTCTATTATAACAATCGCATACACTAGAATAATTACCACATTTCTTTTTGCCATGTTGCCACGAACATGTTGAATACATATCCCAAATAGAGCCATCTGCTCGAGAGTCACTTGCAACATAAAGATTATACAAATCATCATAAGAAACAATAGTATGCTCATCTATAATTCCTTCTAAAGCTTTTCGAATAGCATCCCCACTTTTCCCATTAGCTAAATAATAATAATCAGATAGATTTACCGAAGTAGATACTAATGCGAAAGAGAAACCTTGACACAGCAACATCCATAAAATGAATATTGTTTTTCTAAAAAATTGATTCTTCATATCTTTATACTTATTAAAGATTCAAATTTATATCTTTTAAATCAAAAAAAAGACACCTTACGGTGTCTTTTTACAAATAAATTAAACTATTGATTATTCAGCAACCTTCTTCTCTGCAGATTCCTCTACTTTTACTTCTTCAGTAATAGGATTTGCTTCTGCAACTGCAGTAGTTTTTTTACTACGACGTGTACGAGTTGCCTTTTTCACTGCTTTTTCCTTTAACATGTTTTCATTATAATCTACTAATTCTATGATACACATTTCTGCAGCATCACCTAAACGGAAACCCGTACGTAAAATACGAGTATATCCTCCAGGACGGTTAGCAATCTTTTCTGAAATATTTTGGAATAATTCAGTAACAGCTTCCTTGCTTTGCAAATAAGAAAACACAACACGTCTATTTGCTGTTGAGTCATCTTTTGCTTTAGTCAAAAGAGGTTCAATGTATTTTCTTAATGCTTTTGCTTTTGCTGTTGTTGTTGCTATTCTTTTATGCTGTATTAAAGAACATGCCATATTTGAAAGCATTGCACTACGATGCGATGCAGTTCTTCCCAAATGATTATTTTTTTTATTATGTCTCATAATTTTTATTCTTTATCAATTTTATATTTAGAAATATCCATACCAAACTGAAGATTTAAACTCAACAATTTAGCATCTAATTCTGTCAAAGATTTTTTACCAAAATTTCTAAATTTAAGCAAATCATTTCTACTAAACTGACACAATTGTCCTAAAGTTTCTACTTCAGCTGATTTCAAGCAGTTCAACGCACGAACAGAAAGATCCAAGTCAGTCAATCGTGTTTTTAATAATTGACGCATATGTAGAACTTCTTCATTGAACTCATCCGAACTAGCTTTTGATATTTCAAATGCCATTTTTTCATCAGAGAATAACATAAAATGACAAATCAAAATATTTGCAGCCTCTTTTAACGCATCCTTTGGATGAATAGAGCCATCTGTTTTTATTTCAAATAACAATTTTTCATAGTCAGTCTTTTGCTCCACACGATAGTTTTCAACATAATATTTCACATTACGTATTGGAGTAAAAATAGCATCAATTGCAATTTGCCCAATTTCATCATTTGGGTTTCGACTTTCTTCTGCAGGAAGATAACCACGTCCTTTATTTATAGTAACTTCCATTTTAAATTTAGCACTTGAATCCATGTTACAAATAACTAAATCTGGATTCAAAACTTCAAATTGAGAAAGTGCATTTCCTAAATCACCTGCTGTAAAAGTTGTTTTACCTGAAATATTAATCGAAACTTTCTCTCCTTCAGCATCTTCAACTACTTTTTTCAAGCGAACTTGTTTAAGGTTCAAAATAATTGAAGTAACATCATCAATTACATTAGGTATTGTCGCAAATTCATGATCTACACCATCAATTTTTATTGATGTAATAGCATACCCTTCCAATGATGATAAAAGAACACGACGCAAAGCATTTCCTATTGTAATACCATAGCCTGGTTCTAAAGGACGAAACTCAAATTTACCCTCAAAATCTGTCGATTCGAGCATAATTACCTTTTCAGGTTTTTGAAATGTTAATATTGCCATGTTAATTTTTATTATTTAGAATACAATTCAACAATTAATTGTTCCTTAATATTTTCAGGAATATCTGCACGTTCAGGCATATGTAAGAATTTACCACTTTTTGTATTTTCATCCCATTCTAACCAAGGATATTTACTGTGATTAAATCCACTCAATGCATTAACAATTACTTCCATTGACAGGTCTTTTGTTCTAACACCGATAACTTGACCTTGTTTTACTAAATAAGAAGGAATATTTACAACTTTTCCATCAACTACAATATGTTTATGAGAAACTAATTGGCGTGCAGCAGCACGTGTAGGAGCCATTCCTAAACGATAAACTACATTATCCAAACGAGATTCTAATAATTGAAGAAGAATTTCACCTGTAATACCTTTTCTAACTTGTGCTTTCTCAAATAAAATGCGGAATTGTTTTTCTAATACTCCGTATGTATATTTAGCTTTTTGTTTTTCACGAAGCTGAACTCCATATTCAGAAGTTTTTCTTTTACGAAGAATACCATGTTGTCCTGGAGGATAGTTTTTCTTTGCTAAAACTTTATCAGTACCAAAAATAGGTTCTCCAAATTTACGTGCGATTTTAGACTTTGGTCCTATATATCTTGCCATTTTTCTTTCTTTTTAATTATTATACTCTTCTTCTTTTTGCTGGACGACAACCATTATGTGGCAATGGTGTAACATCAACAATTTCCAATACTTCGATTCCTGCACCATGAACTGTTCTAATTGCCGATTCACGTCCATTTCCAGGACCTTTAACATAGGCTTTCACTTTTCTTAAACCTAAATCAAATGCAACTTTTGCACAATCTTGTGCTGCCATTTGAGCGGCATAAGGAGTATTCTTTTTAGATCCTCTAAAGCCCATTTTTCCTGCAGAAGACCAAGAAATTACTTGTCCTTCACTATTTGCTATACTTACGATAATATTATTAAAAGATGAATGAACATGTAATTGTCCTACTCCATCTACTTTAACAACACGTTTTTTCGCTGCTACTGCTTTTTTTGCCATATCAACTATTTTTATTCAGGTTATTTTACTTTGTTGCTTTTTTCTTATTTGCAACAGTTTTCTTTTTACCTTTTCGGGTACGAGCATTATTTTTTGTACTCTGACCTCTTACAGGTAAGCCAATACGATGACGAATACCACGATAACAACCGATATCCATCAAACGTTTAATGTTTAACTGAACTTCCGAACGAAGGTCACCTTCTACTTTATAACCTGCGCCGATAATTTCACGAATT
Organism: Paludibacteraceae bacterium; assembly: GCA_017547145.1. GTDB lineage: Bacteria > Bacteroidota > Bacteroidia > Bacteroidales > Paludibacteraceae > RGIG9608. The sequence goes on along the minus strand of JAFYQJ010000014.1, from coordinate 138,513 downwards.
TTAGCAGCTTGGTCATCTGTCCAATCTTTAACTGCGATATTGAAATCAATACCAGCCTCTGCTAAAATTTTTCTAGCACTACTGCGACCTATTCCGTAGATATAAGTCAAACCAACTTCCCCTCTCTTATTTTGGGGCAAATCTACTCCTACTATTCTTATTGCCATAAACTAATTTTTTGCAAAAATAATTAAAATTATCCTTGACGTTGTTTAAATTTTGGATTTTTCTTGTTAATCACATACAAACGACCTTTTCTTCTCACTATTTTACAATCGTCTGTTCGTTTTTTAATTGAAGTTCTAACTTTCATTGCATTTAATTTTTTTATTTATATCTAAAAGAAATTCTTCCTTTGGTTAAATCATATGGAGATATTTCAACTTTCACCTTATCTCCAGGTAAAATACGAATATAATGCATACGCATTTTTCCTGAAATATGAGCCGTTATTTCATGTCCATTTTCTAACTCAACACGAAACATTGCATTGGAAAGTGCTTCCAATATAACACCATCTTGTTCTATTGCAGCTTGCTTCATATAATTTTATTTTCTAAAACTTTTTCAATAATATCAAAATCAGATAAGATATCAGCAACACCTTTTCTAATTACTACTGCATGTTCAAAATGTGCAGAACATTTATAATCCTTAGTTCTCGCTGTCCAACCATCAGACTCTATCACTATATCTTTTCCACCCATATTAATCATAGGCTCAATACAGATAGTCATTCCTGATTTTAGCATTTTTCCCATACCTCGTTTTCCGTAATTTGGCACTTCTGGAGATTCATGCATTTTTCTACCAACTCCATGACCTACCATTTCACGTACAACTGAATATCCTTCTCTTTCACAATATGTTTGTATCGCATTTCCAATATCACCTATACGTTTACCTTCAACAGCATATTTGATACCTTCATACAATGACTCTTTAGTTACTTTTAAAAGTTGCTTTATTTCTTCAGTAACATTTCCTACACAAAAAGTATAAGCAGAATCTCCAACAAAACCATTTTTATATGTTCCGCAATCTATTGAAATAATATCACCATCTTTTAGAATGACATCTTCCGACGGGATACCATGCACAACTTGTTCATTTATAGATGTGCAAATAGAAGCAGGATATCCATTATAACCTTTAAATGCAGGTAATGCTCCATTGTCACGAATAAACTCTTCAGCTATTTTATCTAAACAAAACGTTGAAATTCCTGGCTTAATAACTTTAGCTAACTCAGCTAGAGTTTTACTTACCAACAAGTTGCTCTCTCTTAGCAACTCTACTTCTTCATTTGTTTTTAGATAAATACTCATTATTAATAAGCAACTATTGATCCAGTACGTCCTTTAATACGATGACCAGATTCCATCAGACCACCATAATGTCTCATACGCAATTCGCTCTCTATTTGGTCTAATGTATCAAGAACAACTCCGACTAAAATCAACAATGATGTTCCTCCATAAAATTGAGCAAAACCACCAGTAACTCCAGCAATTGATGCAAATGCAGGCATAATTGCAACTAATGCTAAAAAGAAAGATCCAGGTAATGTTATTCTTGACATAATAGTATCAAGATATTCTGCTGTTTTTTTCCCGGGTTTTATACCAGGTATGAATCCATTGTTATGCTTCATTTGTTCTGCCATTTGAGTTGGATTATAAGTAATTGCTGTATAAAAATATGTAAATAAAATAATCATAACAGCAAATACTAAATTATACCAAAATCCATTATTATCGGCAAATGCATTCATAAAAGCATTATTTGCACCTTCAGAATTGAATCCCATTAACATAATAGGAATCATCATTATAGCTTGTGCAAAAATAATTGGCATAACACCTGCAGCATTTACTTTTAATGGAATATACTGACGTACACCACCATATTGTTTGTTACCTACAATTCTTTTTGCATATTGTACAGGAATCTTTCTTGTAGCTTGAACTAAAGCAATTGCAGCTCCAATTACAACTAATAATAAAGTTATTTCTGCCAAAAACATAATTAACCCACCACTAGCATCTTCGGTTCTTGAGATAAATTCTTGAATAATAGCACTAGGAAATCTTGCAATGATACCAATCATAATAATCATAGAAATACCATTACCAATACCCTTATCCGTCATACGCTCTCCAAGCCACATTACAAACATAGAGCCAGCACAAAGAAGTATTGTAGAGGAAACTGTAAACCAAACACCTTCTGGTAAAACAGCCCCTACACTTCCTAATTGAACTGATAAATTAACTAAATAAGCTGGACCTTGTAGAAGCAATATCAATACAGTAAGATAGCGAGTCAACTGATTCATTTTTCTTCTACCACTTTCACCTTCCATTTGCATTTTTTTAAAATAAGGGACAGCTATTGTTAAAAGCTGAATAACAATAGATGCCGAAATATAAGGCATAATCCCTAACGCAAAAATTGAAGCATTAGAAAATGCACCACCAGAAAACATATCTAACAATGACATCAAACCATCACTAGTTTGGTTTTGTAACGCTGTTAAAGATTCAGGATTAATCCCTGGCAATACAATAAAAGAACCAAAACGATAAATTAAAACAAACAAAGTTGTTACTAAAATTTTCGTCCTTAGACTCTCTACTTTCCAAATATTTTTTAAGGTCTCTATAAATTTCATGATATTATAATTTTACCACAGTTCCTCCTGCATTCACGATCGCTTCTTCAGCAGCTTTTGAGAACGCATGTGCCACAACTTCTAAATTAGAAGTAATTGCTCCATTTGCCAATATTTTTACTAAATGTTTTTTCGTAATCATACCAGCTGCTATCATTTCATCAATTCCAATCTTTGACAAACCTTTTTCATCTGCAAGAGTTTGAATAGATGACAAATTTATAGCTTTGTATTCTACTCTATTATTGTTTTTAAATCCAAATTTAGGAAGACGACGTTGCAATGGCATTTGTCCACCTTCGAAACCAATTTTTCTAGAATACCCTGAACGTGATTTTGCACCTTTATGACCACGAGTTGATGTACCTCCTTTACCAGAAGCAACACCTCTACCTAATCTCTTATTGGTTTTTACTGAACCTTCTGCAGGTTTTAAATTACTTAAATCCATCTTTATAAAAAACAATATTAATTATTCAACTACTTTTACCAAATGTTTCACTTTATTAACCATTCCTAAAATTTGTGGAGTAGCTTCATGTTCAACAATGGCATTCATTTTTTTCAATCCAAGAGCAATCAAAGTTAATTTTTGATCTTTTGGACAACGAATTTGACTTTTTACTTGTTGTATTTTTATAGTTGCCATATACTTTATTATCCTTTAAACACTTTTTCTACTGAAATATTTCTATTTTGAGCAACAGTATAAGCATCGCGAAGTTCTCCCAAAGCCTCAAACGTAGCTTTAACTAAATTATGTGGATTTGATGAACCTTTTGATTTTGCTAACACATCGGTAATACCAACACTCTCTAATACTGCACGCATAGCACCACCAGCCTTAACTCCTGTACCATGAGATGCTGGTTGCAAATATACATTTGCACCGCCAAAACGAGCTGATTGCTCATGAGGGATAGTTCCTTTGTAAACAGGAACACGAATTAAATTCTTCTTTGCAGATTCAGTTCCTTTAGCAATAGCTGCTGTTACTTCACCAGCTTTACCTAATCCCCAACCTACAATACCTTTTTCATTACCAACAACTACAATTGCAGAAAAACTAAATGCACGTCCACCTTTTGTTACTTTTGTTACTCGATTTATAGCAACAAGTCTTTCTTTTAATTCAATATCATTAGTTGTTTTAACTCTATTATTTATTCCTGCCATAACTATTAAAATTTAAGTCCTCCGTTGCGAGCAGCATCTGCTAATTCTTTAACTCTACCATGATACAAGAAACCATTACGATCAAAAACTACAGCTGAAACTCCAACTTCTTGAGCTTTTTGTGCAATCATTTCTCCAACTTTAATGGCTTGTTCTTTTTTTGAAACTTTCTCTTTAATGCTTAATGATGAAGCTGATGCCAATGTTTGACCTTTATTATCATCAATTATTTGAGCATAGATTTGAGCATTACTTCTAAATACAGTCAAACGAGGTCTTTCTGCAGTTCCTGATACTGTATTGCGAATATGAGCTTTAATTTTAAGTCTTCTTTTTAATTTATCTGTCATAACTTTATTGCTTTACAAATTATTTAGAACTTGCAGATTTACCTGCTTTTCTACGAATGATTTCACCTACAAATTTAACACCTTTTCCTTTGTAAGGTTCTGGTTTACGGAACGAACGAATTTTTGCACAAACTTGTCCTAATAGTTGTTTGTCATAAGACTCTAGAATAACTAATGGATTTTGGTTTCTTTCGCTCTTTGTTTCTACTTTAACTTCTTTTGGAAGTTGCAAGAAAATATTATGTGTATATCCTAATGAAAATTCTATAATTTGACCATTATTTGAAACACGATAACCAACACCAACTAGTTCTAATGTTTTCTTATAACCTTCAGAAACACCAACTACCATGTTGTTAATCAACGCACGGTACAAACCATGTAAAGAACGAGTTTGTTTTTCATCATTTGGACGAGTTAACACACAAGTTCCATTTTCGATTTCTAAAGAAATTAAAGGACTAATTTCTTGTGATAATTCTCCTTTAGGACCTTTTACTGTTACAACATTATTATCTACTGCAATTGTTACACTTGCAGGGATTGAAATGGGTAATTTTCCTATTCTAGACATTACTCTTCCTCCTATTAATAAACATAACACAATACTTCTCCGCCTACTTTCAAATCTTTAGCTTCTTTATCAGTCATTACACCTTTTGAAGTTGAAAGTATAGCTATACCTAACCCATTCAATACTCTTGGCATATCTTTATAACCAACATATTTACGTAAACCTGGTGTTGAAACACGAATTAATTTCTTAATTGCGTTTACCTTGTTTACTAAATCATATTTCAAGGCAATTTTAATTGTACCTTTAATACCATCTTCCTCTACTTTATAATTTAGGATATAACCTTTTTCCAAAAGAACTTTTGTAATTTCCTTTTTCAAATTAGAGGCAGGTACTTCTACTACACGATGCCCCGCAGCTATAGCATTGCGAAGACGTGTTAAATAATCTGCTATTGGATCTGTCATATAATTAATTGATTTTAAATTAATCCTGCTTATCAGGACAATATTAATAAAATTCTCTTTTTTGCTTTGTTTACCAACTTGCTTTTTTCACTCCAGGGATTAATCCAGCTGATGCCATTTCACGAAACTGAATACGAGAAATACCAAATTGTCTCATATATCCTTTTGGACGTCCTGTCATTTTACAACGATTGTGCAAACGTACAGGAGAAGCATTCTTAGGGATTAATTGTAAAGCTTCATAATTGCCTTCTTCGATTAATTTAGCTCTTTTAGCTGCATACTTTGCAACTAATTTTGCACGTTTAACCTCTCTGGCTTTCATTGATTCTTTTGCCATATCTATAATTAATTAATTTTTCTTAAATGGTAAACCAAACTCTTTTAATAACTTATAACCCTCTTCGTCAGTATTTGCAGATGTTACAAATGTAATATTCATTCCTTGCAAACGAGAAATAGAGTCAATATTAATCTCAGGGAAGATAATTTGTTCTTGAATACCTAAAGTATAATTTCCTCTTCCATCTAACTTACCTTCAATACCTTTAAAGTCACGTATACGAGGTAATGCAACACGTATTAAACGTTCTAAAAATTCATACATATTTTTATGACGTAATGTTACGCGTACACCAATAGGCATTTTTTTACGCAACTTAAAGTTAGAGATATCTTTTTTAGACAAAGTTGCTACAGCTTTTTGACCTGCAATAGCTGTCATTTCAGCAATTGCAGTATCAATAACTTTTTTATCTGCAACAGCTGCACCTAAACCTTGATTTAAAACGATTTTTTCTAAACGAGGAACTTGCATTATTGATTTATAATTAAATTCCTTCATCAACGCAGGAACAATACGTTCCTGATAATCATTCTTTAATGCTGTTGTATTTGTCATTTTATTTCCTCCCCTGATTTTTTTGCATAACGCACTAATTTACCATCCGAATTTAGTTTACGTCCAATACGAGTTGGTTTTCCTGTTTTTGGATCTAAAACATTTAAATTTGAGATGTGCAAAGAAGCTTCTTTTTTTACAATTCCTCCTTGAGGATTTTTCGCATTGGGCTTGGTACTCTTTGATACCATATTGATACCTTCTACGATTGCTCTGTTTTTACTAACAAGGACTTCTAACACCTTTCCGGTTTTTCCCTTATCTTCTCCAGAGTTTACGTAAACCATATCACCCTTTTTTATGTGTAATTTACTCATTTGTTTAATTTTTACAATGTTAAAGTACTTCTGGAGCCAAAGAAATAATTTTCATATTAGTTGCACGAAGTTCTCTCGCAACTGGTCCAAATATACGACTACCACGAATTTCTCCTGCATTGTTCAACAAAACACAAGCATTATCATCAAAACGGATGTAAGAACCATCTACTCGACGTACTTCTTTTGTTGTACGAACAACAACAGCTTTAGAAACAGTGCCTTTCTTTATATCACTAGAAGGTATCACACCTTGTACTGCAACAACAATAATGTCACCTAAAGAAGCATAGCGTTTTCTTGTACCTCCAAGAACACGAATACATTTAGCTTCTTTTGCACCACTATTATCAGCAACTTTTAATATAGTTTCTTGTTGTATCATATTACTTAGCTTTTTCTATGATTTCTACTAGTCTCCACCTTTTAGTTTTACTTAGTGGACGTGTTTCTACGATACGCACTGTATCACCAATATTACATTCATTCTTTTCATCATGAACATGGTATTTTTTCGTTTTATTAACGAATTTACCATAAATTGGGTGCTTCTCTTTCCATTTTACAGCAACAGTTATAGATTTATCCATCTTATTGCTAAAAACAACACCGACTCTTTCTTTTCTTAAATTTCTTATTTCCATCGTTATTGTTGGTTTAATTCTCGTTGACACAATTCTGTATTAAGACGTGCTATCGTCTTACGTACTTCTCTAATTTGAGAAGGGTTGTCAAGAGGAGATATTGTATGATTAAGTTTTAAACGAAGTAAATTATCTTTCTCCGCATCCAAACGCTCTTGGATTTCTTTTGTCGTTAATTCTTTTATTTCTCTTGCTTTCATATCTTTTATGCATTAAGAGTTGAATCATAGTCGCGTCGTACGACAAATTTTGTAGTTATAGGAAGTTTTTGCGCAGCCAATCTCAACGCTTCTTTTGCTACATCAAAAGGCACACCCTCTACTTCTAAAATCATACGTCCTGGAGTTACTGGAGCTACAAATCCTTCTGGAGAACCTTTTCCCTTACCCATACGTACATCGGCAGGTTTTTTGGTTATAACCTTATCAGGAAAAATACGAATCCATATTTGTCCTTGACGTTGCATATAACGCGTAACAGCAATACGAGCTGCTTCAATTTGGCGTCCTGTAATCCATTTTGTTTGCAACGACTTTATACCAAAAGAACCGAAAGCCAGCTGGTTTCCTCGTTGGGCTACGCCCTTCATACGACCTTTCTGTTGTCTTCTAAATTTTGTTTTTTTCGGTTGTAACATGATTATATAGTCTTATTGATTATTTTTTCTTTTTCTATAACCTCTATTATTAGACATTTGATGTCCATTTTCTTTTGTTGTTGTAAATGCAGGAGCTAAATCTTTTTTCCCATAAACCTCACCTCTGCAAATCCAAACTTTTATTCCGATCAAACCTACTTTTGTAAGTGCTTCTGTTGCACAATAATCTATATCTGCACGGAATGTATGCAATGGAGTACGTCCTTCTTTATACATTTCAGAACGAGCCATCTCTGCACCATTTAAACGACCAGAAACTAAAACTTTTATACCTTCAGCACCCATTCGCATTGTATTAGCAATCGCTAATTTAACAGCACGACGATAAGCGATTTTACCTTCAATTTGATGTGCAATATTATTAGCAACAATCACTGCATCCAAATCTGGTTTTTTAATTTCAAATATGTTTATTTGAATATCCTTATCTGTAAGTTTTTTCAATTCTTCTTTCAACTTATCTACTTCTTGTCCACCCTTTCCAATAATAACTCCTGGACGAGCTGTACAAATTGTTATTGTAATAAGTTTTAGAGTTCTTTCTATTACAATTTTAGAAACACTCGCTTTAGCAAAACGGGCATTCAAGTATTGACGGATTTTACTATCTTCTAATAAGGTATTTCCGAAATCTTTTCCACCATACCAATTTGAATCCCATCCATGAATGATTCCTAAACGATTACTTATTGGATTAACTTTTTGTCCCATTTGCCTTAATTTTGATTATTATTTAATTTATCAACAAACAACGTTACATGATTAGAACGTTTACGAATACGATACCCTCTTCCTTGTGGAGCTGGACGAAGTCTCTTCAACATTCTTGCTGAATCTACATGCACCGCAGTTATATACAAATCACCCGTTTCTGCTTTTTGTTCTGTTTTTTGTTCCCAGTTAGAAATAGCTGAACGGAGAAGTTTTTCCATACGATTAGAAGCTTCTTTTGTTGAGAATTTCAAGACTCCCAAAGCTCTATTAACTTCCATGCCACGAATCATATCCGCAACTAATCTCATTTTCCGAGGAGAAGTTGGGACATTGTTCAACTTAGCGAAGTATAAAGTCTTATTAGCTTTTTTTCTTGCTTCCGCTGATATTCTTTTTCTTGCACCCATTTTATATTATTTTTTTATTATCAATTTTATTAAATGGATCATTTCTTTTTACCACCATGTCCACGGAAAACACGCGTTGGAGCGAATTCTCCTAATTTATGTCCAACCATATTTTCTGTTACGTAAACAGGGATAAATTTATTTCCATTATGTACTGCAATTGTATGACCTACAAAATCTGGAGAAATCATAGAAGCACGAGCCCAAGTCTTAACTACCGACTTCTTGCCTGATTCTTGCATCGCAAGAATTTTTTTCTCTAATTTTAGATTAATGTAAGGTCCTTTCTTTAATGAACGACTCATATTTCAAGTTATTTATAGCTATTATTTTTTCTTTCTTTCGATAATATATTGGTTAGACAAATTTTTAGGAGCACGAGTCTTCTTACCTTTTGCCAACAATCCTTTTCGTGAACGAGGATGACCTCCTGATGCACGACCTTCACCACCACCCATTGGATGATCTACAGGGTTCATTGCAACACCACGAACACGAGGACGACGTCCAAACCATCTTGTACGACCAGCCTTACCTGACTCCTCCAAAGCATGATCAGCATTACCAACAGTACCAATTGTTGCTTTACAAGCAGATAAAATCTTGCGAATTTCACCAGAAGGCAATTTTATAATCGCATACTTATCTTCTCTTGATGTCAATTGAGCAAATGTACCTGCCGAGCGCACCAAAGCAGCTCCTTGACCCGGACGTAATTCTATATTATGAATAATTGTACCCAAAGGTATTTCTTGCATAGATAATGCATTTCCCACCTCTGGAGCTACACCTTTTCCTGAAATAACAGTTTGACCCACCTGAAGACCATTAGGTGCAAGAATATAACGTTTCTCACCATCAGCATAAAACAACAAGGCAATACGAGCCGAACGATTAGGATCATATTCTATTGTTTTAACTACTGCAGGAACTCCGTCTTTATTTCTCTTAAAGTCAATTACCCTAAATTTTCTCTTGTGACCACCACCAATGTAGCGCATAGTCATCTTACCGGTATTATTTCTACCTCCACTTTTACGAAAACCAAACACAAGAGATTTTTCTGGTGCACTTGCTGTAATTGTATCAAACGCACCAATAATTTTATGTCTTTGCCCCGGCGTTACGGGATTCAATTTACGTACAGCCATTTTACTTAAATATTGCTATAAAAATCAATCACATCACCATCTCTCAAAGTAACAATAGCCTTTTTCATAGATGGTTTTGCTCCATTAATAACTCCACTCTTTGTATAGCGACTTTTTTTCTTCACACTAGTATTTAACGTATTAACACTAACTACTGTTACATTATACAAAGCCTCTACCGCAGATTTTACTTCTAATTTATTTGCTGTTTTATCTACATAAAAAGCAAAACGGCTATTTTTATCGCCTGCCATTTTTGTCATCTTTTCCGTGACAATCGGTTTGATAATTATTCCCATTTTTCCTCCTTATGCATTAAATTGTTTTTCAATTCCTTCTACAGCACTCTCTTCTATCAATAAAACCGAAGCATTCAAAACTGAATAAGTATTTAATTCTGAAACAGTTATAACTTCAGCACCTTTAATATTTCGAGCTGACAAATATACGTTTTTATTTTGTTCTGGTAAAATAATAAGCAACTTTTTATCAGCTACATTTAAACTTTTTACCATAGCTACAAAATCCTTAGTTTTTGGAACTTCGAAATTAACAGAATCAAGAACAACAATATTACCATCTTTTGCTTTGTATGATAAAGCAGACTTTCTAGCTAATTGTTTTACTTTTTTATTTAATTTGAAGCCATAATCACGTGGAACTGGACCAAAAACTCTTGCTCCACCTACTAATACTGGCGAGTTAATATCACCTCTACGAGCTCCACCGCCACCTTTTTGACGACCAAGTTTTCTTGTAGAACCTGACATTTCACTACGTTGTTTAGCTTTATGCGTTCCTTGACGTTGATTTGCCAAATATTGTTTTACGTCCAAATAAATCACATGATCATTTGGTTCTATACAATAAATAGAGTCGTTTAAAACAACTTTCTTACCTGTATCTTCTCCTTTTATGTTATATATATTCAATTCCATTATTTCTCAATTATTACGATTGAACCTTTAGCTCCAGGAACCGAACCTTTTATCATTAAAAGATTATGTTCTGGAATTACCTTTATAACTTGAAGATTTTGAACAGTAATGGTATCACCACCTGTACGTCCAGCCATCCTCATACCTTTTATAACTTTCGAAGGATACGAAGAAGCTCCTAAAGAACCTGGCGCTCTCAAGCGATTATGCTGACCGTGAGTTGTTTGTCCAACTCCACCAAATCCATGACGTTTTACTACTCCTTGGAAACCCTTTCCTTTTGAAGTTCCAACAACATCTACCAACATATTTTCTTCAAATAAATCAGCAGAAATTACATCACCTAACTTCAATTCATTTCCAAATCCTTTGAACTCAACCAAGTGTCTCTTGGGTGTTACTCCACTTTTAGCGAAATGACCCAACTCAGCTTTCGAAGTATTTTTTTCTTTTTTGTCTTCGAAACCAAGTTGTACAGCTTCATAGCCATCATTCTCTAAAGTTTTGATTTGCGTAACAACACAAGGACCAACTTCAATAACAGTGCATGGCAAATTTTTTCCATCAGCACTGAAAACGGATGTCATTCCGATTTTTTTCCCTATTAATCCTGGCATTTCAATTAAATTTATTACGTTTAAACTTTAAAAATTCTACACTTTAATTTCAACTTCAACTCCGCTTGGCAATTCTAATTTCATCAAAGCATCTACCGTTTTTGTAGTAGTACTATAAATATCTATCAATCTTTTGAATGAAGACAACTCAAATTGTTCACGAGACTTCTTGTTTACGAAAGTTGAACGATTCACAGTAAAAATACGTTTGTGCGTAGGCAATGGAATAGGACCACTTACAACTGCACCAGTTGCTTTTACTGTTTTTACGATTTTTTCAGCTGATTTATCAACTAAATTATGATCGTAGGATTTTAATTTAATTCTAATTTTTTGACTCATAATATTTTATTTTAATATTTAAATAATATGTTGAAATAAGAGTCATTCGCTATTTCAACATATTATTTTATTCATTTTACAATAATTCTACACGTCCTTTTGCTTCTTCTACAACAGCTTTTGCAATTGATGTTGAAACCTCTGAATAATGAGAGAATTCCATTGACGAAGTTGCTCTACCTGATGTAATTGTACGCAATGCTGTTACATATCCAAATAATTCAGACAACGGAACTTTTGCCTTAACAATACGTGCACCAGTTCGGCTTGATTCCATACCCTCAACTTGACCACGACGTTTGTTTAAGTCTCCAATTACATCACCCATTGATTCTTCTGGAGTAACGACTTCCAATTTCATTATAGGCTCTAACAACACTGGACGAGCTTTCGCACAAGCACTCTTAAATGCTAATTGAGCACATATTTCAAATGATAATTGGTCTGAATCCACCGGGTGATAAGAACCGTCAACTACAACAACCTTTAATTGATCAACAGGGAAGCCTGCTAACACTCCATTGCGCATAGCTGCTTGGAAACCTTTTTGAATAGAAGGTATGTATTCTTTTGGTATATTTCCTCCTTTAACCTCATCAACAAATTGTAAAGCACCAGCAAAACCTTCATCGACTGGACCTACCTTCAATACCATATCAGCATATTTACCACGACCACCTGTTTGTTTTTTATACGTTTCACGATGATCAACAACTTGAGTAATCGCTTCCTTATAAGATACTTGAGGACGACCTTGGTTACACTCAACCTTAAACTCTCGTTTCAAGCGGTCAATAATAATTTCAAGATGAAGCTCACCCATACCAGATATAACAGTTTGTCCTGATTGTTCATCCGTTTTAACTGTAAATGTTGGATCTTCTTCTGCCAACTTAGCCAAACCTATACCTAGTTTATCAATGTCAGCTTGTGATTTAGGTTCTACTGCAATACCAATAACTGGATCTGGAAAATCCATTGATTCCAATACAATTGGTGCATCTTCTGCACACAAAGTATCACCTGTTCTGATATCCTTAAATCCTACACCCGCACCAATATCTCCCGCTGTAATAACTTCAACTGGATTTTGTTTATTTGAATGCATTTGGAAAATACGAGAAATTCTCTCTTTTTTATCCGAACGAGGATTATACACATAAGAACCAGCAGGCAACGAACCTGAATAAACACGGAAATAACACAAACGTCCCACATAAGGGTCAGTAGCAATCTTAAATGCTAAAGCACACAATGATTCTTCTTCTTCTGGCTTACGAACAACTACCTTATCTTCAAAACGAGGATCTCTACCTTCAATTTCTGGAGTATCAACAGGGCTTGGCAAATAAGCACAAACCGCATCAAGCATTGTTTGAACCCCCTTATTTTTAAATGACGAACCACAAAGCATAGGATTAATCTTCATAGACAATGTAGCTTTGCGAAGTGCATCTTTTATTTCTTCTACAGTAATAGTTGAAGGATCTTCGAAATATTTTTCCATCAACACATCATCAAACTCAGCAATAGTTTCAAGCATTTTATCTCTCCACTCTTGAGCTTCATCTTTCAAGTTATCAGGAATTTCTTCAACAGCATATTCAGCACCCATAGTTTCATCATGCCAAACAATTGCTTTCATTTGAATCAAGTCAACTACACCCTTAAATGTTTCTTCTGCTCCAATAGGGATTTGTATTGGACAAGGTGTTGCACCTAAAACTTCTTTCACTTGACGAACTACTTCATAAAAATCAGCACCCGAACGGTCCATTTTGTTTACATAACCTATACGAGGAACTTTATATTTATCAGCTTGACGCCAAACTGTTTCCGATTGAGGTTCTACACCACCAACAGCACAAAATGTTGCAACAGCACCATCAAGAATACGCAATGAACGCTCTACCTCTACAGTAAAGTCGACGTGCCCCGGAGTGTCAATCAAATTAATTTTATACTTATCTCCTTTGTAATTCCACCATGTGGTAGTTGCGGCAGAAGTAATAGTAATACCACGCTCTTGCTCTTGAGCCATCCAGTCCATAGTAGCTGTACCATCATGAGTTTCCCCAATCTTATGAGTCAACCCCGTATAAAAAAGGATACGCTCTGAAGTGGTAGTTTTTCCGGCATCAATATGAGCCATGATACCAATATTTCTTGTGTAATGTAAATTTTTCTTTGCCATAGCTTATACAAATTAGAATCTAAAATGTGCAAATGCACGGTTTGCTTCAGCCATTTTGTGCATATCTTCTTTACGTTTAAATGCACCACCTTGGTTATTATAAGCATCAACTATTTCTGCAGCCAATTTATCAGCCATAGAACGTCCGCCTCTTTTTCTTGAATAAGTTATTAGATTTTTCATAGAAATCGATTCCTTGCGATCAGGACGAATTTCTGTAGGAACTTGGAATGTAGCACCACCAATACGACGAGATTTTACTTCAACTTGAGGAGTTATATTCTCAAGTGCTTTTTTCCAAATATCGAGAGGTTGTTTTTCCTCATTAGGAAGTTTACTTTTAACCACTTCTAAAGAATCATAGAAAATATCAAAAGCAATACTTTTTTTGCCATCATACATCAAATGATTTACAAACTTTGTAACCATCACTTCATTAAAAATAGGATCTGGCAATACAATCCTTTTTTTAGGTTTTGCTTTTCTCATTTTAATTAACTTTTTTTTAGTTTTTGGTTGTTTTGCGTCTTCAATATCTCCTCCGAAATATTTACTCAACCCTCATCAGCCCAATAAACTCAATTATTTACTAACTTTATTTTTTTGCACCTGCTTTTGGTCTTTTCGCACCATATTTAGAACGACGTTGTAAACGACCATTTACCCCAGCTGTATCAAGAGTTCCTCGAACAATATGATAACGAACACCAGGCAAATCTTTCACACGACCTCCACGTACTAAAACGATAGAGTGTTCTTGCAAATTATGACCTTCACCCATAATATACGCATTAACTTCTTTTTGATTTGTTAAACGTACACGAGCTACTTTTCGCATTGCGGAATTAGGTTTTTTTGGAGTTGTAGTATACACTCTCACACAAACTCCTCTTCGTTGAGGACAAGAGTCTAATGCTGGAGCTTTACTTTTATCTTCCAAAGCCACCCTTCCTTTTCTAACTAATTGTTGAATCGTAGGCATTACTTTATAAATTATAATTTTTAAAAATATTTTTAATCCAAATTGGGTTGCAAAGATACGACTTTTTTAACAAATTCAAAATTATTTCACAAAAAAAATCACCCATACAAAAATTTAAGCGGGTGATTTTAAAACATTTGATTTTTATTTATCTATTTCGCCACGTTACGTTTTTTGGCAAATTCGATAATATCTTTCACATAACCAAAAGCCATGCCAACTACAGTGTCAGCTGCACCATAATATACTGCTACACGCTCACCATCGCAAAGAGCAGCACATGGGAACACCACGTTAGGGACATCGCCAGCCAATTCGTATGGAGCTGCTGGAGCCAACAAATAATCTTGCGTACGGTAGAGCACTTTTTCTGGATTATCTTTATCCAACACCACTGCACCCATCGAATAGCGGAATCCGTTGCAAGTGTTGATAACGCCATGATAGAACATCAACCAACCTTCGTCGGTTTTGATAGGCACACTTCCTGCTCCGATTTTTGTGCATTGCCAAGCACTTTGCTCAAATGGAGTAACTTTCATCAAGCAACGATGCTCTCCCCAATATTTCATATCCGGTGAATAACTCAAATAAATATCACCAAATGGAGTATGACCATTGTCGCTTGGACGGCTCAACATTGCATATTTTCCATTGATTTTTTCTGGGAAAAGCACACCATTTCTATTGAATGGAAGAAATGCATTTTCGCATTGGAAAAACTCTTTGAAATCGAACGTATAAGCAATACCTATAGTAGGTCCGTGATAGCCATTGCACCAAGTAATCCAGTAGCGGTCCTCAATCCAAGTTACACGAGGGTCGTATTTGTAATCAGACTCAATCATTTCAGTATTTCCGGCTTTGAACACGATTGGGTCATGATTAATGTCCCAATTGATACCATCTTTACTGAAACCTGCAAAAATGTTCATTTGCACCGATTTGTTGTCGCAGCGGAAAACCCCAGCGTAACCATCTTCGAAAGGCACTACTGCACTATTGAAAATACTGTTCGACGAAGGAATTTGATAACGTCCAATAACTGGATTTTTAGAATAACGCCACATTGGGTCGCTACAGCCTGATGGGCGATCTTCCCAAGGCATTTGTTTTTTTAGATCAATACTCATAACTTTTCTGATTTTACATTCAATTGTTTTTTGCAAAAATAATTTTTTTCTTGAATAAAAGCAGAAATTGACACATTCTATTTTCTTTACGAAATTAAAGCATCTGCGATATATGAGTTTTTTATTTTTGCGTGTATAAATCTTTTGTTACCTAACGTACTTTCTATTTGTCTTGTCAATGTCAAATAAATAGGTTGATTTTTATATTGAAAATATTTTTTCAACATATCTAATACCACCCCTTCAGGAAATATAATCGGAAATATTTGATCAACAATTTCTTGATTAGCAAAAAGTTTACGATAAACACTTGGAGATATATCCTTTATTTCGTCAAAAACGATTTCCGCATTTTTATCAAAGTTTATTTCTGGCATATCAGGTAAAGATTTTTTCCAACATTCCAAATAATTCAATATTTCATTCCAAATTTTATTATCAAAATCATCAATTTGCAAAAACATTTCTTCGCCATAAAATAAATATGGTGTACATTGATAATCACATTTCATTTTATTCATTTCTTGAATATAATAACTTCTATTCTTTTTTAAAGAATCATCAATAAACCACATAATTGGGATTATTGTATATTGATGAAAACGTTGCGTTAATGCAAAATACTTTTTTTCAAAATTATCAAATTGACCTTTCTTCTTTGTGCTATCATGATCATCCCGAACTTTTTGTTCTATCATATACAAGGTTTTACCCTTACTAAAAAGCTGATCAATACTTAAATCGTCTCCACTAGCCTCTCTAAAACGTTTTTCTTGCAAAAGAAATCCTGTTTTTTCAAAATAACGTTCAAATATAAACTCCAAAGCATCTCCAAAACGAATTTCGTGCGATTGTGTTATATTTTGTATCAATTTTGTTTTTGGTTTTGTCGGTCTAAACAATCCAATATATCTCTCGGGATTATCAGCAATTTTCTTTATTAAATCACTATAGCTATCTTCAAACAATTTAGAATTGAAGGTGTTTTTAAAATATTCATATTCCAAAATCATTTCACACCTCCTTTCGCTAAATATCTCAACGAATCTATACAAACAAACCGTCCATTATACTCACACCAAAAATAATCCCAACCATTGTTATTACTGCGATTCAAAAACTTTGCAGAAACTTTATGAATTGAAGATTCAAAATTACCTGTTTTTACAGTTCCTCTTTCAGTTATTTCAGCATATAGTAGTTTATCTTTACTAAACAACTTTTGTCCGACATACAAATACCCTAACTCCACAAGTTGCTTAATCGAAAAACGAGGAGGTTTTTCGTCCAATGTATTATCGACTAAATTAGAACTTTCTATTTGAACATTTTTTATTCGCTTTTCTGCAGCTTTAATATATTTATCTTCTCGTTCAATTCCCAAAAAATGACGACCTAGTTTCTTTGCTATTGCACCTGTTGTTCCTGTTCCAAAAAATGGGTCTAATACAAAATCTCCCTTTTCTGTTGAAGACAAAATAACATTATAAAGCAATTTTTCAGGTTTTTGAGTTGAATGTACTTTATCTCCATTTTCATCCTTCAATCTTTCATTTCCAATACAAATTCCAATATCCCAAACAGATTTCATCTGCTTGTCTCCATTAAGATATTTCATTGTTTTATAATTAAAATGATACTTTGAACCTTTTGATTTAGAACACCAAAGTAAAGTTTCATGAGAATTTTGGAAACGCGTTCCACCAAAATTTGGAACTGCATTTGGTTTCGACCAAATTACATCATTCAATATCCAAAACCCTAAATCTTGCATAATGTAACCCAAACGATAAACATTTTGAAACGAACCAATTACCCAAATTGCACCATCATTTTTTAATACTCTACGACATTCTGAAAGCCATTTCTTACAAAAGTCATCGTATTCCTTCAAACTTTGAAATTTATCCCATTTATCCGTAACACCACTAAATTGACTCCCATCCGTGCGGAGCAATTCTCCTTCGGTTTGCATATTATACGGAGGGTCTGCAAAAATTAAATCTATGGAATTTTCAGGTAAGGATTTAAGGATTTCAATACAATCTCCCTGCAAAATTGTATCTTTTGGAATTGTAACATCCATATCTAATTGATAGTTTTACGCATTTCACTATCAATCTTCGAATATCTAAAATATGCTAAAAAGGCGTAAACCTCTCTTTCTTGTCCACGAGGAGCCTCGCTAGAACCCCGTTTTACCACCAGATTGGCTCACACCTTAATCGGCATGAGCATCAACTTTTATGTGGTAAAACGAGAACAAGAATTCTCGTGGGTTAGCATTTATTCTGATATTACAAGAATCATCAGTTTGCGAGGCTTTTGATTCGGACAAGAATAATAGCTAATGCTTTGTTAATAAATATGTATAATTATCTCTTTTTTTTCTATTTTTATACTTTTTGTTTTTCTAAAATTTTACTCTTTATCTGCATGTGTAAAAGGCACTTTCCATGTAAGGATGAACGATGGGATTGATACAATCAATGCAATCAAGAAAAACAATTCGTAATTGCCCATCAACACGTCTTCGAATACCCAACCACAAATCATTCCCGGAAGCATTACACCCAAGTTCATCAACGCCGAAGCAATAGCATAGTGTGCCATAGAGTGTTTACCCGGAGCTATCTGTTGCATCATAAATAGCGTAAGTCCCACAAATCCAAATCCGTAGCAGAAATACTCAAGCACAAGTCCGCTACCAATTATGTAGATATTTTCTGGTTGATAGAGAGCAAACAAATAATAAATAATGAACGGAATATTGAATATGCAAATCAACGAGAACAACACTTTTTTCAAACCGAAATGAGCGATATAGTACCCTCCCAAAATCGATCCAACGATAAAGGCAATTGTGCCAAGTGTTCCGTAGATAAGACCAATGGTTTCATTCGATAGAGCCAAACCGCCATCTGCTAGCGACGCTTTAAGGAAAAGTGGCACCATTTTTATGGCAAACCCTTCGGTCAAACGATAGCAAACGATAAAGAACAGGTAAAAAACGATATACTTCTTTGTAAAAAACGCCTTAATCACGTTCCACAAATCCACCATACTGTCGGAAAACGAACCAGCCGAAGTATTTTTCTTTGTTGCAGGAAGAGCAAAAAAGTGATAAACCGACAATGCGATAAGCAACACGCCAAGAATTCCCATAATTATCATCCAAGCATACATTGCGGTAGCTGCTTGACCATAAGTGGCTTTCATGTTGGACATCAAAACGCCTGCCAACCACACCAAACCACCATTGGCAAGCACTTTGGCCAAATTATAAAACGCTCCTTGCCAACCAATGTAACGAGCTTGCGTTTCCTTATCAAGCGCTTCGAGGTAAATGCCATCGGTTGCAATGTCGTGAGTTGCTCCGCTGAAGCCAATCACCGCCATTATGGCAATGGCAAACGAAAAGTAGCTTGGCAAAGGCAACGAAAATGCCACCAAACCAAAGCAGATGCCCGAGAGCAACTGCGTTGCCACTACAAATGTTTTTTTGGTTCCGTAAATTTCGAGCAACGGACTCCAAAGAAACTTTAGCGTATAAGGAAGGGTAAGCAACGAAGTCCAAAACGTGATTTTTGCCTCGCTCACGCCCAAATCCTTAAACATAATAACCGACACCAAATTGAGTGCTATAAAGGGCAAACCCATTGCAAAATAGACGCTTGGAACCCAACTAATAGGATTTTTTGTTTTACTCATAATGTATATTTATTTTTACATAACCACAATTTCATCTATAAACATCCAACCATGTTCGATGCCACAAGTTTTTGCCTTGTAGCGAATAAATCGTGCTGAAGTTTCACCTTCAAATCCAACTTTTTTTAGAATCAATCCCTCTTGAGTAGTTGGGATATCATTTTTCCAGCAATATATTGGAATGAAATTTTCATTATCATTAGAAACAAGAATTTCCACTTCCGTAGGTAGCCAAACCCATGGACCAAGCAGCTGCATAAAAGTTGCACTTATCGACTCGATATTCTGCACCGAATCCAAGTCAATGGTTACGTCCATATCGTTGAGAGAAAAACCTTGCCAACAACCATCGGTGTACGAAAAACTTCCCGTGATGCCATCAACTAAAGCATTGTCGCCACCAGCCGAATATGCTTTGCCGTAACCAGCATTGTTGTAAGTAATCGTTTTGCCCAATGCTTTGTGGAACCCGTATGGTTTTTGCACCACAGGACCAACTCTTTTGCCACCATCGAACAACGCCACCGAAAGCACCACAGCATCGGTAATTTCTATAGGTTCTGTGTAGAGCATTGATTCCGAAGTTGGCTCGCTACCGTCGGTAGTGTAGCGAATTTCTACAGGGTAACGCTCCGACGACATTGTGAGACGCACCTTGCGTTCTTCGGCAAACATCTCTTGCACAATGTTTGGCTCGTCCGAAAGCGAAAAAGCATTATAACCCTTCGCTTGCAAAACTTTGATTTGTGCATTGGCTCGTTGCTTAAAGTTGTCCCAATTTTTCAACTCATTTTTTGTCCATGCTATTTCTGCCAATGCCAACAAACGTGGGTAAATCATTTGTTCGGCATGTTCTTCTGTTGGAACATATTCTGTCCAAAGATTTGCCTGCACGCCCAAGATGTTTTTATGCTGTTCATCGGTCAAAGAATCTATTGGCGCAGGATTGTAGCCATAAACTTTTTCCAAGTTGATGTATCCACCAATGGCTTCGGGTTGAGTAGCAGGGTTGGCCTGATACATATCGAAGTAACAATATGCTCCGGGCACCATAATTGCACGATTGCCTGCACGAGCGGCCTTAAAACCTTCTGCCTCGTTGGTCCAAGCCATTACGATAGCGTCTTGCGACACACCGCCTGCCATTATCTCGTTCCAACCCACAAGCTCACGACCATTCGCTTTCAAAAAATCTTCGATGCGATGTACCAAATAGCTTTGCAATTCATCTACGTTTGCCAATTGCTCTTCGTGCATACGGCGTTGGCATTTGGGGCAAGTTTTCCAAGCAGACTTACCTGCCTCGTCGCCACCGATGTGTATTTGCTTCGATGGGAAAAGTTCCATTACCTCAGTCAGTACATTTTGCAAAAATTCAAACGTCTCTTCGTTACCAATACAAAGGTCGGCATTGGTGTAAGGCTTGCCCGAACATGCAAGCTGCGGATAAGTAGCGAGCACCTCCTCCGAATGTCCTGGCATTTCTATTTCCGGAATTATAGTAATATGTCTTTCGGCTGCGTAAGCCACAATTTCTCGCACCTCTTCTTGTGTGTAGTAGCCGCCATAAGCACCAACTTCGGATTGTTCGCAGTAATGTCTGTTGCCTGCCCACCATGCTTTCCATTTTCCTTGACGCCAAGCAGCAAACTCCGTGAGGCGAGGATAGCGTTTTATCTCTATACGCCAACCCGCACCATCGGTGAGGTGCCAATGGAAGCGATTGAGTTTGTAGTGAGCCATCATGTCGAGTTGTTTTTTGATGAAGTCGACCGAAAAAAAGTGGCGCGATACATCGAGGTGCATACCACGATAAGCAAAGCGTGGCGAGTCATAAACCCTCATGCAAGGAATCTCTCCGTTTTGTTCGCATTGCTTGAGCGTTTGCAAAGCGTAGAAAAATCCTGCTCCCGACGATGCTTTTACTTCTATCTTACGAGGAGAAACATTCAATTCATACGCCTCGCCAGCAAGCGTATCGATAAACAAAAATTCAATTTGATTCCTATATGATTTATCTGCCGAAAACACTACTTGTGGAAATAAGCTCTCCATATTTGTGCGGAGCAAGGCAGCATCGGTTACTGATGCGTCGATGTAGTAGGAGGTGTTTTCTCCTATTGTAAACTTTCCTCTGCTCATCTCCACCTTGAGAGGCAGAGGAGTGATTGCTACGTTATTATTGTTGTTTGTACACGCAAGGCACACAAATACCACCAATGCTATTGTTAGTTTCTTCATGATTCATTATATATCGGACAAAATTATAAAAAAAACGAAAGCTTTGCTTCCGTTTTTTATTTTTATTCCTACTAGAGATTTAAAACCGAACTCCACGTACAGGAAACCCACAAAAACGAGGATAATTATAATTCCGTTCGACATATTCCGAAGAGAAGTAGACATTATGAGCATTCAATTGATAATCTTCATAAAGCGAATTCAACCAATAATAACCATACTCATTTTCCTCCGTCAAACCGCCACCATACATATAACCAGTAGCGGGAAGGAAAATTGAGTTGCCATTGATTTTACTAGTTGCTATTTGTCCTGCTACACCTGTACCGTTATAGTCATAAGTCCATGTCCAAGTACATTCGTCGATGAGTTCTTGCAGTTCTTCTACGGTTGGCATTCGCCAGTTATTACCCATATTCACAGCAACGGCATCGTCTTCTGGATCAAGAAAAGTTTTCCCATCTACCATACCATAATATTTTATTAAATCTTCAGCATAGCCATCACTGCACCATTTGTAATTAGACCAATGGTATTCTTCTTTAGGAGCAGTTTCGCCCCATGCAAAATAAAGACCATATTCCTCTGGTTTAGTGGCCCCTACATTACAAGTTGCCCATTTTACACTTAAACCTAAATCAACGTAATCCATACTTGTAATTATCGGCACGAATAATTCTTTCTGAACACCGTACTCCTTATCCCAGTCGTCAGATACAAATGCACTATATTTAACAGATTGTCCTTGAAAATTTATCTGCCTTTTTTCTCCCCAGTAATCTTCATACTCATAAACGAATGGCAAAGTTACTTCCATCAAACCTCCATAAAAATCTTCAATCTCAATTAGGATTTGATCTCTTCCTTCTATTTGCAAAACAAAGCCCGCTTCATCAAAAGCTTTTTTATCAATTTTACCTTTAAACGTTATACCTTCTTCCGTAACAACAGCGTCAAGCGTTGTTACTGAAATAAAGTTTTCTTCATTGATGCTCAAACAACTTTGCAAACAAACAGCAATTAGCAATTCTATTGTGTAAGTTTTTATAGCTTTCATATCATTTCTTCTTTTCTAAATTAAACTTCCAACCCACACGAACATTGACATCAAAGGAATACTTGTCAAACTCACGCTCATCTTTTCTAAATGTTTTATCCGATACTTCCATATCTGCCATAAAATAGAGTCCATTTTTTAGTTTATAACCCACACGAACATTCGGCGAATATTTTATATCCCAACGAAGTTCATAACCAGATTTGCTTGTTAAGTTATAAAACTCAGGCGTAGAATAACCTATTCCCCACAAAAACGCAGCATCATTATTATAATTGCCATGCACAAACAAAACTCCTAATGACACGGAACTAATTGTTTGATAAGATAGATATCCTCCCAAAGCAAAGCGGTCATTAATACTTGCTGCTACATCTACTCCAATAGACCCTTCAAGAGTGCCAAAACCTTTACCAAAATCTCCACCAAGTCCGACATTCAGACCAACAAATGGCATAATTTTTTCTCTTTCACCATATTCGTTACCTAAATCAATTTTTTCTTTACGGGACTTAGAGGAACCCTTATATAAACCAAAAGGATCGTCTGCTTGTGCATAACACAGAGTGCTACACACAAGCAAAGAGATCAAAATCCATTTTTTCATACTCTACTTTTATTTATTAAATATGGAAGTCCATACTTTAGTAGAATTGTTGACAGGTTGCTTGAAAAGCGGTGTTTTCTCCCAAATAGAATCCGGTAGATTACGGAAATTTTTATATTTTGCAGGATAACCTTTTACAGTTATAATTTTGATTTTTCCAAAGAAGTTTTGTTTGATGGTATATTGCAAACCTACCAACACATCGTAATCTCCATGTTTTTTAAGAGCCTCACTTACTGCTGTTTTTATAACATTCTCATAGCCTCCATTACAAACTGCATTACTTGGTTCATAAGTAAATGTGATAGCTGTTTCCGATACTTCCAAATCTGCTACTGTTGCTGTGTTGATATACGTAGAAGGACTTTCCATTCTTGCCGATTGTTTTACAGTTGAACACGATGCTACAAACACAGCCACAAATAAAATTGCAATTAAATTTTTCACTTTCATAGAATTCGTTTTTAATAGTTTATAAAATATTTAAAGGTTAAATTTATTAAAATCCGCTTGGTTTTAGGCCTAATCCGGTTTTTTCATCCAAGCCAAACATCAAGTTCATATTTTGCACGGCCTGACCAGAAGCCCCCTTCAACAAGTTGTCTATCATCGAAATTACAAGTAGTTTATTGCCGTGTTTTTTCACATAAACAATTGCTTTATTGGTGTTTACCACTTGCTTGAGATCAGGATTTTTGTCCGTTACAAAAGTAAATGCAGCTGTACTATAATAGTCTTTGTAGAGCTGAACAGCTTCGCTTTCGGAGAGGTTGAATTCGGTGTAAGCCGTTGCAAAAATTCCACGAGCAAAATCGCCACGAACGGGGATAAAGTTGAGCTCTGCATCGAAGTCTGGTTGCAATTTTTTCAACGAACGACCAATTTCCAACAAATGTTGGTGTTCGAACACTTTGTAAACCGAGATATTGTTGTTTCTCCAACTGAAATGCGACGTAGCTGATGGTTTCACGCCCGCACCCGTCGATCCCGTGATGGCGTTGATGTGTACATCGCCTTTAAGCAAACCTTTGTCGGCCAAAGGCAGCAACGCCAATTGAATGGCAGTGGCAAAGCAGCCTGGGTTTGCTAGCTTATGACACGAGGTGATCTTCTCGCGTTGCATTTCGGGCAATCCGTATACAAAACCGTTCGACTCGTCGCGAAAGTCTTGCGCTAGGTCAATAATTTTCACACTGCTTGGAACCGCATTTGCCGAAAGGAACTTTGCACTATCGCCGTGTGCCGAACAGAGGAAAAGGACATCAATTTCATCGAAAAGCAAGTCGGACGAAAAACACATATCCGTTTCGCCAAACAAACCTCCGTGCACATCATAAAGCTTGTTTCCTGCGTTACTGCTACTATTCACAAACACTATTTCTACACTAGGGTGATGCACCAAAATTCGCAACAACTCACCAGCCGTATAGCCAGCTCCCCCAACAATTCCAACTTTTATTTTTTCCATTAGATACCAAACTTATTTTGAAAGTGTAAAAGTACATATAAACTTCTAGTTATACAAAAGTAAAAAAAACGAAATGTTAGAAATTGGACACCAAACAACTATTTAGTATCTTTGCGAAAAATTTAAAAAAAATCACACTATGAATCAGGGACTTATACTTAATCTCCATCAATTTAATTTTCTTTTATTCATAATGGCAATTTGTGCCGTAGTAGTATTTGTTGCACTTTATTTTGTAGAAGCAGGATATGGGAAAATGATTTCTCCAAAATGGGGGCCTGCTATCAACAATAAAGTTGCTTGGGTGCTAATGGAATGCCCTGTTTTTTTTGTACTTTTTTACTTTTGGATCAATTCCTCACGACAATTTGAGGTTGTACCATTGATTTTCTTTCTATTATTCGAATTACACTATTTTCAACGCTCATTTATATTCCCATTTTTGCTAAAAGGGAAAAGCAAAATGCCTATTACAATTATGTTAATGGGTGTTACTTTTAACACCATCAACGGATATATGCAAGGCGAATGGATATTTTTCCTATCTCCAAAAAACTTATATACAGAAAATTGGCTAACGACGCCTCAATTTATAATTGGTACTATTTTGTTTTTTGCAGGTATGGCGATCAACATCAATAGCGATTACATTATTCGCCACCTACGCAAACCGGGCGACACACGACACTACCTTCCTAAAAAAGGCATGTACCGATATGTCACCTCGGCTAATTATTTTGGAGAAATTGTAGAATGGACAGGTTTTGCTATTCTTACTTGGAGTATATCTGGTGCAATGTTCGCTATTTGGACATGTGCAAACCTAGTACCTCGTGCCAACTCTATTTACAAAAAATATGCTCGGGAATTTGCCGATGAATTTCACGAACGTCCACTAAAACGTATATTTCCATTCATTTACTAAACAAAAAACAATGGCAACAACCGTTTATTTTTCTTTAGGGACAAATCTTGGAGAAAAAGAACGTAATATAAAAGAAGCCTTACTTGCTATAAACAAAAATATAGGAGAGGTTATTCATTGCTCAAATCCTTATGAAAATAGTGCGTGGGGATTCACTTCAGAAAATTTATTTTTAAATATAGCAGTAGAAGTTAAAACAATACTATCTGCACAACAAGTTTTAAACGAAATTACGCATATCGAAAAAAAAATAGGACGCACTACAAAAACAAAAAACGGAATCTACAACGACAGAGTTATAGACATTGATATTTTATTTTTTGGAAGTGAAATAATTGATGATGAGAACTTAAAAATACCGCACCCTTTACTGACCCAACGAATATTTGTTCTAAAACCTTTATGTGAAATTGCACCGAGTTTCATTCATCCTACGCTTAAAAAAAACATTCAAGAGCTTTACAATACTTTAAAAAGCATATAAAAATCCAAGGCTTACAAATTCACGAAACTGAAAACGAGATTTTTGACCTTCCGATAAAACTAAACTAGAATCGTAACGAGGATGTAACGACAACTGAATTGTAAGAAAGCGAGTTGCTATAAAGTTTCCAATAATTTCCCAATCAAATTCTACGTTTTTATAATCCGTATACACGTACATTTTAGTCTCTAATTTCAATTCTTTTGAAAAGGCATAAGCAGCATTAACCTGCAACCTACTACCGACTGTATGCAACATACTTTTTCCGGTTGGAATATTAAATTTATCGGCAACACTTTGAGCAACACCTTCTGCTTTCGAACGATTCATTACATAAATAAGTTTATAAGACAACGGAGAAATATTCAAAGTTACATAATCCTTAAACTTATACTCCATACCCAAACTTAAATAAAAACGAATAGGCGAAAATGGTGCTGTAGACAATTCTTTTGTATTTTCTACAAATGTATTAAACAGCTGAGTGGTAAACTCCCCCGACAATGAATAATACCAATTTTTCACTGCCCGCAATCCCAAATTTGTTGAAATACGAAAAACATCTTCATTAGTATTCAAAAATCGTAAACTATCGTTTGTTGTACTATTAAAACCCGCTTTCCATTCTAAAGTGTTATCAAACCGTAAATTTTTCTTATTATCATAGTTCGCACTTACAGTTGCATAACCAAGCATAGCCAAATTACTATAACCACCAGTATACCAATTCGGAGAAATATAACTTTGTGACAATTGTGCTGAAAGTTTACCTTTTATTTTCCATTTTTTCTCTTCACGAGTTATCTTTATTGCTGTTTGAGGTATTTTTTTTAATTGCTGATTAAACAAAAACTCATCAATAGAGGTCATTTTTCGTTTTGTATTCAATTGCAATTCCGATACATCAGGCAGTTCTTCAATATGATAAGTAAACAATTCAGGAGATGTTTCTAACACATAATGTTTTGCTTCTTCTCGTAAATTCTGAATAATACCTTCTTCGTCAGTTTCTTCTTGAGATAAAACTTCTTCTGTAGAAAAAACCCAATCTAAGAATATTGGATTATGTGCAGCTTCTACCAAAGCTTCTTTTGCAAGACGAATAGAATCACTTTTCGTAATAAATACTTTAGGTGGAGTTTGAACTACTTGCTTTTCATTTTTTGCTTTAGGTAAAATAATTTTAATAGAATCTGTCGTTTTGTTTTGAGACATCACAAACGAATCAAGTATCAATTCTATATCTATCAAATCAGAATCGACAGGCGTTTGCGACTTTATAGGCACAAACAAAAACAACAATAATATCCAACAAATAATTCTAAACACTTATTCTAAATCGGTATAATTTTCGAATAAAAAATCGTTGTATGGGAAACGCGTAATATGAATTTCCTTCACCCTATCATAAAGCAAATCTTTAAGTTGAGAGATATTTATACGCTCGTGAGCAGACACAAACATACAATTGTGTTGTTTTTTTGCCATCCATGTTTTTTGCAACTCCTCCAATGAAACATTTTCTTTTTTCATTGGGGTCAAATCATCAGCTTCTTTTTCTACAAAAGTAAACGCATCTATTTTATTAAATAGAATAATTGTCGGTTTTTCGCACGAATCAATTTCTTTTAACGTAGCATTTACAATTTCTAATTGCTCCTCAAAGTTTGGATGAGAAATATCAACTACATGTACCAACAAATCTGCTTCTCGCACCTCATCAAGTGTCGATTTAAAAGATTCAATCAAATTGTGAGGCAACTTCCTGATAAACCCAACCGTATCAGACATCAAAAAAGGTAGGTTTTTTATTATTACTTTTCGAACCGTGGTATCAAGTGTCGCAAAAAGTTTATTTTCGGCAAAAACATCCGATTTACTTAAAAGATTCATCAAAGTTGACTTTCCTGCATTTGTATATCCGACTAATGCTACACGTACCATCTTTCCACGATTCTTCCGCTGAACACTTTTCTGACGATCTATCTGCTTTAACTCATCTTTCAAATGAGAAATTCTATTCAAAATAATACGACGGTCAGTTTCTATTTGCGTTTCTCCGGGGCCACGCATACCTATTCCCCCTCGTTGACGCTCTAAGTGTGTCCACATCCTTGTCAAGCGTGGTAAAAGATACTGATATTGTGCCAACTCAACTTGAGTTTTTGCGTGAGCAGTTTTAGCTCGTTTGGCAAAAATATCTAAAATGAGCGACGTTCTATCAAGCACTTTCACTCGCAACTCTTTTTCTATATTTTTCAATTGTAAAGGCGAAAGTTCATCATCAAAAATCACCATACCAATCTCTTCATTTTCAGACAAATAACGAGCAATCTCCTCTAATTTTCCCTGTCCTATAAAAGTTCGAGGGTTAGGATACGGTAAACGCTGAAAAAATCTTTTTACAGGGAAAGCTCCTGCCGTTTCGGCAAGAAATGCCAACTCTGCCAAATACTCTTTTGTTTGCTCCTCAGTTTGCTCTTGAGTAACAACACCCACTAAGACTGCCTTTTCTTCGTATATCTCTGTTTTAACTTCTATCATTCAATCCTTTAATATTTAAGTGCAAAAGTAGTTTTTTTGTAGGTGATTTACAAATTTCGAACTAGCACGAATAATGCAATTTTCTATTTTGATTTCTTATGCAAAAATTATACTTTTGTTTTTCTTTTTTACCATAAAAAATGACAGTAAATTTTGAAGAAGCAAAAGCGTGTTTAACAACTTATTTAACTCAAAAAAAGTTAAGTAAAACACCTGCACGATACAAAATACTGGAGTACATTTATTCGTTAGACAAGCCTTTTAACGCCGAATTTTTACATGCTCAACTAAAAGATTCTTATCGATTAAGTCTTGCTACAATTTACAATACGCTAACAATTTTTCTTGATTCAAATCTTATTGTTAAATATCATTACGACGGAGGAACATCACTATATTACGAAAAAGCCACTAATTCCGCATTTCATCACATCATTATTTGCTCTGAATGCGGTAAGGCTCGAGAATTTACAGATGTTCGCTTACGGAATACAATACATGCTCGTACGTTTAAAGGGTTTAAAGCTACACGCCACACTCTTACAGTTTATGGGTTATGCAGTAAATGTTCAAAAAAACAATTAAATAAATAAGTATATGAAAGTAGATATTTTATTAGGACTACAATGGGGCGACGAAGGAAAAGGGAAAATCGTCGATGTTTTAACACCAAACTACGACGTTGTTACACGTTTTCAAGGTGGTCCAAATGCAGGTCACACATTAGAGTTCAACAATCAAAAATATGTTTTACGTTCTGTACCTTCGGGTATTTTTCAAGGCGAAAAAGTAAACATCATTGGTAACGGCGTAGTGCTCGATCCCGCTCTTTTCAAAGTAGAAGCAGAAGCTTTATCAAAATCGGGACACGACATTACTAAAAGATT
Source organism: Paludibacteraceae bacterium (assembly GCA_017547145.1). GTDB lineage: Bacteria > Bacteroidota > Bacteroidia > Bacteroidales > Paludibacteraceae > RGIG9608. The sequence continues at coordinate 108,407 of JAFYQJ010000014.1, read as the reverse complement.
ATTAATCTCTAAAAAAGCTCATCTTATTTTACCTACACATCGTTTGTTAGATGCTGCATACGAAGCAGCAAAAGGTGATTCTAAAGTAGGAACTACAGGCAAAGGCATTGGCCCTACTTACACCGACAAAATCAGTAGAAATGGATTGCGAATAGGTGATATTCTTGTAAATTTTGAAAAAAAATACGAAGAATTAACAACTCGACACAAACAAATACTTCAATCATTAAACTTCGAATATTCTCTTGAAAGCATTGAAAAAGAATGGTTTGAAGGTATTGAATATCTAAAACAATTTAAGTTTATTGACAGTGAATACGAAATAAACCGATACCTAAAAAACGGGAAAAACGTCTTGGCAGAAGGGGCACAAGGTACTATGCTCGATGTTGATTTCGGTTCTTATCCATTTGTTACTTCATCGAATACCATTTCGGCAGGTGCTTGTACAGGTTTAGGTATTGCTCCAAACAAAATAGGAGATGTATTTGGTATTTTCAAGGCTTATTGTACACGAGTAGGAAGTGGTCCTTTCCCTACTGAACTACACGACGAAATAGGAGAAAAAATAGGTCGACTTGGGCATGAATTCGGAGCAGTAACGGGCAGAAAACGTCGTTGTGGATGGATTGACCTTGTTGCTTTAAAATATGCTGTTATGATAAATGGCGTAACAAAATTGATAATGATGAAAAGCGACGTACTTGATACTTTTGAAACCATAAAAGCATGCGTAGCTTATCGTATCAATGGTCAAGAAACAACCCATTTCCCATTTGAAACAGATGCCGACATAGAGCCCATTTATGTAGAAATGAAAGGATGGAATACTGATATGACAAAAATGCAATCAGAAAACGAATTCCCAAAAGAGTTTAAAAATTATATCAACTTCCTAGAAAAAGAACTTGAAGTTCCTATCCAAATTGTTTCGGTAGGTCCAGATAGAGATCAAACAATAGTTCGTTAATCTTTTTTAATTTAACTGACAGAAACGCCGAAAAGTTTTCTTTGGCAAACATTTTGAACAATAAATAAAAATTGTAAAAAATTAAAACTATGAATTATTGGATTTTATTTGGAGGAATTATGCTTTTAAGTGTAATTGTACAACTTAACTTAAAAGCAAAAGTTAAACGCTATTCAAACATTCTTGCACCTAACGGATTGACAGGAGCCGACATCGCACGAAAAATGCTATCAGAAAACGGCATTCACGATGTAAAAGTTTTGTCAACTAGTGGAATGCTAACAGACCATTACAACCCACAAAACAAGACTGTTAATTTGAGCGAAGGTGTATATAGTAGTAATAGCATTATGGCAGCTGCCATTGCAGCTCACGAATGTGGGCATGCACTACAACATGCTTACGGCTATGCACCTTTGAAACTCCGTTCGGCCTTGGTGCCTGTAGTAAGTTTCGCTTCGCAATTTGTAATGTGGGTACTTCTTGCAGGAATGTTGATGATAGAAACTTTCCCGCAACTCATGCTAATTGGTATTATACTATTTGCCACTACTACACTTTTCAGTTTTATCACGTTGCCAGTAGAAATCAACGCAAGCAAACGTGCATTGGCATGGTTGAGCAATTCAGGATTAACAAACTACGAAACTCATGAACCAGCCGAAAAAGCATTGCGTGCCGCTGCCTACACATACGTGGTTGCAGCCCTCAGCTCGTTGGCTACTCTACTTTACTACATAATGATATTTTTAGGCAGAAGAGATTAAAATGATATCGATAATTGTTGCTGTTGCAAAAAATAGTGCCATAGGAAAAAATAACGATTTACTATGGCACATTTCTGATGACTTAAAGCGATTTAAGGCAATCACTTCCGAACACACAGTTGTAATGGGAACAAAAACCTACGAATCGCTGCCTTTTAAGCCATTGCCTAAACGAGAAAACATCGTAATCACTCGGAACAAAGACCTCCATTTCGAAGGTTGTACTATGGCAAATTCGGTAGAAGAAATTGTAACGAAATACGCCTCAAGCGAAGAAGAAATTTTCGTTATCGGTGGAGCAAACATCTACGAGCAATTTTTACCTTATGCCAACAAATTGTACATTACTTGGGTTTACGAGGATTTTGACGGAGATGTATTTTTCCCAAGCATAGATGAAAGTATTTGGAAAATTTCCGAAAAATCGGATGTCTTACACGACGAAAAAAGCAATCTTAATTACGCATTTTTAACTTATCTAAAACAATAAACTTATGAGAAAAATTTATTTCATTTTAGTTGCATCTATGATGTTACTTGTAGGGTGCGATTTAATTAATCCCAATCCTCCTACTCCTCCACAATCGTATGGAGAAAAACCTGACTACAACCAAATTTTCTACACCACTTCCGACAACAAAACAGTGGCTTTAAATTTAATAGTAGCACCCAATGTTTTAGGCTTTGATGCAGAGTTAGTTTCTAACACATACGAAAACGGATTAGGTGTTTTAACCTTTAGCGACACCATTACTATTATCGGAGTGGCTGCTTTTCAAAACTGTGAGAATTTGGTAAGCGTAACTCTTCCTGATGGCATTACTGTAATCGGGGCTCATGCTTTCTATAATACCAACTTAACAAAGGTTACTATTCCTAATAAGGTTACCGCTATAGGAGGTAGTGCCTTTGAAGATTGTGAGAATATAACAAGCATCATGCTCCCCGAGAGCCTTATAACGATTGGGGATCGTGCTTTTATGCGTTGTATAAACCTAACAAACATTATTATTCCTGAAAATGTTACTCATATTGGGTATTATGCATTTTTTCAATGCGAAAAAATAACTAACATCAACATCCCAAATAGCGTAACATATATCGGGATTGCTCCCTTCAAATATTGTGAGAGTCTTTCTTCAATTACTGGAAAATTTGCAGATGGCAGATGTTTGATTGTGAATGATACATTATTGGCCTTTGCTCCTTCGGGAATAAGTGAATATGCAATCCCCGATAATGTTATTCGTATTGAATATGGTTCATTCACAAATTGCTCCAATCTAACATCTGTTACTCTTCCTCAAAGCCTTACCTCTATTGGAACTCATGCATTCTATGGATGCTCGCTACACGATGTTACTATCCCAGAAAATGTAACTTCTATTGGCGATGGTGCTTTTTCTTCTAATGAATATCTTTCATCTTTTTCTGGCAATTTTGCATCGCAAGATCGCTGCTGCTTAATTGTGAATGATACACTAAAAGCTTTTGCTCCTTACGATTCGGGTCTGCAAGAATGGCGAACAGAATTTACCATACCAAATGGTATTGCAACTATCGGGGCGAATGTATTTCAAATTTGTTTAAATCTAACAAGCATTGAAATACCAAGCAGCGTTACTTCTATTAGAAATGATGCTTTTTTGGGTTGTTTCAACCTTGCAAATGTTACTATTCCAAATGGCGTTACTAGCATTGGTGATAGAGCGTTTAGTTGGTGTGAGGAAATAACGACTATCACTATCCCAGAAAATGTAACTGAACTTGGAAGTTTTGTTTTTGATGATTGTAAAAAATTAGAAAGTGTATATTGCAAACCTACAACACCACCCTTTCAAAGGTACGAGTACGATAGTGCTGATGAAGCCGGATTATTTAGCCAAAATGCAGAAGGTCGAAAAATATATGTGCCTAATGAGAGTGTAGATGCCTACAAATCTGCTCGCGGTTGGAGCAAATATGCCGATGATATTATAGGATATAACTTCTAAATAAAAAAAGCTGCTTACGAAAGCAGCTTTTTTTAAACCATTTGAGTTTTTATAAAGAAGCCAATAGTTGTTTTACTTTTTCCGAAATTGCTCTCCCATCAGCTTTACCCGAGAGTTGCTTTGACGCCACGCCCATTACCTTGCCCATATCTTTTGGAGATGTGGCTCCTACTTGTTCTACAATAGCTCGTATCGCTGCATCTAACTCATCTTCACTCATTTGTTTTGGCAAATAGCGTTCGTAAACTGCTACCTGAGCCAAATACTCTTGAACCAGATCTTCTCGGTTTTGTTCTGTAAAAATAGTAGCAGCATCTTTGCCTTGCTTTGCCATTTTTTGAAGAATTTTTATTGCTACATCATCAGTCAATTCGCCAGAACCACCTTTTGCTGTTTTTGCTTCCAAAAATTCTTTTTTTACACCACGAAGAGCGTTTAATTCCATTTGATTGCGAGCAAGCATTGCTTTTTTTATATCCTCGCTTATTTGTTCAAAAAGTGCCATAATTTATATTTTTTAGTTTAATTTCTTTTATATGCAGGTTCGCTCATTATGCTTTGCAAACGAGCCTCGTCATCCAAATCAGTAAAAAGGATTTTCTCTTTAGGTTTTGTTGTTTTATCTATAACGTCATTTATATCTTCTTCAGTTGCGGCTTCCAATTCTGGTATAACATCGCTACTAAATCCTGTAACAACAAGTGTTATTTTCACATCTTCACCTAACGACTCATCCATTGTCAAGCCCCAAATAACATCAATATCGTCGCATAACATTTCGTCGAAAAAATCTTCAATATCTTGCGTTTCTTCCATCAACAAATTTTTAGGGCAATAGATGTTTAAAAGGATTTTTTTTGCTTTGCGTATGTTTGTATCTTGTACCAATGGTGAGTTGATAGCATTTTCTAAGGCCTTTCTTATACGATGTTCTCCGTTTCCTACTCCCGTATTCATCAATGCAAAACCTGCATTTTTGAGTGTGGTATTCACATCGGCAAAGTCGAGATTAATACGTCCGTGAACTGTTTCTAATTCAGCAATACCCTTTACCGCTTGATTTAAAACTTCATTGACAATACTAAATCCATTTTCAAAATTCATAGTTGGATACACCGAACGCAACTTCTCGTTTTGTATCACCAACAACGCATCTACGTGTTTATGCATCTCTATCACACCTTTATAAGCCTGCCTTCTTTTGTTACGACCTTCCCACGCAAATGGCACCGTAACTACACCAACGGTAAGAATATCTTTCTCTTTAGCATATTTTGCTACAACAGGAGCAGCCCCTGTACCAGTACCACCACCCATGGTAGCCGTAACGAAAACCATTTTTGTATTTGCATCCAAACAAGCTTCTACATCCGATTGCGAATTTTCGGCGGCCATACGTGCTTTTTCAGGTCGATTGCCAGCACCCAATCCTTCACCTAACAAAACCTTTGTTTTGATTGGCGAATTTTCTAACGCTTGACGGTCGGTGTTACAAATTATAAAAGATACATCTTTTATACCTTGTTCGTACATATAGTTAACAGCATTACCACCACCGCCACCAACACCTATTACCTTAATTTTTTTCGAATCACTTGTAGGAAATACGAAATCCAATCCGCTTATTTCTTCTGTATTCATTTTTTTCTTTTTTATTGTTATTCAGGATCAGAGAACATTCTATTAAGAGTATCAAAAATCCCGATACCATTTCCTTTCCCGTTATCTTTTTTTTCTTCTTTCTTCTTATTAATAGAGCAACACGCATCCTTAGCATTTATAAGCAACGACAAAAGCAAAGCATTTTCTGGTTGCAAATGGGATATATCTGATTTTGCATAAGCACTCAAATCTAATTTTCTTACTCTCCACATCTTTTCATTTACCAATAATGCCTCTAAATTTTTCATTTGAGAAGCACCACCTGTTATAACAACTGTTTGCTTCAACAAATCAGCAAAACCAACTTTTTCGAGATGCTGCTCAACAAAATCAATTATTTCTAATTGACGTGTTTTAATTATCGATAGCATTTTTCGATATGAGACATGCGTATCTCCAGCATAAACTTTCTCCGAACTCTCGTAACAAACAGTTCCGAATTCACATTTTATTTTTTCAGCTTCGCGTATATCAGCACCCACCAATTCCGAAAGGTCTTTCGTAATAGCATCGCCACCTAATGGGACACATCCCAAATAGTTTAAAATTCCATTTTTATAAGCGACAAAAGTTGTACGTTGAGCACCAAAATCAATTAAAACTGCCCCATTATTTTTTTCTTCCTCTGTAAGAAATGCTTCACCAAGCGATATTCCTGCTAACGATTTTTTAATTTTAATTTTAGTTTTGCCAAATTCTTTTTCGACCGCATTGTACCCCGCAAACAATCCCAACCCACTACGTGCCATTAAAAATTTCATTTGCAGCGATGTACAAATTTTATCTAATGGATTCGAACACAATATATCATCAACAACATACGATTGAGGAAATATTTCATAAACAAAAATGCCTGACGTCGTAATTTCACTTGGATATTTCTCTTCCGAAAAGATTCCATCATCAGACAATTTTTGTTTTATTTGTCGCACAATTTCTTCTAATAAAATTTTATTAAGCGAAGTTTTCTTTTGGAACTGTTTTCGCAAAGAACGAGACTCTGTTCGCAACGTATTACCATCAATACCAAGATAAAAAGAACTTATTTCACAAGTATTTTTTTCTTTTTGCTGTATACCTTTCTGAAGATTTTCCAATAAAACTATTAAGTTCGTAGCCACTACACTCGGTTTTTTTATAACTCCATAATGTATCGATTCGTGGGGCAATGCAATTGACTCTACATCTATAATTTGCAACAACCCTTCCGAATTTTTACTAGCAGCCATTACCGACAACTTCGAACCACCTAAGTCGACCGCTACAAATATATCATTATTCATTTTCATTCCTACTTAATTCCTATTACTTGATTTTTATACCTTAAATCGAACTTTTTATACACATTCCAATCCAATACGTCAAATGCCTTTTCGTAAAAAATCTTCATTTTTTTCAATCTTTTCTCATAATCATCACACGTACCCAACATCAGTTGATGATTACCAACTCGTGTTGTCAATTCCAATTCGCCATTGGGCAACAAATGAATTTGCTCCACTTGTGCACCCCAAAATTCATCGTTATTCAAAAACTCTACAAAAGAGCGAATCTGACACAAATTACTATCATTTACTGCTCCTGAAACAATTGGCACATACACCGCATTGTTAGCAAAAAGTGGCATTCTACATCCTTCCTTATTAACAAAATAACTGTGTAACCCCATTACTCTAAACAATGGCTCTTGTTGATAAACATCAACAAGCAAAACTCCCGAAGGCGAATAATAACACTTTGCTGCACGTATGGCTGGATGTTCCAACAAACATTGCTCCATTTTTTCCATATTTATATCACGCAAGCTCTTCCCTCGAGGATTAAACTTTTTTTCATTTAAATAACCATCAACATCTAATGCCGATACAAACTTATACAGCAAGCTATCTTTTACTTCTACATGCATTTCATTACAAACCGTATTGTGCATTTTTTTTGAACAATATACCGAAAAATAACCGATATATCCTATCAAAATTATCACAATAAAAAAACGCATTATGGAAATAAATACACGCATTACAAACTTCTATTTCAGCATTTCTACAATTTGTGGCAAATAAGTATCAATATCGCCAGCACCAACAGTCAAAAGTACATCGAAACGTTTAGATTTCAAACAATCCAACAACTCTTTTTTCGTTATCAATGTTTTATTTTCATTTGCTATTTCATCAAAAATTATTTGCGACGTAACACCTTCTATTGGTAGCTCACGAGCAGGATAAATATCCAACAAAACAACTTCGTCGAGGTACGACAATGCAGCAGCAAACTCTTTATAAAAATCACGTGTTCGCGAATACAAGTGCGGTTGGAAAACACCTAATACTTTTTTATCGGCATAAAGAGCTTTCACGGACTTTATACTTGCCTCCAACTCGGCTGGATGATGAGCATAATCATCAATTATTGTTAAAGAATCTGTTTTCAGCCAAGTTTCGAAACGACGACGAATACCAGCAAACGACGCCATCGCCTGACGCAACTCGTCGGCTGTTACACCATTAAGCCATGCTATTGCCATTGCTGCAACACTATTTTCTACATTTACCAATACAGGAACGCCCAACTCCACATCAGCTATCGTTTCTGTTGGCGTTACAAAATCGAACACAATTGTTCCATTGCCTATACGAATATTCTTTGCATAAAAATCAGCCTCGTCGGTAGATGAATAAGTATAAAGTTTCACATTCTTACCCAAACGAGGTTGCAAGGCAATCCCTTTTTTCATTATCAAACATCCGCCTTCGGCAATGAGTGATGTAAAATGTGCAAAACTTTCAAGGTAAGCCTCATACGTACCATAAATATCCAAGTGGTCAGCATCTACAGCCGTTACTACTGCCATGTAAGGCGTCAAATGATGAAACGACCGATCGAATTCGTCGGCTTCGATCACCACAAAATCGCTTTTGTCGGACAACAACAAATTGTTTGTATAGTTTTTAGAAATTCCTCCCAGAAATGCATTACAATCTACATGACTCTGCTTGAGCAAATGTGCCAACATCGTGGAAGTTGTTGTTTTGCCATGCGTACCAGCCACACACAAACCTCGCTCCACACGCGTAATTTCACCTAACACCTGAGCACGTTTTTGTATTTTAAAACCTTGCTCTTTAAAATAACAAAACTCTGTATGTTCAGCAGGAATTGCAGGCGTATAAACTACCAATGTCGTTTCTTTCTGCAAAAATTCGGAAGCTATTTGTGCCACATCGTCGGTATAATGAATGGCGATACCTTCGGCTTCGAGTTCCTCGCAAAGTCGGCTGCGTGTGCAATCATAACCTGCCACACCAAAACCTTTTGCCTTAAAATAACGTGCTATGGCACTCATTCCTATGCCACCAATTCCAAGAAAATAAATATTCGTATACTGCATAATCCTTTCAATTATTATATTCGTCTGTTGCCCAATTGTATGGGTTTTGTTCTATATTTAGTCTTATTTCTCCACCAATTTCATCACCTCGTCGGCAATGCGGCGAGCAGAATCGCGTTCAGCCAAGGTCAAGACGTTAACCGAGAGTTCTTCCAGTTTTTCAGTATCGGAGAGCAAAGCGAGTGCAGTTGCTATCAAGTCGTTTTCAGCATCGGCGTCTTTTACCAGCACAGCCGCATTTTTCCGCACCAAAGCCATAGCGTTATGTGTTTGGTGGTCTTCCGCTACGTTGGGCGATGGCACCAAAACACTTGGTTTGCCAAGCAAACAAAGTTCCGAAATGCTACTTGCTCCAGCACGTGAAATTACCAAATCGGCTGCAGCATACGCCAGATCCATTCGGCTCACAAAGTCGGTAACAATCAAATTGGGGTTAGCCGTTTTTTCGGCTTCTGCTCGGCAATCGTCGATGTAAAACTTACCTGTTTGCCAAATCACTTGCACACCACTCTCGGCAAGCTGTTGCAGATGTTTTTTTACGCTATTATTTATCGTTCTTGCTCCAAGACTTCCGCCAATAATGAGCAATGTTTTTTTCTCCGGCGAGAGCGAAAAATGTTCGTATGCCTCTTCACGAGAGCCTTGAGTTAGGTTCTGACGAACAGGATTGCCAGTAAGAATTATTTTTTCGGCTGGAAAAAATCGCTCCATACCTTCGTACGCCACGCAAATTTTTGCGGCATCGTTTTTTAGCAATTTATTTGTTACACCGGCAAAACCGTTTTGTTCTTGCAAAAGCACGGGAATGCCCATGCGTGCTGCCACCTTCATAGCCGCACCGCTTGCATATCCACCTACACCAATAGCCACATCGGGACGAAAATCTTTGATAACTTGGCGAACTTTTCGCATGCTTTTCATCAAATTCCAAAGAATAGGAATGTTGCGGAACAAATTCTTACGGTCGAATCCCTGCACCGGCAAGCCTACAATATCGTAACCCGCTGCAGGCACACGCTCCATCTCCATTCGCCCGAGAGCGCCTACAAAAAGAATTTCACAACTTGGGTGCATCTCACGCAATGCATTGGCAATACTCACAGCAGGGAAAATATGTCCGCCTGTGCCACCTCCACTAATCAAAAATCTGAAATTCGTCTTCATTGTTTCCTTTTTTTATTTCAATTAAACTTTCGTTTTCCGTTTCTTTCTTACTTAAATTTAGAATCAATCCAAAATAAGCACAAACAAAAAAGATAGATGTACCGCCTTTGCTTATCAATGGCAGAGGTTGTCCCGTAACAGGACCCAATTTTACAGATACTGCCATATTTATAAACGCTTGCAAAACAATAATAAAAGTAGCTCCAAAAACCAAAAAAGATGCATACTCCGACTTCTGTCGCCACGCTATAGCTGGAGCCCTAAACAACAATCCAAGAAAAAGTACAATTATGATAACGCCACCTAGCAATCCATACTCCTCAACTACTATTGCGTAAATAAAATCGTTATAGGCATTAGGCAAATAATCGCGTTCGATACTCGTTCCCGGACCAAACTTCGCAAAACCACCTCTTGCTATAGCACGTTGTGCATGAACATTTTGTCTGCTTTTGTCTGTAATTTTGTATTTATCGTCGGTATCGGGTTTAAAAAACTCTACAACACGCGACTCCCAAGTAGGGAAACGATGTAAAAATCCAACAACTTTTGCAACTGCTGCATTGTCCGATTTTGCATCTTCGGGTACTAATTTCGAAATTCCCCAACATATCATAATAACTGTTACAATTCCTCCAAGCAACAAAGCAATTTTTTTCCAAGCCACATTACTCAAACTAAGCATTACAAAAACAACAATTCCAAGCAAAACTGCTGTCGAAAGATTTTCTGCTGCAATAAGAATACACGTTACAAAAAATAAAAATACGATTATACCGAATTGTTGCTTTGACGAGAAAGAGAACTCCGACCTACGAAAATAAGAAATCACCTTTTCTAAAATACAATAATTAGAATCAAGCAAATCGGCAATTGTTATAATCAAGAAAAATTTAGCAAACTCCGATGGCTGAATCGTAAAACCAAAAACTTCCAACCAACGAGCAGCATCACCTATTTTTTGTCCCCTAGAAAGCAAGTATAAAAGTAGTCCCCACGAGAACAACAATCCAAAATATGATCCTATACGAAAGAACTTTGTAGTAGGACGAAAGATTTTTACATTTACAAAAAGTATGACAATAATAACACCAGCCATCAAGAAAATAATATGCTGCTGTATAGGCGAAGTATATGCAGACGAAAGATACGTAAGATAACTGATGGCACTAAAAACTTGTAGTACTGAAAATACAAGTAGCAGTATAAATACAGTCCATACAAGAACATCACCCTTAAATATTTTTCGTAAAGCTTCTCTCATTTCCTTTAAATTATAATTGTCTTACTGCTTTTTTGAATTGTTCGCCGCGGTCTTCGTAATTTTTGAACAAGTCGAAGCTTGCACAACAAGGTGAAAGCAATACTGTATCGCCTCTTTGAGCCACCTCGTAAGCTTTTGCTACACATTCTTCAATAGAATGAACATCGTACATTGGACAAGTGCAATGGTCTTTCCAAAAATCAATCAGTTTAGAATTGTCTTCGCCCATGAAGATAAGTGTATGAACTTTTTCGCGAACGAGCATTTCTATTTCCGAATAGTCGTTGCCCTTGTCGGTACCACCAAGAATAAGCACAACAGGTGTTTTCATACTTTGCAATGCATACCAACAAGAATTTACGTTAGTAGCTTTAGAGTCGTTGATGTAGCGAACGCCACGCACCGAAGCAACGTATTCCAAACGATGTTCGACACCTTTAAATTCTGCCAGCGATTTGCGAATGGTTTCCTTACGAATGTTCACAATTTGTGCAGCCAAACCTGCCGCCATCGAATTGTAGACATTGTGTGTGCCTTGCAATGCCAATTCTTCAAGAGACATTACCATATCGTCGGCTTCTTGTTGAGCTTTGATAGTCAAATCTTGCTCTTCGACAAATGCACGTGTTTTGTCTGTTTTTTCAAGAGCAAAAGGCAATAGTTGTGCTTTGATGTTGCGTTTTTCTATTTCGGCTTTTAGTACAGGATCGTCGTTCCAAAAAATGAAGGCATCTTCAGGTGTTTGGTTTTGGAGGATACGGAATTTTGAATCGATATAGTTTTGGAATTTATAATCGTAACGGTCTAGATGGTCGGGCGTAATGTTCAAAATCACCGATACATCGGCTTTGAAATCGTACATTCCGTCGAGTTGGAAAGAGCTGAGTTCCAATACATAATAATCGTAATTGCACTCTGCCACTTGCCAAGCAAAACTTTTACCTACGTTGCCTGCCAATCCTACATTCAACCCCTCATTTTTTAGAATGAAATAGGTCAACATCGTTGTAGTTGTTTTTCCGTTGGAACCTGTGATACAGATTTTCTTTGCATCCGTATAACGTGAAGCAAACTCTATTTCCGAAATAACGGGAATGCCTTTCGCACGAAGGTTTTCGATAATCGGAGTTTTTTCTGGAATGCCCGGACTTTTCACCACCTCGTCGGCATTGTAAATTAACTCTTCGGTATGTTGTTTTTCCTCGTAAGCAAAACCACGTTTTTCGAGTTCTGCTTTATACTCAGGTTTCAAAGCACCTTTGTCCGACAAAAAAACTTCATAACCTTGTTTGGCAGCAAGAATTGCTGTTCCTACTCCACTTTCACCTCCACCTAGAATTACCAATCTTTTCATATCTATTTTTTATTTTCTCGTTCTACCAAAATTTGTTTGAGTTCTTCTGTTTTTTGAGTTCCGATAAGAATCTTTTTACCACTTTTCAAAACCAACTGCAAACCCATATTTCCTTTTACATTATAAGCTACACCACTCTTTCCTCTGCGAATGCCCCAACCTCCATATTCGAGCAAAGGAGAATATTCGCGAACTTCTGCTTTTACAATTTCATCCCAAGCGAAAAATTTCTTTTTCAAATGAAATGGGAAAAATCTCACGCTAATCCCTTCTGATGAAATTTCGGTTTCAAGATTTAGAACAAATAGAAAAAAAGGAATAAGAATAACCAAAACCACAATCTTTTCCAAAGTCGATTCTTCATAATAAAATGCAGAAGCAACTACCAAAATCATAATTAGCCAAAGCCACCATTGTGTAAATCGCTGTTTTTCTAAAAAAAGAGTTTCGTTTTTCATTATTATCTAATTTTTAACGTCAAAATGGTCAATGCCGCCAAAATGATGGTTACAATCCAAAAACGAAGCGTAATTTTAGTTTCGTGATGCAACTCCTTCGAACCCTTAAATTTTACAACGCATGTTGGGTCAACTTTCAACACTTGTTCCATTGATGTACGGAAATGGTCGTGAATTGGCGTGCGTTTCCACAAACGCTTATGTTGGCCTCGTTTTTTGTTAAATACATAATAGTTGCGTTGCAAAATCACCGACAAACTTTCAATTAGAAATACTCCACACAAAATAGGTAACAACAACTCTTTGTGAATAATCACCGCAGATACAGCAATAATCCCTCCAATTGTCAAGCTTCCAGTATCTCCCATAAAAATTTGTGCAGGAAATGAGTTGTACCACAAAAATCCAATCAACGCACCAACGAACGCACTCAAAAACACAACCAATTCTTCACTCTGTGGAATGTACATCACATCGAAATAATCTGCCCAAAGCGTACTTCCCGAAACGTAGGCTAATACAATAAGCGCAACGCCAATAATGGCCGAATTCCCTGCCGTCATTCCATCCATTCCATCGTTTAGATTTGCACTATTGGAAACAGCAGCAACCACAATAACCGTTAGCAACACAAAAAACACCCAACCAGCCCAATACTTATATGGAGTTCCCAAGAAGTTGAACATATCGGCATAGTTGAAGTTGTGATTTTTAAGAAAAGGAATTGTTGTTTGAGTTGATTTTACATCAGGAGATTTATAAACAACTGTAACGTTATTTTCTGTAAGTACATCAACCGTTTCGTTCATCACCGTTACGGGACTAAAACGCAAAGTCAATCCAACAATCAAACCAAGAGTTACTTGTCCGGCAATTTTCCACCAACCATTTAATCCTTCTTTGTTTTTTTTGAATGTTTTGATATAATCATCGACAAACCCAAGTGTACCCAAAAGCAGTGTGGTGATAATCATCAACACGAGATAAACGTTCGACAATTTACCTATCAGCAAGCATGGCAAAAGCACTGATACGATTATTACGATTCCTCCCATTGTAGGAACGCCTTTCTTTTGTGTGTTGAACGGGTCAAGTTTCTCATCGCGTTGCACTTCCGAAATATTGCGACGTTTGAGCAAAGCGATAAAATATTTTCCAAACCAAATAGAAACAACAAGTGCCAACAAAGCTGCTAACACAGCACGAAACGAGATATAATGAAAGAGTCCCGATCCGGGCAAATCAAACGTTTTGTCTAAAAAATCGAAAAGATAGTACAACATGGTTTTCTTCTATTTTATTGGTTATTTAATGCTAATTGAATTTCTTCTTTGTCATCAAAGTGATGTTTTATGCCTTTTATGATTTGGTAGTTCTCGTGTCCTTTGCCTGCTACCAAAATCACATCGCCATTTTGTGCCAATGCACATGCAGTTTTTATTGCTTCACGACGATCGGCAATGACCAACACCTTGCGTCGTTCACTTGCATCTACGCCTTCTAGCATATCGTTAAGGATGTCTTGTGGTTCTTCGTCGCGAGGATTGTCGGAGGTAAGAATTACACGATTGCTTCCGTTTACTGCTTCACGAGCCATCATTGGACGTTTGCCTTTATCACGATTACCTCCACAGCCAACTACTGTAATCAAATTACCTTGACCAGCACGAATATCGTTTATTGTAGAAATGACATTGTTCAACGCATCTGGCGTATGAGCATAATCAACAATTGCCGTAATGCCTTCGTTTCGAATAGTTTCAAAACGACCAGAAACCGATTTTAACGAACTTAACTTTGTAAGCACTTCCAATTCATCAAAACCAAGTAACACCGCAGCGCCAAAAACTGCCGAAAGATTTGCTGCGTTGAATTTGCCAACAAAAGGCATCATCACCTCGAGTTCATTCATTTGCAATAGCATTCCTTCAAAAGAATTTTCGAGAATACGAGTTTTGAAATTGGCGAGCGTTCTCAACGAATATGTTTTCTTCTCTGCTGCACAATTTTGCAACATCACCTCGCCGTTTTTGTCGTCGGCATTGGTCAGAGCAAATGCTGTTTTGGGCAATTCATCAAAAAAGCGTTTTTTTGCTTTTAAGTAATTTTCTACTGTTTTGTGATAGTCCAAGTGGTCGCGAGTGAGGTTGGTGAAAATTCCTCCTCGGAACTGCAATCCCGCAATGCGACGTTGCTCCACCGAATGCGAACTTACCTCCATAAATGCATATTCGCAACCGGCATCTACCATTCGCGCCAAAAGAGCATTCAATTCCAACGCATTTGGTGTAGTATGAGTCGACTCAACTGCTTCGTCATCAATATAATTGCACACGGTAGAAAGCAAACCAACTTTGAATCCCAAAGCGCGGAAAAGTTGATAAAGTAGTGTTGCAATGGTAGTTTTTCCGTTTGTTCCTGTAACACCGACAAGTGTTAAGTTTTGCGATGGATTTTCGTAAAAATTAGATGCCATAATTCCTAAAGCATCAGCACTATCTGCAACTTGAACATAAACAACATTCTCGGCAATTTTCTCTGGCAAAGTTTCGCAAACTACAGCTACAGCACCTTGCTCCACTGCTTTTGTAACAAAATCATGTCCATCAACAGCAGTACCACGAGTAGCTACAAAAACATCTCCTTCTGCAACTTTGCGAGAGTCGAAACAAATGTTTTTTACCGCTACATCGGTTGTCAAATTTGTCAAAACCTTTACGCCTTTTAGAATTTCCGATAGTATCATAATTTTTATTTTAAGTTCAAATAAACAATATTACCTTTTTGTGGTTTAGTGCCTGCTGCAATCGATTGCGACACCACTTTTCCCGTTCCCGAAATACATGCTCTAACTCCACATTTCTCAATCAAAAACACTGCATCTTTTGCCCCCATCCCAACAACATCGGGAACTAGACTACCTATATTACTTGGACTTGAAAAATCAGACTTATCCAAACCATCGCATATATTTCTCGCCCAAAATTTCGTTTTTTCTGTTTCTGATAATTCCTCAAACAACAACTCAGTGGCATGCTTATTACCCATTTTTACCTCAGGATATTTCGATTCAATATCCGCTTCATTAGGGTCTAACTGAACTTTTCGAGCATACACTTGTTCCGCTATATTTTTAAACACAACACCACTCATAGCACCACCAGAAGCATACCCTTTTTGTGGGTCATAAATAACAACTATACAAGAATACAAAGGTTTCTCTGCAGGGAAATATCCACAAAAAGATACCTGATGCGTAATAGGAAGCCCCGAACCATAACCAACTTGAGCAGTTCCTGTTTTACCCGCAATTTTTACATAATCAGATTTTGCAGCTTTTCCAGTACCATATTCTACAACTGCTTCTAATGCCTCATGAACATTTCTCAAAACAGAATTTGAGCAAAAATTATCATTTAACACCTCCGTTGAATAAGATTGAACAACTTCACTATTTTTGGTAACCGCTTTTACAAAAAATGGGCGTAACAAAATACCATTGTTAGCTATTGCATTGTAAAAAGTCAACACATTAATTGGCGACAGCTGCAACTCATAGCCAATCGACATCCAAGGCAATGTGGTTCCATACCAATGACTATGAGGATCTTTAGGATGACGCACATTTGGCACTTCATAACCGGGGATTTCTAATCTTAAATCTTTAGAAACTCCCATTTTATAAAGTTTATTTACATATTCACATTGAGTATCGCGACTTTTGCCATACTTTTTATTTATTATTCTAGAAATACCAATATTCGACGAATAAGCTATTACGTCTTTAACAGTGATTATCCCATGACCACCATTTCGCCAATTCGAATCCTTCATATCACGATCATGAAAACGATATACACCATTGTAGGTATTGATAGTATCCGTTAGTTTAACAACACCATCTTCTAATGCAACAATTAGCGAAAGCGGTTTCATTGTAGAACCGGGTTCTGTACGCAAAACAGCCCAATTTCTCCCTTCAAAATATTTTCCATCTGTACCTCTTTGCAAATTAACACAAGCCTTAACCTCACCTGTAGCAACTTCCATCAATACAGCACAGCCATGTTTAGCTTCTATTGCCGACATTCTTTCTCGTAAAGCTTTTTCGGCAATATCCTGAATTTCAACATCTATAGTTGTTACCAAATCCAAACCATCTATTGGTTCTACGATATTATAAATAGAAGTAACCCCAGCCAAGCGTTGTTTTAACGCAATACCATTTGTCCCTTTCAATAAGGAGTCGTAACGCATTTCTATACCACGCGTACCACGATCTTTATCATGCGATATTTTTCCCAATGCTGCCATATACCCAAACGGATTGCTACGACGTTTCAGTTCTTCACAAATCAAACCACCTCTGCGCTTCCAACGAAAAATAGGGAACTGCTTTATATCTTGTACATCGGTATACGAAACTCGTTTTGCTATCGGGAAATAACGAGCTCCATCCGCAAATGCCTTTTCGAGCATTCTTTTATACTCTTGCTCTGAATGATTTTTAAATTTCTGCGACAAGCACATTGCCAACGAATCTACTTTTACATAAAAACTATCGACTAAACACTTGTCGGCACGTGTATCCATAAACAAATTATAGTAAGGCAATGAACTGGCCAACAATCGACCATCCGAAGCAAATATATTACCTCGAGTAGCTTCTGCAGGTACTTTTTTTGCATACTCCTCAACACCATTCAGCCAATTGTCTGCATCTGCTTGTATTTTTACAATTTTAACTACAACAGCTACAAACATCAAAAACACAACGAAAAGCCAAGCATAAAACACCAACTGCTTTCTTCCCAACGCTTTACTCATTTTATTCTAATAGCAGGTTCTGACGACACTTTCAATTCTATATTTTTTTCCTTTATCACCTTCTCCACTTCCGATTGACGGCTCAACTGCGTTAAATCTGCCGATATAGTGAGCCAAACAAATTTTCTATCTTGCAACTCTTTTTCCAACTTTGTAATTTGAAGCATTTTCTTTTCGCACACATACCTATTGTCTATATACCAAAAAGAAACTCCAAAAAACACCACTAGAAATAACACATATTCCAACAACACATCGACCAACTTTTGCAAATGCACTATTCGGAATGGCTCTCCCATCCTAGACGCTCCAACTTCAGAAACATCTTTCGCACGATTTTTATTCTTTTTAAAACTCAAACCCATCCGTTACTTTTTTTCTGCAACACGCAATTTTGCACTTCGTGAGCGAGGATTTCGCTCAACTTCTTCTGCCGATGGCACAATCACTTTATTCGATGTCATTTTGAGCGGAGCAATCACGTTTCCAAAAAAATCTTTTTCCACTTTGCCGTCAAAATTGCCTGTTTTCATAAAATTCTTCACCAAACGATCTTCGAGCGAATGATAAGAAAGCACCGACAAGCGTCCGCCCACTTTCAGCACTTCTGCCGACTGCATCAAAAGTTGCTTCAAAGCATCCATCTCTTTATTAACCTCAATACGCAAAGCTTGAAAAACGCACGCCAACTCTTTTTTTGCACGCTCTTTCGCAATCAATTTTTCAGCAACCGAAAGCAAATCTTGCACCATTACAAATGGTTTTTCTTCACGAGCTCGCACAATGGCTCTCGCCATTTTTTGCGGTTGAGCCAACTCGCCATAAACACGAAAAACACGAGTCAAATCTTCTTCCGAATACTCATTCAACACATCAGAAGCTTTTTGAGAGGCTTTTACGTTCATTCGCATATCTAGCTCGCCATCCATTCGGAACGAAAATCCACGACTTGCCACATCGAAATGATGGAACGAAACTCCCAAATCCGCCAAAATACCATCAACCTTTTCGATACCGTGATAACGCAAAAAGTTTTTCAAATAACGAAAATTGCTTCGCACAAACACAAATCGCTCGTCGTCGATACGATTGGCGTAAGCATCCAAATCTTGATCGAAAGAGATAAGTTTTCCCTTCTTGCCAAGGCGACGCATAATTTCTCGCGAATGACCGCCTCCGCCAAACGTAACATCTACATATATTCCATCGGGATTTATATTCAAACCATCGACAGTTTCCTTAAGCAAAGCCGGTATGTGATAAGGCATTTCACTCATTGTGAGACGTTTTTTTCATTTTTTCGGAAAGGCGTTTTGCAAAGTCGGCCGACGAGAATTTTGTTTGTTCGTAACCCTCTTTACCCCAAATGGCAATTCTATCCAACATTCCCACAAAAAGTACTTCGCTTTCGGCTTGAATAAGTTGAAGCATTTTTTTGTTTAACAAAATTCGTCCTTGCGAATCCATATCGAGCCATTCGGCATCGGACACAAATTGAGAAAGCAACATTTGGTCTTCAAAATTCCACTCATCGAGGTTTGCCTGAAGCGTTTCTACCTTTTTGTTCCAAACATTTTCAGGATAAAGAATCAAACAATTCATATCAGGGTCTTTACGCACCACAAGTTGCTCTTTCTCTCTACAAACAAGCAACTTACGATACGCGGCAGGCACAAAAACTCGCCCTTTTGCATCCAGTTTTACCTCAATATTTCCAATAAATGTTGCCATATTTTTATTCGAATAAAATTTTCTGTAAAAATACGGATTATTTCACTCTCCCCACCTTTCCCCACATAAAAAGTTATCAACAGCCAAAACGCAAGTTTTAACCAAAATAAACAAGTTTTCAACAATTAAAGGAAATACGCTATTCTTTTTATTTTCAAATGATTATTAAACAAATCTCAAAAACTGAAAGCAAAGTGGGGGATTTTTTATAAAAGAAATAGAATTCTTTTATCTTAAAACAGCAAAAATCAGAAAACGCAGTTTTTTAAGGGTAAAATTTATAGGAAAACGCAGTTTTTTAAGGACAAAATTTATAGGAAAACGCAGTTTTTATAAAAAAAAACTTATATTTGCACCAAGTAAAAAAGCGAGAATATGTTGTACCGAAAAATCACAAAACGGATAGAAGACTACCTTTCATCAGACTCCAAAAGAATGTTACTAATTGACGGAGCACGACAAATAGGAAAATCGTATATCATTCGTTGGATTGGCAAAAAAATGTTCGCTAACTACATCGAAATCAACATGGAAGAAGACAAACTAAGCGATAGAATCTTTGCCGAAACCAAAACGACCAACGATTTTTACACAGCCTTAAGCATTGTAGCTGGCGAAAAAATGAAAGACAAGAAAAATACACTCATTTTTATTGACGAAATACAAGCATACGACCATCTTCTCACTCTTGTCAAATTTTTGATAAAAGAAAATAAATACACATATATTGCCAGTGGGTCTTTGCTTGGCGTTACGCTAAAGAATACACAATCTGTTCCTATCGGAAGCTTGGATATCGAACACATGTACCCAATGGATTTCGAAGAGTTCTTATATGCCAATGGAGTTGGAGAAGTAGCTATTGAAGCCATGAGAGAAAGTTTCTATAACAATCAAGCTCTGCCAGATACGATGCACAACAAAATAATGGACCTCTTCAAAAAATACCTACTTGTAGGAGGTCTGCCAAAGGCTGTTGAAACATTTGTAGAAACTCGCAATGTTGTCAAATTCAGGTCTATCCAAAAAGAGATACACGATTTGTACGGAATAGACGCCTCTAAATACGAACAAGAGCATAACAAAAAGCTAAAAATACGCCGCATATTTGATATGATACCCTCCAATCTCGAAAACAAAAAGAAGCGAGTCATTGTCAAAGATATTGAAAATAAGGAATGGAAAAGATCAAAAGATTATCTGGACGAATTCGATTATCTCATTTCGGCAGGCATAGCATTGGAGACTAAAGCCATAAGCACACCTACATATCCGTTGATAAAAAACAGTGGCAAAAATCTACTAAAACTCTATATGAATGACGTAGGAATATTGTCGAATATTTTTTATCAAAACAATATCAAAGCCGTGATGTCCGACACTAAAAGTATAAACCTCGGTTCTGTTTACGAAACCGTAGTGGCTCAAGAGCTGAAAGCTCATGGCTACGATTTATACTACTACGACAACAAAAAAAACGGTGAAGTAGATTTTTTGATTGACGACGTGGAGCATCTTTCAAACATTCCTATCGAGGTAAAATCAGGAAAAGACTATAGCATTCATAGTGCGTTGGACAAATTTCTAACAAACAAAGAATACAATATTACCAAAGCCTATGTACTATCGAACGAACAAAAAGTTTACACAAAAAACGGCATTACATATATCCCTATCTACTACGTGATGTTTCTCCAAAACTCTCCCAACACCACAGACCTATTTTTAGAATAACAAAAAAGCACAAACCGAATGGTTTGTGCTTTTCATAAAACTTAAAAATTATTTTATGTCATTCTAGATAATATCATCTCTATAATTGCCTTACAACCATCTCCTTCATTGATTATTGCCGACAACGCTTTTACTTCATGCCCTGCAATATCTAACTGACGTTTATTTTTTTCAGCCTCTTCTTTGCTTTTTGCACACATAACAAACACAACCTTAAGACCCTCTACCACTTCATCAATTTGCTGTTCAAATGATTTATTCATGTTTTCCATACCTATTAATTTAATAACATCAAAGATAGAAGAATTTTATTTACTCACCAAAATAAAGAAATGGTATAGGTGCTTTCATGATTGCTATACCACATCTTCTAATTCCACGAGTAATGGCCCCTCGATTAACACATCCTTCTTTAGATAGTATGCATCCCAACCAAAGAAAGATAAAATTGGGATTTTAAATCATTAATCCCTTTAT
The DNA here is from genome assembly GCA_017547145.1 of Paludibacteraceae bacterium. Lineage (GTDB taxonomy): Bacteria > Bacteroidota > Bacteroidia > Bacteroidales > Paludibacteraceae > RGIG9608. The sequence goes on along the minus strand of JAFYQJ010000014.1, from coordinate 86,614 downwards.
TTTTTATTGGGTATCCTTCTCCAATATTGACATACTGGAATCCACACACCCTATCTATTTCTTCTAAGGTGAGCGGATACATACACACAATATAAATGCGTATAATAATCCATTATTACATCTTTTATGATTACATCTATCAATCTAAGCACATAGAGACAATCTGGTTAATATTCGCACAGACTTCTCACTAACACAAACAATCACTGTGCTTTAATCATTTGCATCATATATTATTTCTAAAGTTTCTTACTTACACACCCCACGTACGGACCGCCCATAGTAGCGGTAGTAGCTGCCCCAATACACATCGCCCGAACTGAAGTAGAGGCTGTAGGCGTTGCTCGAATTGCTCGTATAGAGCGAACTCGACCAATAGTAGCCGTTCGACCCTGCGCGGCTCAAATCACTATCGTCGCGATAGCCAGCAGCAGGAAGGAAGATAGAGTTTCCGTTGATTTTACTAGTTCCTATTAGTCCTGCTACACCTGTGCCATTATAGTTAGTAGTCCATTCCCAAGTACATTTACTTAGTAATTCATCTTGTTCGGCTTTGGTTGGCATTCGCCAAGAGCCTCCCATATTTACAGCAGCGGCATCTTTATTTAGAGGTAAAGTGGTAGGATTACTTAAGTAAGTATAGGTAGAACTATTATAATTACTTTTTGGAGAAGTTTCGCCCCAAGCAAAATAAGAGCCGTATTCTTCTGGTGAAGATGCTCCTACATTAAAACTTGCCCATTTTACAGAAAGACCTAAATCTACCGCATAAGGCACACCCTCCTGCACCCATTTGGCATAAAATGTAATATTTCGGGTAATGACATTAATTACTCTCTTTCCAGGATAATCAAGTCCTGTTCCATCAGATTTTGTATTCCAAATAACAAAATAATAACCTTCTTTTGTAAAAGAAGTATTTACTCTTAATGTATAAGAATTTCCATAGCAAACCGTATCTTTTATAATTTCACCTTCGCCACCATTGGGCATATAGGTAATAGTAAATATAAAATCAGAGTTAGGTTGGTCGGCTCCGCCACTGCCTTTAGCTATGGTAATCACCGTACCGTCGGAAAGCGTAAAGTAAACATTGTCGGCGTCTTGCGTTACGCTTTGGAACATAGAGTCGCCTGCATCGCCTTTGTCTCCCCTGTCTCCCTTTGCACCATTTTGTCCGTTTTCACCGTCTTCACCTTTAGCTTTGCCAAGCTGCGTCCAAGTGCTGCCATTGTCGTAAGAAATCCACCAGTAGTCGTTTTCTATTTTTAATTGTGGCGTTACTCCATTTTGGCCATTAGAGCCGTTTTGTCCGTTTTCGCCATTAGCTCCGTCTTTTCCGCTTACGGGAAGTTTGTTGCCGTCGGCATCAAGCAGCCATTCGCCATTGATCGTCCAATAATATACGCCACCCGATTGTGCCACGCCCACTATAGGAGAAGCTCCATTCTGTCCGTTGGCACCATTTTGTCCGTCTTTACCATCTTTCCCATGATAAATGGTTATCGGGTCGTGATTGCTAAACGTAATGGTGTAGCCTATTTCCACTCCGCCTTCCATCACAGGAGCGATAGAGGTGATTGCGTCATTACTTTCAAACACATTCACAATGGTTTGTAGCGATGAAATGTTCGTATTGGCTTGAGCACACCATTTTTCAAGGGCGTCGATGCGAGCTTCATTTTGGGTTACGTTCCGCCAAAGCGAGTTGAGCATATCCATTTCATCGTCGTTGTTGCACGCAGTAGCAAAAAGCACAAAGGCAAGCGTAAGAAGTTTAATTGTTGTTTTCATCTTTTCTACAGTTTTTTATTTGTTATCTTCATTCTTTAATAAACACTCTACATCGGCGGCTTTTTCTTCGAAAATTCGTACATCGTTGTACTTACTAAAAACCGCTTCGGCTTCCGTGCGGGTCATCCACTGATAAGTGATAATTTCCGTCTCACCTATTTTGTACATCACTTTTTGGCAAGCAGGTTTCTCCTTGCTGCAACTTGCGAGGGTTGCTCCAGCAACCAACATCGCTCCTAAAAACAATCTTTTTTTCATTGTCATAAAAATTTTAAATTATTAATTAAAAACACAAATTCGTCTGTTCACCTACGGACATAAAAAAAGCGTAGACCTCAAGTTGCTTATCCGCAAATCGAGGCCTTCGCATTGCCCAACAGTTCAAATAAAACAACAAGAAACCTACGCTGATATGAAGACTCGACTCAACGAACAAGCCGAGGTACAATCATACCCCATAGGCATCTATTGCCAACTTTGAATTTTGAACTGCTTTTACGAAAGTTGCGAAGTTCCGATTTGCTCAAAACAAAGCGTCAATAAACGCTATCAATATGTCCTGAAACCTACCCTAAAAAAACAAGAGACACTTTCCCTCCAGCGTAGGCTCTATTGGCAAAAGTAAGTGTTTTTTACTTAAAACAAACAGGCTTTCGGTCTTTATTTTCTTAAAGAATTATGATTTACAGAAAAGTGAAATGTTAAAATTTTACTTTTTAACATTTATTTTTCATCAAAACAGCAACACTTCTTTATTTTTGCACAAAAAACAGAGAAAAATATGTTAAGAATAGCTATTCAATCCAAAGGGAGACTAAACGAAGATTCATTAAATCTTTTAAAAGAAGTTGGAGTTAAAATCTCGATAGGGAAACGCACATTGCTTTGCCAATCGAACAACTTCCCTGCCGAAGTTCTATTTCTTCGCGACGACGATATTCCACAGTCCATAGCCAACAACATTGCAGACATTGGCATAATTGGCGAAAACGAATTCGTTGAAAAACAGCAAGATGCAACCATTGTAAAACGATTAGGTTTCAGCAAATGTCGCCTTTCGCTTGCCATACCCAAAGAGACAAACTACAAAGGACTATCGTGGTTTCACGGGAAAAAAATAGCGACTTCGTATCCTAACATATTAAGTAAATACCTAAAAAAACATGGCGTAAAAGCTGAAATCCACACCATTACAGGCTCGGTAGAAATTGCTCCTGAAATAGGACTTGCCGACGCCATTTTCGACATCGTTAGTTCGGGTAGCACTTTGATTGCACATCACCTCAAAGAAGTTGAAACAATAATGGAGTCGGAAGCCTTAATCATTGCTAACAAAAATCTAACGACACAAAAGCAAGTAATTTTAGACGAGCTTTTGTTTAGAATCAATGCCGTACAAACTGCACAAAACAAAAAATACATCCTAATGAATGTACCCAACGACAGAATTGATGCCATTACAGAAATACTCCCCGGCATCAAAGCTCCTACCATTATGCCTTTGGTTAGAGAGGGCTGGAGTTCGTTGCATACAGTGTTAGACGAAAAACGTTTTTGGGACATCATCGGGAAACTAAAAACCCTTGGAGCAGAAGGCATTTTGATACTCCCAATAGAAAAAATGATACCTTAACTTTTATGGAATTTATAAAACACCCACAAAAAGCAGATTGGAGCAAATTGTGCAAACGCCCAACCAAAGAAACGAAATCGCTGATTGAAAGCGTAGAGACAATTCTCTCTAGCGTAAAAAAAGAAGGCGATGCAGCACTACGATCGTTTTGCCAAAAATTTGATGGCTACGCTCCCGAAAATTTTCGAGTTTCGGAGGCAGAAATAAACGAATCCGAAAACAAAATTTCTCCATTACTCAAGCAAGCCATCGAGCAAGCAAGACGCAACATAAGCACTTTCCATACCGAACAATTGCTCGAAGAGAAAAGAATACAAACTTCCTCAGGCGTATTTTGTTGGCAAAAACAAACACCAATAGAAAAAGTCGGGTTATACATACCGGGAGGTTCAGCACCACTATTTTCTACCGTTTTAATGCTAGGTATTCCTGCAAAAATAGCCGAATGCAACGAGATTATTATTTGTACTCCAGCCAACAAAAATGGCGAAATACATCCGGCCATACTTTACGCAGCAAAAGCTATCGGCATACGAAAAATATTTAAAATTGGAGGAGCTCAAGCCATAGCAGCCATGGCTTATGGGACAGAGAGCATTCCCAAAGTTTACAAAATATTTGGTCCGGGCAACCAATATGTAACAACTTCCAAACAACTTGTCAGCCTAAACGATGTTGCCATCGACATGCCTGCCGGTCCTTCAGAGGTAGCTATTATTGCAGACGCAGGAGCAAACCCTATTTTTGTAGCAGCCGATATGCTTTCTCAAGCAGAACACGGAACTGACAGTCAATCTATTTTGATTACCGACAGCGAACAACTCGCCAACGACGTTATCACAGAAATAGAGCAACAACTCGAGGCTTTATCACGAAACGAAATTGCAAAAAAATCGTTAGCACACAGCAAAATAATTCTTGTAAAAGACCTAGAAGAAGCCGTTCACTTTTCGAACGAATACGCTCCTGAACATCTAATTTTAGCCGTAAGAAACGACGAATCGATTGCCGAATGTATCACAAATGCAGGTTCGGTTTTTCTTGGCGACTACTCGCCCGAAAGTGCAGGCGATTATGCATCGGGAACAAACCACACACTACCCACAAACGGTTATGCAAAAATGTATAGCGGAGTAAATATTGATAGTTTTACTCGAAAAATCACTTTCCAAAAAATCACTCGCGATGGACTAAAAAACATTGGGAATGCTATCGAAATAATGGCAGAAAACGAAGGACTTACTGCACACAAAAATGCTGTTACCTTACGCCTCGATTACGACGAAAACGACTTATAACCATGGATTTATCAACTCTTATACGCAAAAACATACTCAACCTAAAACCTTACTCATGTGCAAGAGATGAGTTTAAGGGCGAAGCTTCCATTTTTATCGACGCAAACGAGAGTCCTTTTGATACGAGCATAAATCGCTACCCCGACCCATTGCAAAAGGAATTAAAAGAAGTAATAGCAAAAATTAAAAACATACCTTCAGAAAACATATTCCTTGGGAATGGGAGCGACGAACCTATCGACCTTGCGTACAGGGTTTTTTGCGAGCCAGGGATTGACAATGTAACTGCCATAGACCCCACCTACGGGATGTATAAAGTTTGTGCTGACATTAATAATATAGAATATCGAAATGTAACCCTTTCCAATGAATACCACCTTCGTTCTGAAAAAATTTTAGAAAAAGTTGATAATAACACAAAAATCATTTGGATTTGCTCACCCAACAATCCAACAGGAAATTTATTAGACGAAAATGAAATAACCAAAATTCTTAATTCGTTTAATGGCATTGTCATTATCGACGAAGCTTACATTGATTTTGCACAACAAGATTCGTGGATTACAAAATTACCAAATTTCAAAAACTTAATTGTTTTACAAACACTATCAAAAGCTTGGGGTTGTGCAGCAATACGTTTAGGCATGGCTTTTGCATCAAACGAAATAATAAACGTTTTAAACAAAGTAAAATACCCTTACAATATCAACATTTTAACTCAACAACAAGCATTAATTCAGTTATCTAAAATAGAAAAAACAAAAGAAAACATTTCTTATATACTACAGCAACGCGAAATACTAAGTAACGAGTTGAAACATATATCTATTGTAGAAAAAGTATATAAAAGCGACTCCAATTTTTTACTTGTAAAAGTTAAAAATGCTAATGCCACATACAACTATTTAGCTCAAAATGGCATCATTGTACGAAACCGAAACAACATTACACTTTGCGACAATTGCCTACGGATAACCATTGGTTTAGCACACGAAAACGAAAAACTGATAGCTTCACTTAAAACATTTGCAGCTAATTGTTAAACTTTTTAAAACAAACTAACAAACCTCCACAAATCACCACTTTCGCAAATGCGAAGAAAAACAGTATCTTTGTCAAAAATTAGAGAATAAAAAACTTTTATAAAAATGACTAAAAAACAATTTGTATTCATATTTTTTTCATTTTGTTTTTTGATTACAACACACGCAAAAACAAAAATTTCTCCTGTAGAAAATAAACCTATAAAAAATGGAACAAGTATTTTTTATGCCTTACCAAAAAACGAACTTAATATCAAGATAAAAACCATACACACTTGGCATAAAAAAGGTCCTTTCTATCGTTATGCAGGACGTTTTTTAGCAGAAGACAATATCATTACCGAAGATCACGATTTTTGGAGCATAAAAAGTATTGAAATTGAAAATAATAGTATAATTGACACAACACAAATTTTTCAAATTACGCCTTCAAAAAACTCCATAGCCCAACTAATTACACTAAATCAAAAAGGGATTATTTGTAGTATAAACTCCAACGAAAAGTTAAGCGAACATACTAAAGAAGAAAACTTTTTCGTAAAACACAACTCACCTAACTTCAATTTCGACAAAAGCGTTTTAGGCGAAGAGGCTCTAATTGCAAACTCTACGGCAAAAATGGCAGAATTGGCGGCTAAACAAATTTACCAGATTCGCGAAAATAGAATTTTACTTCTCACTGGCGATTTAGATTTTCCTTCTGATAGTGAATCTCTTAAAATCCTATTGGATGAAATGAACAAAACAGAACAAAAACTTTTAGAACTTTTTGTGGGTAAAAAAATAGAAGAAACCTACACAAAAGAAATTTCATTTCTGCCAGAATCCAACACCGACGAAATATTGGTTCGCTTTTCGGATGAAATCGGATTAGTAGCGAAAGACGATTTATCAGGAGAACCTATTTATATAAAAGTATCTAGTGCAAAAACAAACTTAAACCTCCATCCTAAAAAGAAAGAAAAAAACGGACTTCACTATCGTTTTCCTGCTACAGCGAATATTTCAATTTACAATGCATCAACTGTTTTTATCGATGCTCGCTATACAATAGCACAATTTGGCGATATATTAATTTTACCACAAACCCTATTAAAAAATGGGAATCAAATTATTTTTGATGAAAACAACGGACAATTAATTCAAATAAAAACAAAACAAGAAGATTAGTCTCGTGGATAAATACATCAAAATCAAAAATGCACGTGTCCACAATTTAAAAGGAATTGACGTACAAATTCCTCATAATAAAATCACTGTCATTACAGGATTGTCAGGTTCCGGAAAATCGTCGCTAGCCTTTGACACCATATACGCAGAAGGACAACGAAGATATATCGAAAGCCTATCTTCCTATGTAAGACAATTTTTAGGGAGAATCAATAAACCTGAAGTTGACTTCATTGATGGAATACCTCCTGCTATAGCTATTGAACAACGTGTCAATATTAGAAACCCACATTCTACAGTGGGCAGTAGTACTGAAATTTACGACTACTTAAGATTGTTATTTGCCCGTATAGGGAAAACTTACTCCCCAGTTACTGGTAAAATAATTGAACAAAGCAGCATAGAATCAGTTTGCAATTTTGTAACAAAACTTCAAGAAAATACAAAAATTGTTGTTTTAAGCCCAATAAACCTCCCTAAAAATAGAGATTTAAAAGAACATTTAGAAATACTTCTACAACAAGGATTTACAAGAATAGAGCATAACAACAATTATATATCTATACAAGAAACATTAGAACAAAACAATATACCAAAAAAGTTTTGCTTGGTTATTGATCGGTTAACAGTAGCACATACGCAAATGTTTCATAGTCGCCTTGTCGACTCTATCGAAACTGCATTTTTCGAAGGGAACGGCTCGTGCATAATAGACATTATGTGCAAAGAGGGAAACGAACGTCATTTTTTCTCAAAAGACTTTGAAATTGACGGAATGAAATTTGAAACTCCTACCGAACAACTTTTCAACTTTAACAACCCAATAGGTGCATGTCCTACTTGTGGAGGTTTTGGAAAAACGATTGGGATTAGCGAAGATTTAGTAATACCTGACAAAAACTTATCAGTTTACCAAAACGCAGTTGCGTGTTGGAGAGGAGAGATTATGAGTAAATGGAAAAACAATCTAATTTATAATGCTCCTTCTTGCAACTTTCCTATTCACAGACCGTACAATTTGCTATCTCAAAGCGAAAAAAAAATGCTATGGGAGGGGACTCCTTATTTTCAAGGTATCAACGATTTTTTCAAAATGCTAGAAAACGAGCAATACAAAATTCAATACAGAGTAATGCTTGCTCGCTATAGAGGTAAAACTACTTGCCCCGACTGCAAAGGTACACGACTAAAAAAAGAAGTGCAATGGATTAAAATTGGGGGCAAAAATATAACAGAACTCAACTCCCTCCCTATTTCAGATTTACACGATTTTTTCAAAAACTTACATCTAGACGAAAACGACAAAATAGTTGCTAGGAGATTATTACTTGAAATAACCAATCGCTTAAACTTTTTAATTAAAGTAGGACTTGGTTATCTTCGACTTGACAGACCTTCGAATACACTTTCTGGAGGTGAAAGCCAAAGAATCAACCTAACCACATCAATTGGAAGCGGACTTGTAGGAGCATTATATATTTTAGACGAGCCAAGCGTTGGATTGCACCCTCGCGATACTAAACTATTAATAGAAGTTTTGAAAGCTCTACGCGACATGGGAAATACAATCGTGGTTGTTGAACACGACGATGAAATCATAAAAAACTCTGATTACATTATTGATATTGGTCCTAACGCAGGACGACTAGGCGGAGAAGTTGTTTTTCAAGGCAGCTACCACGACCTTATCTCTAATAAAAACAATGCTATTTCTCACACATACAATTTTCTAACTCAAAAAGAATACATAGAAACACCTACTAAACGTAGAAATTCAAATAAACATATAGAAATTTGTAATGCAACGGCAAACAACCTAAAAAATATAAACATAAAGATACCTCTCAACGCAATGACTGTTGTTACAGGTGTTAGTGGGAGTGGGAAATCTTCGCTTGTACGCGACGTTTTATACCAATCATTAAAGCGATTTTACGAGCTAAATGAAACCTCACAAGAAAACATAAAGGGAGATTTACATTTACTACATGGCGTCGAATTTGTTGATCAAAACCCAATAGGGAAATCATCTCGATCGAACCCTGCTACTTACTTAAAAGCCTTTGATGAAATTCGAAAACTATATTCCGAACAAGCATTAGCACGTCAAATGGGATTCACTCCAGCATTCTTTTCTACAAACATAGATGGTGGACGCTGCGAAGAATGCCAAGGAGAAGGTAGTATAAAAATGGAAATGCAGTTTATGGCTGACATTGAAATAGAATGCGAATGTTGTCATGGTAAAAAATACAAGCAAGATGTTTTAGAAGTTCTTTACCGCGAAAAAAATATATTTGACATACTTGATATGACTATAAATCAAGCAATTGATTTTTTTAGTCAAAAAACAGGTATCACCGAACAGCGAATTTTAAAAAGACTAAAACCTCTGCAAGATGTCGGATTAGGTTACATCAAACTTGGACAATCGTCAAGTTCTCTATCGGGAGGAGAAAACCAGCGTGTAAAATTAGCTTCTATCCTCGCTAACGAAAAACACACGCCTACCCTATTCATATTTGACGAACCAACTGTAGGACTTCATTTTCACGACATTAGAATTCTTCTACAATCTTTTTATGCTCTACTTCAAAAAGGCCATTCAATTGTAATCATTGAGCATAATACAGAAATTATCAAATGTGCAGATTATGTTATTGACATGGGACCAGAAGGCGGTGAAAATGGAGGAAACATAATATTTAATGGGACACCTGAATTACTTTCCGCTTGCACAAATAGCCACACAGCAAAATTTTTAAACTTGAGTAATTAAATAGGTATAAAACATGCCGATTTCTATACTCTTTTTTTTACTTTTTTTAATTCCCATTATTCAAAAAAACTCTATATTTGCAGTTCTTTTACACAAATATTAATATTTAAAATATAAAAACATGCAAAACAAAGGATTTGTAAAACTTTTTTCGGTATTGTTACTATTGGTTTGTTTATACTATTTATCATTTACCGTTGTAACTAATTACCACGAAAACAAAGCGGAAAAACTCGCTGGAGGAGATAGTGCAATTGAAACTGAATATTTAGATTCGATTGCCGGGGAGAAAATATGGTTTGGATACACATTCAAACAATGTCGCGAGAAAGAACTAAATTTAGGTTTGGACTTAAAAGGCGGTATGAATGTTACGTTAGAAGTATCTATTCCAGATATTTTGAATGTTCTTTCAGGCTACAACACTTCTGAGAATTTCAAATTGGCAATCGAAAACGCAAAACAACGCCAACACAATAGCCAAGAAGACTTTTTAGTTCTTTTTTATGATGAATTCAAGAAGATTGACCCAAATGCTCAACTATCTACAATTTTTAGCACATTTAATCTAAAAGACAGAATTCAACTAACATCAACAAACGATGAGGTTATTAAAGTGTTGAATGAAGAAATTAACGCTGCAATCGACAATTCATTTAACGTCATTCGTAATCGTATCGACCGCTTTGGTGTTGTTCAACCTAACATTCAACGCCTAGATGCACAAGGTCGCATCATGGTCGAGCTCCCTGGTATCAAGGAACCAGAACGTGTTCGTAAACTGCTTCAAGGTTCTGCAAACCTCGAGTTTTGGGAAACCTACGAATTGTCTGAAATTATTGCTCATTTAAGCGAAGCAAATAATATTATTCGTGATTTAAATGCAGCAAACACACCTAAAGAAGAAGTTTCAGAAAACGTAGTTCCTGAAGAATCACAATCAGACGAACTTGCTTCATCTGTAGACTCTTTGGCTTCTGTTTTAGAAAACAATACTACTAAAACTGATGAAAAAAGTTTTGAAGAATTTGAAAAAGAAAACCCTCTTTTTGCAGTATTAAACATTTATGCAAATGGAAATCAATTGCGTCCTGGTCCAGCAGTTGGTATGGCTTTAGCATCTGACACTTCGAAGGTAAATACTTACCTACAAATGAAGCAAGTAAAAGCTGTTTTACCAAGAGACTTAGCATTAAAATGGTCTGTAAAAAGTATTAATAATGATTCGAAAGTTGGCGTATTTGAATTAATTGCAATTAAAGTAACTAATCGCGATGGACGTGCACCATTAGATGGAGAAGTTATTACGGATGCAAATGCAGATTTCGGACAATTCTCTGCAACTGCAAACGTAAATATGCGAATGAATTCTGAAGGTAGCAAAACTTGGGCTCGCTTAACAAAAGAGAACATTGGAAAATGTATCGCTATCGTTCTTGATGACTATGTATATTCATATCCTCGTGTAAACAATGAAATCACAGGTGGAAGTTCACAAATTACAGGAGACTTTACAGCACAAGAAGCAAAAGACTTAGCTAACGTGTTGAAATCGGGTAAAATGCCTGCTCCTACTCGTATTGTTCAAGAAGACATTGTTGGACCTTCATTAGGTCAAGTAGCCATAAACAATGGTATGCTTTCATTTATTATTGCATTTGTTTTCGTATTGCTATACATGATTTTATATTACGGAGTGATACCAGGACTTATAGCCGATTTAGGACTATTACTTAACGTATTCTTTATGTTCGGTATAATGGCATCATTCCAAGCTGTATTAACACTACCAGGTATCGCAGGTATTGTTTTAACTATAGGTATGGCAATTGACGCAAACGTATTGATTTACGAACGTACACGCGAAGAAATAACTGCAGGCAAAAACTTAAAGAAAGCAATTGCAGATGGTTACAAAAATGCTTATTCTGCAATTTTAGATGGTAACATTACTACATTGTTAACTGGTATTGTACTTTTCGTATTTGGTACTGGTCCAATCAAAGGTTTTGCTACTACGTTAATTATTGGTATCATAACTACATTGTTCACTTCTATTTTCATTACTCGTTTAGTATTCGAACGTGTTATGGCAAAAGAGAAGATACCTAATATGAAGTTTACAACAGAGATAACAAAAAATTGGTTTAAAAATTGTAATTTTGATTTCATCAAAACACGCAAAATCGGTTATATCATTTCAGGCGTAGTTATGGCAATTGCAATCATATCTTTATCTACAAAAGGACTACAACAAGGTATTGATTTCAGTGGTGGACGCAACTACGTAATTCGCTTCGAACAACCAGTAAGCAACATTGATGATATTCGCGAAAATCTTGACAATGTATTTACAGAATCACAAGTTAGTGTTATAACAATGGGAGCATCAAACCAAATTCGTTTTTCTACTAACTACGAAATTGCAAATACATCTGAAAACATCGACGAACAAATCGAAAGCATGATATATGAGGCTTTAAAAGCACAATCATTGTTAGCTCCAGAAGTAACAAAACAATTATTTATTGAGGGTTACATTGTTAAAGATGGTGTTTATCAAGCAGACACTAACACAGGAGAAACAGCTTATGGTCTTTTAAGTACACAAAAAGTAGGACCTACAGTTGCAGCAGATATTAAAATATCAGCTATATGGGCAATCCTTTTATCGTTGGTTGTTATCGGTTTATATATTTTAATGCGTTTTAGAGATTTCGGATTCTCTGTAGGAACAGTTGTTGCTTTAATACACGATACGTTATTCATATTCGGTATTTATTCAATATTCGCAACAATTCTACCATTCTCTTTGGAAATAGATCAAACATTTATTGCTGCAATTTTGACTATCATTGGATATTCTGTAAATGATACTGTAGTAATATTTGACCGTATTCGTGAAAATATGGGACTTTATCCAAAACGCGATAAAAAATCACTATTCAATATGTCGCTTAACTCAACATTAGGTCGTACATTCTCTACATCATTAAGTACAATTTTAACAGTACTTGCAATGTTTATTTTTGGAGGAGAAACAATTCGTGGATTTTTATTCGCGATGTTAATTGGTATGATTGCTGGTATCTATTCTACATTGTATATAGCAACACCTATTGCTTACGAAATAGCACACAAACGTGAAGCAAAACAAGAGAATGAAAAGAAATAAGTTTTAATATGCAAAAGAAAAAGGTTGGGATGATCATCCCAACCTTTTTTATAAAATAAAATGTATTTTATTTTAAATAGCCTAAATCCTTAAATTTCTCAATAGCTGTTAAATATCCTATATCAAAAATTTCGCGACATTTTGAAATCTCAAACATACCAAAATTTCGTGCCTCCGTTGGTTCTATAACAATATCACAAAGTTGTTTTTGAGATACTGTATTTGCTTGTATCAACAAATGATAAACCCTTTCAAAGACATCGAAAACATTTCCAATCTCACCCATTTTCATTATAGGATTTACATGCACACCTATTAAAGTTTCGCAATGATCACGAATAACGGCACAAGGTATATTGCAAAAAATTCCTCCGTCCACATAAAGTTTTGAGTTAATCTCTTTGGGACTTAATGCAATAGGTACACTCGACGAAGCTTCTATTTTATCCAACAACGTTCCTTCAAAAAAATACTCTATTTTACCATTCGTCAAATCCGTAGCATTAATTACAAGAGGGATTTTTAAATCTTCAAATGTTTTTGCTCTCAAAGAATTAGCAATCTTTGAAAAGAACTTATTAGCAGACAAAAATCCTTTACGAGGCGAAGATATATTTACAAACTTCAAAAAACTTGAATCCTCAAACACATTTAATATTTCTTTAGGTGACAAACCATCTGCATACAATGCTCCTACAATAGACCCCGCACTAACTCCAGCAATAATATCAGGCTTAAGACCAACCTCTTCCATTGCTTGAAGCACCCCAATATGTGCAATACCTTTTGCACCACCTCCACTCAAAGAAAGTCCTATTTTATATTTTTTTTGAATCATATATTAAAACATAAATATCAACACAACAAAACCAAGCAAAAATCCGACCAAAGTTTGCAGTATAGTGTGTGATTTTAAATACACTCGTGCATATGCTACTAATCCTGCTATAAAAAACAAAATTGAAATTACAACATAAGGATTTAACGAAAACTGATATGATTCAAACATAATCATTGCTATCAATCCTCCAATAGCTGTCATATGAGCACTTATTTTCCACACAATATTTATCAACATTACCAACATCAAACAAACAATAGCAACAAACATATATTGCGAAAAAGGATTTATAGGAGTAACAAAATATATAACTAAAACAATATAAGATAATAAAGTTATTAAATACGGCAGTTGTCGATCGCTTGGTTTGTCCAACGTCAATGACGATATCTTTTTAAATTTATATAAAATACCAATAGAGAGAAATGGTATTATTGCTGTAAACAAAAAAACAAAACAAAGCGAATCTTTAAGAAGCATCGAACCCAAAGTTCCTTTAAAAAACAAATATTTCACAAGCAAAAAGCCATAAGTTGGCATAAAAATTGGGTGAAATATAGCTGATAATAGTCTTGAAAAATATAGATTAAAAGACTTCACTTCATATAGTTTTACGCAGGCGTGCAACAGGTATTCCTAATCTTTCTCGATATTTTGCAATTGTACGACGGGCAATAACATAACCTTTCTCCCTTAAAATCACTTCTAGTTTATCATCAGTCAAAGGCTTACGCTTATTTTCTGCATCAATACTTTCTTTTAAAATACGTTTTATTTCTTTATTCGATATTTCTTCTCCAGAATCTTTCCGCATTGTTTCCGAAAAAAACGCTTTTAAAGGGAAAACTCCAAACTCCGTTTCGGCATACTTACTATTACTCACTCTCGAAATAGTTGATATATCAAATCCTGTTAAATTCGCAATATCTTTTAATATCATTGGTTTTAAAAGTGCTTCATCGCCAGATTCAAAAAACTCTTTTTGGAAATGAACTATTGCATTCATAGTTGACAACAAAGTTTCGTTTCGCTGCTTTATAGCATTTATAAACCAATTGGCTGCATCAATTTTTTCTTTTGCAAAGAGTATAGCAGCTTGTTTGTCTTTTGAAATACTTTCTTTTTTGCTTTTTTTATAAGTTTGAATTAAAGATGTATATTCAGAATTAATCCTTAACTCGGGCATGTTTCGGTTGTTTAACAAAACAGAAAAACGCCCATTTAAATTTTCAATTATAAAATCAGGAGTTATCTCCTCATTCGTATTTAGAGAAGAAGTTGCCCAAGCACTACCGGGTTTAGGATTCAACCCTTGTATTTTCAATAAAGAATCCTTTAATTGAACCTCATTTATAGATAGACGTCTTTGTATTTTTTCATATTGTTTATTAGAAAATTCTTCAAAATAATCCTTTACGATCCTTTTTGCCAGTGTAACTGATTCATTTTCAGCAAAGCGATTCAATTGAAGCAACAAACACTCCTTCAACGTACGTGCAGCTACACCTGCTGGTTCCAAATTTTGCACCAATGCCAATGCGGCATACATTTCATCGTCAGTTACACTAATACCAGCAAAAGCTAAATCATCTACCATTTGCTCTATATCTCTACGCAAATAGCCATCATCATCTATATTACCAATAATATATTTTGTTAATTGCTCTTCTTTTTCAGTTAAATCAATTTCACCAAGTTGAGAAAACAAATCTTCGCTAAATGTATTTTTAGAAGAATATTGAAATGTTTTTGTTGTATCATCGACAGGGAAATTCTGTGCATAAGTTTTATAATCGGACTCATCATCAGTATAATCATCCCAATTTAAATTATCAAACGGCGATTCTTCATTATCATTTACATCATCATTTTCACCATCTGCTTCATTAGTAATTGAATCATTATCAAAATCGTGTCCCTCCTCCAATGCAGGATTTTCAATCAATTCTTGATTGATTCGTTCTTCTAACTCCAAAGTAGGCAACTCCAACATCTTTACAATCTGTATCTGTTGAGGCGACAGCTTTTGTTGAAGCAATTGATTTTGTTGAAGTTCTAATTTTTGCATATCTTCCTTAATAACTAAAACTACTTCCTCCCAAAAATTCTCTCAATAAAGACGTTGGTGGTATTTCATAATCATAAATTGGAGCAAAGTATTTCAATAATTTTAATAAACGATGAGCCTCAGTATATTGTTCACAATATTGAGGTACATCTGATAAAATTGGCTCAGCATGTTTACGAAGCACTGCCAACTCAAACAATAAAGCAGAATTAAACATCACGTCAGCATACTCTTGATATGGGAAAATCCACTTTTCCTCACCACGACGCACACTTGGCCAACGAGATATTGTTTCACGTGCATCATAGTTTCTAAACTTATAATCACGCACTATTCGACGCAACAACCTTGTATCCGTTGTTGTCAACCTGTTATGATTATCCAACGAAATTGTAGTTAAAGCAGAAACATAAATACAGAATTTCATTTCGTTAGGGATCTCTTGAGACAATTCAGGATTCAAAGCATGGATTCCTTCTATCAACAAAACACTATTTTCTTCCAATTTTAACTTATCACCGCGATATTGACGCTCACCTATTTCAAAATTATAAAAAGGAACCTCAACTTCTTCGCCATTCAACAATTGTTTTAATTGTTTATTAAACAAATCTAAATCAATAGCATGAAGATTTTCAAAATCCCATTCGCCATGCTCATCAAGTGGCGTATCTTTACGGTTAACGAAGTAGTTATCTAACGACAAAACCAAAGGTTTTACTCCCGTTACCATAAGCTGTATAGATAGACGTTTGCTAAACGTAGTTTTACCTGACGAAGATGGTCCTGATATCATCACAAACTTACTTTTTGGTAAACGCTTTTGAATCATATCTGCTATTTGTGCAATCTTTTTCTCGTGCAAAGCTTCCGAAATTTTTATTAAATGATAAATATTTCGAGTACGTGCCATTACATTAAAATCGCCTACATTGCTCAATCCCATTATTTTATTCCACTGCAAATATTCTTTAAATACTTCAAACAATTTGGGTTGAGGAACATATTTCATCAACTCTCCTGGATTTAATTTCGATGGCATTTGAAGCAAAAGCCCTCCATAAAAACTTTGCAACTCAAAAACTTTTAAATATCCAGTTGATGGCACTAATACACTATTATAATAATCAACAAAATCGCCTATGCGGAAATATCGAGTATATGGTATTCCTAGTGTTTCAAGCAAAAAAACCTTATCCGTTTGGTTACGTTCTCTAAAAAGTTTTGTTACAATAGAAGTCTGCTTTTCTTCTTCAACTATAGGCAAATCTTCAGCTATAATTTCGTGCATTCTTTTTCTCAATGCAGTAACATGCTCTTCGGATATATTACCTTCAAAAATATCTATATCGCAATAATCTCCATTAGAAATTGGATGTTCGATACGCAATATTGCTCCGGGATACAAGTCTTCTACAGCTTTAGCCAATACCATACAAAGCGAACGCTCATAAACCCTCATCCCCGACGACGACGACGCATCGATAAACTCGATATCTTTGGGTTTATACACTAAAAAATTCAAACTCTCTACTTTATAATTTACCCGAGCTGCCACCACTTGAAATGGTAACTGAATATTCATATCCGTATAAATATCTTGTAACGAAGTTCCCAAAGGATAATCCTTGTAAACCTTATTATTACGGCAATAAATGGTGACTGTTTTCTTTACCATGATATTTTATTAATAATCCATACTAAAAACACTCGTAAAATTAAATAAAAATAATTTTTCTTAATATTTTGATGATTTAATTTTCATAAAAAAAACAGGAACTTTTAATTCAAAATAAAAAATTGAAATCAAAGTGTTTAATTGACTAAAAAAGAGTATTTTTGCATATTATCTAAAATAATAAAATAAAAAACAAGAAATTATGATTAATTCGCAAGATGTAAAGAACGGAACGTGTATCCGTATGGATGGAAAATTGTATTTTGTCATCGACTTTTTACATGTAAAACCAGGTAAAGGAAATACGATTATGCGTGTAAAATTGAAAGACGTTGTAAATGGATATGTACTTGAACGTCGTTTTAATATTGGTGAAAAACTAGAAGATGTTCGTGTAGAACGTCGCCAATATCAATACATTTATAAAGAAGATGAAAACTACATTTTCATGGATCAAGAATCTTTTGAACAAGTTCCTATCGAAAAAAACAAAATTATAGGCGTTGATTTCCTAAAAGAAGGACTTGTTATTGATGTTGTTTTTGACACATCTACCGATACTATTCTTCTTGCTGAACTTCCTGTAAAAGTAGAATTACAAATCACTTATACAGAGCCAGGAATAAAAGGAGACACTGCTACAAACACACTAAAACCTGCAACTGTGGAAACTGGAGCAGAAGTTCGTGTTCCTCTTTTCATTGACAATGGAGAGATTATTAGAGTTGACACTCGTGATGGCTCTTACATCGAAAGAGTACGATAACTTACATTTTTTTCATTTTATTCGAGCGTATCGCACAAACTGAATGTGGTACGCTTTTATTTTTAATATTATGCGTAAATTCTTAATCATACTCGCTTTTTTATTTCCCATAGAGCAGTTTGCCAATCCCATCGAAAGTCTTTTAGAAAGAATTGACCGAGGGGCTTCTAAAAAATTTCAAATAGAATTAATAGCATCAGAGGAAGACTATTTTGAACTCGATCAAAACAAAGATAAAGTAGTCGTAAGAGGGAACAACTATATTAGCATTGCATGTGGAATAAATTGGTACTTAAAGTATTACGCAGACGTTCATTTATGTTGGAACAATATGAACGTAAAACTACCCAAACAACTCCCTCTCGTACGAGCAAAAGAACGCCGTTCTACAAAATGCGAATATCGTTATTATTTAAACTACTGCACATTTTCATACACCATGCCTTTTGGGGATTGGGAACGATGGGAAAGAGAGATTGACTGGATGGCTCTACACGGAATCAACCTTGTACTCTCCACCACCGGTAGCGAACTAGTATGGTTCAATCTTTTGAAAGAATTAGGTTATTCTGAAAACGAAATAAGCACTTTTATAGCAGGACCATGCTTCCTTGCTTGGTGGCAAATGAACAACCTCGAAGGTTGGGGAGGTCCTACATCGCTAAATAGATATAAAAGTCAATCGCAATTACAAAAGAAAATTTTAAAAAGACTAAACGAATGGGGCATAGAACCAATATTACCAGGCTATTGCGGAATGCTCCCACATAAAAGTAAAGACAAATTAAATATTAACAGCATAGAAACAGGAACATGGTGTGGCTATATTCGACCGGACTTTTTACTACCCGAAGACAAAGCTTTTTCTTCTATAGCAAATCTTTATTATCAAAAACAAAAAGAACTATACGGAGAAGCCAAATTCTATGCCATGGATCCATTTCACGAAGGAGGTAATGCACATCTAGTAGATTTTGAAAAAATGGGGAAAAGCATTACGAAAGCCATGAAGCAACACAACCCCAACGCCACTTGGGTTATTCAAGCATGGGAGGGAAATCCTAATCAAACCATGCTAAATAGCATAAACAAAGGCGATTTACTAATTTTAGATTTGTGGAGTGAAACAAAACCTCAATGGGGCGATCCACATTCCCCTTTTACACGAGAAAATGGGTTTGGAGAACACAATTGGATATACTCTATGCTTTTGAACTTTGGAGCAAACGTCGGACTTTTTGGAAAAACAGATGCCATCATCAACTCGTTTTACGAAGCAAAAAATCATCCAAAATATTCATCTACATTGAAAGGCATTGGACTGACACCCGAGGGGATAGAAAACAATCCGATGATGTACGAACTCTTTACCGAACTTGCTTGGCGCGATTCTATTTTCGACAGATCAAAATGGATTGAAAGCTACACCAAAGCTCGCTATGGAAATACCAACAAGCAAATTGTGCAAGCATGGAAAATCTTAATCAACACCATTTATAATTGCCCCAAAAACAACCTACAACAAGGGACACACGAATCTATTTTTTGTGCTCGCCCATCGATAAATGCAAAACAGGTTTCCGCTTGGGCTAACCCTATAGATTATTATTCGCCCGATAGTATTATAAATGCTGCTAAACTTCTTATTTCCATAGCCGAAGAATATAAGGGGAACAACAACTTCGAATATGATTTGATAGATATTACTCGCCAAGCAATAGCAGAAAAAGGACGTATCACACTTAAAGAGATAAAATATGCTGCTGAAAAATCAGACACAGTTCTTTTTAAGCAATGCACAGACTATTTTTTGAAACTGATACTACTACAAGATGAACTACTCTCTACACGCTCCGAATTTATGTTAGGCAAATGGCTACAAATGGCAAAAAAAGTAGGCAAAAATAAAAGCGAAAAAACATTGTACGAGAGAAACGCCCGAACGCAAATCACAACTTGGGGCAACCGAATAGCTTCCGAGACAGGAAAATTGCACGATTACGCTCACAAAGAATGGAACGGCATTCTGAAAGATTTATATTATGAACGTTGGAAACTTTTTTTCACAGAAATAAAATTCAAAGACCAAAAAGTGGTTAAGCCTAATATCGATTTTTTTGCCTTTGATGAGGCGTGGAATAATAAACAAAACAAATATCCATCGCAACCACAATCAGATGCAATTGATACTGCTAAACGTATTTTTTCTGAAATTTTTCCATAATGTTTGTAGTTTTTTGTTGCTCTACTGCGTCTAACAAGTAAAAAACAGAAAAGAAAATGGAAGATTCTAAAAAAGAGTTCGAACAACTTATCAAACAACATAAAACAACGATATACACCGTTTGTTATATGTTTTCAAAAGACAACGAAGAGGTTAATGACTATTTCCAAGAATGCTTAATAAACATTTGGAAAGGATTTGATAAGTTCCGAAACGAAAGCAACCCGAAAACGTGGATTTATCGTGTAAGTTTTAACACTTGTATTTCGGCAGAGCGAAAAAAAGCAGTACATAAAACTGTGCCTTTGTCTATGGACATAAACCTTTTTGAAGATACTGACGACGAAACCCAACAAATTCGCCGACTAAAAGAACGCATCAATAAATTAGGAATTTTCGATCGTGCCATAATTCTCCTTTGGCTCGAGAATATGACTTACGAAGAAATTGGAGCCATTGTTGGTATCTCTACAAAAAACGTATCGGTGCGGCTTTTTAGAATCAAAGAGCAATTTAAAAAAATGTCTAACATCTAAAATATCATAAATTATGGAAAACCTTTTATCTCAAGAAATGGAAGAAATGAAACAACAAATAACAATTTTGAAACGTAAGCTTGAAAATCAAAATATTATCAACGAACGTCTGTTTCATGAAACATTAAAAGAAAAAATTTCAAATATAAATCGTATTGCATTGATACAATCTATATGTCTCGTAATAGCTATTCCTTTTTGCTTTTTTAATTTTTATAGATTAGGAATTTCGCTGGCATTCAATCTGTTTACAACCATATTCCTCATAATTGCTCTTATTTATACTTGGTGGAGCCACAATGGACTAAAATCAAAAACAAATTTCACTGACGATTTAATAAAAGTAACAGAAAAACTTCTCCGCACACGCAAACGCTATAAACAATGGCATTATTTCAGCTATCCTTGGTTGCTGATTTGGTTAGTTTGGTTAGGATGCGAATTTTATCGTATAGCTGTAGATAAATCAATGTTGATAGGACTAATAGTAGGATGTTTGGTTGGTGGTATCATTGGCGGAACGCTCGGGTGGCTACAACAACGAAAAATCTACCGTAACATCGATGTTGCCCTCAAGCAAATTAAAAATATTCAAGATATAGATAAACAATAAATTTAATTTTTGAAACGAAAAAAGTCGGTTGATTTCGAGGGAAATCAACCGACTTATGTATAAAACGCAGGCAAAAACGCCCGAAACACCCTATTTCTTGTGTGTGTGTGTGTGTGTGTAGAGCTCGCTTCGCTCGCAGTCGCAAAGCACTTTCTACGAAATTGCTATGTAGCATACTCATCATACGGAGCAAAGATAAAAAAAGCACTAAACGCATTTAGTACTTTTTAATTTTTTTATAAAAATTTTCTTATTCGAACATGTGTCTAAAGCGATTAAAGAAATTCTTTGCTGCCGAGCTGCTTGGCTTCATATTTGGAGAATCTTGCATCTTCTCAAACATTTTTCGTTCGTCTGTAGATACATTTTCAGGAATATAAACACTGATATTCACTAACAAATCGCCAACACCATATCTATTTACGTCAGGCAAACCTTTGTTTCTTAATCGTAAAACTTTACCGGGTTGTGTTCCCTTTTCTATTTTTACCTTCACACGTCCATCTACTGTTGGTATTTCTACCGTTCCACCTAAAACAGCGGTAGGCAAATCGAGTAATAAGTTATAAATTAAATCGTTTTCGTCACGAATCAAATCGCTATGAGCTTCTTCTTCTATCACAACAAGCAAATCGCCATTAATTCCACCCATACGAGCAGCATTACCTTTGCCCGGTACCGAAAGTTGCATTCCTTCCATTACACCAGCAGGAATTTTTATGCTAATAACCTCCTCGCCACGTACAATCCCCTCACCCGTACAATGAGGGCATTTGTTTTTAATAATTTTACCCATCCCTCCACAAGTAGGACATTCAGACTGCGTTTGCATCTGTCCTAAAATGGTTTGTTGCACACGAGTTACACGACCTGATCCGTGACAAGTTGAGCAAGTTTCCGTTGTATTATCTTTAGAACCCGAACCATTACAATTCGTACAAGCAACATATTTTTTTACCTTAATTTTCTTCTCAACTCCATTTGCAATTTCTGCAAGCGTAAGTTTTACTTTCACACGCAGATCGGCCCCTTTGCGTACACGAGGTCCTTGTGAACGGCCCCTTCCAAAGCCTCCACCAAAAATATCGCCAAAATGCCCTCCAAAAATATCGCCAAAGTGCGAGAATATGTCTTCCATATTCATGCCGCCACCACCAAAACCGCCGCCACTCATACCTGCATGCCCAAATTGGTCGTAACGTTTACGTTTTTCTGGATTACTCAACACATCGTAAGCCTCTGCAGCTTCCTTAAATTTTTCCTCGGCTTCTTTGTCGCCCGGATTTTTATCGGGATGATACTGAACTGCTTTTTTTCGATAAGCTGATTTTATTTCACTATCAGAGGCATTTTTTGCAACCCCTAACACTTCATAATAATCTCGTTTTTCCATATACTTTTTTTAACTTCCAACAACAACTTTTGCAAATCGAATCACCTTATCGTTCATCAAATAGCCTTTCGACACACAATCAATTATTTTGTTTTTTTGTTCTTCGGTAGGAGCAGGGAACATTGTTACTGCTTCGTGAAAATCGGTATCAAAATCAGCATTTTCAGTATCAATCGACTTTACGCCATTTTTTGCAAGGAATGTTATAAATTTATTATAAATCAACACAACACCCTCCTTCAAAGAAGCTACATCTTCCGATTGCTCTACAGCTTGAAGTGCTCGCTCAATATCATCAACCAAAGGTAATATATCTACTAACAAACGCTCACCACCATTTTTTATTAATTCTGCACGTTCCTTGATGGCATTTTTACGATAATTTTCAAATTCTGCAACCTTACGGATGTATTTGTCATTCAACTCCAATTGCTCATTTTTTAAAGCTTCCAATTCCGCCTTCAATGTTTCAATTTCCGAAACAGAATCTACTACATTTTCTTTTTCTATATTTTCTGCTACGTTTTCAGTTTTCACGTTTTTCTTCTTTGTCATACTTTCACAATCATTATTATTCTATGTTCATTTTACAAAATCTCTGCCAATTTCTACAATACCCCTTTTGTTTCACTAAAAATGTATTTTTGGCAGATTTTAAGTAAAAAAACAAGACGTTTTAACAGCAACACAACCTCTTAAGCCAAAAAGTTACGCACCTTATCAGCAACTTGTTCTGGCATAAAACCTAATTTTTCTTCCAAAACTTTATATGGTGCAGAATAACCGAACGATTGTAAACCATGAACATAACCATCAGTTCCAACAAGTCCTTCAAGATTCAGAGGAAGACCTGCAGTCAACCCAAATCGTTTAACACCACAAGGAAGTACACTTTCTTGATATTCTGCACTTTGAGCTCTAAACAATCCTTCTGAAGGGATAGAAACCACACGTATACGCATACCCTCTTTTCTTAAAATTTCGGCCACATCACAAAGCGTAGAAACTTCACTACCCGAAGCCAACAAAACAATATCTGGATTGCCATCGCATGTTACTACATATCCACCTTTTTCTGCTGCATAATCATTTTTAGGGAGGCTCTTAATATTTTGACGACTAAGAATCATTCCCGTAGGAGATGTTGTATTTTCCATCATCAACTTATAACAAATCGTACATTCATCAACATCTGCAGGGCGTAAAACCAACATTGAGTTTTTACCTTTATGGTTTTTCAACTTTTCCATTAAGCGTATTTGAACTTCTTGTTCTACTGGTTCGTGTGTTGGGCCATCTTCACCTACACGGAAAGCATCGTGCGACCAAATAAACTTAACAGGCAACTCCATCAATGCCGCCATACGAATAGCAGGTTTCATATAATCTGAAAACACAAAAAACGTAGCACATGCTGCTATTACACCGCCATGCAATGCCATACCAATACAAACACAAGCCATTGTCAACTCTGCAACCCCCGCTTGAAGAAATGCACCAGAGAAATCGTCTTTTGTGATAGGTTTTGTCGTTTTAAGGAAACCATCAGTTTTATCAGAATTAGACAAGTCTGCACTTGCTACAATCATATTTTCATATCGCTGTCCTAACACCGTCAATATACTTGCAGAAGCAGCTCGTGTTGGTTGATCGGGCTTGTGAGCGATTGAGTTCCATTCTATTTCAGGCATTTTACCAGCAAAAAAGTCTGCCATTTTCGCAGCTAATTCAGGATTTTCTTTTTCCCAAATTGCTTTCTCTTGCATTTTCTTTGCAACAATTTCTTTTAACTCTTGTTCTCTTCGTGCGTATACTTCTTTTGTTTCTTCAAAAAATACAAAAGGATTTTCTATATCTCCACCAAGATTTTTTATGGTATTAACATAAGCATCACCACCAAGAGGAGCTCCATGCGTTGCACAATCATTTTCATAGCTTGAATTATCAGCCTTACGAGCTCCTTTACCCATAACTGTTTTACCAATTATCAAAGTAGGCTTTTCGCACTCTGCTTTTGCTTGAGTCAATGCTTGACGAATTTGGGATGCATCATTCCCATCTATTTCGATAACTCGCCAACCCCAAGCCTCATATTTCATAGCAGTATTTTCACTAGTAACCTCGCTTACACTAGTAGAAAGTTGAACATCGTTAGCATCGTAAAACATTATTAAATTATCCAAACCTAAATGTCCTGCCAAACGCCCTGCTCCTTGCGATATTTCTTCTTGAATTCCTCCGTCAGAAATATAAGCATAAATCGTCTGATCCATAACTTGTCCAAATTTTGATTTTAAGAATTTAGCAGCAATAGCAGCACCAACAGCAAATACATGACCTTGCCCTAATGGACCTGACGTATTTTCGATTCCATGTAAGACATCTAATTCTGGATGACCAGGAGTAATACTTCCCCACTGACGAAAATTTTGCAAATCATTCAAAGTATATTTTCCTGCACATGCCAACACAGAATAGAGCATTGGAGACATATGTCCTGGATCTAAGAAAAACCTATCTCTTCCTTCCCAATAAGGATTCGCAGGATCATATTCTAAAAATTCAGAATAAAGTACATTGATAAAATCTGCTCCACCCATAGCTCCCCCAGGGTGTCCCGATTTTGCTTTTTCTACCATTGCAACCGAAAGAATGCGAATGTTATCTGCTACTTTGTTCAACTGTTCAAGTGTATTCATATTTATATATTTTTATTTGATTTTATTACTGTCATAATTAAAAGTGTAACCAAATGTGTAATTAAACATCACATTTACTGTATTATTTTTCCCGAATCCTGGAATATACCACAATTGCGATTTTAAAGATGCTCTTGATGTATGCGATAACAACCCCACACGTATATTCCAGCCCATAGTAAAACCTTTTACCATATTAACCTTTACTCCTGCTACAAGTTCTGCCCATCCTGCATACAAATACTTTGGATTCACCTCCATCGGACGACTAACTCCCCAGTAATCATCATTAATAACTACTCCTTCAAGGTCATATTTGAACAAGGAGAAACCATACCTAAAACCTATATACGGATAACTCCCTATAAAAATCTTTTTTTCTCCATCTTTATTTTTAGTTCTTAAAATATTAAAATTTAACCCTATACGGTAAAATGGAGCATTAACCTTATAGTGAATATTATTTTCGTTTATTTTATCTGCAGAGCCAAATCCTAATTCGAAAGTTGGAAAATACTTATGCATTAAATCTACATCGACAGCTGCCTCAAACGAGAGCATCGATTTATCAATCAAATAATTTACTAACGGAGAAGCAACATCTAAATGAGCTGAAAATCCATAAAAAACTTGTTTATTATTTTTATATTTCTTCTTAATCAAAGTTTTTTGTGTTTCAATCGAATCTGCACCCGACAATTCATTTGCAAAAATAAATATTGGCAACATTGCAAGTACACAAAACACTATGATTTTTTTTATACTCATTTATCTTCTCTATAATAAATTTCCACATGCGTTGTACTTACATTTATCACTTCTGGTACACGTATTATTGCGGAATCTATAGCATTATTCGTATGTGTTACTTCGTTTATATTGGCAAAAACCACACATCCACACTCCATTGATAGATAATTATCTATATTCTCATGCAATACCTTTATCGTATCATATCTACCATTTACATAAAAAACATATTGCGAAAGATTTTCCGTTTTACGTAAAGGTAACTTTATTTTTTCAATACCTCCATTATATAAAATAGAATCATTCCCAACACCGTAAACAGAAATGCTATCAGGCATAAAGTTAGAAACAATATAAGTTTCTTCCTCTGCATCAAATTTTGTTTGAAACAATTTCACTTCCATTGCCACATAACGCTCTTGACGACACTCACTATCGTTATTACACGCCCAAAACACTGGCAAAGCAACAAGCAAAATTAAAAGTTTTCGCATACGACTATATGTATTCAACAATTTCATCAACTGCCTTACGTTTCTTTTCTTTTACTATAGCGTTAGTATATCCAATTGGTATCATAGCTATTGGTTCTAAAAACTCTGATAAATTCAAAAATTCTGAACATTTCTTCACATCAAAATTACAAACCCAACATGCGCCTAATCCTAATTCTTCTGCTGCCAAAACAATATGCTCAACTGCTATTGCAACATCAATATCACAATGATCCTTCCCATCGAATCTTTTCCACGATTCAGAATGATTTCCACATGCCACAATACAAAGAGGTGCGGTCTTAAACCATTCGCGTGAATATGTTTCAGCCAACTTGCTCAACATCAATTTATCTGAAACCACAAAGAATTTCCAAGGTTGCAAATTTACTGCCGATGGAGCCAATCGTGCCACTTCTAAAATCAGATCAATTTTTTCCTTTTCTACAATCTTATCGGTAAAACTGCGTGCAGAAAATCTATTTTTAACTAAATCTAAAAAACTCATACTTCAAAAATTAGATTGTACTTCTTCACGAATAAAATTAATAGCAACATCCGATGGCGAATTTGCCAATTCGCTATAAGATTTAATCATAAATTCTGCCATTTTTATAGCCGCATCCGATGTCTCATATTGAGCCGCCGACAAATTTATTAATTTAACTAAACTTTCTTTAGCATTACAAACCAAGCTCCAAGCCTCACGCGACACATATAATTGTTGTATGACATTATGCTCAAACTCTTCTCGTATTTGTTTCAGTAAAATTGATTGCAACTCCAAACAATTCATTTTCGAAAGATTTTGACGCATTAATATTGATTTTGGCTGTGTTCTCTCCAAAAACAAAACCAAACGTTCGTACGCCTGTAATGTTGTAACAAATTTCTTGTTGTTATTTTGTTTCTTTAATTCAAATGCAAGTATTTCATTTTCATTACGGAGCGTTTTCTTTAATACAAACCATACGGCTAAAAACATAATAACCGACGGAAGTGTAAAACCCAAAATAGTTAACAACAAATCCATTCTTACAACTCTTTTGCTATTTTATAATTATTTCTTTCGCCAGAAGATCTGGAAATCAACTCACCTAAAAAACCTGTCAAAAACATTTGCACTCCAATTATCATCATTGTCAGTGCCAAGTAAAAATAAGGCAAATCTGTAACCAAAGGAGCCCTTTCTCCTGCTATTATCGCCGATAATTTTATTGAACCTACAACTACTACAGAAATAAAACCTATAAGAAAAACCACACTTCCCCAAAGCCCAAAAAAGTGCATCGGCGTTTTTCCAAACTTCGACAAAAACCACAAAGAAAATAAATCGAGATAACCATGAACAAAACGATTTAAACCAAATTTTGAATTCCCATATTTTCTTGCCTGATGTTGAACAACCTTCTCACCAATATTTGTAAAACCTGCATTTTTTGCCAAATATGGAATATAACGATGCATTTCGCCGTAAACCTCTATATTTTTAACTACCTCATTGCGATACGCCTTTAACCCGCAATTCATATCATGCAACTTCAAACCTGTCACCCAACGTGCTGTTGCATTATAAATTTTAGAAGGAATATTTTTCGAAAATGTACCATCGTAACGCTTCTTTTTCCATCCCGAAACCAAATCATAGCCATCTTCTTTTATCATTTTGTATAGTTCAGGAATTTCATCAGGAGAGTCCTGTAAATCAGCATCCATAGTAATTACCACATCACCTTTAGCACGCTCAAATCCACAAAAAAGAGCAGGAGATTTTCCATAATTACGCTGAAAACTAATAGCTTTTACTTCAGAATTTTCTTTCGCTAACATCTCTATTATTTTCCACGATTTATCAGTACTTCCATCATTTATAAACAAGACCTCAAACGAAAATGCATTTGTTTGCATAACCTTTTTTATCCAAAAGAAGAGTTCTTCTAAAGATTCTGCTTCGTTATACAAAGGAACAACAACTGATATATCCATAAAAATTAATTTTCAAAAACACTTTTTTCTTTTCTTATAAAAAATGCCAAAACAATTGACACGACTATTCCAACCATAACATTTATCCAAATATATTGCATTGCCATACCCATTGGAGTCAACATCTGTTTTGTAACTGCAATCATTTCGTCTGTAATTGGCACCGACATTTGCTCCATTAATTGCATTGTTTGATTAAACAATTTTTTCAAAAAATCGGGATTTAAAAATCTAAAATAAACATACTTAAATGCCGAAGATATTATTGATGCATAAAAAAACAATTGCACCACATATAAAAAGGATTGACCATAACTCATAGTACCGCCACACACATCTTCTCTGCATTTTTTAGCAAAACAAAACACCACAAAAGGAATTGAAAAAGTATATAGCATTTGAATAAATTTCAGCCAAATATTAGTTGCTTGCGACAAGAAAAAATTCAACACAAACACAACTCCTAGTAGTAAGCCGTAATACATTGCATGCTTTATTGTATCTTGTTTCATTGTTTTTTTATTTTAAAAAACAAAGGTAACCCGAAAAATGCAAACAAAAAAGCATTATCAAAAAAAACGAATCAAATAAAGCTAACGTTTTAGCATACTAAAAAAAATGTTAATTTTGTGAAAATAATTTTATTACAAATACTTATGAAAAAATCCATTTTATTGTTAACATTTTTTGCTGCATTATTTTTAAGCAGTTGTAAAGATGATATTCAAAATATTGATTCAAGTTTTGAATATAACACATCACTAGGGTTGCCTATAGGGAAAGCAAATTTTAACATTGCAGACATTCTCGAAAAAAGTTACGAAGGTGACGAATTATATGCTGATGCATCTTCTCGTTACTTTTTTATGATGAAAGATAGTACAGGTTTTTCTTTACGAAATATCCAACTGCTTCCTAAAGGGACAACAGTTTCTGCAGGAGAAAAATTTTCATTCGAAAGTGCCTTAACCGGCATTACAATTCCCGCAGGAGGACTACCCGTTAATCCAAGCCTTATTCCAGAACAAAATCGAACAATAAATATAGAAAGTAAAAAATTTATTGATTTTTCGCTACAAACATCTGGAACCGAAGAACGAATAGATAGTGCAGGAATTGTAAATTCTGAACTTTTCATTCGCTTAAACAAACCTGCGGGACTTGATATTACAATCAAAAAGTTCAAGATAAAATTTCCTATCGTTGATTATCAAACAAGAGACACTATATTCATTGAACTGCCAAACACTACTTACCCCCAAAAACCTGAGTTTGACAAGGACTACACTTTTTCTATAGACAATTTTATGGTTGCGATAGAAAAAAATCCTCTTGACCCAACTAAAGGTGGATTTACGTTTGAAGTAAATATAGAAGCAGTAATAAACGGAGGTACACTTTACACTGGCGATGAAATCGGATACGATGTAACTTATACAATTTTCAACCATAAAGTTGTATACGGTGCATTTTCACCTGACCCTTCATTAGCAAGAACTCGTGCTCAATTAAATTTCAATCTTCTACGTGACATCAACAACGGGAAATCAAAAGGCGTATTTCTTTTTGATGATGCAGAAATTACTCTTACGCTTAAAAACTATGATATCGGAATGAACATTAACCTCACTCTTGACACAATGAAAGGCTTCAAACGCGATCATCCCGAAGAAGGCATCATTTATGGAAAATTTGATGGAGGCGTCAATTATAGTTTATCAAAAAATTTCCCAACTCGACCAGAAGTACCATTTTCTAACATTCCAAGTGTGTTAACTATGAAATTAAACAAAGAAAATGGCGAAATACACAATTTCTTTAGAAAAGATTTCTTGTCAGACAGATTTGAATTTGTATTTTCAGTTGGTAGTGTTTCTAATATAACACCATATCCAATATTTGTTACCAACGAAGCTCGTATTGATTGTAGTGTAAATTATAATATTCCACTCAATTTACGTCCTGAATCTTATTATATCTACACTGATACGATTAAAGGTTTCCAAAATAGTTTAGAAGAAGGTATATTTCAATATCTTGATAGTGCTGTACTCCATATAGGACTAGAAAATGGTTTACCAATTGGGGCAAAATTGTCATTAACACTTATTGATGAAAATGGGAATACAATACCTTCTGATTTAAACAAAGAAGAATTTTATGTTCCTAAGGCCAAAACTAACAAAGCAGGCGAAGTGGAAAATGCATCTATTTCTCCTAAAAATTTCGAATTAGTGATTACCCCAACAACTATGGACGACTTAAAAAATGCTGCTAACATTCTATATACTGTACACGCATTTAACGAAGACACCACTGATAATATTTGCTTTAAAGAAAATAATCAGTTCAACATCATTTTAAGTCTTTTTGCAAAAGGAGGTTTTACAGGAAGTTTAACATCTAACGAATAATACAATGAAAAGAATAAACATATTTCTCATCGTAGCTACTTTACTATTTAGTGCAAATGCACAACAAGTAAACTCGCTTTATTTTTTAGACAATGTTCCTTTTCAACAGAACATTAACCCAGCTCTACAACCAGAACGCGAAGGGTATTTTGCACTCCCCGTAATCGGTTTTGGACAAATAACTGCCGGCAATAACTCTTTTGCCCTTAAAAATTTTATTTATCAACCAAAAGGACAAAAGCAAATGGTAACATTTCTTCATCCTGAATTTGGTAGTATAGACAACTTCTATAAAAAAATTCGAAAAACAACGCTGATAAATGCTGATTATCAAATCAACCTACTTTCATTCGGGTTCCGTTTTAAACAAAAAAACTATTTCACTTTTAATATTTCCGAACGAATAGAAATGGGGTTAGGTGTTCCAAAAGACATTTTTAAACTACTTCTATACGGAGCTCCAGAACAAACAGGGAACCATTTCAATCTAAAAACATTAAATCTTTTTGCTACAGCATATACTGAAATAGGTGCAGGAGTTGCCTTTACAAATAGCGAAAAAATTCAAACCGGTTTCAAGCTTAAATTTTTACTCGGGAATTTGAATGCAACCCTCAATAACAAAGATTTAGCACTAACAACAGGTATTGACCAATGGGTTATAAAGGGGAATACTTCATTAAAAGCATCAACGCCCCTACAAATTAACAGTGATTTTAGTGATATAATGCTGCCCGCTAATGTAATGGACTATATCAAACCCTCTGGCTATGGAGGTGCTATCGATTTGGGTATTGCTTACAATATCAAAAAGAATCTTCGACTTACCGCCGCTATTACAGATTTAGGGTTTATTTATTGGAACAGAAATCCATTAAACTTCTCATCTGAGATAGAATACGCATTTAAAGGAATCGAAGTTGATGGTGCATCTTTACTAGATGGATTTAACACAAGTGGTCTATTAGATTCATTAAAAAATGGCGTTACTGGTTCTCTTAATACAAAAAATGGAGAAGACAAAGGGTCATACCTAACAATGACAACTGCAAAGTTAAATGTAGGGTTCGACTGGAGTTTCTACAAAGATAAATTTGGAATTGGCATTCTCTCACGTACAATGCTTTTAAACAAATCTATCTATGAAGAAATTACCGCTTCATTTAAAATTAAACCTGTTAATTGGTTTAATATGAATCTTAGTTATTCTATATTAAACGGGAGAAGTTCTATAGGTGCTGGCATGGGATTAAGAGCAGGACCAATCTTATTTTTCTTTGCCGCTGACTATATTCCACTAACATATACATCATACGGGAAAGCTCCTATTCCATACAATTCTTCTTCATTTAATTTAGCTGGCGGTATTACTATTGTATGGGGAAAAGCAGATAAAGACAAAGATGGTATCGCTAATAAATTTGACCTATGTCCGCTTACTCCCAAAGGTGTTATAGTTGATAGTGTAGGTTGTCCTCTTGACACAGACAAAGATGGTGTACCTGACTATTTAGACCAATGTCCAAACACTCCTATGGAAGCCATTGGTAAAATTGATAGTGTAGGCTGTCCTTTAGATACTGACCAAGACGGAGTTTATGACTATTTGGATCAATGCCCATATACTCCAAAAGACGTTTTAGTAGACAGCATAGGTTGTCCTCTTGACACAGACAAAGATGGTGTACCCGACTATATTGACCAATGCCCATATACTCCTACAGAAGCAATCGGCAAAATTGATAGTGTAGGCTGTCCTTTAGATACTGACCAAGACGGAGTACCTGACTATATAGACCAATGCCCCAACACTCCTATGGAAGCTATTGGTAAAATTGATAGTATAGGTTGCCCATTAGATACTGACCAAGACGGAGTACCCGACTATATTGACCAATGTCCAGAAACTCCAGTAGAAGCTTTCGGTAAAATTAATAGCCTAGGCTGTCCATTAGATACCGACGAGGATGGTATTCCTGACTATTTGGATAAATGTCCTACCACAAAAGGTCCAGCACATACAAATGGATGTCCAGAAATAAAACAAGAAGTAAAAACTCTATTTACTAAAGCATTACAAGGAATACAATTTGAAACGGGAAAAGATATCTTGTTAAAATCATCACTTCCTATTCTTAATGACATTGTAAAAGTAATGAACGAAAATCCAGAGTATAAACTTTCAATCGCTGGACATACTGACAACCAGGGAAATCCGCTAAAAAATCTTGATTTATCTGAAAGAAGAGCTTTAGCTGTAAAATTATATCTAATAAAAAATGGTATTGATGCCAACAGATTGACTTCTGCAGGCTACGGAGATACTAAACCTGTAACTGATAATAAAACGGCAGCAGGAAGAAAACAAAATAGACGAGTAGAATTCACTGTTGAATTTGAAGTAATAGAAACAATAACACAAGAAAACTAAAAAAGGGGATTTAAATCCCCTTTTTTTATTCATCAAAATATACTCGCCTTACTCGCGGCGATATAGATGTTAAAACCTCATAAGGAATTGTTGCCAATTTTTCAGCTATATCTGATAATGACTGCTTACTACCAAAAACAACGACTTCTTCGCCTTCTTCAATATTGGGAGCGTCGGTTAAATCAACCATCATTAGATCCATACAAATATTACCTATTGTAGGATATGGGGTACCTTTTATCCAAACAGACAAGTTACCATTACCTAAACGACGATCAATACCATCGGCATATCCTAATGGCAATAATGCAATTTTTGAATCGCGTGTAACTACACCTTTTCGACTATATCCAATAGTATCACCACTTTTAACCTTACGTATTTGAGATATTTTAGTTTTCAAAGAACAAACATTACTCAAATTACCATCTAAACAACTTATTCCCCATAATCCAATTCCTAGTCGTACCATATCAAATTGAAAAGAAGAAAAGCGTTCTATACCAGAAGAATTTAAAATATGTTTTAAAAGTGGATACCCCAAACGCATTTTTATCTTTTCTGCACAAAAATCAAAATATGAGATTTGATGCTCAGTAAATTCATCAAAAACCTCATCATCTGATCCCACTAAATGAGAATAGACTGAAACAACTTTCACTTCAGACGAATTCTTTAATAGTGAAGCTAAATCTTCTATATCGTTTTCTTCAAAACCTGCACGATGCATTCCCGTATCAAACTTAAGATGTATAGGATAGTCTTTTTTACCCAAACGTCGTAGCAAATTTAACATCGAATCTAATAAACGAAAAGAATAAATCTCAGGCTCCAAATTATACTCAACAATTCTCTCTAATGCATCAACAGAAGGATCTAAAACCAATATTGGCATTTTAATACCCTCACGTCGCAACTCTACTCCCTCATCGACAAAAGCAACTGCCAAATAATCGCAATGCCAATACTGTAAAGCTCGAGAAACTTCCACCGATCCACTACCATAAGCAGAGGCCTTTACCATACACATCAATTTTGTGTCGGCTTCCAGTTTTAAACGAAAATATGTTACATTTTTATGCAACGCATTAAAATCGATTTCTAATACAGTGTCGTGAACCAACAAACGTAAACGATTTAGAAGCAAAGACGAATTATACTTTGAAGATATTTTTACTAAAATTGCACGATTTTCAATTCTATAAAAAAAATCAGACAACAAAAAATCATCTAAATTTTTATAAAATTCTTTACTAGAAAAAGATAAAATATCTTTATAAGCTAATATTTTATCTCCAATAAAAATGACTTCTTGTAATAAATTATCAGAAATAGCTCTATTTACATCTTGACAAATATCATAGAAATCTTTAGCATCTGAATCTGATAAAATCAACGTACGAGGCATACTTCTATCTGTTTGTTGCTCCAAAAATGCCAAAGAATGTTGTGTTAAACATTTTAATTCAGATTCATACGAATCCGTAATCAATACACAACCATTTATACCAGCTTCAACCTCTATACGCATAACTTATATAAACAGAAAAAGAAGATTACCTAAAAGTAATCTCCTTTTCAAAACAAACAATTTTTACAATAATGAATTTGGATCTAAATTATCTTTTTCAATATCAAGGAAATAACGATAGGTTCCTACTTTTAACTCATAGCAAGCTTCATAATCACATACGATAATTCCTTTTGGATGCATTTGCAAAGCACTAATTGTCCACATTTGACAAATGCCTTCTTCTACAGCATGACGCAACGCACGTGCCTTGCTATGGCCATTTACCAAAATAAGTACTTCTTTTGCATCGAGAACAGTGCCAACACCTACTGTTAATGCTGTTTTTGGAACTTTATTTACATCATTGTCAAAAAAACGAGAATTTGCAATAATTGTATCTGTTGTCAATGTTTTAATACGTGTACGAGATTGCAAAGATGATCCAGGCTCATTAAACGCAATGTGACCATCAGGACCAATTCCTCCCAAAAACAAATCTATTCCACCCAACGATTTTATTTTATCTTCATAACGAGTACATTCTGCTTCCAAATCTTCAGCATTACCATTTAGAATATTCACATTTTCTTCTTTAATATCAATGTGTTTAAAAAAATTATTCCACATAAAAGAATGATAGCTTTCTGGATGATCTTTTGGTAATCCAATATATTCATCCATATTAAATGTGATTACATTCTTAAACGAAACAATTCCTGCTTTATTTAAAGCTATTAATTCACGATACATTCCCAATGGAGAAGAGCCTGTTGGCAATCCTAAAATAAAAGGTTTTTCTGCAGTTGGATTTGCTGCATTAATTTTACTTGCCACATAATTTGCAGCCCATTTTGACACGTTCGAATAATCTGGTTCAATAATTAATCTCATAATAATAGTTATTTTAATTTTTTACAAAGATAATTTTTTAGGGTCTGAAGTCAAAGTTTTTTAATTACAATCATTTCTTTTTAGGATTTTTCGGGAACCATCCCTTCTCTACACGTTTTTTTTGTTCAAACAACTCCAAAATTGACCAAAAGTTTGAAAACGAAAAGACTCCTAAAAGTATTGCAATTATATTATTATCAACAAAGAAAGATATAACTAATGATATGATGCCAAGCAACAGAAAAATCCACCAACATTTAACCCCAAAATAATACTCTGCCTTAATAACTATCGGATGAAATAATCCGATAATAAAAAATGTTACTAATCCAACAATGACCCCTGTAAAATTCATTTTTTTAATAACGTTCTCCAAAAATAGAACTACCTACACGAACCATCGTACTACCCAACTTAATAGCTAAAGGGAAATCATCAGACATACCCATCGACAATATTTGAAAAGATTCCACATCGAAGATACATTTTGACTTTAACTCCGAAAACAAATTTGACAACAAAAGAAACTCTTTTTTTATTTGTTCCTCATCATCAGTAAATGTTGCCATCCCCATCAATCCACATATATTTATAAATGGGTATTTTTCAAAATCAAAACCTTCACAAAAAGAGATTAACGCATCAGGCATAAAACCAAATTTATGTTCTTCTTGTGCAATATGTACTTGTAATAAAACATTAATCTTTCTATTGTTCTTCGCTGCACATCTATTTATCTCTTGTAATAATTCTACAGAATCAACAGAATGAATCAACGATATAAACGGAACTATCTGACGAACTTTATTTGTTTGCAAATGACCAATAAAATGCCATTTAATATCTTTTGGCAAATCGTTATATTTTCGAACTAATTCTTGTACACGACTTTCACCAAATAACCTTTCACCACAATCGTAGGCTTGCAAAATACTTTCTACAGAATGGAATTTTGACACACAAACCAAATCTACAGTTTGAGGTATAAACCTCCTAAGTTCAACTATATTTTGCTTTATAGTATCCAATTTTATTCTTTCGGTTTAAAAGGATAAACATCCATAATCATAGTTTCGGTAATCATAGCTACTTCATAATCAGCCATAGTCCCCTTCATGCCTTCTAACAAATTTTCTAAAGCTCTTTTAAAATTAGAAGCTTGTACCAACATTACTTGTGGGAGACGTTTTTCTACTTGTTTTTTCTCATCGAAAGAAACAAAGTTTACTTTACAGCGATACCATTTGTCGCCTGTTTCGTCTGGAAAAATTTCTGCAATTTTTGCACGTTTTATATGAGCAACCGTCAATTCGCCACTTACAAACGGAGTTATCTCTTCAATAATACGACTTTCTGCCTCTGTAAACGACATTGCATCTACCAAATATGGTTCTGTTACTTTTTTTATTAAACCATCTTCACCCGTTCTATCAAACGAAACTTTACATTCAAACCAATTCATAATTTCTTATTTAAAAATTCGAATAACATCATTTCCATTGGCAAAAATAAGTAATGCCAATAATAAAAACATTCCAATATTCAACGCTACCTCCATAAAACGTTCACTTGGTTTTTTACGTGTTATTATTTCGTAAAGTAAAAATAACACATATCCTCCATCCAAAACTGGTATCGGTAGAATATTCATAAAAGCCAATATTAAAGACAAAAACGCCGTCATATTCCAAAAAATTTGCCAATTCCACATACTTGGGAAGAGATTCCCTATTGCTGCAAATCCTCCTAAACTTTTGGCTCCAGCTTTTGTAAATACTAAACGAAACTGTTTAACATAACTACCTAACGTTTCAACACACAAATTCCAACCTGCAGGAATAGCCTCAAAAAATCCATACTCTCTCTGAATAGTTTCAAAATAAACCATTGGATTTTTCATTATCACACCTAACTTTCCATTTTTATCTAACAAAACTGAATCATGAAGTAGTTCCCCGCTTCGCACAAAAGAAATTAATACTTTTTCGTTTTTGTAAGACTGAAAAGCTTCTATTAAATCAGAATAACTTGACATCGATTGTCCATTTAGCCCAACAATACTATCACCTGATTGCAACATAGTATTTATACCCTGCACAGAATCTATAACGAAAGGCATACGAACTGCCATTAACTGAATTTCTTCTGCACTCAACATTTGTTCACCAAAATTCTCGGGCAACACAATTAAAGTATCTTTATTTTCACGATGTAACAAAACATTACACTTGCCTTCTAAAATAATTTTTTCAACTACCTCCTTTTCGAAATTAACGACTTCTCCATCAACCGAAATAATTTTATCCCCATTCTTAAATCCATTATTCAATGCTGTTTGACAATAATCGTAACCAAGGTATGCATTTTTCATTGGGAGTTCTTCTTTTCCCCAAGCAAATAACATCATTGAATAAACTATTATTGCCGTAACAAAATTCATTAAGACTCCTCCAGTTATAATAAACAAACGCTGCCAAGCAGGTTTTGCTCGGTACTCCCAATCTTGAGGTTCTGAATTCATTGTAGCCATATCCATTGACTCATCAACCATTCCTGCTATCTTACAATAACCTCCAAGGGGGAGCCAACCAATACCCCATTCCGTAGTTTCAGGATATTTTCGCCAATCACCTTCTGGCAACTCCTCGGTAGATGCTGACACAAAAATTTGCTCACCCTTCTTATTTAACTTAGGATTACCATCTTCATCTAAAAGCGGTTGCAAATGCTCTTCCTCGTTCTTCGAGAAAAATTTTACCTGCCACTTCCCTTTTATCTTTTTAAATTTTACTAAAGAAAACTTCCAATTAAAAAATAAATAAAACTTATCGACACGAACCTTAAACAACCGAGCAAACATAAAGTGTCCTAATTCGTGAACAAAAACCAAAAGCGACAAACTTAATACCAATTGAGCCGCTTTTATCCAAAATTCTATAGTCATATTTAAATTTATTTAATTATCAAACCTTTTGTTAAACTACGTACAGAAAGATCTGTTTCCACATAATCTTCATACGAAGGATTTTTTATAAAATAAGCCTTATCCATCACTGTTTCAATCACATCACTCATTTGTAAAAAGCCAACTCTTTCTTTTAAAAAGGCCTCAACCACAACCTCATTAGCGGCATTTACAATACAAGGCATATTACCACCCATTTCCATGGCTTTATATGCTATTGCTAAATTCCTAAACTTATTCGTATCAGGTAACTCAAACGTAAGACTTGAAAATTCCGAAAAATCCAAACGAGGAAATGTACTATCAATTCGTTTAGGATATGTAAAAGCATATTGTATAGGCAAACGCATATCAGGCATTCCTAACTGTGCCTTTATACTACCATCAGAAAATTGGACCATACTATGTACAATAGACTGAGGATGAACTAATACTTCTATCTGTTCAGGTTTTACTCCAAACAACCATTTTGCCTCAATAACTTCAAATCCTTTATTCATCATTGTTGCAGAATCAATAGTAATTTTTGCACCCATATTCCAATTTGGATGCTTTAAGGCTTGACTTGGAGCTACATTTTTTAATTCATCTATATTCTTTAATCTAAAAGGACCTCCCGAAGCTGTCAAAATTAGACGTTCTATACTATTATCATATTCTCCTGTTAAACACTGAAAAATAGCAGAATGTTCTGAATCAACTGGTAGAATGGGGACATTGTATTTATTTGCTAAATCACAAATCAATTCTCCAGCTACAACCAAAGTTTCCTTATTGGCCAATGCAATCGTTTTTCCTGCTTCGATAGCAGCAATAGTGGGTTTCAAACCCGCATAACCAACCATAGCTGCTAAAACGATATCAATACTTGGCATTTGAACAGTTTGAGCAATAGCCTCTGCTCCCGCAAATACTTTTATTGGTAAATCATTTAGCAAACTTTTTAACGTTTCATAATGCTCTTCGTTTGCTATACATACAACTTCAGGATTAAATATTCGAGCTTGTTGAGCAAGTAAATCTACATTATTATTTGCCGTAAGTGCATAAACTTGAAATCGTGTAGGATTTGCAGCAATTACCTCCAAAGCCTGACAACCAATAGACCCTGTAGAGCCTAATACCGCGATTTGCTTTTGTTTTTCCAATTTTATAGAATTTAGGATTGTGAACCACCAATAATATCCAATAATTCGTTGGTAATTGCTTGTTGTCGACTTTTATTATATTGTATTGTCAACTCTTGCAATAAATCATTAGCGTTATCTGTTGCCACTTGCATAGCAACAGTACGTGCTGCTTGTTCTGCGGCATACGAATCAAGCAATGCAACATATATTTTCAAACGCAAAACTTTTGGTAACAAGTCTCTTATAATCAAACTTCTATTCGGTTCTACTAAATAGTCAAGCGAACTTGTAACTTTATCTTTTGCATCAAGCGACATTGGCAAAAAATTCTGATGCAAAAGTTGTTGCGTAGACGTACTCTTACAATGTTGGTATATTAATTCTACCTTATCGACTTTCTTTTCAAGAAATAGTTGTATTAATTCATCAGCAAAATCAACCATTGGTGCATATCTAGGCGAATCTATCAAATGGTTTAATTCTGGTACCTTATATCCTGATTTTCGGCAAAAGTCATACACCTTTTTTCCCACAGGGAATATTAAAATATTTTCAGTGCCTAACTCCTTATATATATTTAATGTCTTATCTAATTCTTTTATAACATTAGAATTAAATGCACCACAAAGACTTGAATTAGAAGATAAAACAACAATAGCAACTCTTTTCACCTCACGCTGCTCGGCGAAAGGTGTTGTAAAATGCTCTTCTGCCGAAAGAAAATTATAAAGCATTCCTTCCAATTTTTGTTGATAAGGGATAAATGCTTCACTATTTTTTTGAGCCTTTCGTAATTTCGCTGAAGCCACCATTTTCATGGCAGATGTTATCTTCATTGTTGAATTAACAGAAGAAATACGAGATTTTATCTCTTTTAAAGATGCCATTATTAATCTTTATTTATTTGTTTTGAAATAATACTTGCTTCTGTTTTTATTATATCACAAACATCGTCATTGATAACTCCACTACGTAATACATCAAGGACATCTGTTTGATGTTTCAACTCCAAAACTTTAATCAATTCTTTTTCAAATAACGAAACCTTATCTAGTGGGACATCTGATAACAAACCATTTGTACCACAATAAAGTACTGCAATTTGTTTTTCTACCGACATTGGCGAATACACTGGTTGTACTAACAAACGTGTATTTTTTTGTCCCTTATCAATAGTCATTGCTGTTACG
Organism: Paludibacteraceae bacterium; assembly: GCA_017547145.1. Lineage (GTDB taxonomy): Bacteria > Bacteroidota > Bacteroidia > Bacteroidales > Paludibacteraceae > RGIG9608. The sequence continues at coordinate 45,140 of JAFYQJ010000014.1, read as the reverse complement.
GCATCCATATCACTTCCAAATTTCGAGAATGCCTCTAACTCACGATATTGTGCTTGGTCAATTTTCAATGTACCAGCAACCTTTTTCATCGCTTTAATTTGTGCATTTCCCCCTACACGCGAAACAGATATTCCGACATTAATAGCAGGTCTATTACCTTGATTAAACAAATCGGTATCCAAAAATATTTGTCCATCGGTAATTGAAATAACATTTGTTGGGATATATGCAGAGACATCACCTGCTTGAGTTTCAATAATAGGTAAAGCTGTAAGTGAACCTCCACCCTTAACCTTTCCTTTTAGTGATTCTGGCAAATCGTTCATTTGTTCAGCTACTTCTTGTTGTTTAATAATTTTTGCAGCACGTTCCAACAAACGAGAATGTAAATAAAATATATCACCAGGATAAGCTTCACGACCAGAAGGACGACGAAGAATCAATGAAACTTCGCGATAAGCAACTGCTTGTTTTGACAAGTCATCATATACTACCAAAGCATGACGTCCTGTATCACGGAAATATTCTCCAATAGCAGCACCCGCAAATGGTGCAAAATATTGCATAGCAGCCGAATCTGCAGCAGTAGCCGAAACAACAACAGTATAATCCATTGCTCCCTTCTCTCTCAACGTATTTACTAATGCCGCAACAGTAGAACCTTTCTGACCGATTGCGACGTAGATACAATAAACAGGACTACCAGCTTCGTAAGCTGCACGCTGATTAATAATAGTATCTATAGCAATACTTGTTTTTCCTGTTTGACGGTCTCCAATAATCAACTCACGTTGTCCGCGACCAATCGGAATCATAGCATCAACAGCCTTCAAGCCAGTTTGCAATGGTTCATTTACAGGTTGACGATAAATAACACCAGGAGCCTTTCTTTCAAGAGGCATTTCGAGTAATTCTCCAACAATAGGATCATTAGTATCTAAAGGGTTTCCAAGAGGGTCGATAACTCTACCCAACATTCCTTCACCCACACGAATTGAAGCAATACGATGAGTTCGTTTAACAGTAAATCCTTCTTTTATTTTTTCACTATTACCTAAAAGTACAGCACCGACATTGTCTTCTTCCAAGTTCATTACAATGGCATTCATTCCATTTTCGAACACTAACAATTCATTTGATTCTGCGTTTTTCAATCCATAGATACGAACAACTCCATCACTAACTTGAAGAACCGTTCCTACCTCTTCAAACTGAACATCAAGATTAAGTCCAGCTAATTGCTGACGCAAGACATCTGATACTTCACTTACTTTTATATTTTCAGCCATATTTTTCTTATTTTCTAACTGCTTTTCACTTTTAATAATTAACCTATTTCACTAGATTTTTTCTTATTTTATGAAGTTGCCCTGCAATAGATGCATCAAGGCGTTCTTCTTCAACATCTAAAATAAATCCTCCTAAAATATTAGCGTCAATTACCGTTTTAAGTTCTACCTCTTGTTGCGAATGTTTTCTTAAAAATGCACAAATTGCCTCTTCGGTTTTCTTATCCAAAGGAACAGCTGTCACCAACCTCCCCATACAAATATTAAAATTTTTTCTATAAAGATCACAGAAGTTAAGTGCTATTCGCTGCAAAAAATCCTCTCTTCTATTTTTTAACAACAAATCGATAAAAAGTTCAAACAATGTGTTCGAAAAATTGCCCGATGCTACTGTTATCAACTCTTTTTTTTGAGCAATAGATAATGTAGGATTTTTCAACACAGATTGTAACGTATTATGTTGTGCAAAGCTATCAACCAATGTCGACATCAGTTTATATATATTCAAACTCTCACCTTGTTCCTCCGAAGAAGTTAAAAGAGCCTTAGCATAACGAGTTACAATCAATCCCGAATTCATATTAATTCAAAGTTATTTCATTTAAGAGTTTTTCAATCATTTCTGATTGACTTTTATCTTTTTGCAAATCAGCACGAAGAACTTTTTCTACTATATCTAAAGAAAGTTCTGCTATCTGATTTTTCATTGCTTCTAAACTTTTTTCTTTTTCTAATTGAATCTGACGTTTAGCATTTTCAATTATTTTTTGAGATTCCACAATAGCATTTTCTTTTGCTTCTTGTATAATTTGATTACGAAGTTCAGAAGCCTCATTCAATATTTTCATTTGTTCTTGCTGAGCATTAGCCAAAATTGCAGCTGTTTCTATTTTTATATTTTCTAATTGCTTATTTGCTTCTTCGGCAGCCTTCACTGAATCATTTATAAAGACACTTCGCTTTTCAACCATTCCAGTAATAATTGGCCAACCAAATTTTGCCAATATAAAAAATACAATTCCAAATGCTAACAGCATCCAAAACACCAAACCTGTTTCTGGCATTAGCAATGACATAATCTAAATCTTTTTATAATGCCATTAAACAAACTACAACTGCAAACAATGCAACACCTTCAATCAAGGCAGCAACAATAATCATTGTTGTACGAATATCACCTGCTGATTCTGGTTGACGAGCGATAGCCTCCATAGCACTTGAACCAATTTTTCCAATACCAAATGCGGCTCCAATTACTGCTAATGCTGCTCCTAATGTTGCACCAAATTGTGCGCTAAATAATTCTAATAACATACTTTTAATTTTTTAAGGTTAATAATCTTCTTTTATCTATAAATTTATAATTCTCAACTATGATGTTCCACCTTTGACAAACCAATAAATACCGATGATAACATTGTAAAAACATATGCTTGTATATATGCTACTAAAAGTTCCAAACAATCCATAAAAATTGTAAAGAATACAGAAACAAAAGTCATTCCTGCACAAACGGCAGCTCCCATTGATGCAGTAATAAACACCAAACAAGTTAAGCCTAAAACTATCGAATGACCTGCCATTATATTAGCAAACAAACGAATCATCAAAGCAAATGGTTTTGTGAAAATACCAAACAACTCAATAATAGGCATCAAAGGAATAGCCTTCATCCAAATAGGCACATCAGGCCAAAGTATTTCTTTCCAATACTCTTTCGTACCAAATATATTTACCGCAAAAAATGTAAACAAAGCCAATACCAATGTAACTGCAATATTTCCAGTAGTATTTGCTCCACCAGGGAAAAGTGGTATTAATCCCATTAAATTATTAAAAAAGATAAAGAAAAATGCTGTCAATAGATATGGAGAATATTTTCTATAATCCTTTCCAATACATGGTTTTATCAAATCATCCTGAATACTCATTATCAGCATTTCTAAAGCTCCACGAAAACCTTTTGGTGCTTCCATAGGTTTCTTTTTATACCAACTAGCTACCCATAGTATAACCACAGCTAAAAGAATACAATTTATGATAATTGCTACAGCATTTTTAGTTAATGAAAAATCCCATGGACGAACCTCTTCCCCTCTAGCATTCAACTCTACTATTTTCCCTGCATATTTTCCTTCTTTAGCACCATATTGATAACCACAATAAGAATCATGATGATGCAATTGGGATGACATAAACACCTTAAATCCATTTGTTTCTCCATAAACAATAATAGGCAAAGGTATTGTTATATGCTTTTCACCAATAGTAGTAATATGCCATTCATAAGCATCAGATATATGATCAAAAATGACACTTTTAACATCTACTTTTGGAGTAGACTCTTTTTCATTTGCCCACAAACCCAAGCAAACAAACAAGAGTAATAATATTGTAAAGAATTTTTTATTCATTCTTCTTCATTATTTTTGAAAATCCTATAGCTTCTAACATCAAACTCACAAAATAAAGTATGAGAAAAACAGACGAAAAACTAATATTATTTTTATCTATAAATTTTATCCACAAAAAAAGTATGCAAATAGAAACAAAAAACTTTACAACCTTAAACAATAAAAATATATTCAACTTTTTAGCTCCGCTATCTTTCCTATACACGTTTAACAAAGCAAATTCTACTACAAAAAAGACTATAAAATAAATAGGAACGAACACAAAAAGATTATGATAATATTCAGAGAAACAATAATACAACAAAATTAATAATAATGCCGCACAAATCATTAATGTTGAGAGACCTACAAAAATCATTCTTTTCATTGCTCTATTGATTTTTCTATACAAATAGTAACTACATTATTACCAACCTCAACAAAACCACCATTTACAAAAAGTTCATTCTCCTTACCATCCATCAAAACATATACTACTTTACCCTCTGACAAAGAGGAAATAATCGGAGCATGATTCTTTAGTATAGTAAAAGCACTATACATACCCGGAACAGAAATAGAACTCACTTCTCCTTCAAAAACTAAACCTTCTGGTGATATTATCTCTAATCTCATCTTTATTAAGCTCGTACAGCTTCAAGTAATTTTTTACCTTTCTCTATAGCTTCTTCTATTGTTCCTACATTCAAAAAAGCCATTTCTGGATACTCGTCAACCTCTCCATCTAATATCATCTTAAATCCTTTTATCGTATCCTCAATAGGAACCATCACACCTGGGACTCCTGTAAATTGTTCAGCCACAGTAAATGGTTGAGACAAGAAACGTTGCACTTTTCTTGCACGATTAACAGTCATTCTATCTTCATCAGACAACTCTTCCATACCTAAAATAGAAATAATATCCTGAAGCTCTTTATTTCTTTGCAAAATTTGTTTTACACGTTGTGCAGTATTATAATGCTCCTCTCCAACGATTTGAGGATCCAAAATTCTAGAAGTTGAATCCAACGGGTCTACAGCAGGATAAATCCCTAATTCCGAAATCTTACGACTCAAAACCGTAGTTGCATCCAAGTGCGTAAACGTTGTTGCAGGAGCAGGGTCTGTCAAGTCGTCTGCAGGCACATAAACAGCTTGCACCGAAGTAATTGAGCCTTTTTTAGTAGAAGTAATTCGCTCTTGCATCAAACCCATTTCTGTAGCCAAAGTAGGTTGATAACCTACAGCCGAAGGCATTCGTCCTAACAAGGCTGAAACTTCAGATCCAGCTTGTGTAAAACGGAAAATATTATCTATAAAAAATAATATATCATGACCATTATCACTATCACGAAACGATTCCGCAATAGTCAACCCCGACAATGCCACAGAAGAACGTGCTCCTGGCGGTTCATTCATTTGACCAAAAATGAGTGACACTTGAGATTTCTCTAATTCCTTATAATCCACTTTAGATAAATCCCAATTCCCCTCTTCCATACTTTTCTTAAACTCCTCACCATAACGAATAATACCCGATTCTATCATTTCACGAAGCAAGTCATTTCCCTCTCTTGTACGCTCACCAACACCAGCAAATACAGAAAATCCATTATGTCCTTTTGCAATGTTATTTATAAGCTCTTGTATCAATACAGTTTTTCCAACACCAGCACCACCAAAAAGTCCGATTTTACCACCTTTCGAATACGGCTCTAGCAAATCGATAACTTTAATCCCTGTAAATAATATTTCTTTTTTGGTAGAAAGTTCCTCAAATTTAGGAGGTTCTCTATGAATTGGATACGTTTCTTCGTAAGACAAATCAGCCATACCATCAATTGCATCACCCACCACATTCAACAAACGACCTTTTATTTGTTGCCCAATAGGCATAGATATAGGCTTACCCATTGGTTTTACTTCAAGCCCTCTACGCAAACCATCAGTAGAATCCATAGCAACTGTACGAACTGTATTTTCACCTATATGTTGCTGAATCTCTAAAATCAACTTTTTACCATTAGGGCGAACTACCTCTAAAGCATCATGAATCGATGGCAACGAGACGTTTTCCATTTCTGTTTTAAAAACGACATCAACCACCGGACCTACAACTTGTGATATGTATCCAATAAGCATTTTTATTACTTTTTTTATTTTTAATCAAATTTTGTACAAAGATAGCAAATAAAAAAACACGATTAAGGAGTGTTAACGTTTTTTAGCCAAGAAATTCAGCGTATTTTAATATAACGTCGCATAAGATGCTCGCTTATTTTTAAACTGAAAAGTATAACCAAAACCTATATCAAAAAACTCTGCTTTTTGTAAATGAGTTTTCAATGACGCACTAACAAAAAAATTATCTACTATTTTACACTTCAACAACAAACGGAAATAATTCCACCCATCTTCTTTCTCTATATTATACGAGTAAAGAAATGGGCGATGAGGATATCCTTTTTTCTCATATTTTGGATTTGTTCCAAGCTTATAAGCATTTCTTATTGGATCAAAGACATAAAATCCCCAATGAATACCTGCAGTAACTCGTCCAATTTCAAATTCATTTGCTAACGACAAACCTACTCTAAATTTATTTTTAGTTTTATTTTCTGCAATAGAATAACGTTTATAAGTTGTGTGATAATTACCACCAGTCTCACCTTGATTAACAAAAACTCCATCATAAAAAGCATCAACCGAAGCACCTATTTTATAAAAATTGGTTAACATTTTATAAAACGAAAAACGAGCTGACGCTACTCCATAAAACTTTTTATCCTTGTAATACAACTGACGTGCACCTCCACCCATCGCTAGTTCAAGCTGATAATTTTTCTCCCTAGGTTTTATATAATCATTCCAAGGAAACATATACTCTCTCCAATTCGGTCTATAAGCCACCCCAACAAAGCCATTAATAATATTTAAGCCCGAGTTTGGTTGTATAAAACTACCATTACTAATATGATTCAACATCAAGTCCGAAATTACCATAAAACCTTTTTTTATAGGAAAATCGAACGTAAAACCTATCGGCAAAAATACATTTAAATGAGAGCCAATTGCTGCATTTGCAGTTGGGGCATCTACACCACTTTGAGTATCGCAATGATACCATGTTTTTGTCAAAACAGCTATACCTGCACCAACTTTAAAATTAAAAAGGAAGTGTTCTTGGCGAACTATTGGAACCAACAGATAAGGGTAAACGGCAAAAGCTTGCCCAAAAACTTTAGTATTTCCCAAATCCATACCAAGAAAGCCAACACCTATAATTGGATAATTCCAATATTTTTCCCAATTACATTTTCCTTGAGGAAGAAATTCTACTGCAACCTCCAACCCTAATGTTGGACCTTTTACGGTATTCTCAAGGTGTTTTGTATGCTTTAAAATTCCCCCAGTGATTACTTTCGCCTTAATATCATAATAAGGGAGATAAGCTTTAGTTTCTGAAAAGAAAAGCAAAAAGACAAAAGATATGAAAACAAGTTTTCTCAATTACAATTACACGTTAAAGCGGAAATGTAAAATATCTCCATCTTGCACAATATATTCTTTCCCTTCTACACTCAATTTCCCTGCATCACGACAAGCTGATTCACTACCTAACATCACATAATCATCATACTTGATTACTTCGGCACGTATAAAACCTTTTTCAAAATCGGTGTGGATTATACCTGCACATTGTGGAGCTTTTGATCCACGCGTAAAGGTCCATGCTCGCGACTCGTCAGCACCAGTTGTAAAATATGTTTGCAAATCAAGCAAATTATAAGCAGCACGTATCAAACGAGCCCCACCTGATTCTGTCAAACCAATTTCCTCTAAAAACATTTGACGATCCTCATAAGAATCTAATTCTGCAATTTCCGATTCAACTTTTGCTGAAATAATCAAAACATCAGCATTTTCACCCTTTACAGCTTCACGAACTTGCTCTACATATTTATTACCATCAACAACAGATTTTTCGTCAACATTACACACGTATAGCACAGGCTTGTTTGTCAATAAAAACAAATCACGTACCACACTTTGTTCATCTTTTTCAAGAACTACTGTTCGTGCAGATTTTCCTTGCTCCAAAACTTCTTTATAACGCAACAATATCTCATACAATGCCTTGGCATTTTTATCACCACCTGTTTGAGCTTGTTTTTGGACTTTCTTTATTTGATTTTCGATAGTTTCTAAATCTTTCAATTGTAATTCAGTGTCAATAATTTCTTTATCTCTAACTGGATTAACCGAACCATCGACATGCACAATATTATCATCATCAAAACATCTTAATATATGAAGGATTGCATCGGTTTCTCTTATGTTTGCAAGAAATTTATTTCCCAATCCTTCACCTTTACTTGCTCCTTTAACCAATCCTGCAATATCAACTATTTTTACAGTTGTAGGCACAACACGTTCAGGTTTATCAATCTCTGCCAATTTATTCAATCTATCATCTGGCACATTAATAACACCAACATTTGGCTCTATTGTACAAAAAGGAAAATTTGCTGACTGGGCTTTCGAATTTGAAAGACAATTAAATATTGTAGATTTACCAACATTAGGTAAACCTACGATTCCACACTGTAACGACATTTTTTTATTTTTTTAATATCTATAAATATCAGATTTATAAGGTCCATCAACAGAAACTCCGATATAATCTGCTTGTTTTTGAGTCAATTTTGTAAGTTTTACACCTATTCTTTCCAAATGCAAACGAGCAACTTCTTCATCTAACTTTTTAGGCAAACAATAAACATTTGTCTCATACTTATTTGTAAAAAGTTCTATTTGAGCCAAAGTTTGATTTGTAAACGAATTACTCATCACAAAAGATGGGTGACCCGTTGCACAGCCCAAATTCACCAAACGACCATCGGCAAGCAACAAAATAGAATGTCCGTCGGGGAAAGTATATTTATCCACCTGAGGTTTAATATTCACACATTCTATTCCTTCGTAATTTTTCAATTTTTCCACCTGAATTTCGTTATCAAAATGACCGATATTGCAGACGATTGCTCCATCGCGCATTTTTTCGATATGCTCAATTCGAATAATATCGCAATTTCCAGTTGTGGTAACGTAAATATCCCCTTCGTCAAGCGCATCTTCAACAGTTTTTACTTCGAAACCTTCCATTGCAGCTTGCAAAGCACATATTGGGTCGATTTCTGTAACAATCACACGAGCACCATACGAACGCATTGAATGAGCACAACCTTTACCAACATCACCATATCCACAAACCACAGCAACCTTTCCCGCAATCATCACATCGGTTGCACGCTTTATGCCATCGGCCAACGACTCGCGACAACCATAAAGATTATCAAATTTTGATTTCGTTACCGAATCGTTCACATTGAAGGCAGGGAAAAGCAAACGGCCTTCTTGCATCATTTGGTACAAACGATGAACACCTGTTGTGGTTTCCTCCGAAACACCACGGATTTCAGGCACCATTCTACCAAAGAATGTTGAGTCAGTTTTCAATACTTTTTTTAGAATTGAGTACAACTCTTTTTCATCTTCACCATGTACTTCCTTGTCCAAAACCGAAAGATTTTTTTCAGCTTCGTAACCCAAATGGATCATCAATGTAGCATCGCCACCATCATCAACGATTACATTAGGTCCTTTTCCTTCAGGGAAAGTCAAAGCTTGTAATGTGCACCACCAATACTCCTCAAGTGACTCTCCTTTCCACGCAAAAACAGGCACCCCTTTTGCTGCAACTGCTGCTGCAGCATGATCTTGTGTGGAATAAATATTACAACTTGCCCAACGCACTTCAGCACCCAACTCCACCAATGTTTCTATCAACATTGCAGTTTGTATTGTCATATGCAACGAACCCGAAATACGAGCTCCTGTCAAAGGTTTTTCTTTTCCATACTTTTTGCGCAAAGCCATCAAACCTGGCATCTCACCTTCGGCTAATACCAATTCTTTTCGACCAAAATCAGCTAACGAAATATCGGCAACTTTATAAGGTAATTCCGAGAATAGATTCTTCATATATTATTTTTTTGCAAAATTAAGCATTTTAAGCATAAAAAGAAAGGAAGTTACATTTTTGCAACTTCCTCACCTGATTCTTGATTAATTATCTTATAGATTATTCTTTGGTATTACTAATCCATCTGGACCTTTTGACCAAGTAGACGAAATATCCCACCACAATGGATTACCACCTTCATTGATACCACCTTCACATTTTGGTAATACGTATTTGTTGTAGTTTTCCAAATCATCACTCAAAGTAGGTGCTTCATCGTGTGGAATACGACGAATTTGAATTTCATCGTCTACACGTCCTACAGTCCACAAGTTAATTTTAACAGGGAACATTCTAGGATATCCAGTACGACGGAAGTTAGTCCAAGCCTCTAATCCCATTGGGAAGTTTGCAATCCATTTTTGAGTAATAATTTTTTCTAACTTCAATTCTTTATCATCTCCTTCATCCCATTTAACTCCCACATTTACACGACCTTCAATATTATTATCTTGATCGAAATAGTCAACATAATCAACCTTTTTAACAGCTGTTTTTTCTTTATAAGAGAAATATTTTCCAACTTCATCAATATCAGAGAAACCACGACGAATACCAGCTTCGTAAAATTCTTGAGCAGTACCACCCATATTCCATCCTCTCAAAGCACCTTCAGCACGGCAGAACAATACTTCAGCAACTTTTATCCAAGGATAATCCATTTTTGAAGCCACATTTTCCAAAGACAAAGAAGTATAAGCAAGATAAGGATTTTCTTTTACAGAAGAACGCGTACGCAACATTACACCTTGACGGATACCCACATATTGTGTTCCTTTAGGGCAAGCAATAGCATTGGTACGACGATCGTAAATATGATCTTGCATACCAGGAGTACCACCTAAACCATTTTTCACGAAATAATGTTCAAGCAATGGATGCTCATAACGTTTCAAAATATTTTCTAATGTAGCTCCCAAACGAATATCATTCCATGAGTTTGCAATTGTAAACAAAGGATGATTTTGCCCTTGTTCACCGCTAGGATATCTTTGAAGATTTTCTTTTGCACTAAACGCAATATCATCATCATCTTCTTCCAACACTCCAATCTCATGATTAATCGCAAATTCTGCTATTTCTTGAGCTTTTTGAGGTTTAACATTTGCCATTGTAATAGCCATACGCAACTGAATAGAATTAGCAAACTTCACCCAACGTTGCCATTCCCAAGAACAAGGAGAACCTTTTTCCTTACCTTCTACCTTCATCAATTGATTGATAGTAGGTTGATATTTCATCAAAGTATCAACTGCACATCTCAAATCAGCTATAATAGAATCGTATGCTTCTTCACTTGAAGAATAAGTGATAGGATAATCCTCTTTCAAAACCTTCATATCATGATAAGCAACTGGTCCCATAGCATCAGTCAAACATTGCATACTATAAGCATATAAGATTCTACCAATAGCAGCCAAATCCGAACGACCAAACGAAGTACCATAAGCAATTGCTGGAGCGACCAACGCATAAAGTTTTGTTGATTCACCAATTATACCACGAATAAATGGATTATTTGGGTAATAATAAGTAGTTGGCTGACGTCCATCATAGTTATGAGTTTGGCAGAAATAACCTGCAAAAACATCAATACTCAAACTTCTTTGATATTGATATTTATGGATACGAATATCGATCAAATAATCCATAGCCGTTTGCAACTGTCCTTCCATAGAAGCTTCAGTTACGTCAGCCAATGCAACGTTTGAACCATAACCACTTTTATCAGTTCCATCACTTGTAGTACCCGCCTGTGGACCATAATTAACGTCTTCGCAAGCAATTAATAATGGTACAAATAATAGTACAGCAAATAATTTGTTAATTTTAGTTATTATCGTTTTCATATTTTTATATTTTATTTTTTACTAAAATTAGAATGTTACTTTGATATTTAAACCATAACTTCTTGTTGTTGGGAATGCAAACGCATCGATACCACCAGCACCATTAGCTGTTGAAGAAGAAATATCTGGATCCATTGGAGCTGCTTTATACAAGAAGCATAAGTTTCTTGCTACAAAAGACAACGACAAGTTCTTTGAATTTCCTAATAAGTTTCTAAATGTATACCCCAAAGACAACTCTCTTAAACGTAAGTTAGATGCATCATATACATAGTTATCAGTTGGTGTAGTACCAATAGATTGATAATATTTTTCCACCGTAACATATTGTCTGTCTGGCAATTGAATATATCCATCACGATCAATTCCTGTAGCTGCTGACACTCCCCAATAGTCAAGTTTTGCTTGTGTGTAAGAAAGCACCTTACCTCCAATTTTACCATCTAACAAGAAATAGAAAGTAAAATCTTTATAACTGAATGTATTGTTCCAACCATAGAAGAATGGCGACATAGAATTTCCTGCATAATGATCGATAGCAGAAGCAACCAAAGATGTGGTGTTAATCACACCATTGTCGTCACGATTCCATGTACGAGTATACAAGTCACCATAAGCAGCACCTGGCTTAAATTTAATCAAGAAACCTGCCATATCCCATCCCATAGAGTACTCTTTTCCATCATCATAAGTTGAAAGTATCTTATTTGCATTATAAGAGAAGTTCAAACCTGTTTTCCAAGAAAAATCTTTTGTGATATTCCAATTATAATTAGCGGTAAACTCAATACCAGTATTACGTATTTTACCCGAGTTTACAGGGCGACTAATACCTGCTTGTGTTGATGTTGACAAATACTGATTTGCTAATACGCTATAATAATAAGTTACGTCAAAATCAAAAGCATTGTTAAACATCGCCATATCATAACCAAGCTCAAAAGAACGAGTTGTTTCTGGTTGAGGATCTTCAAATTCCATAGATGCACCACTATATTTACCAGTTACAGGATTGTAAGTATAAGATCCATACAACGAGTTTGGTATAGAGTTACCTACTTCAGAATAAGAAGCTCTCAACTTCATTATGTTAATTTTCTTGTTCTTAATATTAAACAAATCTTTTAACAAGAAGTTTGCACCTACTGAGTAATAACCAAATGATGTTTTTGCTGGTTTAGTGCGTGGTTTACCATCTTTATCTAACAATGGATCTCCATTTTTATCTTTCAATGTTACAACACTATTTCTAAATTGTTGGAAAGCTTTTGACCAATCATGACGATAACTTGCGTCAATATAAGCTTTATCCCACAAACCTACTTGTACAGAAGCAAACGCACCAGCATTCCAGTTATCACTCCAACTTTCAGATGCTCCAAAACCAGCATCATAATGTCCTTCGTAGCGTGTTCCTGAACGCCAATAATCCCAATTGTCGAAAGCAAAATAGTTAACCAAACCTGCAGTATCGGCACCACCAGAAATAGAATAACCACTATAATTAATCTTATTATAACTACCTCCGACGGTAGCATTAACATCAATTACATCAGCAAATTTTCTATTAAATGTAATAATGAAGTCAGTAAACAATTCCACATTCTTACCTTGACTTAAATAATAAGACGAAGAGTTTACTTGTTTAAACATCGCTGTTGCATAACGTCCTGATTCATCTTTAGTATCAGTTTGGTCACGACTAAAACGTACTTGAGCATTTAATCCATCTATAATCTTAACATTTGCAGAACCATTTAAAATCAAACGATTTGTAGTACGATATGCAAACGTTTTATTTAACAACCAATAAGGGTTGTTATAGTTTTCGTCATTCCATGCCCAGTTTTGAATATCTTGTCCTAACAATCTTGTATAGAAAGAGTTACCTATAGTTGCATCAGCTACTGTAGTTGCCACACGTTTATAGTTAGCTCTAAAATAACTCATATCTATATCTCTACCTACTTTATATATAGCATACAATGGGTTAAAACCTTCACCCGAATTTGGAACATTTTCTACTTTTTGATTAATATAGTTAGCAGAGATATCTATTTTCAAATACTTATTAAACAAAAGGAAATTTTGTTTGAAGAATAAATTATGACGAGAGAATGTATTCTTCTCTTGAATACCATTAGCAGTAGTATTACCATAAGAGAAATAAGATTGTGCATTTTCAGAACCACCATTAATAGAAATCGTATTATTAAAGTTAGTTCCTAATTTAAAATAATTTCCTATATTATCTTGTGGTGTTGTTGTAAAGTATGGCATATAAGCAGAATACAATTGTTTTTCTGCGGCTGTATAATCAGCCAATTTCTTTTTATTCCAGTTCAAAGATGTTACTTGATAACCTGTAGAAGCGTTACCTAACACATTACCACCATATACACTTTGAAGTTTTGGAAGACACAATGGTGTTTCAAATGTAGTATTACTTGAAAGGTCTACACGAACAGCACCTTCACGACCTGTCTTTGTTGTTATAAGCACAACACCATTGTTCGCCTTACTACCATAAAGAGCTGCAGCATTAGCTCCTTTTAATACAGTAACACTCGCAATGTCATCAGAGTTTATGTTAGACAATGGGTCACCACCATCACGACCTCCACTATAAACCATATCACCTACTCCAACTTGCCCTGCAGCACCATTAGACATAGGAATACCGTCTATTACAATTAACGCATCATTATTTCCCAACAAAGAAGTTTGACCACGTAATGTTATTTTAGAAGAACCACCACCAGCACCAGAAGAGTTTGGCGTAATAACAAGACCCGCCATTTTACCTTGAAGCGAAGTTGCCAAGTGAGAGTCTTTAGCACGCGTTAATTCTGCCCCCGAAACCGATTGCGTAGCATAAGTCAACGATTTTGCTTTCTTCTCAATACCCATGGCAGTTACCACTACTTCTTCCAGCATTTCGTTATCAGGCTCCATTTTGATTCGGAAAGCGGTATTTTTCCCCACTGCCAACTCTTGATCTTGATAACCAAGATACGAGAAAACAAGAACGTCTTTTGGCCCAGAAACTGTAAGTTCAAAGTTTCCATCAAAATCAGTTACTGTACCTACTGTTGTTCCTTTAATTTGAACACTCGCACCAATAAGAGGCTCATTAAACTCATCAACGATTACTCCACCAATCTTTTGAGCATTCGCATACGAAACACCTCCTAAAAGAGTAATCAACAAAAACATTCTTATATTCAAGAACGTTTTAAGTGCGAAAACTCCACTTTTAAAACACGCTTTTACTTTTTTCATAAAAATTAAAATACTATTCAACATTTATAAAATAACAAATACCTGATTTTCAAAAGAATACAAAATTATCTAAAAAAATCAAGATTTATACTGCATCCTTTTACATCAAATTTGCGGTAAAGGTAATTGTTTTTTTTATCTTTTTAATAAATAAAAATCTTTTTTTTGTTTTTTTTAATAAAGCAAGGTATATAGTACTCCACCTAATGATAAAATTATTATCAACACTCCAGTAACCTTATTTACCAACCACAGACCTCTTACATTTATCTTTTTTCGAAAAATATCAACAACAGAATTCAATAGTACCCACCAAGAAAAAGCTCCTATCAACACCGATAAAAGACCTATTATTATATACGAAAAAGAATCTTGTGGTGCAAAAAAAGAAAATCGGGCAAACAAACCAATAAATAAAAACAAAATCAATGGATTTGTAACACATAAAGCAAATGCGGAAACATAAGCATTAAAATAATTAGTTTTATTTCGCTTTTGCACTGAAAGTTGCCGAACCGGATTACTTCTAAAAATATATACTCCAAAAAGCAAAACAACAAAACTCGCCACCAACTGAATAATTAATCTATATTCCTCAATAAAAGATTCAACAAAACTCAAACAAAAAACTGCTATTAATGCATAAATAAGATCGGAAGTTGTAGCACCCAATCCTGATATAATTCCATACCATTTCCCCTTATTAAGAGTTCTTTGAATACATAATACCCCAATAGGTCCTACGGGAATAGAAACTAACAACCCAATAAAAATACCTTTTAATATATAATCAAACATTATAACTTTCGCCTAACTTTTGAAACAAATAATTTTCTACGGCATTATAATCTGAAGGATGAAACCAACAAACCGACTCATCTTTTTTAAACCACGTAATCTGCTTTTTTGCATAATTACGAGTATTTTTTTTAATCTTCTCAATGGCAAAATCTATTGTCCACTCTCCCTCAAAAACCTTAAACAGTTCTTTATATCCAACAGTATTTAAAGCATTTTTTTCTTTATAAGGCAACAAACCACAGGCCTCGTTCTCTAGTCCACTTTTTATCATTTCATCAACACGACTATTAATCATACCATAAAGTTCCTCCCTATCTCTATTCAATCCTATCTTCAAAATACGAAAAGGACGTTCTTTTATAGTTTTTTTATGAAAAGAAGAAAACGGTTGCTTTGTCATCATATAAATTTCTAAAGCATGAATAATTCTTTTAGCATTGCTAAGATCCACCTTCTTATAATACACAGGATCAACTAACTTTAATTGATTTCTTAAAAAATCTAGACCTTTTTCTTTATAAAGTAACTGCATTTCTTCACGAACAAAAGGATCTATCGTTGGCAAATCATCAATACCTTTACAGACTGCATCTACATAAAGCATCGATCCTCCTACTAAAAATACCACATCATTTTTTAAAAACAATTGAGATAATAAATTTAATGCATCTATTTCATATTGTCCACAACTATAAGTTTCGGTTATAGATTTATTTGCAATAAAATAATGTGCAACTCGTTTAAGTTGCACATCTGTAGGTGTCGCAGTACCTATTTTTAATTCTCTATAAAATTGTCGAGAATCTGCAGAAACTATAGGAGATTTTAGTTTTTCGGCCAAACGTAAACTCAACTCAGTTTTTCCGACACCCGTCGGTCCTAACAAAACAACTAAAGTCTTTTCTTTCTGCATATTTAGAAAATCATCAAAAATTAGGGTCGTTAAAATCTATATTTTCAAATCCATCATCCCCTAATTCATCAAGGTCAAAATCATCATCACCATAAAAATCTAAATCAACTACATCTGTATTACTTGCTGATAAATCATCTAATGTTTGCAACTGAATAGGAGGAACTCCTTTTGACAAAGAGCAAATTGGCTGCTCTAAATGAGTACCTAATATAATTTCTCTCAATTCGATAAAGAAAGCTCGATCAGACACGTTATCAAACATATACATCAATCGCTGTCTTTCTTCTGTTATCAAATCACGCAATTCAACCTTATCCATCACCAAATTATCATATTCCGAGCTTGAATCCATATCAAACAAGGTTACTTCCTGCTCACGCTCCCATTGTTCAGAACATAAAAAAAATGATGTTATTTGATTTTTTTCATAATTCACAGAATCTAATATTACATTATGAAAATCGAAAAATGTAGCATCTGCATCAATTTTTATTTCTCTGTAAAAATTATCAACTTCATCAGAGAATATTACAAATCTATATACCATAATTACATACTTTAAAATTGAGTCAAAAATAATGTTTTAAAACGAACTATCAAAGGTTATAAAAAAGAAAAAACTTTGCAAAAGCAAAGTTCCTCATACGAATAGTTATAATAATTATCGCTTTAATATCTTTTCTATTTCCTCTACGTGATTTTTAAATTCCTTATCCGTATCCATTAAGTCATTGACTACCGAACAAGAATGCAAGACCGTAGCATGATCTCTACCTCCTACTGCACGGCCAATCTCCGACAACGATTTTTTCGTCATTTGCTTTGAAAGATACATTGCTATATGACGAGCATTCGCTACAGCACGCACCCTAGATTTTGATGCTACAGAATCTTCTGAAACAGAGAAATAATCACAAACCACTTCTCGTATTTTTTCTGGCGAAAGTTCAATTGGCATAGTATTTACTATCTTTTCAACAACTTTCACCGCCAAATTCATATCAATTTTTTCATCGATAAACGTAGAGTGAGCTAACAACGACAACAACACTCCTTCCAAATCACGAACATTATCAATTACATTAGCTGCAATATAATCAATAACATCTTCAGGAATGTCTAACCCATCTTTATAAATTTTATTTTTTAATATAGATCTACGCAAATCATAGTCAGGCTTTTCAATTTCTACCGTCAACCCCCATTTAAAACGAGTTAACAAACGCTCTTCCATTCCTTGCAATGCACTTGGTGCTTTATCAGAAGTTAAAATCAACTGCTTACCCATTTGGTGCAAATGATTAAAAATATGGAAAAATGTTTGCTGCGTTTTATCCTTTCCTGCTAAAGTTTGTATATCATCTATTATCAAAACATCTATACTTTGATAAAAGTTTAAAAAATCATTTGATTTATTAAATCGTATAGCATCTGTAAATTGAATGCAAAACAAATTGGCAGAAACATAAAGCACACGTTTCTCTGGATTCAATTGTTTTGCCATTAAACCAATGGCTTGAGCAAGATGCGTTTTCCCAACACCAGATTGTCCAAATATAAATAAAGGATTGAATGGTGTACGACCAGGATCATTAGCTATACTGACTCCAGCAGTTCTAGCCAATTTATTACACCTTCCTTCTATAAAAGTATTAAAGTTATAGATAGGATTTAATTGAGGATCCAAATCTTGAGGGAAAACATTGTTATCCCATGGCAAAGCTGGAGCAGAAGTTTTCACAACACTCTTTACAGGCTCTTCTTTTTCTTCTTGAGAAGAAGGGAATATCGGTGTCGATGATTTATTCTCCGATTTATCAACTAATACATTATAAAGTAACTTAATTGGTCTACCAGCTTCTTTTTCTAATGTAGCACATAGTAACCCAGCATACCTTTCTTCGATAAGTTCATAGAAAAACATACTTGGAAGTTGTAGCAAAATCTCATTGTGCTCATATTTCAATGGCACAATTGGTGCAAACCAAGTCGTATAAACCGCTTCAGGAACATTATCCTTAAGCACGACCAAACACCGATTCCACAATTCCTTACAATTCATTTTTCTATTTTTCTTAACAAGTATTTTTCTGATTGGGGGGACAAAAGTAATATTTTTACCAATAACTTAAAAACAAATCACACAAAGGTTAATTCAACAAATCCTTAAAATACTCAACAACAAAGCATTAAACACAACCCCCTCATTATCTACACATTACAAAAACAATATTTTTATCCTTAATTCCTAATTTATAAGGACTTACAATAAAATGCAAATAAATACATAAAAAACGAACACCCCATAAAGTCCAAATTCATCTGAAGAAAGACAACAAGGAGTGCCCTTTGATTATTTTATTTTTTAGAACGATTATAAATTATTTTTCTTTTCTACCAAACAAAGAAAAATGCACATAACGTTTTGGATTTTCTTTTAAATCTTTTAATAATAAATTTGCACTATTCACTGTCGAATCTAAACTATTATAAAGTGATTGATCTCGCAATAGCAATCCTAAAGATCCATCTTTATCATTTAAACTATTAGACAATGAGCAAAGATTAGCCATTGTACTATCAACTTTTAGGAGTAATTCCGCATATTCAAAATCCTTCAAATCAGAAGACACTTTTTTCAAATCTAAAGATATAGTATCGATATTAGCAACAACAGCAGGGATTTTTCCATCCATCAAGTTTTTCAAACGTTCTGATGTTATGCTTAAATCACTTGTTACACTTTCTATTGATTTCAAAGAATTTTTTATCTCTGCAGAAGCAATCAATTGTTGTATATTTACAATAGTAGAATCAACATCTGCCACAGTTTTATACAAAGTTGGCAAAAAATGCCCTGACAAGAAATCCATCAACCCCGCAACTTTTAAAGCTGATAATGTATCCCCATCGGAAATATATTCATCGTTTTTAGACATCACCAAACGTATGGCCTTCCCTCCCATCAAACCATCATCAAACATCTCAGCTATAGTACCTTTAGGCAATTTTAAACTTTTTTCTGTAGTAAATTCTATTACAAATGGAATTTCATTAGAAAAATCGTAAGTAATACTATTAACTTGACCGACTTTATACCCTCTCACATAAACTGGAGAAGAAGCGACTAACCCTTCTACAGATTCATATTTTGCATAATATTTATTTATAGGATTAAACAAATTTATACCTTTTAAATAGTTCAATCCAAAATACAAAATAATTAACGCCGTTGTTACTAACAATGCAACTTTAACCTCTCGTGTAAAAAACTTTTTCATCTCTAATATATTTATTTTAATAACGAAAGTGCTTCTTTTAAAGAAATCTTTTTCCCTTTAAAAAACGCAACAATAAAACTATCTCCAAACTTTTTATCCAATTCTTTTTTCAACTGCTTTATTTCTTCATAAGAAGATGTCTCGCCTGCTGTATATTTTATCCACCCACTTTCTTCATAATACGATAAGTTTTTTTCACCTTTCATAGAAACATGATTCTCAGGTAAAACCTCCTTTGATGCAAACAATTGTAACTTAAACACAGGTTTCAAAGAATCAACAGATTGCTCAATTGCTTTCTTTGCTTGTTGTTTTTTTTGAAATTTTAATCCATTTTTTTTATCAAACTCATGCTTATATTGCTCAAAAGCACAAACAATTGACTCCGCTAAAGCATTTTGTCCTTTTTTAGACATCATATAAGATTGGTCACTTGCATTAGACACAAAACCCATTTCTACTAAAACACTAGGCATTTTTGTTTGATGCAACACCCAAAACAAATCTTGTCGCACCCCTCGATCTACACGGTCGGTCTTTTTTGTAAAATTACGCTGTATAAAATCTGCCATTTGCAAACTTTGCTCAACATATTGATCTTGCATAAACTCAAACATTATATACGACTCGGGCGAAGTAGGGTCAAAACCTTGATAACTTTCCCTATCGGCTTCTAACAATATCACCGAATTTTCACGCTTTGCAACCTCAAAGTTTGCTCCTGTTTTTGCCAGACCTATCACATAAGTTTCTGTTCCACAAGGACGCTTCGAATCGTTAGAATTAGTATGAATACTTATAAATAAATCTCCGTTTGCCTTATTTGCAATCATTGGACGCTCTCTCAACGTTACAGTCTTATCCGTATCTCGTGTATAAATCACTTTTACATCCGGACATCGTTCCGATATTTTTTTCCCAACTAATAATGCCACCTTTAAATTCAAATCTTTTTCTTGAACTTCCGTTCCCACTGCACCCGGATCTGCTCCTCCATGACCTGGATCTAAAACCAATATAAATTGTTTAGCTGATAGTGAGATAACAATACAAAAACAAAAAAACAGCAAAAAAAGTTGTCGTTTCATATTTTACAAAATCATTTCTTGCAAAATTACGAAATATTCAAACAAACAAAAAACAATATTTCAAACAAATCCTTTAGGGCATTAGCCGTTAATTCATTAACTTTGCAAATTAAAAACGCCACTAATTTGCTTAGTTTTTTCACATATAAAAGGAGGCCAAAGAGTAACAAACAATTGTTTTTTTTACTATTGTTTTCCATTCTTCCTATCATCTCTTTAGGGCAGAAAAAAACAACAGAACAAGCAAAAGATACCACATCCAATCAAAATACGGCTAAAACATCTGCCTCAAAAATAAATGCGAGAGTCGACTATCAAGCTCGAGATTCTATTTTACTATTTGAAAACGGAACAGGTTTTTTATATGGAAAAGCAAGTGTAGATTACCAACTCAAAAGTCCTGTTCAACTTGAAGCTGAAATTATTAGAATGGTAATGGATAGTAGCCTTGTTTACGCAGAAGGTATTGTCGATAGTGTTGGCGATCAAATAGGATTTCCTATCTTTCGTGAAGGTGCTGACGAATATCGTGCTAGATCATTGAAATACAATTTTAATAGTCGCAAAGGATACATTCGAAGAGGTATAACACAACAAGGTGATGGATACATTGTAGCCGACGAATCCAAAAAAGGTGCTGACGACATGCTTTTTATGCGAAATGGGAAATATACAACTTGCGACAATCATGACCATCCTCATTTCTACATACAATTAACTAAAGCAAAGGTGAAGCCACAACATTATGTAGCCGCAGGTCCTGCCTATTTAGTAATTGAAGACGTACCATTACCTATTGCAGTACCATTCGGTTTTTTCCCTTTTACAAAATCTTATTCTTCAGGTATTATTATGCCATCTTATGGCGATGATTTTACACGAGGATTTTATTTAAAAAATGGAGGTTACTATTTTGCTTTAAGCGATTATTTTGATTTGGAACTAACTGGCGATATATATACCAAAGGAACATGGGCACTCTATGCTCGCTCAACCTACAAAAAACGTTACAAATTCAGAGGTAGCATAAATATGAGTTACAGAAACGACGTAACTGGTATTAAAGGGTTACCCGATTACAGTCAAAGTAGAAATTTCAGAATGTCGTGGACGCATAGTCAAGATAGTAAAGCTAGTTTGTACAGTACATTTTCCGCATCAGTCGATTTTGCTACAAGTGGCTATACACATAGCAACATCAACCATTACTACAATGCTAACGAATTGGCAAAAAACACTACAAGTTCAAGTATTTCATACACACAACGTTTCCCAGAAAGCCCTTGGAGCATTTCTGTAACTGCAATGCTAACGCAACGAACCAAAGACTCGGTGATAAACCTAAATTTGCCAAACATGACCTTCTCAATGAGTCGTATATATCCATTCAAGAAAAAAAACAGAGTAGGCAAAGAGCGATGGTACGAAAAAATCTACATGAGCTATACAGGTACTTTTTCTAATAGCATAGAAACAAAAGAAAACCTACTATTCAAAACAAAATTTTCGAAATGGAGGAATGGCTTTAAACACCAATTACCAATTGGAGCCTCTTTTAACATTTTTAAATATATATCCATTTCTCCCACATTTAATTTCAACTACAAATGGTATTTCAGCAGAGAAGAACGCTCATGGGACGAAAAAAATCAAAAAGAAATCATTGATACTACCGCTGGCTTTTATAACGTATACGACTTTAGCCTTGGGGTAAGTATGCAGACTAAAATATATGGTTTTTATACTCCTATCCGAAAAATTTTTGGAGATAAGGTTGATCGTATTCGACACATCATTACTCCTTCTATTTCTTTCAATTATCATCCCGATTTCAGCGATCCTTTATTTAAATTTTACAAAACATACACCCAAACTATTATCGACAAAAACAACATCAACCGAATACAAACAAAAGATGTAATGTACTCACCTTATGCCAACTCACTTTATGGTGTAGCAGGAAAAGGTACAAGCGGTAGTCTAGGATTCTCTTTGGCAAACAATTTAGAGATGAAAGTAAAAGACACCTCCGACTCCACTAAAACAAATGCATACAAAAAGATTAGTCTTATTGACAATTTTTCTATAAGTGGCAGTTACAACTTTGCTGCTGACTCTATGAAGCTTGGAAATTTTAGTACAAATCTTCGACTTAAAATCACCAAAAAATTCTCTATCAATCTTAGTGGTGCTTTTGACCCTTACAAATATGCCTTAAATGACAATGGAAATCCTGTTCATATCAATCAATTACGCAAATTCCCTAGATTTTTAGGTACAGGCACATCGTTTCAATATACATTCAACAACGATACATTTAAAAGAAAAGATAAAAAAGAAGACGAAGACAACGTTGCAGACCAAATAGACGACGGAAGTGAAGATTTTGATAACGAAGAGAATAATGCAGACTTTAAAAACGACAAAAAGAAAAAAGACGCTGAAGAAGAAGATGATGATGGATATCAAAAAGTTAATATCCCTTGGAGCCTAAGTGTAAACTACTCGATACGTTGGGGACAAAGCAACATTTTCAATAAAGAAAAAATGGAATACGATCGTAAATTTACTCACAACCTAAGCATTTCTGGAAGTATTTCGCCCACACCACAATGGCATGTTTCGTATTCGTTGTCGTACGATTTTAATGCAATGAAAGTAACCTCCACAAACATTTCAATCAACAGAGATTTACATTGCTGGGTTTTATCAGCATCAATGAGTCCTTTTGGGCTATACAAATCATACACAGTAACAGTCGGTGTAAAATCTTCTATGTTACGCGACTTGAAATACGAAAAAAGAAGTGACAATAGCGACAATTATCGCAAGTGGTTCTAATTTTCAATGACAGATTTACCGAATTTTACTTTTGGCATCATCTTTGAAAATATTTTTGCAAAAATTCTTTATTTATGGATTCACAAAAATATTCCGATAGATTAAAAAATATTCTTATGTTCAGCGGAGAAGAAGCTGTACGTTTATGCGAAAGCAGCATCATGCCCGAACACCTTTTGCTAGGACTTTTGCGCGAAGGCTCTGGGCGTGCAATTGATATTTTAAAACAATTAGGTATTGACACAAAAAAGCTAAAAAAAGAGATAGAAGATCGTTCTTCCAATAAAAACACACAAAGCGATACTCCTGACTATATTTCTATGCACTCTACTACACAAGATGTGCTACGTTTTATGTATTTAGAAGCTCGATCGCTCAATTCAAAACAAACCGACACAGAGCATCTTCTTCTTGCTATATTAAAAGAAAGCAACAACGTTGGCAAACAAATTCTTCAAGAAAAAAGTGTTGATTACTACAGCGTTCGCAATATTCTTGACAAAAAGCAAGAATCTTCTTTGCAAAACTCCGTGCCTACTGAAGACGATTTTGATGACGAATTTGAAAGTTTTGACGACAACAAAGAGGTAAAAACATCGCAAAAAAACACAAATACTTCTGACACACCCGCTCTTGACAAATTCGGTTTCGACCTAACAAAAGCCGCTACCGAAAACAAACTAGACCCCATCGTAGGACGCGAAAAAGAGACCGAACGCGTCATTCAAATATTGAGCCGACGAAAAAAGAACAATCCTATTTTGATCGGAGAACCAGGTGTAGGGAAAACTGCCATTGTAGAAGGACTTGCCAACTGCATTGTACAGCACAAAACACCCCGCCAGCTTTGGAACAAACGTGTTATTTCGCTCGACATGGCAGGCATCGTAGCTGGGACAAAATATCGTGGGCAATTTGAGGAGCGAATAAAAGCTATTCTCAACGAACTTCAAAACAACCCTGACGTCATTCTTTTTATTGACGAAATTCATACTATTATTGGAGCAGGAGGAGCAACTGGCTCACTCGACGCAGCCAATATGCTCAAACCAAGCCTTGCTCGTGGCGAATTGCAATGCATTGGAGCTACTACGCTCGACGAATATCGCAAAACCATAGAAAAAGACGGAGCTCTAGAGCGACGTTTTCAAAAAATATTGGTAGAGCCAACCTCTGCCGACGATACTTTGACGATTCTGAAAAACATAAAATTCAGATACGAAGCTCACCACAACGTGAAATATTCCGACGAGGCACTCCTTTCGTGCGTACGCCTAACCGACCGTTACATTAGCGACCGCTGTTTCCCCGACAAAGCTATCGACGTGCTCGACGAGGCAGGGGCTAAAATGCACGTAAAATACACCGACATTCCAGAAGAAATAAAAATTTTGGAACAAAAAATAGACGATGCCAACAATTTAAAAATAGAAGCCTCGAAGCGTCAAGACTACGAAGAAGCTGCCAACCAACGCGACATAGCTCGCAAACTCACCGACGAGTTAAAAGCTTTTGAGAAAAATTGGCAAGAAAACAACGAAGCCAATCCACAAATTATTGACGAGGAACAAATAGCCGAAACTGTAGCGTCGATAACGGGCGTCCCTGCCAAACGCATTGCACAAGCAGAAGGCATCCGACTAAAACAAATGAACAACATCCTAAAAGACAACATCATAGGACAAAATGATGCTATCGACAAAATAGTAAAATCTATTCAACGCAATCGCGTAGGACTAAAAGACCCAAACAAACCTATCGGTACGTTTATTTTTCTTGGACCTACGGGTGTGGGTAAAACGCATCTTGCAAAAAAACTTTCCGAACAAATGTTCGATAGCCGCGATGCACTTATCCGCATCGATATGAGCGAATACCTCGAAAAGTTCAGCGTCTCTCGCTTGATAGGAGCTCCTCCGGGCTACGTAGGGCACGAAGATGGCGGACAACTCACCGAACGTGTTCGACGCAAACCCTATTCCGTTATTTTGCTCGACGAGATTGAAAAAGCACACCCCGATGTGTTCAACCTCTTACTGCAAGTACTCGACGAGGGCCGACTCACCGACAGCCTTGGGCGTATTGTCGATTTTAAAAACACGATTATAATTATGACCTCAAACGTAGGCTCACGCCAACTCAAAGATTTTGGCAAAGGCATTGGTTTTGCTTCGCAAGCGAGAGACGACAACGAGGTGTCGCAAAGCACCGTGCAGAAAGCCTTAAACAAAACTTTCTCGCCGGAGTTTCTAAACCGTATAGACGACATCGTGATGTTTAACAGCTTGACGAAAGCCGACATAGCACGTATTATCGACTTGGAATTGGCAACGCTTGGCAAACGCCTCGAGAACCTACACCTACAGCTTACGCTGAACGACGAAGCGAAACACTTTATTGCCGATAAAGGCTACGATGCACAAAATGGTGCCCGACCCTTGAAGCGTGCTATACAGAAATACATAGAAGACCCCGTAACCGATTTTCTGCTCGACAACCCGACAGAAAACGCTACGCTACACTTCACGCTTGACGACGACAAAAACTCCTTGCAACTCCACAGCGAAGCATAGCATAAAAAAAGCGAACTTAAGTTCGCTTTTTTTATTTTTAAATTAACGTTTTTATATCAAAATCCTTATCAATCTTAAGTGCTCCCCAAATATACGCATCGACTTCACGATAAGAGAATTCTTTTAAATCAAACTCATCCATAAAATAATCGTAAAACTTCACATAAAAATCATAGTCCTTTAACTTCTCTGCAAAAGACGTTTTTGTATAGCTCTTATACTCGGGCAAGAAAAAACCTTTACTGAACAAAGTAGCAAACGTTTTTGCCACCATACTATCGTAAATAGGATATTTATCGGGCTGATGATACGCACAATATTTTGTAGCAAACGAATAATTGTTTCGTACAGCATTACCCAACTGCAAATGAGCAATCTCACCAACCAAACTCTTATCGCCACAAGCAAGCCGAGCATCTATATCTTTTATATTAAATATATGTTCTGCCATTGCATTTGTAGCCATTATGCCTGTAGAGTAGAACAAATTGAGCAATTTTACTTTTGTAGCCACAGCCGATTTATTCGTATGGGAGGGATATTTTGATAGCAAGCAGGCTAATGAATCATTCTGTATTACGTACGGCTCCAAATACGCACTATAAGATGCTAAAACTTTCTGTGCATCATTTTTAAGAGATTTTTTCATTTTTCTTTATTTTTATAGTTAATACTTATTATTCACAAACCCCTCTCACACTATAAACATCTCCTCCGGCAATACCGTAAGAAGATGATACAGAAGGACTACTACTGCTAAAATAAAAATAATAAGAAGCTCCTGCTGTCCAGTAATACCCTTCATTCGTACCTTCCTTATATCCACTATTATAATACCCGTTAGCAGGAAAAAATATAGACATTCCATTTAACTTGCTAGTAAAAATACGCCCATTTATACCCGTTCCATTATAATCATTTATCCAAGTAGATGTGCAATTGCTATTAAACTCTTCAAATTCTTTGTAAGTTGGTGTACGCCAAGTTCCTCCCATTTTGGACGAAGCAACGTCGTAATAGCTAGATTTACTTACAGTGCCTGCATTGCTGGTTGCCCATTTCAACCCGCTAGGCAAACCTAAATCGACCCATTCATATCCATTTTCCATACCGCTACTCTCATACCATATAGCATACAACTTAATGTCCCGTACTACCATAGGTACAGAATCACCAACAGTAAAATAGGCTCCTGCTCCATCCTCTCTTGTATTCCATTTGTGAAAAGCATACGAAGGACGAGTAAATGTTGTTGAATAATTCCTAAATGTATAAGAAACACCATAGCGTATAGTATCCACAACCACATCTCCTTCTCCACCATTTGGCATATAGGTTACTGTATAAAAATAGTCGTCGGTAGTGCTTGCTGCAAAATTGATGCTATCCACATCCGATACCTTAAACTCGTACACGTTGCCATCGGTTTTGTGTACATACATACTCTGTGCCGCAGCTCCTGCTACAGCAAGCATAAAAGCAAAAACAAGTGTAATTTTTTTCATCTCTTTATTTATTTTTTATTGGTTAATAAATCGTTGTTATTTCTTAATAAACTTTACAAGCACATCGGCTACTTGTAGTACATAGGTGCTTTCGGTAAGCGTAGATACATCTATGTCGCACCCTACGCCACTCATCACCACTCGCCCCGAGAGGTCTATCACTCGGTAAGTGGCGTTCGGCTCCACGCCCTTCACACGCAACACGCCACACACGGGGTTAGGGAATACGCCCACTTGTACTTGCACGTTGTCAAGCTCCGTAGTGTTCATTTCAAGGAAATAGATGCGTCGGGCGGTTTTGCCCGTAGTTTGTGCATTGGCTACTTCGCCAGAAAACGTCAGAGAGCGGAGTGTAGAGAGTTCGTACACCGTACGCTCGCCCTCGGTGGTTTCTATCACCATAGTCAGCACTTCGGCTTGGGCTACGCATACGCCACACAGCACAAATGCAAATAAAATCAGTAGTTTTTTCATGGTTATCATTTATTGTTTTGTTTTTAAAATCGCTTTGCAAATAAAATATAAAAACTCCCGACAAAAAAGGTTCTTGTTGGTCCTTGTTTTAGGTTCTTAAATCTCTACAAAATAAGGCAATAAAGCACATCTAAGTAGAATTGGATGTTGTCGGATTTAACCTCAAAGCGTGTCATAATTGACACCCTTTTGCTACATAGTGTTTAGTATAAATTTGGAAGAAATTGCACTGAAGCAACTGCGAGATACGCATCAGTAAAGCAGTGTCGATAGAAGGAGCTCGCAACACGCGGTAGAAATTGGAGCGGTCGTAGCCCAACTCACGTGCAAGCCACGCCACACTACGCCCTTGCCGCAAGAGTTCGTTGCGGATTTCGTTCCCTATATGTAGCGTTTCGGTCATAAAAAAAGGCGATAAACCATTTCGTTTTATTGCTTATCGAAACAAAAGGCTCCGCCAAGAACCGCAAACACAAATAAGCACGAAACAATCTACGCCTCAAGCGTAAACATTCGCTAACTTATTCTCGTGTTTTTTAAAATTTGGCGGATTTTATTGTTTCGAGAACAAGAGCAAAAGCTCAAAAAAATAAAAAAACTACTGCCTTCAGCAGTAATTGCAAAGATAATGATTTTTTGAGGGAGAATACGAA
Source organism: Paludibacteraceae bacterium (assembly GCA_017547145.1). Classification (GTDB taxonomy): domain Bacteria; phylum Bacteroidota; class Bacteroidia; order Bacteroidales; family Paludibacteraceae; genus RGIG9608. The sequence continues at coordinate 16,107 of JAFYQJ010000014.1, read as the reverse complement.
ATAAAAAAAGGACTCGCCATAGAATATGGGAGCCCTCCAAAGAAAAAATTATGAAAAAAACTTAATCGATATATTCAAATCCTGTATAAGGCACCAAAACCTTTGGAATGCGAATACCTTGTTCGGTTTGGTTGTTTTCGAGCAAAGCTGCCACTATACGTGGCAAAGCCAAAGCACTACCATTAAGTGTATGGCAGAGTTCGGTTTTCCCGTCTGCTTTTTTGTATCTACACTTCAAACGATTTGCTTGATAACTTTCGAAGTTAGACACCGAACTTACCTCCAACCAACGTTTTTGAGCAGCAGAGTAAACCTCAAAGTCGAAACAAAGTGCAGCAGTAAAACTCATATCGCCACCACAAAGACGCAAAATACGATAAGGCAACTCCAATTTTTGCAACAAGCCCTCAACGTGATCAAGCATCTCTTGATGCGACGTACTTGAATGTTCAGGAGTATCGATTCTAACAATTTCTATTTTCGAAAATTCGTGCAAACGGTTGAGTCCTCTAACATCTTTGCCATAGCTACCTGCCTCACGACGAAAACATTGCGTATAAGCACAGTTTTTAATAGGTAATTCCTTTTCGTTCAAGATAACATCACGATAGATATTTGTAACAGGAACTTCTGCCGTTGGAATCAAATACAAATCATCCAATTGACAATGGTACATTTGACCTTCTTTGTCGGGCAACTGACCTGTACCGTATCCAGAAGCCGCATTCACAACCGTTGGAGGCATTATCTCTAAATAATCATTTTTTCTAGCCTCGTCGAGGAAGAAGTTAATCAATGCACGTTGAAGTTGTGCTCCTTTTCCTTTATAAACAGGGAATCCTGCTCCAGATATTTTAACACCTAATTCAAAATCGATTAAATCGTATTTTTTTGCCAAATCCCAGTGAGCAAGAGGCTCGAACGAAAATTCAGGCACCTCACCTTGAGATTTTTCCACAACATTATCCTCTGCAGTTTTTCCCTCTGGCACACACTCCTGAGGTAAATTTGGCACTTGCAATAGCAACTCACGAATAGAGAGTTCTATTTCGTCCATCTTTTGCGAAAGGTTTTTAGTTTCTTCTTTATATTGTGCAGTTTCTTGCTTTACCGCTTGAGCTTCCTCTTTTTTCCCAGCTTGCATCAAAGCACCAATCGATTTAGAAAGTTGATTTGCCTTTGCCAACAAAGCATCCAAATCCTTTTGCGTTGCCCTGCGTTGAGCATCCAAATCAATAACTTTTTCAATAATTTCTCTACCATCAAAATGTTTCTTCGCCAAACGACGAATCACTTCTTCTTTGTTTTCTGCAATAAATTTTACTGTCAACATATCTATCTATTTTTTATTTTTTTCTTCAACCTCTTCGTAATCGACGTACTCGCCTTGGTTTTTCTCAAATATCTTTTTTTTGCGTCTCGGCATTTGTGTTTTTTCTTCTTCGTTTTTTTTATTTTTTCTCGTAAAGAAAGATAAAATCAGTCGAAAAATAGAACTGATAATTACAAAAATTACAGAAAGAATCAAAAAAAGTAAGAAAAGCATAATCAATAAACATTCTGAGCCACTCGTTTTACACTCTGCGTAGCATTCAACGCATAAAAATGAATGCTAGGTACGCCTTTTGCTTTCAATTCTTTGGCTTGCTGCGTACACCATTCGATACCCACTTCTACCGACTGCTCTTCGGTTGTGCATTTTTTCATTTCCACTGCCAATGGTTCAGGTATTTCTATGTGAAACATTTTTGGCAAAACGTCTATTTGTGATGTTTTACGCAATGGCTTTAGGCCCGGGATTATAGGTACTGTTATGCCCATTTCTTTGCATTTTTCTACAAAAGTAAAATACCTTTGATTGTCGAAAAACATTTGTGTAACAAGGTATTCTGCACCTTCATCCACTTTCTTTTTTGCCCAATAAAGATCATTTTCTAGTGATGCGGCATCTTCATGCTTTTCAGGATAGCACGCCATTCCGTATCGAAACGGAATCACCGAATTCGACATGAGTGAGCCATCTTCAAAAACTCCACGATTGAAATCGTTTACTTGTTGCTGCAAGTCAACTGCATAAGCATTGCCATTTGGCGTAGGTAGGTAGTATTTTTCTTCGGCCGCTTTGTCGCCACGAAGCAAGAGCAAATCCGTAATGCCTAAAAATTGCAAATCGATAAGCACGTACTCTGTTTCTTCGCGAGTGAAACCTCCACACAGGATATGTGGAACCACAGGAATGTTATATTTATGATGAATGGCTGCAGCCACAGCTACTGTTCCCGGTCGACGTCGACGCGAAACTACTTTCGATGACCCATCGGCATTCCATGCCCAAACGTGTTCGCTCCTGTGAGTCGTAATGTTGATGTATTTTGGGTCGAACTCGCGCAATACATCAATGGTATTCATCACTGAATCCAAACTATTCCCTTTCAGAGGAGGCAAAATCTCGAAAGAGAAAGCCGTTGAAGTTGCCGACCTTATGCTCTCAACAACGCTCATACACCAAAAGATTCGATAGCCAAGCGATAAGAATCTAAGCCAAAACCGCAAATTACGCCTCGGCAAACCTCCGATAAAAACGAGTGATGACGAAATTCTTCACGCTGAAAAACGTTTGAAATATGCACCTCTATTACGGGGGTGGTTATTGCACGAATGGCATCGGCAATAGCAATGGAAGTGTGCGTATATGCTCCTGCGTTTAGCACAATTCCATCGTAAGAAAAACCACATTCCTGAATTTTGTCGATCAGCTCGCCCTCAATATTCGACTGAAAATATTGAAACTCTACATGAGGATATTTTTCTTTTATCGTAGAAAAATATTCATCAAATGAACTATTTCCATAAACCTCAGGTTCTCTTTTGCCGAGAAGATTTAGATTTGGTCCGTTTACAATCAATATTTTCATATCAGTTACGAATTAAAATTCTGCATTTTTTGGAGTACGTGGGAAAGGTATCACGTCGCGAATGTTTGCCATTCCTGTTACGAATAGCAACAAACGCTCAAATCCTAACCCAAATCCAGAGTGCGGACAGCTACCAAAACGACGAGTATCCAAATACCACCACATGTCTTTCATTGGGATATTTAGTTCGTTGATTCGGTTTAAAAGTTTGTCGTAATCAGCCTCACGCTCCGATCCTCCAATGATTTCTCCAATTTTTGGGAACAAAACGTCCATTGCACGAACGGTTTTTCCGTCTTCGTTCTGCTTCATATAAAAGGCCTTTATCTCCTTTGGATAATCAGTTAAAATAACAGGTTTATTAAAATGCTCTTCTACAAGATAGCGTTCATGTTCCGACGCCAAATCTGCACCCCAATAAATTGGGAATTCAAATTTATGCCCATTAGCAACAGCTGTTTCTAAAATTTTAATACCCTCTGTATATGGTAAACGAACAAAAGATTCTTTCAACACACCCTCCAAACGCTCAATCAAGCCTTTGTCAAACATATCATTCAAAAATTGAATATCATCACGACAATTATCCAATGCCCATTGCACGCAATACTTGATAAACTCTTCTGCCAAGTCCATATTATCAACAATGTCATTAAAAGCAACTTCAGGTTCTATCATCCAAAATTCGGCCAAATGACGTGGTGTATTAGAATTTTCTGCTCTAAAGGTTGGTCCAAAAGTATAAATTGCACCTAACGCCATTGCAGCTAATTCTCCTTCTAATTGCCCAGAAACAGTTAAACTTGCTTGCTTACCAAAAAAGTCATCATCATAAATAATCGAACCATTTTCGTCTTTTTTTAAATCATAAAGATTTTTAGTTGTCACCTGAAACATTTGTCCAGCACCTTCGCAGTCAGAAGCTGTGATGATAGGCGTATGGAAATAGAAAAATCCTTTTTGATGGAAAAATGTATGAATAGCCATTGCCATATTATGACGAATACGAAAAACCGCTCCAAAGGTATTTGTACGAGGACGAAGGTGAGCAATTTCACGCAAAAACTCCAAAGAATGCCCTTTCTTTTGCAAAGGATATGTTTCTACATCAGCAGTACCATATACCTCAATAGAAGAAGCTTGTACTTCCACATTTTGTCCCTTTCCTTGCGATTGAACCAAACGACCTGTAACTGCAATTGCAGCACCAGTTGTTATTTTTTTCAATAGTTCTTCATCAAAATTATTATTATCGACAACTATCTGAAGATTATGTATTACCGAACCATCATTTAAAGCAATAAAACTTACCATTTTATTACCACGACGAGTGCGAACCCAACCTTTCACCAACACATCGATATCACATACTGTTGATTTTAAAACATCTACAATTTTTGTTCTTTTCATTTTTTATTCGTTAAATTCTTCTACTAAGGTAAATCTTTCAAACAAAGAAACATCTATTTGCAAATAGATGTTTCTTGATTAAATCTGTATAGTTATTTTATTTTTTTCGTTTTGCAGGTTTTGCAATGGGCACAGACTCCCCAATCTTCGTCATAGCACATCTAAATCCTAAATCACAAGTAGATTTACTTGCTTCTAAATAGCGTCTTGTCCCAGGGTTCAACCAATAAGCACGATCTTTCCACGAGCCACCCTTATAAACATGCATATCGTCGTTTACATCTGTTGCCAACAAAGCCATTGGATCTTTACGCTTGTACTGCATTAGCAACAAAGTATCTGTAGCACGCTTTTTCCAATCTTCATTTCCAAAAAGAGAACTTTTTGCATCACCATCACGGAAATTACGTACGTCTTTTTCCAAATCATATGCCAAACGACCATATTCATCAATCACATAGTCTGCACTATCTTTAGTTGGACGAACAATTACATTACCACGGAATGCGTTATATTCCTCAACCTCCATTGACGAAGTTTCACGATATACATCTTCGACCCATTCATTAACATTACCAGCCATATTATACAAACCATAATCATTTGGAGTAAATGAATATACTGGAGCTGTAATTGCACCTCTATCACTTAACGACTCTACATGTTCTATCAAATCACCACGGCCACGAACATAGTTTGCTTGCATCTCTCCACGCACCTTTTTACTTGGGTTACGCATTTGTTGTCCTGCCCAAGGATAAGCTTTGTTTTCAGCAAAGAAACCTTCCTCATTAGGCAACATTCCATATGCTGCATATTCCCATTCAGATTCCGTTGGGAGACGTACCTCTGGGAATACTAATCCATGCGATAAAGTTGTTTTTATAGTATCTCCAAAAGCATTTAATTGAGGACGTTTTCCTAATTCAGGATTATAAGATTTCATCAACAAATATTTTTGCATGCTAAACACATACGTTCTATTAATACTATCTTGCATTGCTAAACGAATAGAATCTTTTTGAGCTTCTGTATATGTTGTATCTAATGCAATTATAGCAGCTGCCGAACATTTTCTAATTGCATCAAAATCAGTCATATTCATAATACCAGCTTTAACCAATTCCATTTCATTAATACGGTCAGTACGCCAACGACAATAATCTTGTGCTTGATTCCAAGAAACACCTACAACAGGATAATCTCCGTACGCAGCATGCGAATAATAATAACGTACATAAGGCTCATTAAATACTAATTCTCCACGCCAAACTGTACTATCTGGGCGAGCCACCTCTATTACTTCTGGAGTATTATGATAAACCACCGACAACCAATTGACATATTCACGCCAGTTGATATTAGTTATTTCATATTCATCCATAAAGAACGAAGAAACCGTAACTGTTCTTTTTTGATTGTTTGTAAAATTAGATAAATTTTCGAGGTTTTGTCCTATTGTAATTTTTCCTCCTTGCACAAAAACCATTCCAGGAGGAGTTTTTGGCTCGTATTTGTTTAAGACTTGATAACCTCCATGTTTAGGATCATTATAATTCATCCCAGTTGTATTTGACTGTGAATACTTGCTACAAGCTGCAAAAACAACAGACAATCCTACAAACAAAACACTAATTTTTATTGCTTTCATATTTTTTGCAATTAGATATTGTATCAAAATTTAGTTGCAAATATAAAACTTTATTTTTAATCTGAATATTTTTTTAAATTAAAAACAAAATAAATAGAGTTTAATACCTATTTTTGCAATAAATAAAGAAGAAAGAACAATGGTATTCCCTAAAAACAAGGAACTTTTAGTAATGGCTGTTATCAATATAACTCCTGATTCTTTTTATGAAAAAAGCCGTTGCCTAAATGATTCTTGCCTAAAAGAAAGATTAAACTTTCTAAAAAAAGAATCTTTTGACATTTTAGATATCGGTTCTTTCTCTTCGCGGCCAAATGGAGAATTTATCTCAACAAAAGAAGAACTCAATCGAATAATTCCCGCACTAGAAATAATTACAGAAATATTTCCAAACACCACAATCTCCATAGACACTTTTCGCTCTGAAGTAGCAGAAGAATGTATTAAAAGATTTAATATTGAAATAATCAATGATATTTCTGGTGGCTTTATGGATAAAAACATGTATAAAACTGTAAGTAAATATCAAAAAACATACGTTTTAACACACATAAAAGGTACACCACAAACAATGTTTTTTAGCGAGAATACTTCTTACAAAAATTTACTAGAAGAAATGCTTATCTTCTTTGAAGAGAGAATAAAAGAACTTACAATTTTAGGATGTAAAAACATCATAATTGACCCGGGGTTTGGTTTTGCAAAAACTACAATGCAAAATTATACAATTCTCAAGAATTTACATCTTTTCAAAAAATGGGGGTTGCCTTTAATGGTTGGATTCTCTAGAAAATCTATGATTTGGAAAATATTAAATTCGTCACCTGAAAATGCACTAAATGGGACCACTATACTGAACACATTAGCATTAACTCACGGTGCAAATATTTTAAGAGTACACGACACAAAAGAAGCTAACGAGACGATAAAATTATTTGAAATTTACAACAATCAAACTACAACATGGAGGGATTTGGGATAAAAGATATTATCGATATTTTACTAGTTGCATTTCTTATGTACCAGACCTATAAACTAATGAGAGAGACTGGTACCGTAAAAATTTTTATTGGTATAATGACATTTATAACTATATGGTTTTTAGTAGAATATGTATTAAAGATGGAATTATTAGGCTCCATTCTAAATCGTGTAGTAAGTGTAGGTGCTATTGGCTTAATTGTTATATTTCAAAATGAAATAAGAAGATTTCTTTTTCGTATAGGTTCGGGAAAGGATATAAAATTTATAGAAAACATAAAAAAATTCTTCTTAAAAAAAGAAATCTCCATAAACGAATTCCCTATTATGCCACTAATTATGGCATGCCAAAATATGTCAAAAGAAAAAACAGGAGCACTTATTATCATTGAGAAAAATAACAAGCTTTGGGATTTTATTGAAACTGGAGAGATTATTAATGCAGATATAAATTCACAACTACTTGAATCACTATTTTTCAAAAACAGCCCACTTCACGATGGGGCAACTATTATTTCAGATTCACGAATTGTTGCATCACGCTGTATTCTTCCCGTATCTCAAAAACTAAACATCCCTAATCACTTTGGACTTCGCCATCGTGCAGCAATTGGACTCACAGAGCAAACCGACGCTATTGCCATAATCGTATCAGAAGAAAGCGGAAACATTACATTATCTTTTAACGGGAAATGGACTTCTCCTTTAAGTGCAGAGCAATTAAAAACTAAGTTAATGAACAAACTACAATAATGGAGAATCTTTATTTTTTTAGTTTAGGAAGCGGAAGTACAGGTAATTGCTACTACATAGGTACAGATGAATATGGATTTTTAATTGATGCAGGAATATCTTCTGTAAGAATAAAAAGATACTTGAAAAAACACAACATCCCCTTCAGCAATATTAAAGGAATATTTATCACACACAATCATACAGACCATGTAAAATACGCTGGAATTTTAAATTCAAAATACGAAATACCCATTTATACAACGAAACGAATATTTTGGGGAATATTAAGAAATAGAAATGTAAAAAATCCACCTACATTTTGTAATTTTATTCACAAAGAAGAAAGCATTAGTATTAAAGATTTCACAATTTTACCATTTCCTGTTTCTCACGATTCCACGGAATGCATTGGATTTACATTTTATTTTCTTGACAAGACCTTTACTATCGCTACCGATTTAGGTTATATAAACGACATTGCAGCAAAACAAATTCTCTCTTCTAACTATTTAGTAATTGAATCGAATTACGACGAAAAAATGTTAGAAAATGGTCCATATCCTGAAATATTAAAAAATAGAATTAAAAGTCCACAAGGACACCTTTGCAACAATTATACAGCAGATTTTCTTGCAAAAAATTGGAACGACAATTTAAAATATATCTTTTTGTGCCACTTAAGTGCCGAAAACAATACTCCTCAATTAGCCTACCAAACTATTTTCAACAAATTGAAAAGTGAAAATATCACTCCACATTTTTTAGCTCCACTAGATAGACTAACTCCCTCCGAACTATTCATTTTATAATGAACAAAGCAAATCCTATTATAAATATACTTAAATTTGCTTTTGCATCTGCAATTGTTGTACATCATACCGAACAATATCGCTCTGCTTGTGGCATTGAAAATTTTTGGCAAAACCCAACTATAATTAGTTTAGGAAAAACAAGCATCATCTTTTTCTTTGTATTAAGTGGATTTTTAGTAACGAACTCCATTATAAACAATGATTTTAATATAAAAGAATTCTATAAAAAACGTTTTTTACGAATTGCTCCTCTTTACTACATTCTTGTTTTGAGTTCCATTTTCATCTTCCCTAATATTCTAAACATTTCATATCAAGCAAATGTTCACCAAACGATTCTTTATTTATTCTGTTTACCCAACATTGCCATAGCCTTATCTCCCGATCTTTTATTAGCACATACATGGTTTATTGGCACCTCAGAGCAATGTCATGCAATTTTTGCAGCATTATATCAACAATTAAAAAATAAAACCAATATTATTACATTGATTTTATCTATTATTTTGTGTTATTGGATATTAGGATTAGTTCTAAAAATATTTTTTCAAAATACCTTTCTTTATATTTTTTGGCATTTTTTCAATATAGATTGTATCGCAATTGGTGGTTTATTTGCTCTTTTCAAGGAAAAGAAAATTTCTAGATTCTTTTCAAAAAGAGTCTTCTTCTATATCGCCATTTTCACATCTATTTTTCTACTAATAAGCGGTATAATAATTCCTTATTTTCAAAATCAGATTTTAGCAATAGTTTTTGGCATAATTATTTATAACATAACGAAAAAGAAACTATTTATTTCAAACAAAAAATTAGTTACTTTCCTAGGGAATATTTCCTACAGCATATACCTTTTCCACCCTATTATTATTATTTGTTTAATCAATTCACTAGGTAAATTTGCAAAAAATAGTATAATAACTCATAGTTTAATCCTACTTCTCACGTTCGTAATAGCAACAACCTTTTACTTTTTTATTGAAAAGAGGTTTTTATATAAAAAAAGAAACCCAATGAATTAGGTTTCTTTGTACAAGTGAATATTATCTCTATTTACTTCATACGACAAACAATTCGAAATCCACTAGTGCTTGTTCCTAGACTAGGATTTCCACTATCACGATTTGTTACACGACAAAATTCTTTTGTTGTTGCCCAACTTCCCCCACGAATTACTCTACGGAACATTTTATTACTTCCTTGAGGGCCTTTAGGATTTTCTTGACTTTCTGTTGGATATCTATCTTCATACCAATCCTGACACCATTCGTAAACATTTCCACTCATATCATAAACACCCAATTCGTTAGCCAACAAATTAGCAACAGGATGCTCTTCTCTCAAACTATCATCCCAATACCATGCAACTTTTTTTATATTTTTACTTCCACTATAAATATAACCTTTGCTATATTTTCCACCGCGTGCGGCATATTCCCACTCTGCCTCTGTTGGTAGAGAATAATACTTTCCTGTTTTCGATGACAACCACTCACAAAATTTCACACCATCCTGCCAACTAATATAAACTACTGGATAATAAGAATAATCATTTTCACTTATATAATTCCCTACTTCATTACATCGCCAATTCACTCCTTCTTTTTCTACCATCAATGCTTTTTCATCATCCCAAATATAAGAACGACCTTTTACCTCCGCATCAGTTTTATAATTTGTTTCTTCAACGAATTTTGCAAATTGGGCTATCGTGATTTCAGTTTTTCCTATATAAAAATCATCTAACGTTACCGAATGAACGTTTTCCTCGTCAATTTCTCTATTCCTATCCTTATTTGTCCCCATTTGGAAAGTTCCCCCTTCAACATAAATCATATGAATATCCAAAAGCGATTCATTTTCTACATAATTACATAAAACCTCTGCCTTAATTGATAACAAGACAAACAAAACAGCAACTGATGTTAAAAAATTTTTTTTCATTTTGTAATTTATTTATTGATAAATAGCTAATCTAAAACCATAATAAAACCCTCTAAATTCGGGCATATTTGAACTTCTATTTGTAATTCGACAACTACGGGCAACTCCTCTATTACAACCACCTCGCAATACTTTATACAATCCAGTTGCCTTAATCGGATTTGTCAAAGGATAGCTCTCATAGACATCATAAAAATCTTGGCACCACTCCCAAACATTACCGCTCATATCATAAATTCCTAACTCATTAGGCCTTTTCGTCCCTACACGACAATGATGTTTTATTTCTTTTGTATTTTCATCATACCAAGCCACATCGTCAATATTATTACTTCCACTATACTTATAGCCTTTGCCATATTTCCCCCCACGTGCTGCATATTCCCACTCAGCTTCTGTTGGCAAACGAAAATTTTGACCTAATAATCGGTTTAATCGATTAATAAACAATTGGCAATCCTCCCAAGAAATATTCTCCACAGGATTTTTCAGCCCGCGATAATGACTTGGATTATAGTGCATCACTGCTCGCCAAAGTTCCTGCGTAACCTCAAGTTTACCAATGTAAAAATCAGCCAAAGTTACTCTATGTATAGGAGCTTCGTCTTCATAGCAGTCAATATCATCATCTACTGTTCCTCCCATCATAAATCGCCCACCTTCTACTAATACCATTTCAAAAGAAACACCTTCAACCGTAAATTGCAACTTTTTAGGTTTCTCTTGTTGTTGTGCAAAAATACTCAAACAACAAAAAAACAATGATATTAGTAATATCCTTCTCATTTTTTCAACCACTTATCAAGCCATTCAAAGAATGTTCTTTGCCACAAAATACCATTTTGAGGTTGTAACACCCAATGGTTTTCATCAGGGAATATTAGCAGCTCAGCAGGAACACCTCTTAATTTCGCAGCATTAAACGCAGACATTCCTTGCGATGCTAAGATACGATAATCTTTTTCACCATGAATACATAAAATCGGTGTATCCCATTTATCTACAAAGCGATGAGGCGAATTTGCAAATGTTTGTTGAGCTATCTTATTATTTTTTTCCCAATAAGCACCACCCATATCCCAATTTGCAAACCACATTTCTTCAGTTTCGAGATATTGTTGTTCCATATTAAATATACCATCGTGAGCAATAAAAGCTTTAAAACGTTTGTCATGATGCCCTGCTAACCAATAAACTGAATATCCTCCAAAACTTGCACCAACACATCCTAAGTTATTTTCGTCAACGAATGGTTCCTTACTCAATTCATCTATTGCCGTAAGCAAATCCTTCATACACTGACCGCCATAATCTCCACTAATAGCTGCATTCCACTCACTACCAAAGCCATCAAGTCCTCTACGATTAGGAGCGACTACTATATAATCATTTGCTGCCATTATCTGCAAATTCCAACGATAGCTCCAAAACTGACTAACTGGACTTTGAGGACCTCCTTGGCAATATAACAATGTAGAATATTTTTTCGTAGCATCAAAATTTGGCGGATAAACAACCCAAACCAACATCTGTTTATTATCCGAAGTTTCTACCCAACGTTCTTCCACACGCCCCATTTTTAATTGCGATAATAAATGTTGATTTTCAAAAGAAAGTTGATTTTGCAAACCTGTCTTCTTATCTATTGAAAATATTTCATTAGGCATGCTCATCGAATGACGCACACCAACTAACACTTCACCTGCATCAGCTACCGATTCATAATCATGTACACCATCTGTTATTTGCTCTATTAATCCATCTGCAAATTTTAATGTATAAATTTGAGTAGTACCGTGCCAACAACTTACAAAAAACAATTCTTGACCATCGTTTGACCACACAAAAGAGCTTAAACTTTGATCAAAGTTTTTTGTATAATCTTGCTTTTCGCCAGTTTTTAAATTCATAACATATAGGCGATTTTTATCGCTTTCGTAGCCATCATGCTCCATGCTAAGCCAAGCAATAAAATTGCCATCAGGAGAAAATGCAGGATTTATATCATAACCACAATTTTTATCTTCTACATCAAAATCTTTACATAGATTTTTTGTTGTTTGCTGTTCGATATCATAAAGAAATATATCAGAATCTGTAGAAACACTATATGCTAATCCTGTTTTTTTACGACATGTATATGCTATATATTTTCCATCAGGAGAAAAAGCTAGTTGATCTATTCCTCCAAAAGGCTTCATAGGAGATTCATAAGGTTCTCCATCTAACAAATCCTTTACATTTGTAAAAGTTTCACCATCATAGTCGGCAAGAAATGGATGTGGAACCATAGTTACCCACTCGTCCCAATGTTTATACATTAAATCATCAACAATAATTCCTGTTGTTTTATCTAAATCAGGGTATTTATCTTGAGTTGTTGTTCCATATTTTACATCCGAAATATAAAGAATTTGACTTCCTGTAGGAGAATACATAAAATCAGAAACACCTCCTTCTACATTAGAGATACATTTCCGACTCGAACCATCAGGATTCATTTCCCAAATTTGCATTGTGCCTTCATTGGGTGCCAAAAATGCTATTTTTGAACCATTTTTTACCCATTTTGCTGCAAACTCTTTATCGGAAGTTGTTGTTATTCTTCTTGTTTTTCCATCTTTTATATTAAGAACAAAAAGTTCCCTGTTACTTTTATTTTCTTTTATATCATAATAAGTCACCCCGTACACCAAATTTTCTCCATCTGGAGCAACTGACACATCACCTAAACGTCCAAAAGACCACAATATTTCTGGAGTCAAAGTACCATTCTTTATTTCCATATTACATTTGTCAATAATATTCGGATTGTGAGAACATGACAAAAGAAAAAAACTAAATAAAAATAAAACTTTTCTCATTTTACTTCACCGCTATAACTTCAATTTCCACTAACACTCCTTTGGGCAAACTCCTAACTGCAACTGCCGAACGAGCAGGGAAATCACTATTAAAATAATTACTATAAATAGAATTAACTACCGAAAAATTATTCATATCAGTTAAAAAAACTGTAGTTTTCACTATATCATCAAATGTATAATCTGCAGCTTGCAATACTGCCGAAATATTTTCAAACACTTGATACACTTGATCTTCTATAGCATCACTAACAACCTCACCCGTCAACGGATTCAAGGGTATTTGACCCGAAAGAAACAAAAATCCATTTTTTTCTATTGCTTGACTATAAGGACCAATAGCCTTAGGAGCTTTTTCTGTTGAAATAACTTTTTTCATAGCATATACATAAAAAAGAAAAAAAGAATCACGCACAATATGCACTTGATTCTTTTCCCCTAATTCATAGTTATTTTTATTCTGATACAACTTCAAGCGAAATTGTTGCTGAAACTTCTTTATGCAATTTCACAACAGCTTTGTATGTACCAACTTCTTTGATTGCATCTTTTACAACGATGATTTTTCTATCTATTTCAAAACCTTTTTTCGCTAATTCTTCTGCAACTTGGATAGAATTTACCGAGCCAAATATTGTTCCTGTAGAACTTGTTTTTGCACCGATTGTCAATACCAATCCATCGATTTTTGCAGCCAATTCTTCTGCTTCAGCTTTGATTTTAGCCAATTTATGAGCTCTTTGTTTCAAATTTTCAGCTAAAACTTTTTTTGCAGATTCAGATGCAATAATAGCTTTTCCTTGAGGAATCAAATAGTTACGACCAAAACCATCTTTTACTGTAACTATATCGTCTTTATATCCTAAATTATGAATATCTTCTTTTAATATAACTTGCATAACTTGTTCCTCCCTTTTTTATTTCATCATATCTGTTACATATGGAAGCAATGCCAAGTGGCGTGCTCTTTTAACTGCCTGAGCAACTTTACGTTGATATTTCAACGAAGTACCTGTCAAACGACGAGGAAGAATTTTTCCTTGTTCATTCAAGAATTTTTTCAAAAACTCAGGATCTTTATAATCTATATATTTAATTCCACTTTTCTTAAAGCGGCAATATTTTTTCTTTTTCGTATCTACCGAAACTGGTGTCAAATAACGAATATCTTGATTTTCTGCTGCCATAAATTAATTCTCCTTTTCTTTTGATTTTAAACTTTTTCTTTTCTCAGCATATTCCAATGCATATTTATCCAAACGGAATGTCAAGAAACGAATTACACACTCATCGCGACGATACTGTACTTCCAACTTTTCAATTACAGATGGCTCTGCTTTGAATTGGAACAACACGTAAAATCCTGTCGATTTCTTTTGAATAGGATAAGCCAATTTACGCAAACCCATATTCTCTTCATTCTCAATCTCTGCTCCCTCAGAAATCAAAAAGTTTTTGAATTTTTGTACCGCTTCCTTCATCTGAGCATCAGACAAAACGGGAGTCAAAATGAAAACGGTTTCGTAATGATTTAACATACTACTAATGAATTAATTATTAATTAAACAATTTTTAAACGAGTGCAAAGATATAGTTTTTTATTCATTTATACAAATTTCTGTAAAAAACCACTATTATCACAACCTACCACTCCCCTTTCTTACTTTAATGCAAAAAAAGGGACGCAGTTGCGTCCCCATTTTAGCTTATTCCCTACATTTTCTTTTAGGGCGAGGTATTCTTAATATGAAACCCCACGCACGGATAGACCATAGCATCGGGCAGAGTTGCCCCAACCCACATAAGACGAATAGAATTCAAAGATGTAAGCACCGTCCGAATACTCCGTCCGAAGCGAACTCGACCAACAGTGACCATACGCCCCTGCGGCATCCAAACCACTATTGCGTCGATAACCAGCAGCAGGAAAGAATATATGGTTGTCATTGGTCTTGCTGGTTACTATTCGTCCTGCTACACCTGTACCATTATAGTCATTAGTCCATTTCCAAGTACATTCATCGATGAGTTCTTTTTGTTCTTCGAGAGTTGGCATTCGCCATTTGCCGCCCATATTTACAGCAGCGGCATCATCTTCTTTTTCAAGAGTGGCTTTGTTATCTCCAATAAAGTTTTTTTCGCTATCATACCAAACACCACTAGTTTGACCATCAGCAATGGTGTATTTATTTATACCTTTCCAAGACGACATTCCAGAAGTCATCCATTTGTATGTACTAAAATCATAAATTTCTTTTGGCTCCACTTCGCCCCAAGCATAATAATTACCATAATGGTGTACACTATCGGCACCTACATTGCAAGTTGCCCATTTCAATCCACTAGGCAAACCCAAATCTACATAAGCATAATCGAACTCTGCTGTAAGCTTTATGTTTTCTGTCATCGTAAGCGTACGAGGATTTTCTGTATTCCCATCGCTCCATTTCACAAACACACAAGCCTCTTTCGTTGCAGTAGCCTCAATTATTACTTCTGCATCTTTGTCGTAAGTGCCACCCTCGGTTACTGTTCCCATTGCTTCGTTAGAAGAAAGCAAAGTAAGTGTAAATGTTACAGGAACTTCAGGATTTGGCGTTTCTTCTCCGCCACCTTGCTCGGTTTGTTCTCCACCGGTTGGGTCGTCGGGTTCATTACCTTTTTTATCGTCGCACGAAACAAATCCCAAACTCAATGCTGCAAATAGCATTGCTACAAATAAAAATCTGTTCTTCATCATAATACTTTTGATTTTTTAGTTAAACAATAAATTTAATTTTTCAGATAAAAAAAGT
>JAFYQJ010000013.1 GCA_017547145.1 Paludibacteraceae bacterium | reverse complement strand
TTGTTTTCATTATCTCAAAGAACTCATCCCTTTTCTAAACCAAAAGGACTGCAAAGATATACACTCTTTTGTTACGCTCCAAATATTTTTGAAGTTTTTTTGAAAATATTTTTTCAAGTAGCAAAATTTCAATCTTCTCAGCGCCCCTCTCCCTAGAAAAGCGGTGCAAAAGTAGATACTTTTTTATTATGCTCCAAATATTTTTATCACTTTTTTTGAATAAAAATTACAAAACATTCATAATCAGTAGAATAAAATCGAAATGTTACAATCCTATTCTTTTTTCAATCCAATCCACAACCATCGATTTTCCTTCATCAGATGTTTGATCGAGCGAATTAAAACATCCAAACTTGCAATCTTTTTTTGCTGAAAACAATTTTAACTTCTCTTTTATATATTCAATACCTTTTTTTGGTTTTAAATAAAGAAGATCGTACGCACCACGAAGTTCACACTTCCCCTTTCTATACGCATCTAGATATTGTAACTCTTGAGCATTGAACTGTTTTGGGCTACGAAAACGATGAGATATATTATTTATCAAACATTCTGGATGCTCAGAAAAATAGTTTTCATAAAAACTTTTTAATAACGCTTTTGGTGTATGATAGATTTTAATCATATAAAAATGCCGACCAAGCAACGATGCCGCATTGTACATAGTTTCTTTAAAAGTTACACGCTTTCTACCATCACGATGATACTTTAACAACCCATGAAGTTTTACTATCAACGAATTATATTTTTTGCCATAGCAAACCAAATTTCCTTCCGATGTAAAAAAATCTTCAGGCGTAACTGGGGCTGCAAGAATAAGGTCATCATTAAATTCGATAAAATATTCACTCAATCCCGGTATCCGCCACGTCATCGATTCTATACATATAGAATTAAATGTAGGCAAATATTGCTCATATCCACGAAATATTGTTTTATGATCTACAATTTCTATTGGGATAAATCCTTCTGGGAAATGCTTTTCAAGAAAAGGTTCTACATTAGGATTCTGTTCGTCTGTAACAATATATATCTTATTAATCCAAGGGGCAAATCTATTTATCGAAGCCACACAATAAAATATTTCCCCAACACTTTTATAACGTGTATTTCCTGCCACATCATCAGTATTAAGCATTTTTTGCGTACCAAATTGTTGGCGTTTTGCTCGATGACGAGGATCGTCACCATCTACCCATGTAATAACAGCATCTATTTTCATTGCTCAAATTTTGATTTTTGTGGAAATTTATCTTCAAAAGCAGAAAGTAACATTTCTCGCATTTTTACATATCGCTTTTGAGTTAATTTAACATCATTAATACAAACCAATTTTCTAGTTGGATTTTTTATAAAATCTCGCAACTGCCAACCAAAAGTAACAGCAGCAGAAAAATGTTTTTTCGACTGACGCTCATTTACTATTTTCCCTTGCAAGTAAAGATAATTTGTAAATAAATATTGTGTTATATTCTCTTTGGAACGAACACGAGTTAGCGAAGCTTTTATTTGAGGCTCTATTGTTTTATACAATGTATTACATTCACTCTTTAACATTGGAGTGCAAGTATGTTGTGGGCGCAAAAAGCCAAATGTTGGTTTTACACCAAGAGCAAGACGCGCCATACGATCCGAACGATGACAAATTTGCTTAAACGTATTCATCACAAAAAGATGACTACTAATACCTATTACTCCTTTCCCATCGCGGAAAAAATCTGTAGGCTTACATTTTGCTATCGGGAAAATATCGTCATTAAAATAAAGAAACTCTTCGTCTAAATCTTTGATGCAATGCAAATGCATTTCTATTAAATTACTATTAAAACCAGGCAAATATTCCGCAGGGATAATGTCTCGATGATAAACAATGTTTACTTCCTCACGATTTACCCACTCAGGCACTTGGCTCTCTTGTGCCACCACCAAATGCACCTTACGAATGAAAGGCATATTCTTTTCTATACCACGGAATAAATAACGCAACGTTCCCCAATCGCGAAAACGCTTTTCTAGGATTGGAACATTTGTATGCTTCTCGTACTCTTTTTGCCACTCAGGGTCAAGACCATTGACGTATGTAATAACTATATCCATATAGCTCTATTTTTTACATTTTTTTCCAAAGATGCGAATCTGTTTTTCGGGCGTATGTTTCCAACGTTTGTGAGACCACATCCATAACTCAGGACAATCATTTATCTGTTTCTCTAAAATTCGTGCATAACGCTCATTTATCTCGTGAGGAGCAACCTCATCAATTCCATTGTATAATTCAATAAGTTTTAACGAATATTTTCCACGAGCGAGACGCTTGATGTAGGCATAATAAATAGGCAATTGAAATTTCCTTGCCAACAATTCTGCTCCCTCGTTAAATATCGTATCTTGATTCAAAAAACGATGCCAATAACTATCTGCCGTAAGACGTGGACTTTGGTCGGAAACAAGCCCAAGCACAAGGTTCCTTCCTACACCACGATTTTTTAGATAAAAACGTACAGCCTCGCCCATTGGTATTTGACGGACATTTTCCGAGAAGTTACGCAATCGCCCGTAAAAACACTCGAAAACTTCGCTATGAAGCGGATGATATACACTCACAAAATTGCAATTATTGTCTTGCCAACACCACATTGGGAAATATTCCCAGCAACCATAATGTGCTGCCATAGCTATCCAGTCTTTTCCTTTGGTTTTGCTTATCACCTCTTGGCTATTTTCCCAAACCAAAAACTCCGATTGACGTTTTTCCTTGGCACTTACAAGACTAATGGTGTCAACAATTACCTCCGCCAATGTGTCGTAATAACCTCTGCGAATTTTCTGAATCTCATTTCCCGATTTGTTTGGAAAAGACTTTTGCAAATTAGTGGTGATTACCTTACGTCTATAGCCAACAAGTTTAAGCAATCCGGCTACAAAAGGCTGCAACAAATAGTAGCGAAACCAACGAGGCATTACACTCACCACATAGCAAAAACACCACAACAACTCCAACGCTATGCGTTTATGCCATTTTAGATTGACTTCCTTTTTTTTGCTCACCGCCTTTTATTCTAGATGTGCAAAGGTAACGAAAAAGTTATGATATGAGAATTTTTTACAAAAAAGCCATGAAATATACTCCTATGAGAAATTTTTTCTAATTTTGTAGTGAAGTTTAGCAACTCGTTCTGTTGTGAAACATCAAAAGACGCTATTTAATATAGCGTTATAAGCCCAGACTTGATTTGTTGATTTCAAACAATCATTATCTATTCAAGTACGGTTTATGCACGCTCGCGTTAACAGCGTGAGTTTTCCGTGTGTAAATTTGAATAGATAAGGTAGTCGAAGACCTCGAAGAATCAAATTGAAGCGAACGAAAGTTCACGCTTTTTATTTGTTACTTTAATAAATTGAGTAATTATAATTTTATGAAAAGAACGTTAATCAACACCTGCAAAGAATTAAACATCGGTATGTCCACCGCCGTTGAATTTTGCAAAAAGCATGGTAAAGTTATCGAGACTGACCCTAATGCCCGTATCACTGATGAAATGTACCTACTGCTCGCCAAGGAATTTAACAAAGATATAGCGTTGAAGTTGGAGGCAGAGCGTAGGAGAGAAGGACTTTTCAGTGAGAAGAAAACAGAGCAATCATACGAAACCACAAGTGATGTCAAGTCACCTAAACAAATAGTAGAGGGTAAATATCAAATTCTTATTCAGCAACTTGAAGCAGCAAAAGAAGCAGTATCTCAATATAACGCTAAAAACACAAAATTGGCAAATTTGCAAACAGATTTCGCGAACGAGTTTGCTCATCAAATAGAAAGTGTTGAACAACTGATGAATCAAACTATCAATGGTATGGTTTGGGATAATTTGGTCATTGCATTTTTTGGTGAGACCAATGCAGGTAAAAGCACAACCATTGAGACTCTTCGTATATTATTTGATCAAAACAAAGATTAAAACAAAGATGGTTTAATAGTCGGTGACGGGCGCGCAGACTTCACCCAAACCTACGACGAGTACCATTTAAATATTTTTGACCGTCCCTTTACCCTCATTGATGTACCAGGTATTGAGGGCAAAGAAGATGATTTTAAGGATGATATTAAGCGAGCATTACAGCAAGCCCACCTCGTTTTCTATATTCAAGGACATAATAAGAAACCCGATGTAGCAACCGCCGAAAAAATCAAAAAATACTTAAATGACTGGGTTAACGTTTATTCCATATACAATGTTCGTGGCGGGGCAGGTAATTATGATGAAGTGGAAGAGCGTGATAATCTATACACTAGTGATGTAAATAAAACATACACACTGATTGAAGAAACATTCCAAAACATATTGGGAGATGTATATCAGGGAAATATTGCAGTACAAGCACTTTTGGCCATGTGTGCCAAAGCATCCTTTGCGGAAGAGCGTGAAGATTTGTCGAATACACAACACAAACTAATTTCCTATTTTGGTTCTGCAGAAAATGTGTATGAGTTTAGTCAGTTTGAGAAAATTGTTTCACTTATTCAGCAGAAGACTTTGCATTTTGAAGAAGAGTTGATTGCGGCTAACAAACAAAAACTGGTTGCTATATCTAATAAGGTTGTAGAGGCTCTATCGCTCTTTGAAAACAATAAAGGTAATGAGATAGAAACGATGCTAAAAAAACTCAAGCAATACGACGGTGCGCTTTGCTCAACTATATCTGGCATAAGAAATAGTTTGAAGTCAACCATTCTTTCAGAAAGCAATCGTCAATTCTCTACTTTGCAAATGGAATTATGTAACTATATTGATAGCGTAAAAGAGATTGATGCCATCAAGAGCCTATTGAGTGCCTCGATAACAGAATTTGAAGCCACTTTTCAAAAAATCATACAAAACAAATTAGATAGCGAAATCGCTAAAATCAACACTAAACTTAAAGGACATCAAAAAGATTATTTGGACTGTTATAAGAAACTACCTGAGTTGAATTTAAATTCTATACCATTGCCAAAAGTTCAAATAGATGACATCATGGAGCAACTTGAAACCACTTTCGCTGATTTTTTGAAAGGTGCAGCTAGTTTTGCTGCTACAGTAGCTAGAGGAGCTGGAATAGGTTTGATAGGAGGCCCTGGAGTAGCTATTATCGGAGGTCTCGGAGCGGCAGCAGGTTGGGGGATTAAGCAATTTTTCAGTAGCGATGCAAAAGATAAAGCAAATGCTAAAAATGTAATAAAAAAGCAACTTCAAAGTGCAAGAGATCGAAGTAATAGCAAATTATCTAACCAAATAGATAATCTTGCTACTGAAATAGGTCACAAATTAAATTTGATACTGAAAAATATTGAAAGTGATACTCGTTATATAAGGGAGATACGAGATATTATGAGCGAAAATAATGATAAATTAAAATTATACATTCAAGATTTAAAAAAACTATCATGAACACAGCAAGTCAACAAAAGAAGATGCAAGAGTTAGATATCATCCTCCAAGAAGGAGAGAAACTAGGTCTAAATTTGCAAGAGGTCTATAAGAAAGTAGCACATGTACAAGAGACCATTAGCGATGAAAAAATTAAGATTGTTCTCCTTAGTAGTTTTTCGGATGGAAAAACTACCATTATAGCTGCACTCAATGAGCAAATAGAAGATAATATGAAGATTGATTCTGACGAATCTTCTGATGAAATCATCGTCTATCATCCTCAAGGATTGGCTAAAGATTTCGAAATTATGGATACTCCTGGACTTTTTGGTTCCAAAGAAAAAGAAGTTGAAGGAGAAGCAATTCGTTTTTCAGAAATCACCGAACGCTTTATTAGTGAGGCGCATATCATTCTCTATGTATGCGATGCGGTTACACCTTTAAAAGAAAGTCATGCTTCTTTTATAGAAAAGGTAATGCGACAATATAATAAACTGCCATCTACTATCTTTGTTATCAACAAAATGGATGAGGCTGGTTATGATTTGCTGGATGAAAAGGATTTCCAAAGAGGCGTGGCAATTAAGACCGAAAATTTAGTCAAACGACTTAAGGATACTATAGACTTGACGGATGCAGAAGCAGAAGAACTGAATATAGTTTGTATAGCAGCAGACCCAAAAGGAAAAGGTTTAACCAAATGGTTTGAGCGATTAGAGGATTATAAAAAACGGTCACACATAGACGATTTGCGTGCTTGCATTGATTGTATTATTGGTTCTTGTGACAAAGAGTTGTTGCATAAATCTGTCGAATTGGCAACTATGACTGATATCGCAGATATGTTATCGCAGAATATTACTGCTGTATCTCAGTCAATAGGCGAAACTATTAAAGAAAGAACAATAGTTATCAATGACAGTAAATCCGAATTAGCCCTACTGAAATCGGATCTCAATAATGCTCGTAAATTGATGTCAGATAGGCTCAACGAACTCAAGAATGGTATTTTTGCTGAGTTGGATGCCATTACTATGGAAGATCTTTCCTCATTTATAGAGCAAAAAATTGGTGTAGAAGAGAATGGTATATCCTTTTACATTTTTAATAACGAGGTAAACCAAATCATTCGCGAGTGCTCCGAGGGCAACAATGTTGCATTGCATGAACATGCCCAGTTGATAGATCAAAAAATTTCTTCCATGAAGCAGTTTGCTATTGATGGCCTGAAGAGTGGAACCAAATTTATTAAGAACATAAAAATTTCTGGTGAAACAGTTAAAGCGGTTCGTGATGTTGTATGTAAAAGCTTTAAATTTAAACCATGGGGGGCAATTAAACTCGCATCAAAAGTTAACAAAGTTATGCCAATTCTAGGTGTGATTATGGATGGTGCATTTGCATGGTATGAGCAAAAGCAAGATGATAAAAGAAGACAAGAATTTGAAAAGAACAAAAAGACAATAAAAGATGCTATAAATAAGACGATTGCGAATGTTTTTGCTACATTTAGCGATGACGAGAAATATATTCAAAACTATGCACCTTCTTATGAGCATATCAAACAAGAAATTGAAAGCATGGTAAGCGATAATAATCGCATGTTAGAAAATCAAGAAAAACTAGATCAATATAATACTCGTATTATCAACTGGCTTAGAAACAATGCCGAGGATGTAGAATACGAAGAAGTTATGCAATAAATAATTAATCCTAAAAAATTAAATGTTATGAAAAAATCAGATGGTAAAAAACTTGGAGGAGTATTAGCTGTAGCAGCGGCTGTAGTAGGAACAGTTGTAAAAGTCATTTTGGATAAAAAGAAATAAAGTAATTAATATCCTAGTTATTATGGTAAGATTTCGTAAATGTCTTTCCTGCGGACACACCTTCGCCGTAGGAGGTATTGTTATTACTATACTGCCTGAGAAATGTCCACACTGCGGCAGTAGGCTAACAGTACCCAAACTAAAAAACGATACCAAACTATGACCCCACAAGAAATCAACACCCTCAAACAACGCACAGGTTGGTGCGATGAGATTGTCAACTGCATCAGTTCTATGGCAGAAGCCAATATATACATCCGCGCAGGGTTGCAAGCTCGTAAAATAGGTGGCAGATGGGCATTATGTCGCACAGACATCAACTGGGCAGACTTCTCCATTCGCCGAAATACTTGGCTCAAAACTAGTACACAGAAACGCCTCAAAGACTACGACCGTTGGGCAGAATACAACAACGCTGACCTCATTGGAGAAGGTTTTCCACCTCGTGACCCGAATGGCGATCCATACGAGCTGCATCACATCGGACAGCACCAAGATTCTCCTTTCGCGGAACTCACCTGGGCAGAACACATGGGCGAAGGCAACAACCCCATCCTACACCAGACAGGAAAAGAGTCCGAAATAGACCGCGGACAGTTTGACCACGAAAAGTCTGCTTACTGGAAAGCCCGCTATAAGGCTTTCACAGCGGAAGAGATCAAGCAGATTTATGGTGAATGACTCTATGAGCAATGAATCTCGCGTGCCATTACAAAACAATCAATGAGTAGGTGGATTTGTATGAGAGATTAAATAAGCCTTCGGCACGCGAAAACTTTTTTCAAAAAAAATATACTCACGCGGGAAGCATAGTAAATACTACACTTCCCGTGTGTTATATATACCATTTTACCCTCCAAATTCTCCAACCTTCGGAGCAAAACCCTTTCCGCGCCGAAGATTTTTGCAACATTATTATAGAGATGCATCGAAAATTGGAAGTGAAACGTGCATACAAGAAACAGAAAGCCACCGAAAGCCCATAGAAGTCCTATCGTGGTCCCGAAATTCACGTAGCCATCAAAAGCCCACAAAAGTCCTTATTTATTGTACTAATCCAAATTATTGAACGAATTTTCGGAATACGATAAGCATATCCCATAAAAGAAACTACTATCATAACACCAGACAATTATTTGGAGTGGTTGTTATAAAGTATAACTAAAATTCTCTTTCACTCAATATTCTTTCGTACTTTTTTGAGGAAGGTCTGCATGGCTTCGGTGTCTTTATATATCCTACACACAAGTAAAAATAAGTTCTATACATTTAGTTTTAGCCACAAAATTATACAAAAAAAACGCTTAATCTATTAAACAAATTTTTACCAAAAATGCTTATTAGATTAAGCAAATCTATATCTTTGTAACAATTTTCAATAAATGAGTGAATCATGGAACAACTACAAGCTCAACATTTGCGCCTATTGTCGCATCTAAACATGCCGTTTGAACGTAGTTTGATGGCTACAATCAATTGGAACGCACGACTGATTGCCATCCGCGGTGCACGCGGAGTTGGTAAAACGACGATGCTATTACAATATGTAAAAAAAACATATGGAGCTGACCCAACCATAGCTTTATATGCCAGTTTAGATCATCTCTATTTCAGCAAGCATTCGCTATTAGAACTGGCAGAAGATTTCCACAAACGAGGTGGTAAATGTTTATGTTTAGATGAAGTGCACAAATACGAAGGATGGAGTCGCGAAGTTAAAAACATCTACGATGGGTTTCCTGAACTGAAAATCGTATTTACTGGCTCCTCCTTGCTCAATATCCTCAATGCAGAAGCCGATTTATCACGTCGTTGCATAAGTTATGATATGCAGGGACTATCGTTCCGCGAATACCTATGCATCAAAGAGAATATCCAATTGCCTACAGTTACATTAGAAGATATTTTGCAGCGACCATTGGAGATTTCAATGGCAATTGTTGATAAATGCAGGCCATTGCAATATTTCTCAAAGTACCTCAAAGAGGGATATTATCCTTTCTTCGTTGAGCAGAATATGGATTATTTAACTCAAGTGCAAAAAGTGGTGGGGATGATTTTAGAAATAGAACTGCCACAATTGAGTAATGTGGACATCGCTAATGTACGTAAATTAAGGAGCTTATTATCGGTTATTAGTTCTGGTGTGCCTTTTGCTGTAGATATTAGCAAGATGGCACAAACAGCAGAACTGAATCGTAATACTATTATCACCTATCTAGCACACTTACATCGTGCTCGACTACTTAATCTGCTCTATAGCGATTCGCTCAATCTGAAACGCATGCAGAAACCTGATAAAATCTATATGGAGAATTGTAACCTATTGCATGCTCTTTCGTTGACTAATGTGGAAGTAGGAACCGAGCGTGAAACATTTATGGTAAACCAGTTATCCTATTTGCACGCCGTAGAATATGCCAAACAAGGCGATTTCGTGATTGATCAGAAATATACCATTGAGGTCGGTGGGGCAAGCAAAGATGGCAAACAGATTGCCAATACCGAAAATGCATTTATTGCAGCAGATGACATCGAGTATGCATTAGGTAATAAGATTCCGCTTTGGCTATTTGGATTCTTGTATTAAACAACTGATTATCTAATATAGAAAAAACAAATGTTCCTATAAAAACGATAAAAATAAAATCCCTCAAATGAGGGATTTTATTTTTTTTACTCAATATTCTTTCGTACTTTTTTGAGGAAGGTCTGCATGGCATCAGTGTCTTTTTGGCGGATGATGTCAAGCAGAAGTTCCAGCTCGGTTTGTATTTTTTCTACCTGATTGGGTGTGTGTGGATTGAAAAGAATTTCGGAAAGCAAATAATCGTCTTCCGAGAGCAATCCGCGAGCCACAGCCATGTGTTTTTTGAACGTTGTTCCCGGAGCATCTTGGTGCTTCATAATGGCAGAAAAAACCAGCGATGACACAAACGGCAACGAAAGCGAATAAGCGATAGTTTCGTCGTGCTCCTCAAATGAATATTCAAAAATATTTAGCTTCAGCGAGTTGTAAAAATCTTTGAAAAACATTTTCCCAAGATAGTCTGATTCGGCAATGATAATTGCATTTTCACTCGAAAGGTTGTCGAGTCTTGCAAATGTAGGACCAAACATTGGGTGTGTAGAAACAAAACGCATTCCCGTTTTTTGGTAAAATTCAGGCAAGCCAGTTTTTACCGAAGCAATATCGGACAAAATACAATCTTTGGAAACGTAAGGCAATACTTTTTCGAACGCTTCGATGGTGTATTTTATGGTAGCAGCATTGATAACGAGTTCCGGATTGAACTCACGCACACTCTCTAATTCACTCATTCTTTGTGTGTTAAACACAAATCGCAAACGTGAGGCATCAGGGTCGTATAACGCCACTTCGTGTTTCAAACAGAGGGCATCTGTAAAAAACGTTCCCATTTTTCCTGCTCCTAAAATCAATATTCTCATTTTGCCAAAAATTTTATTTGTTAATGATTTCTACCTGCTGACGCACCGATTCTTCATGAATAGCTTCGAATACTTTTTTCATAAATTCGCTATCCATTCCGCATTGTACGGCTTGAATGCCACGTTTATTGATAATTTCATCGTAGCGTCCCGATTGAAAAATGGTCATATTGTGTTCCTTCTTGAAAACACCTATTTCACGCGAAATACGCATACGTTTTGCTAAAGTTTCAATCAGTTGATTGTCGCATTCATCAATCTGTGAACGCAATTCGCTCAAGTTTTCAGTGGTTTGTTTTCCTTCACGAATAATCAAAAGGTTCAAAATATAGCTCAAAATATCGGGCGTAACTTGTTGCATGGCATCACTCCAAGCACAATCTGGATTTTCGTGCGATTCTACCATCAAACCATCAAAATTCAAATCCATGGCTTGCTGGCAAAGCGGAGCAATTAACTCACGTCGTCCTCCAATGTGACTTGGATCGCAAATGATAGGCAATTTTGGTAATCTGCGACGGAGTTCGATAGGAATGTGCCACTGCGGAATGTTGCGATAAATTTTTTTGTCGTACGAACTAAAACCACGATGAATAACACCAAGT
Source organism: Paludibacteraceae bacterium (assembly GCA_017547145.1). Lineage (GTDB taxonomy): Bacteria > Bacteroidota > Bacteroidia > Bacteroidales > Paludibacteraceae > RGIG9608. Next base: position 25,119 of record JAFYQJ010000013.1, on the reverse strand, counting down.
TGTTTGATGCCAGCATTGTTCAAACGCTCCAAAGCTCCAATCCAAAGTTCCAAATCAGGGTTCACAGGATTTTTTATCAACACTGGAATATCTACTCCACGAAGCGAATCGGCAATTTCTTGCACCGCAAAAGGGTTTGCCGATGTTCTTGCCCCAATCCAAATCAAATCAATGCCGTGTTTTAAGACTTCTTCAACATGTTTTGCTGTAGCAACTTCTGTTGATACGTACATACCAGTTTCTTGTTTCACACGTTGCAGCCAAGGCAACCCTTTCTCGCCAACACCTTCGAATCCTCCGGGTTTGGTACGTGGTTTCCAAATTCCTGCACGGAAAATCTTTATCCCCTTTGCAGATAGTTGTTTTGCGGTATTTAATGTTTGTTCTTCCGACTCCGCACTACATGGTCCGGCAATTACAAGTGGACGTTTTTCTTCCACTTCTTGTAGCTTTATTGGTTTTAATTCAAGTTCCATATCTAAAAAATATTTTTTACAAATTTTGTTTAATTCTATTCAATGCTTCTAAAAGTTTTTCTTCTTTGGCACAAAGCGAAATACGTACATAACGACTACCATTCGACCCAAAAATAAATCCGGGAGTAATGAATACACGAGCTTTGTGCAATACTTTCTCGGTAAGTTCTTCAACATCGGAATAAGACTCCGGAATTCGTCCCCAAAGAAACATTCCTACCTGATTTTTATCGAATTCACATCCGAGTTCATTCATAATCTTCTCAGCCAACTTTCTCCTGCGGCTATAAACATTAAAATTGGCTTCTTCATGCCACGTTTCTGAGTTGTTGTAAGCTTGGGCTGCGGCCAACTGCAATGGACGAAACATTCCCGAATCGATATTACTCTTTATCTTCAAAATCCATTGTACGAATTCGGCATTTGTAGCCAACATTCCCACACGCCAACCCGGCATATTATGGCTTTTACTCATCGAATTAAACTCAATGCAATAGTTTTTTGCATTAGGTATATTCAGTATACTTATTGGCTTTCTATTGAGAATAAAACTATACGGATTGTCGTTCACTACAATAATGTTTTTTCGTTTAGCAAAATCTACAAGTCGAGCGTATAAGTCGAGCGTAGCATTAGCCCCTGTTGGCATATTTGGATAGTTAGTCCACATTATTTTTACTCGACTTAAATCCATTTTTTCTAAAGTCTCAAAGTCGGGTTCCCAATTATTTTCTGGTAATAAATCATAATTTACAACCTCACATCCAAGAATCTTGCTAAGCGATGTGTAAGTAGGATAACCCGGATTTGGCACCAACACTTGATCGCCAACGTTTGCTAAGGCCAATGTAACGTGCAAAATACCTTCTTTTGAACCAATAAGAGGTTGAATTTCTGTAGCAGGATTCAAATCTACATCGTACCAACGTTTGTAGAATGAAGCCATAGCTTGGCGAAGCTCAGGAATCCCAACTGTAGGTTGATAGCCGTGAGCATTTTCTTTCTTTGCATTTTCACAAAGTACATCAATAGTTTCTGCCGAAGGCGGCATATCGGGACTTCCAATTCCAAGACTGATAATATCCTTTCCTTCTGCATTAAGGACAGCGATTTCTTTCAGTTTTTTTGAGAAATAATATTCATTTACTGCATTAAGCCGAGTAGCAGGCTGTATTTTTGTTTTCATTTTATATCGCAAAAGCTTTATATTCACCAAGATTCTTAAATTCGTTTGCAAAAGGTTTTACCGCACTAAGTGCTTGTTGGTAACGTTCATAATCATCATATTCAAGCGTGATATAAAAACGATATTCCCACTCTTTACCAATAATTGGTAGCGATTGGATTTTTGACAAATTGATATGGTAAAACGAAAAAATAGTAAGTATTTTAGACAAACTTCCTTCTTCGTGTGGCACAGTCAGCATCAAAGAAGTTTTGTTTGTTTCTTTCGCTACGTTCCATTTTTTTGCGTTTTCTTGATTTGTAACAATCAAGAAACGTGTAAAGTTATGTTTATTGGTTTCAATACCTTCTGCAAGCACTTCCAAACCATAAATTTCAGCAGCCAAACGTCCACAAATAGCAGCTTGACCTTTCAATTGTTTTTCTGCAATTTCTCGTGCACTGAAGGCCGTATCCTCACTTTCCACAGCTTTCATTGTTTTGTGTTTAGAAAGAAATTCTTCGCATTGCATCAGTGCGATAGGATGCGAATGCACTTCCTTTATATCTTCTATTTTTTGACCAGGAAGTGCCACCAACGAATGTTCTATACGCAATTTGTATTCACCGATAATTTGCAATTCGCTATTGCTAATTAAATGGTGATTCTGCAATAAACTTCCCGCAATTGTATTCTCGATGGCTATCACACCAAACGAATCATTTTGAGGAGTTACTTGTTCAAAAATATCTTTGAACGTAAGACATGGAACAATCTCAACTTTTTCACCAAAAAAACGTCGTGCTGCTATTTCGTGAAACGAACCTGCAACACCTTGTATAGCTACTTTTTTCATCTTTTTATGCATTAAAAAATCCCACTCATTGGAGCGGGATTTTATTTATCTATCAATTTCTCAAATATCACATAACAAATCCCGCTCTTATTTCTTAAAATAAAAGTAAAAAAAGAAATATTGGAAAAATCGTATCATCATTTAATGATTTAAATCATTATATTATTCTTGCGAATCACCATCAGAGGCAACACTACCAAGAGTTTCGCCTATCTCTACATTTTTAAATTCGTAACGAACTCCACCTAAACGATAAAGTTTTACACGATCTCCTAAAAACTTCAATGCCCATTTTTTTGTTGTTGGAATAGCATCCATTTCAATCAAACTCAAATCAGGATAAACTTTATCACGAACAATACCGCTAATTACTCTAAAAGAAAGCGTTTTACCATCCATCTTAACAGTACACATATCGTACAAAGTTTCAGGATCCTTAGTTAAATTGATTGTTACAGTCATAGGCGTTTCTGTAACGCAATCATTTAAATTGCTAATACAAAAATTAAAACTATGATTAAACTTATCTTTTTTTTCACCTGCTGCAAAAACCACACAGCTACATGCTACTAACAATAAAGTAAAAAATGCTTTTTTCATACCTACTTTTTATTTCTAAATGAAACGCAAACATAATATTTTATTTACGTTTATCAAAAAAAACATTAAAATATTTTTTACTTTTTTCATTTTCACTTCAAACTAACTTCTTTATGTTAACTCATCTCAAAGAAAAATAGTAATTTTGCAAAAATTAAAAAAACGAAGAAATGATTGAAAAAATAAACAATCTAACAAATGTCATCGAAAATTTGACAGCTAACAATAACGAAGAAGTAGAAGCTCTTCGAATAAAATACTTAAGTAAAAAAGGAGAAATTACTGCTTTGTTTAATGATTTTAGAGATGTCCCAAACGAGCAAAAAAGAGAAATTGGACAAAAACTAAACCAATTAAGAAATTTAGCTCAAGAAAAAATAAAATCATTAAAAGACACGTTTGAAAATACCGATTTTTCTATTCAAGAAATTGACTTAACTCGCCCTTGCGACCCAATAGAAATCGGGACAAGACATCCGCTTTCGTTAATTAGAAATGAAATTGTTGATATTTTTTCAAAATTAGGATTTGTACTTGCCGAAGGTCCTGAAATAGAAGACGATTGGCACGTTTTCGAAGCCTTAAACTTCCCCGCAGAGCATCCGGCACGCGATATGCAAGACACATTCTTTATTGAAAAGAATCCTGACGTTTTACTTCGTACTCATACTTCATCTGTACAAACACGAGTTATGACAACACAAAAGCCTCCTATTCGTGTCATTTGTCCAGGACGTGTATATCGCAACGAAGCTATTTCATATAGAGCACATTGTTTTTTCCATCAGATAGAAGGTTTGTACATCGACAAAAATGTTTCTTTTGCTGACTTAAAACAAGCTTTGCTCTATTTTACAAAAGAAATGTTTGGTGAAAAAACACAAATCCGACTACGCCCTTCATATTTCCCATTCACAGAGCCAAGTGCTGAAATGGATATTTCATGCGACTTATGCGGTGGTAAAGGTTGTGCTTTTTGTAAGCATACAGGCTGGGTTGAAATTATGGGTTGCGGTATGGTTGACCCAAATGTACTAGACTTATGCGGAATTGATTCTAAAGAATACTCCGGTTATGCATTCGGATTTGGCGTAGAACGCATTGCCAACTTAAAATATAGAGTAAAAGACCTACGAATGTTCTCTGAAAACGATGTTCGCTTTTTAAAACAATTCAAAAGTAGTCGTTAATAATAATCACATAATAAAACGAAAAATGGGATGTAAAATACACCCCATTTTTTGTTATAACCCTTCAAAAAAAAAATTATTTTTTAGTTTTATAATGCAAAATATGTATCGTAACTGCAAGTGCAATAAGTATCAACATTATTTTCACAAACAGAATATCTACCATGTAAATAGAGAGACAAATCGTAATCCACAAAGTAGAAACAGAGATTATTTTAACTCGTAAAGGTAATGTATGATGCTCTCGGAAGTCTTTTATATATGCACCTAAATAATGATGAGACATCAACCAATTGTAAAGTTTATCGGAACTTCTTGCATATAATGCTGCCGTAAGCAACAAAAAAGGTGTAGTTGGTAAAACTGGAAGAAAAATACCAATTAATCCTAAACCCAAAGATATAGTCCCAATAATTTTAAATAAAAGTTTCATTTTTTAAAAAAGCCTGACAATTCAAAAAAACTATCAGGCTCAAATTCTATTATGGTAAATATTAGTGTTTCTTTTTCATCTGCTCACGCATAGCCTTTTGCTGTTGTCTTTGTGCTTCCTCTAATCGTGCCATAAAACCTGATTTTTTCATAGGCTTTTTCTTATTAGCTTCTAATTTTTTCAATAATTTTTCTTCGTCAACAAACAAACGGAACAAATATGTTTGAACTATTGTCAATAATAAAGAAATCAAATAATAATAACTTAATCCTGCTGCATAGTCATTAAAAATAAACATAAACATTACAGGCATTAAATACATCATCCACTTCATTACCTTCATTTGATCTGCAGCTCCCACTTGACTTGACATATTAATTTTTGTATAAACAATATTCGTAATTGTCATCAACAAACAAAACAAACTAATATGATTTCCGAAATAAGGAGTTATCAAAGGGATATATGCATCCCATTCGAAAATAGCATCGTAACTTGCCAAATCTTTTGCCCAAAGAAAACTCTCTTGACGCAACTCAATACAAGTTGGGAAAAACATAAACATAGCAAACAATATTGGCATTTGGAACAACATGGGCAAACAACCACTCATTGGACTAACCCCAACACGACTATAAAGATTCATAGTTGCTTGCTGACGTTCCATCGCTTTTTCGGGAGGATACTTTGCGTTGATTTCATCTATTTGTGGTTTTAAAACACGCATTTTTGCCGATGAAATATAAGACTTATATGTAAATGGGAAAATCAAAATCTTCACCACTAATGTCAAAAGAAATATTACAATTCCATAATTTGAAATATATTTTCCAAAGAAATTAAAAATAGGAATTATCAAATATTCATTTATCCAACGGAAAAGAGACCAGCCCATAGGCAACAATCGTCTAAATTGCATATTATCATCAACCTCACTCTCATACAATTTATCGTATTTTTTAAGTGTCTGATATTTGTTTGGAATAAACAAATAACTCAAAGTTGTAGAGGTCTTTCCTGTTGGGTCAAACACTACAGATGCTTCTGCTTTATACTCCTTTAAATAATCTACATTGTTCGAAATTTTACTCTCTAATGCAGTTGATGTAAAAGATTGATTTGCAACTAACACAGTACTAAAAAACTGATCTTTAAAAGCAATCCATTGAATTTTATTTGAGAGTTTTTTTTCATCGTCTTTCGACTCACTCAAATATTCTACATCGTCCGATGTAAATTTATAGTTAAGTGTTGCATAACGAGCCTCAAACTTGCGACCCTTTTCTTGTTTTTTCAATTTACTTTTCCATAACATTTCTAGCGAATTTGAATTAGCATCAAGTTCATCAGACATATTATGAGCATTTATCAAGAAATCAACTTTATACTCATTAGCGGATAATAAATACTCAAATTCAAGGTATTTATCAACTTCTATAAGCAAACGCATTTGAAGTTTTTGCCCGTTTTCAGTTTCTATTAAAGTTGGTTCAAAATAAAAATCTTTTGTATGCAACACACGATTGTTCGACGACAAAAATGTAAAATCCAAAATACTTTCATCTTTATCAAACAAAACAAGAGGTAACGAATCATGAGTTTTATACTCCTTCAACTCCGCAGAATATATACGTCCACCCTTTGTTGTAAAAACTAATTTTAATAAATCATTTTCTACGGTTACAAATTGTTCTTCACCAACCGCTGATTCCGAGAAATTCCCAAAAAATTGTTTTGCAACTTCGGCATTTACTAAAGTATCTGTATTTGCTTTTTGTTGTTGCAATTCCTCTAACAAAGCAGCCTGTTGAGCTTTTGCTAATTCTACTTTTTGTATAGAATCACGATAACGCTTTTGAGCTTCAATTTGTTCTTCGTTTGGGCGATTTAGCCAACTAAAACCAACTATAATTGCAAAAATTAATACTAACCCAATAACTGTATTTTTATCCATTTATACCTACTTTTTCTTAATTACTAACTGCTGCTCTGACAAAATCAATAAACAACGGATGAGGATTGATCACCGTACTACTATATTCTGGATGAAACTGAACTCCTAAGTACCAAGTATGCGATGGCATTTCTACAATTTCCACCAAACCTGTATCAGGATTTGAGCCGGTGCATACCAAACCAGCAGCCTCAAACTGTTCTTTATACTTATTATTAAACTCAAAACGATGACGATGACGTTCTTTTATAACCTCTTTTCCGTAAATTGATTTCACAAAAGAGTCTTCTTTCAATTTACATTCATAAGCTCCTAAACGAACACCACCCTCAAGGTTCAACATACTTTTTTGCTCATCCATAATATCAATCACATTGTATGGAGTTTTTGCATCAATCTCTACCGAATTAGCATCTTTAAATTGAAGTACGTTGCGTGCAAATTCCACAACCATACACTGCATACCAAGGCATATACCAAAACAAGGGATGCCATTTTCGCGAGCATACTTCGCTGCTACAATTTTACCATCAACACCACGCAAACCTGAACCCGGAGCAATTAAAATACCATCGGCCGCACCTAATTTTTCTTTTACATTCTCGTCGGTAATATCATCCGATAAAATCAACTGAAGATTAGGCTTTCTATCATTGTAAGCTGCTGCATGAATAAGCGATTCGATAATCGACTTATAAGCATCAGGCAATTTTACATATTTTCCTACCAAAGCTATCGTAACGCTCTCCTCCGCATTATTAAGTTTATTCAAGAAATGATTCCATTGCTTCATATCTGCAATAGTATCATTTGGATTCAAACCTAACTTACGCAAAACAACCTTATCCAACCCTTCTTGTTGCATACAAAGAGGTACTTCATAGATGGTTTTCACATCTGCTGACTCTATCACAGCATCAGATGGAACATTACAAAACAACGCCACCTTATTACGAACTTCCGACGTCAAACGATGCTCAGTACGCAAAACCAATACATCAGGCTGTACACCTTCTTGTTGCAATTCTTTTACAGAGTGTTGAGTTGGTTTTGTTTTAAGTTCGCCAGCTGCTGCGACATAAGGCACATAAGTAAGATGTATGCAGCAACAATTATCATTACCCAATTCCCACTTCAATTGACGAACACTTTCTATATATGGCAACGACTCAATATCACCAACAGTTCCACCTATTTCTGTTATAACAAAATCGTACTCACCTTTTACGCCTAAACGCTTTATATTTTGTTTAATTTCGTCTGTTATATGTGGAATTACTTGAACTGTCCGTCCTAAATAATCGCCACGACGCTCTTTATTGATAACATTTTGATAAATACGTCCTGTAGTAATATTATTTGTTTTATATGTTTCTACACCCAAAAAACGTTCATAATGACCAAGATCCAAATCAGCCTCATGCCCATCTACTGTTACATAACTTTCTCCATGTTCATACGGATTCAGTGTTCCCGAGTTTATATTGATATAAGGATCAAGTTTTTGGTTAGTTACTTTATACCCTCTTGCTTGAAGCAATTTTCCTAAAGAAGCCGAAATTATACCCTTACCTAAAGAAGAGGTAACGCCTCCTGTCACAAAGATGTATTTTGTTTCTTTCATACCTATAAAAATAAAATGCAAAGGTAAATATTTTATAAACTACGTTCATTGTTTTTTTGACTAAAAAAACGAAATCTTCTAAAAAAATAATTCTACTTTTGTACACATTTTTCACATATATATTATGGAAATTAAACTCGAATTAGTTCTACTAGGGCTTTCCCTACTTTTTTTCTTAAGTATTATAGCTGGTAAAGCAAGTTCTCGCTTTGGTGTGCCAGCATTGCTCCTATTCTTATGCGTTGGTATGCTTTGCGGAAGCGACGGATTGGGCATTCAATTTAACAACATTGGGATAGCACAAACTATCGGTACCGTATCGCTTTGTATCATTCTTTTTTCGGGAGGGATGGATACTAAAATAAACGAAATTAGACCCGTATTAAAACAAGGTGTTACACTTGCAACTTTAGGCGTATTGCTAATGTCATTCATAACAGGATTTCTTATTTGGGGAATATTTGGAATGACCTTAAAATCAGCTCAAATGGGTTTGATTACATCATTGCTTTTAGCAGCAATTATGTCATCAACCGACTCTGCATCTGTTTTTGCCATATTACGCTCGAAAGGGTTACGACTTAAAAACAACCTACGCCCTACCCTCGAGCTCGAAAGCGGAAGCAACGACCCTATGGCCTATATTTTAGTGATTACACTTATCGAAATTGTAAAACTAAACTCTATGCCAAACGTTTGGCAAATTCTTGGAATGATTGCAATGCAACTTTGCATTGGAGTATTAGCAGGATACCTTTTAGCCAAAGTTGCCATAATGATTATAAATCGGCTAAAAATAGATAACTCTTCACTCTATCCTATTTTAGTACTCACATTTTGCATTCTCACCTTTTCGCTCACCTACTTTTTAAAAGGGAATGGATATTTAGCCGTATACATTGCAGGACTTATCATTGGTAATTCTTCGTTTCAACACAAACGCTCTACCATCAATTTTTTCGATGGGCTAACATGGCTTTGCCAATTGCTCATGTTCCTGACGCTTGGGCTTCTTGTAAATCCTTCTGAATTGATACCTATAGCAATTCCCGGACTTATCATCAGCATTGTGATGATTTTTGTAGCACGACCAATTAGTGCTTTCTTATGTTTATTACCGTTTAAACACATCGATTTCCGCAGTAAAGTTTACGTATCGTGGTGCGGACTACGTGGAGCTGTGCCTATCATTTTTGCCATTCTTCCTTTGGCAGAAAACCTACCTCATGCAAGAACAATTTTCAATATCGTATTTTTTTGTACGCTAGTCTCGTTGTTAATACAAGGCACTTCGTTACCTATAATGGCTAAATGGCTAAAACTTGACGATAACAGCAAGCAACTAAAAAAACTAGAAGATTTTGATGTTGATTTTTCTGACGAAATTAAATCGGTAACCACAGAGATTACCATTACCGACAAAATTCTAGAAAAAGGGAATTCCCTAATGGATTTAGGATTGCCCGACAAAACACTTGTGGTAATGATAAAACGCAACAAAAAATTCTTTGTGCCTACAGGAAAAACCACATTGCTTTCGGGCGACAAACTCCTGATAATTACCGACGACCACGAGGCTTTAATGGAAACTTACAACACACTGAATATAAAGCATTAATATAAGAAAAGGAACTTGAAAGTTCCTTTTCTTATTTCAAGCTATTTATAAAAGTAGATTTGTCTATGGTTGTTTCGTTGCCATTTTCGAATTTTGTTATTTTCCATGTATTATTATCTAAAATAGGCAAATAGAAAATATGTTCTGTTTTTTTAGAACAAACTCTATAACACTCTTTTAATACTCTTACTTTTGTTTCGTATTCTTCCTCGTTAATACTCAAAGCAGACGATTTATTGACGCTTTTAACCTCGAAAATATGAATGCGACCTTTTTTGTCTTTCATCACAAAATCGGGATACGAACTATGAATGCCATCGGAGAAATACTCAAATTTTATTTCGGAATTAAGCGGAAAGTTTTTCCCCCACAAAAATTTGTTCCCTTCTGTTAGATTTGTTGATTGAATGCTATTTTGACGAATATCTTTCAAAACTTCTGCCCACTTTTTTTCGGCTTCGCTATCGAACGAAAATTCATCGAAAAGCGTATCGCCCTCTTTGCGATACCAAACCCAATCGTCAAGTGTAAGCGTTTTCTCTGTTTCATTATAGCTACTTCCATACGGGAAACTTACCGCATCGCAAACGCTCATACTTTTTTCGTAGTCGGTAATATACGAATGATATTTTTTCTTCACTTCGCCAATGTTTTCTACAAACAAACGCCACTTTTGAAAAGTATCGGCATATTCGTAACACATTTCTTGTATCTTGTTTTCGTGTTGCACGAGTGTACGATACATTTCAAAAATATTTCCTCCCGTCAGTTTGCTTTTTTTGTTTTCTAGAAGTTCTTCTACTTTCAAATTGTTGTTAACATTCTCCGTTTTTAGCTTTGTAGGCGTTATGCTAATTTCGTTTTCGATGTCGTAATTTCTATACAAATTAACGTGCTTTGGCAAACTTATTTCTTTAGGTTTTATACCCCAAATCCACGCCGTAGAAGCCAATTCTTGTGCATCTTTAGACAAAAATTCAAAATCCAACAAACGCGGATTGCGACGAACACGACCCATTACTTGCTCGTCGAGTTGCTTGCTTTGCGTGTCGCGCACCTGATAGAGCATACATGCACGAGGTATGTCCCAACCTTCGGAAATTACCATTTTGAAAATGATAACCGATATGCTAGATTCTTTACCTTTCATATACTCTTTCCACTTCGATACTGGAAGTTTGTTCAACCCCGAATCGTTTGTTCGGCACCCTTTACCCGACTTGTCGCCTGTGATGTAAACCCACTTCAAATCTTGATGCTTAGTGTTGTTGAGTGTTGGGAAAATATTGTTGTTCAATTCCTCTTCGGCTTTGTCTTTATTCGAAATTTGAATAATGAAGCAAGGATTCACTTGCAATAAGTTTATGTAATTGATTTTTGTTTCCTCGAAATGGTCGAGAGCCACATCAAGCGTATCGTCGTCAGGCTGAAATTCCACTTGCTTTATCAATTTTGCTTCTTCGGCAGCAGTGTTAGTTATTTCTACATAGGTTTTTTGGAGTTGTGATGATTTTGGTGTAGCCGAAAAGTTAATAACCACCGAAAAAAATTTACTCAACTCGTCGAGATTCGAAGTTGCAATGTGGCATTCGTCTTTGATGACGTAGATTTGCTTACCCGTTGTTTGGTTAAACACGTTGCCCGTTGTTGTTTCCAAAAAGTTCAAAAACGTGCCTTCTTCTTTCAACTTGCTTCTGTCTTTGTACAAATCGCGAGGCAACACATAAACATTGTAGTCCACGGGGATATGCAACGCACCTTCGCCACTCGATTCCGAATTGATCAAATAAGGATTGAGATGAGGAAACGTTCCGTTCTGACTCAACGCACAAAACGAATTGTAGTTCTGCTCTGCAAGTTCGCTTTTCGAAAGCGACGACACCAAAAACACTACGTTGCTTTGCAAAGCAAGTATGCGATTCATAAAGTCCGCCATCATATACGTTTTGCCACTTCCCGTGGGAGCACGGAAGGTATATTCCGTTTTGCCTTGAGCAAGCGACGACACCAACTGCGTTACCGCTCTGTTTTGCAAATCTTTTGCTTCTTGTAACATAAAAAAACTTTATTCTTCCGTTTTTGATTCCAAATACTTTTGCGTTTTGTCAAAATGGCTACAAACCCATTCTATTTTTTCTTTTGTGGTCGTAAATTGCTCTTTTCCGTAGAGCGTTTCATCTATTACATCGAAAGGCGTTTTACCATCGGTCCATTCAAAGTTGCTGACGCTATCTATTTCGTACACATCGAGGTTGCCGCCGTACGATTCGTTTTTCTCTATCCACTTGAAGTTTTTTGTACCGTCGTAGCACTCGCCTGTCATGATGCGTTTTAGGCGTTTGGCGGTTACATCGTATGCTATTCCGTTTGGCGTGGTTCCCGTTTTTTCATTGAGTTGACAAAGGATGAAAGTGCGGTTGCCTCCGTCTTGTTTATTCAAGTCCAAAACGGCATGACCTAAACTACCACTTCCCGCAAAAAAATCAAGTATTAGAGATTTTTCATTAGAAGCTAATTCAACTACTCTTTTCAAAAGGGAAACCGATTTTGGATAGTCAAATATTCCATTCCCTACTATTTCTTTAACCGCTTCTGTACCACGTTCGTTTACAAATTCTTTTTCATCCCATATACTACGTTGCATTTTGGTAGTTTTACGATACTTTTGTACTATCATGTAGCCACCATTTTGATTCGCCTTGCCAAAAATCTCCTTATTGAGATTTTCTCTTGATTTTTCTTCTTTTCCCCATCTCCATACAGTTTGAATACCTTGGGATTTAGAAGGCAAAACCTCTATGCAAAAATCATTGGACTTTTCAAGTGCAATTTCGTAAAGTCCATTTGAATCCTTTCTTTGAGGATTGAGATAAAATGGGTAGAACAAATTAGGACGATTTTTGTCATTGAATTTCACATTTCGATTTCTCAATTCCATGAGATTAAATCCTCCTATATCATCAGTATGTTGAAATTTCTTATCCACATCTTCTATTGGATTTAACTCATACTCAAATATATTCTTTGAATAGATTAGCAAATATTCATGTTGAATTGCTATGCCACCATAATCACGACCACCTCGATTATTCATTACAATCGAAGTGTTTACAAAATTCCCTTCCCCCATCACCTCATCAAACAAACATTTTACATACGCTTGGTTTTTGTCGTCTATCGAACAAAATATCACCCCATCGTCGCTCAAAAGTTGCTTTGCGAGTTGCAGACGAGGATAGAGCATAGAAAGGAGATTGTCGCGTGTAATGGCGTTGTCGTAATTGGTTTTTGCAAACTCGCCCATAGAGTCTTTGCCGTAAGGTGGGTCGATGTAAATCACGTTTATCTTGCCTTTGTATTGTATGAGCAAGTTTTGCAATGCTTCGTAGTTATCGCCTATAATGAGTTTGTGTGTCGGCTTATTGTCATCGGAATGAAAAGACAAATCTTCGTTTTTTTTGAAGTATTTAATAGTAGTGCCCATTTTTTCCAAACGCTTATCGAAGTGAAGCCCTGTGCGTTTGTAGGTTGTGCCAAGTGCAGCAATGTTTATCGCCTCGTCGAGCGTGTCGGCATTGGTTATCAACTTGATTAAAAGATCGGCATTGGTTCTCTCCAAAATTTTTTCATCAACACGTTTGTTGATTTCATCGATAAGTGATTGTTTGCTTTTGTCTATCATCCGCTAAAAACTTTTGCTTGAGCAAACGTCCATTCCGATAGTAAGCAATAAAAAAAGCGTTCGCTGTTTTCGTTTATTTGCTTATTTCAGAATCGTGGCTCGGCAAAGCCATTGTAGTGATAAGCACGAAACAGCTCACGCCCGAAAGCGTGAACCTTTTGCTCGCTTATTCTCCACTACTTACTGAAATTTTGCCGATTTCGATTCTGTGAGAATAAGAGCGTAAAGCTCAAAAATTAAAAAATAAACCTTGCCCTGCAATCGCTATCGCAGAGCAGTGGCAAAGGTAAAAAAATGTTATGTGTTTTTGGTGAGTTAAGTAGATAAAATTGGAGATATTACCCTAGCTGCTGTTCAAGTTGCTCAATTTTCACTCTACAACGGCGATGATACAACACAGCAGCAAGCGTCAAACTTATAATAAAAGCCACCCAAATGCCCGAGACACCTATATCAAACGTAAATGCCAAAACATAACCTAATGGAATATTTACACAGATATAGGTAACGAAAGCATAAAATACGAGCCGTTTTACATCCGTCAAACCACGCAAAACACCAGCTCCTACACTTTGCAAGCCATCAGAAAGCTGAAACAATCCAGCAAAAACCAACAGCTGGGCTGTAATTTCCACCACCTCTCTGTCCGTTGTAAAAATCAATGGTATTTGATAGCGAAGCCCTATCATCAAACAAGCCATTATAGCGTTCAGAAAAAGGCATAAATGAATGCTTGCTCGCATAGCCATTTTCAAAGCAAAAAAATCTCGCAATCCTAGCTGATGACTAACTCTAATAGTAGTTGCCGAAGATACACCAACTATCATCATAAACGAAATAGTAGTAACATTGTTTGCAATTTGATTTGCTGCCAAAGGTATCGCTCCAAGCCACCCAACAATTATCGTAAGCAAAGCCCATGCCGCACACTCCAAAAGCATTTGTCCGCCAATTGGTAGTCCTACTTTTGCTACCGAAAAAACTCCCGAACGAGATATTGCTTTCCACGAAAATCCTTTAAGGTAAACACTCCACTCCTTATGCCTCATAATGACAACTAAAAACAGCACAGGCATCAACAAACGAGCCACAAGCGTAGCAACACCCGCCCCAAAAGCTCCTAACTGAGGGAAACCATACTTACCAAAAATAAGCAGATAATTTAGAATGATATTAAGCACATTTGCAAAAATCGTTATGGCCATTGCAACTTTCGTATTACCCAACCCTTCTAAAAATTGCTTTAATACGCAGAAAACCATATACGGCAACAAACTAACAACCAAAGCCAAATAGTATGGTTTAGACAAGTCAGCAACACGTGGTTCTTGCCCCATTTGGTCGATAAAAAAATAGCAAACAAGCAATAATAGTGTCAATATAGCTCCAAAAAGCAAACTAAAAAAAGCTCCGTTGTGCAACAATTTAGCCACTTGCGAATGATTTTTTTGAACAAATGCCTGCCCTACAAGTGGAGTGATTCCCATAGTTGCTCCCATGGCAAAAACAAATCCCATAATAAAAATAGAATTAGCAAAAGCAACCGCCGCCAAATCGACAGCACCCAAATGCCCAACCATAATATTATCTACAAACTGAACAAGTCCACCTCCAAGTTGAGTAAATATAATAGGAATTGCGACCTTAAGATTGCGTTTATAAAAAGGGATATATTTTTTGAAATTTATCATAAAAGGTCGCAAATATAACAATTTCAGATTAAAGAGAGAGTTCCTTGTTTTTTATTATCTTTGCAAGATAATTTGCATTAGTATTTTTTTGTACAAAAACAATATATAACCACATTATATGAAAAAGTTTAAGGAGTATTCCATTTTCAATTTATCGAACATCAATAAAGAAGTTTTGCAAAAATGGCAAAACGATGATTTGTTTCACAAAAGTATAGAAACACGCGAAGGTTCGCCACGATTTATTTTCTTCGAAGGCCCTCCTTCGGCAAATGGTATGCCTGGTATTCATCACGTAATGGCTCGTACCATAAAAGATACTTTCTGTCGTTACAAAACAATGCAAGGTTTCCAAGTGAAACGCAAAGCAGGTTGGGACACTCACGGACTTCCCGTAGAACTTGGTGTTGAAAAAATGCTTGGCATCACCAAAGAAGATATTGGCAAAAAAATCAGTGTAGACGAATACAACGCTGCTTGCCGTCAAGAAGTGATGAAGTACACAAAAGAATGGACTTCTCTTACCGAAAAAATGGGTTATTGGGTCGATTTGGAAAATCCATACATCACCTACGACAACAAGTTCATCGAAACACTTTGGTGGCTACTCAAACAACTTTACAACAAAGGTCTGCTCTACAAGGGTTACACCATTCAGCCATATTCGCCAGCTGCCGGCACAGGACTCAGTTCGCACGAATTGAATCAACCGGGATGCTATCGCGATGTAAAAGACACAACTTGTACCGCACAATTCAAAATAAAAGGCAACCAGTTTGGCGAAAATGCCTACTTCTTGGCTTGGACAACTACCCCTTGGACATTGCCATCAAATACAGCTCTATGCGTTGGGCCAAAAATTGAATACAACGTAGTAAAAGCAAAAAATCCTTATTCGGCAGAAGATTGCACCTATATTCTTGCCAAAGATTTGGTAAAAAGTTATTTCGGCGAGAAAAAAATCGAAGAATTTGAAATCGTTGGGGAATACATTGGTGCCGATTTGGTTGGCACGGAATACGAACAACTCATTCCTTGGGTAAATCCAGGCGAAGGTGCTTTTCGCGTAATTGCAGGCGACTACGTTACCACCGAAGACGGAACTGGTATCGTACACATTGCTCCAACATTTGGAGCCGATGATGCTTTTGTTGCAAAAAAAGCAGGCGTTCCGGGATTGACTTTCTTGACCAAAAAAGGCGAAACTCGCCCAATGGTTGATATGACCGGAAAATTCTTTGTTTTAGAAGATTTAGACGAAGATTTTGTAAAAAATCAAGTTAATGTTGAACTTTACAAAGAATATGCAGGCCGCTATGTAAAAAATGCGTACGACAAAAACCTCACCGACAAAGACGAAACGCTCGATGTGGCTATTTGTATGATGCTCAAACAACAAGGATTGGCTTTCCGCATCGAAAAACACGTACACAACTATCCACACTGCTGGCGTACGGACAAACCTGTTCTCTACTATCCACTCGACAGTTGGTTTATACGAACTACTGCCGTAAAAGACGAGATGATTGCACTTAACAAAACAATCAATTGGAAACCAGAATCGACAGGTACAGGACGTTTTGGAAAATGGCTCGAAAACCTTAACGATTGGAACTTGAGCCGCAGTCGCTATTGGGGAACTCCATTGCCTATTTGGCGTACCGACGACGGACAAGAAGAAATCTGCATCGGCTCTATCGAAGAACTTTTCAACGAAATTGAAAAATCCGTTGCAGCAGGATTTATGGCAGAAAATCCTTGGAAAAACTTTGAAGTAGGCAACTACAGCGCCGAAAACTACGATCCTAAAAACATCGATTTGCACCGCCCTTATGTCGACAACATTGTGCTTGTTTCTGCTTCGGGCAAACCAATGAAACGTGAACTCGATCTTATCGACGTTTGGTTCGATTCGGGTGCAATGCCTTATGCTCAAATCCACTATCCGTTTGAAAATACCGAGGCAGATAGAACATCGGACTTCATTAGCGAAGGCGTTGACCAAACTCGTGGTTGGTTCTTCACATTGCACGCTATCCACACAATGATAGAAAACAACGTGGCGTTCAAAAACGTAATTTCCAACGGATTGGTACTCGACAAAAACGGAAACAAAATGTCGAAACGCTTGGGTAATGCTGTTGATCCGTTTGAAACAATAGAAAAATATGGTTCCGACCCATTGCGTTGGTACATGATGACAAATGCCTCACCTTGGGACAACCTCAAATTTGACGTAGAAGGTGTGGAAGAAGTTCGTCGTAAATTCTTCGGAACTCTATACAATACTTATTCGTTCTTTGCCCTTTATGCCAACGTAGATGGATTCTGTGGCAACGAAGCACAAATAGACGTTGCTGAGCGTCCAGAAATTGACCAATGGATACTTTCGTTGCTCAATTCGCTAGTTAAAGAGGTGGCCGAACATTACGAAAACTACGAGCCAACACGTGCTGGCCGTGCTATCAGTGACTTTGTTCAAGAAAACTTATCGAACTGGTACGTTCGTCTCAACCGCAAACGCTTCTGGGGAGGAACAATGGACAACGATAAATTAGCTGCTTACCAAACACTTTACGAATGCCTAGTAACCATCAGCAAATTGATGGCTCCTATCGCTCCATTCTATGCAGACCGTTTGTATTGCGACTTGACGGGAGAGGGCTCGGTACATTTGACCGACTTCCCAAAATGCAACGAAGCACTTATTTCGCAAAACCTCGAAGCGTGTATGCAACTTGCACAGCAAGCTACTTCTATGATTTTGGCACTTCGCAAAAAAGCAAACAAAAAGGTACGTCAGCCATTGCAGAAAGCTGTTATTCCTGTTTCTAGCGAGGAGGTGTTGAAGCAATTGCAACACGTTGCCGATTTAATTAAAACGGAAGTAAACATCAAAGAACTTCAGGTGGTTACTGATGAAAATTCTACCATCAAATTGGTGAAACGCATCAAACCGAACTTCAAAACATTGGGCAAAAA
Source organism: Paludibacteraceae bacterium (assembly GCA_017547145.1). GTDB lineage: Bacteria > Bacteroidota > Bacteroidia > Bacteroidales > Paludibacteraceae > RGIG9608. Next base: position 6,848 of record JAFYQJ010000013.1, on the reverse strand, counting down.
ATACGGCAAACAAATGAAAGAAATTGCCGCAGCCATTGCCGGTCTTGCTCAAGAAGAAATTGCCGCTATAGAAACACAAGGAAGCATCATGCTCGCTTTGGCTAGTGGAGAGGTTTGTATAGAAATTGCCGATGTAGAAATTGCTACCGAAGATATGCCGGGCTGGCTTGTAGCCAACGAAGGCAACTTGACCATTGCTCTCGACATAGAAGTGTCCGAAGCATTGAGACAAGAAGGTATTGCACGCGAGCTCGTAAATCGCATTCAAAACATCAGAAAAACAAGCGGTTACGAAATCACCGACAAAATATCGGTAAGCATAGAAGCACGCGAGGAGATAACCGAAGCTGTAGAAAATCACAAAGATTACATTGCTTCGCAAGTGTTGGCTACTTCGCTATGCATTGTAGAGCAAATAGCAAATCCTACACCGCTCGACTTCGAAGATTTTGTAGTGAACATTTTTATTGAAAAAGCATAAAAACTTTACATATTGAATAACCATTTAAAACATTTTGCCTATGATATAAAAGCGTATTGTGTGATACGCACATCTTGAAAATAATTGGAAAGCGTTAGCTTTTTATTCGGGAATCCGAAACTTAGACACTTTCAGACTCGCCCAAAGAATAAAAAATCTAACTCACGTAGATGCTACGTGGGATTTATTCTTGTATTTGGGCGATAGGTAGTCTAAGACCTCGGATTCCAGAGAAAAGTTTGAAGTCTCACGTTTTTTATGTGCGTATGTCTTTAAGAAATGAGACTTACGGAGAACCCAAAAGCCGTTATAATTGAGGGAAAACAATCAAATTTATAGAAAATGAAAAAATTATTTAAACACATTTTATTTGGAGCCGCTCTTTTGGTAAGCATGAGTATGTTTGTTGGTTGCGACACAATGACAAACGACGAAATAGAAAAACTTATCAACGATAAATTAAACGAAAACTCAAGCAACGCAACTGCCGATGCAACACCTCCTGTTGAATTAGCAGGAACTACTTGGTTTTCTTATGAAGAATGGACAACATCAGATTATGATGAAGATTTAGGTGAATATATTGAATACGAAGTTTATGATGAAAACTTTTTACATTTTACTGAAACAACTATAACCTATAGTGGTAAAAGATACAAAAAAGAAGATGATAGTTTAATCGATGAGTGGGAAGAAGAATTAGGAGAATATTTTGTTCAAGGAAATATAATTATAATAAATCCTAATGATTGGGAAATGGAGCCTCTTAGTATTTGCTACATTCCAAAAGAGGATTGTATAATATGGGGAGAGATGGAGATTAAATTTTATCGTGTAGAAGAATAAAAATAGTTGTAAAAAAAAAGAGAACTCCGCTTATCGTAAGAAAGAGCGGAGTTTTTTGTATTCGGCAGAGAAATTGTAATTTTGCAAGAAAAGAAAACATTATGAATAAATTCTTACCACTACTTGTATTTCGCTGCGTTGCGTTGGGGTTAGGGTTGGGCGTACTCACACTGCTCGGCATGAAAAAAATAGCTACGGAAGAGGCCATTTGGCTACTAGCATTGGCAGTTACATGCCTTGCTGCATGTTCACTCGGAGAAAACAGTAAAAATCAAAAAAAGAAATGAAAAATAAACTTGCCTTTTGGATAAAAAATGCACGCTCAATAGCATTACCACAAAGCATTGTACCTGCAATTTTAGCAATTTCTATAGCAAGCTATCACCCCGACTTTTCGTGGTGGCTGGCGTTGATTGCGTTGTTTGGCGTTATTTGTGCTCACCTTGGTTTTAACCTTGCCGACGACTACTTCGACTATCGCCACAACGATGTAGAAGCTCGTAAAAAAGTAACAGAACAAGGCTTCCGTACACACATGGAAAAGTGCCATTACATAGAATCGGGAGCTGCTACGCTTCGCGATTTGCTCTTGGCTGTTTGTTCGTTTTTGGCAGTAGCAGCAACAGCAGGGTTGGTTGTGCTTATTTTTCGTGGTTGGGCAATAGCCGTCATTGCCCTTATCGGCTTGCTACTCGGCATATCTTACTCGGGGAAACCGCTCGAGTTAGGCTACCATGGTTTAGGCGAATTGGTTATCGGGTTGATGTTCGGCCCATTATTGATGATCGGGATAGAATATGCCGCATCAGGCAATTTCAGCGAAACTATTATTTGGACATCTGCAGCAGTAGGTTTATTGGTTACAAACATTGTCTATTCGCACGCTGTACTCGACCTGAAAGCCGACACCCAAGCCAATAAAATGACCTTTGCTCGTCTATTAAAATCACGTAATTTAATGCTTGCCTTTTCGGCTCTATTTAATATTTTACCTTTTATTATTGTAATAATAGGCATTGTATTTGGACGTTTGCATTGGGCATATTTATGCGTTTTGCCATTGCTTCCTATGGGCATTTATATCATCTACTCGCTAAAAGCACATTTAGACGACAGAAAAATTGCTTTTGAACCTCGTTGGTGGATGGGCCCAATGGGCAATTTTGAAGCCTACCGACAACACAATATGGATTGGTTTCTTATCCGTTGGCTTGTTGCTCGCAATTTGGTAACCTTCTTTTGCTTGATTCTAACAATCGTAAATATAATATTAGCAGTGGGGCAAAATTAAAACCCCACTTTTTTTCTTTCTGCATTTGCCAAACGCTCATTGCTACAAAGCAACATCAGTTGCTCGATAGACGAATGTTTGCCAGTGATAAGTTCATCCATTGTGGCTTTACGCACAATGTTGTCTATTTCGCCTCCGCTAAAATCAAAAGCTTCAGCAAGTTGTTTCGAATCAGTTGGTGTGAGCCAAGGCAATTTGTCGTTCCAAATACGCATTTTTGCCTCTATGGTAGGTTTTTCGAATTTCACTTTAAAAAGGAAACGTCTTTCGAAAGCCGCATCAAAATTGTTTGCCAAGTTTGTAGTTGCTATCAAAATGCCATCAAGCGTCTCCATCTCTTGTAAAATGATATTTTGTATGGCATTTTCTGTTTGAGCTACATTGCTCACACCCACATCTTTACGTTTGCTTAATACAGCATCAGCCTCGTTAAACAACAAAATAGGTGTTTGTTCAGCGTCTTTACAAAGTTGGCGATATTTATCGAAAATTTCCTTAATTTTTTTCTCACTTTCGCCAAACCAACACGACTTTGTTTGACTGATATCCACTTGCATAATTGCTCTATTCGTTGCTTTTGCTATTTGCAATGCAGTTTCTGTTTTTCCCGTCCCCGGAGTACCATAAAACAACGCACATACGCCTTTTGGCATATTTATATCGTCCAACCGCTGACGCAAGTTTCTCAATTGCTCACTTTGTAAGTTCGTCTGCAAAAAATCTATCTGATTTTTAACTTCCGCACTATAAAACAACGACTTCGATTTAATATTTTCGGGCTTTAAAAGATCTTTATCAGATACTGTTTTTACAAATAAACCTACATCTTCTTGCAAGAAAAGTTGTTTACCCTTTTCGGTTAAAGTTATTTCCGAATCGTCAAAAAGTCCACCCTTGGTTAAAGATACAAACTCATCTTTTATCAACTGATTTTCACCATTTTTGAGCGAGTGAGCAGCAGTCAACATCAATCGAGTTGAACCATAAATATCGTTTAGGGTTATACCTACATCAGAAGCACGACGGCTAGTTTGAATAAAATCGTCGCATACTTCATAAAACAACAATCTATCTTCTGGTTCAGGAATCGCTTTTTTAGTCTGCTTTACAAAATCCAAATCACAAGACTTTTCCTCTGCCAACAACAATTTTCGCTTCAACCATGTAAATGGCAAATCATCATCGTCCCTATTTTCTATAAGGTCAGAAATAGATTTTACAAAATCATAGCGATCCAATGTTGTCTTTTTTATATTTACACTCGATAAATTTTGATTGTTCATAATACAATCAGAAAGTATTGAATTTATTGAAAAAATACTACTTGCCATTGGCATTTTTGATCTCGAACGAGCGGACTCTTCTACCTCAACAAAACACTTTTCGCACAAAAAATCAATGTCTTTTTTATAACGAACAATATCCAACTCGCTTGTCTCTAAATACGCAGCAATGTCTTCTAAATCAACAGAACCACGACGCTTGTAACCCAACGAAAAAATCACACAAAACAAAACAGATTGTATAGAAGAAGTACCTAAATATTCATTAAGTAAATCTATTTCCTTCTGTGCTTTACGTAGTTTTTCCTTTGATAATTTCGACTTTTCAACTTTTCCATACACATTGCACAAAATCTCTAACACATTAAAATTTGCTTGTTCCATAACATCCTCCTTTTTTATTATATATAGAAAATCTTTATAAAAAATTTAATTATAAGGAGTGCAAATGTCAGACGTAACTGTGCCAAATTATGACACACTATAGATAAAAAAACAAAAAAAGGAGGATTTTTATAATCCTCCTTCAACCAGAAAATAGATATTCCGCTTATTTTTTTACAAATTGCATAGCCATACTACTTGTATTGCAATTCAATTCCAATTTATCGTTGGTCAAAGTATAAGTTTTCACCTCGGCAAGACCTCTCAAAAAAGCATCTTCCAATTCCATAACACCTTGGCAAAAAGCTTTTGTAGAACCAGTTGGCACAATCGTTATTCCGTTTTCATCGTATTTGTAAGCACCAAAATATTGATTACAACCTGCAAAACCATTTATTTCACCCTCTTCTGTAAATGATATAGTTGGGACAGCTTCCGAGATTGCTAACTGCTTACCATCTTTCGAAATCATTTGTAACTCCCAAGTCGTATTAGCTAAGCAATCAGGTTTGTTAGCACATTTTTTCTTCATTGAACACGACATCATAACAGCACCCATTAATAATGCAAAATACAATTTTTTCATAAAAATACCTTTTTATTTTTTTTAAAACTTTTTCTCAACAAAGGTAAATATTATTTGTTTTCTTTGCAGATACTAATTTGATTATCATAAAAAATATTACAATGAACACTACATTTCATAATCATAGCATAGCAGAAACTGCCAAAAAACTCGCTAGTGACATTGCTAACGGATTGACTACAGCTGAAGCAAAAAGACGCCTTGAGGCAAATGGTTATAATGAATTTCAAAAGAAAAAACACACAAGCATTTTTATAAAATTCCTAAATCAGTTTAAGAGTTTTATGATTATTGTTTTGATTGCAGCAGCCATTATCTCGGGCGTTGTTGGTTATATCAATGGCGAAGGTTTTTTTGATGCTATTATTATTCTTATCATAGTAGTTTGCAATGCTATCATAGGCGTTTTTCAAGAAGCAAAAGCCGAAAAATCGCTCGAAGCACTCGAAAAAATGTCTGCTCCACATTGCAAAGTTGTTCGCAATGGTGAAACTATAGAAATAGAATCACGTGAACTTGTAATAGGTGATATCGTAATAATAGAAACTGGTGACAACGTCCCTGCCGACCTACGTCTTTTCGAAGCCATCAATTTAAAAATACAAGAAGCAGCATTGACAGGAGAATCTGTTCCTGTAGAAAAGCAAACAGAAGCGATAGTAGAAAATGCAACTATTGGTGATAAAAACAACATGGCATTTTCGTCGTGTAGTGTTACCTATGGTCGTGGACGAGGCATTGTTGTAGCTACGGGGAATGATACCGAAGTAGGCAAAATTGCTTCGATGATACAATCGGTAGAAACTACCCAAACACCCATGCAAAAACGACTCGACCAACTTGGCAAAATGCTCGCCATTGCTGCACTTGCCATTTGTATGCTTATATTCATTATTGGGTTGCTCTATGGCAACAATCTTTTAGAAATGTTTATGACTGCTGTAAGTTTAGCAGCTGCAGCAATACCAGAAGGTCTGCCAGCAGTTTCTACTATTGTGCTTGCCATTGGAGTGCAACGACTTGCACAAAAAAATGCTATTGTACGAAATTTGCCTTCAGTAGAAACGCTTGGAAGCACCACTGTTATCTGCTCCGACAAAACAGGTACGCTTACCCAAAATAAAATGACGGTTACGAAAATTTATGTAGGCGAACAAATTATAGAAGCTGACAACACTGATATAAATAACGAACAGCTCATACAAATTGCCGTTTTGGCAAACGACGCAAAAATCAACACCGAAGGCAACAGCATTGGCGACCCAACAGAAACCGCCCTTCTCGATTTGGGTATTAAAAAAGGTATAAACAAAAATACGCTTGAACAGATAGAAAAACGTGTTGCCGAAATTCCTTTCGACTCGGAACGGAAACTTATGACAAGTATCCACAAAAACAACACAAACAGCAATCTAACAGTTGCTACAAAAGGAGCTCTCGACGAACTGCTTGCACGATGCAATCGCATAAAACAACAAGATACCATTCGCGAGATAACACCTCGTGACATCGAAAAAATAAAACAAGCTAACCTTACAATGGGCTCTTCTGCTTTACGTGTTTTGGCTATGGCATATAAAACTTTAGAAAGCATTCCTACAACAATTTCTTCGGAAAACATTGAGCAAGAACTCATTTTTGTAGGGATGGTGGGAATGATAGACCCTCCACGCGACGAGGCTCGCGATGCTGTAACGCAATGCCGCATTGCAGGCATAAAACCAGTAATGATAACAGGCGACCACAAAATAACCGCAACTGCTATTGCTCGAATGTTGGGCATTGCTAAAGAAGACGACAACATTCTTACAGGCAGCGACGTAGAGCAACTCTCCGACAACGAACTAAAACAAACCGCGAAAAACACCGCTGTTTTTGCACGTGTTGCTCCTGAGCATAAAGTTAGAATCGTAAAAGCTTTTCAAGAAAACAACAACATTGTGGCCATGACGGGCGATGGCGTAAACGATGCACCAG
>JAFYQJ010000012.1 GCA_017547145.1 Paludibacteraceae bacterium | reverse complement strand
GCAAGGTGTGAATAGAGATTATTTTGCGGCAGTGAGTTGGTTTCAAAAGTCGGCAGAGCAGGGACACGCAGGTGGCCAAGCTTTGCTAGGAACGTGCTATTTAGAAGGGAAAGGCGTTGAGCAGGATCTCTATGCTGCAGCAAATTACATTCGCAAATCGGCCAACCAAGGCTATGTCGATGCACAACTGATTTTGGGACGTATGTACGAAGGTGGCAATGGCGTAAACAAAGACCTCGACGAGGCTTTGATGTGGTATAGCAAAGCTGCCAACCAAGGTAACAAAGAGGCAAAGAAAAAAGTGGAAGAGTTGTCGGTGAAAAAGAATGTCTATTATATCCATTTCACCAATAAACGTTCGTCGCCACGCCGTCTATCTATCAATGGCGAAGTGATAGGCACGGTCGATGGCTATAGTTCCAAAAAATTTTCGGTGTCGCTTTCTTTGCAGGGGACATTAAAATCTGTTCAAACAAAAGACTATTTGTTTAATCCTACGGTAGAAACCTTTACTATTCAAGGTGTAAAGGCTACTCAAACCATTTCGGTTAGTAATTAATAATTTATATATATATATCAAATGAAAACAAAAACATTTACAAGTATTTTATTATTTCTTTTGTTGTTTGTAGCTACACATTCGATGGCTCAAACAAGTGATTTGGTTCGTGTTGCTATTTTGGAAACAGTTGACAAAGAAGGTAATGTCGATTATGCAAAAGAATTGCTTTTGCGTCAGACGCTTACGTTTGCTATCAACCGCACACAAGGTTACGAAGGCTACAATCGTGTGGATATGAAACAGATTACGGGCGAGCATAATTTCCAACGCACAGGTATGGTAAGCGACGACCAAATCAAAAGAGTAGGAGTGATGACAGGTGCAAAATATATTTTGATTGCAGAGGCTGCCAATTATAGCAATACCGAAATATTAGTTCTTGCGAACTTGGTGGATATTGAATCAGGAAAAATCGTTAACTCTTCTATCCCAAAGGTTACATCGATAGAATCTGAAGCCTTAACTAAATCGTGTATAGATATAGCCAAAACACTGCTGAACATTGGCGGAGGAATGCCATCTGCCTCTTATTCATCATCATCTTCCTATTCTCATACTTCCACCAGTAGCTATGGAAATAATAGTTCATTTTCCAGTAATGAGTTCACAGAAACAGCTTGGGGCATTAATATGAAGATGATTCGGGTAGAAGGAGGCGACTTCTTGATGGGTTGTACTTCTGAACAAGGTTCTTGCGAGTCCGATGAACAAAATGTTCGCCGTGTAACGGTAGATGGTTTTTATATAGGGATGTTGGAGGTAACTCAATCGCAATGGGAAAAAGTGATGGGAACTTCTATATATCAACAATGGACGAAAGCAGGTAATAGTGGAACTCCCACTAGAGGTGTCGGTCCTGATTATCCTATGTATTGTGTTAGTTGGGAAGAAGCAATGGAGTTTTGTCGTGTGTTGAGTAACAAAACGGGAAGAACTTATACTTTGCCAACAGAAGCACAATGGGAATATGCTGCTCGTGGAGGTAATCGCCCTGATGGCACTAAATATGCTGGTAGCAATATGATAGATGCTGTTGCATGGTATGATAGTAATAGTGGCGGCAGTACCCATATAGTGGGTTCTAAACGTGCAAATGCGTTGGGCATATATGATATGAGTGGCAATGTATGGGAATGGTGCAAAGATTGGTATGCTAATTCGTATGTAAGTTATGATACTAATAATCCTATGGGGCCATCATCGGGCTCAAACCGCGTGCTCCGTGGTGGCGGTTGGTACAACAATGCTCAGTACTGCCGTGTAGCGTTTCGGAACAGCTATGCTCCGTCATTTCGCGGCGACGTCAGCGGTTTTCGCCTTATATTAGTTCAATAAAAGTTATTTGCACACATCTTTGAGCAAGAAAAGGCGAGTCGCATACGTAGGCTTTTTGAGAGGATAAAAGAAAAAATCCTCTCAAAAAAAAGCCGAAGAAAGCGACGAGCCGAAAAAATAAAATTATGGTTCAGTATAAAATAATAACTATTCCGATTGTAAATGGAGAACGCGAAGAAGATGAACTGAATGTTTTTCTTCGTAGTCGGAAAATTGTAGATGTAGAAAAACAGTTGGTTTCAGTTCCGTCAGGTGCGTATTGGTCATTTTGCATTTCTTATATTTTCTCTTCACAACCGACACAATCCAATATGTCGAAAAAAGAAAAAGTGGATTATAAATCGGTACTCGACGAGGCTTCGTTTGCTCGTTTTACACGTTATCGTGAAATACGTCGAAATTTATCACAAACAGAAGCAATACCTGCTTATGCTATTTTTACCGATGAAGAGTTAGCCGAATTGGCAAAAATAGAAACCTTAACAAAAACTTCGATGCAAAAGGTAAATGGCATTGGAGAGAAAAGGGTAGAAAAATACGGAGCCTATTTTTTTGAATCAAAATCGGCAGAATGAAGCGTGTTGGTTATTTGATAGAGCAAATAGCAGATTGGAACAATTTGAATTTGGCATTTTACAAAGCCTCACGTGGAAAAAGTAGGTCGTTGGAGGTGTGTCAATATCGAAAATCTTTACATGAAAATTTGAAGAAACTGCAAGAAGAAATTCTTTCAGGAAATGTGTCGGTAGGTAAGTATAAGTATTTTAAGATATTCGATCCAAAAGAAAGAGTTATTTGTGCAGCTTCGTTCGATGAGCGAGTGTTGCATCATGCTATTATGAATATCTGTCATCCTGTTTTTGAAAAAACGCTGATTTATGATACCTACGCAACTCGCTTAAATAAGGGAATTTACAAAGCATTGGAAAAATCATTCCAACAAATGCATCGTTATTCTTATGTTGCAAAGCTCGATTTTCGAAAGTATTTTGATAATATTTCCCATGAGAAACTAATTTCTTTATTGGTAACAAAATTCAAAGACAAAGAATTGTTGTCGATATTTGAAAAAATTATAAGAAGTTATGAAACTTCATCGGCAAAAGGAATCCCGATAGGAAATCTTACGAGTCAGTATTTTGCAAATTTCTATCTTTCTGGTTTGGATCATTATATAAAGGAGACATTGGGAGTCTCTTTTTATGTTCGATATATGGACGATATGTTGTTATTGTCAAACGACAAAGAACAATTGAAAACTGATTTAGAAAAGATAATAGAGTACTCTCATACTTTAGGTTTGACGTTAAAGCCTATTGTGTTTAACAAAACCGAAATAGGAATATCGTTTTTAGGATATAGATTGTTCCCACATAAAATATTGCTTAACAAAACATCGAAAAAACGTTTTTGTAGTAAGCATGTTGAATATGAAAGAAATCTTCAGCAAAACGTTTGGGAACAAACAGATTATAAACAACATATTGTGCCGCTTTGGGCATTTTGCTCAAAAGCATATACTAAACAATTGAAAAGGGAAATTCTCGAAGGCTCAAACCGCGTGCTCCGTGGTGGCAGTTGGAACAACAATGCTCAGAACTGCCGTGTAGCGAATCGGAACAACAATACTCCGTCAAATCGCAACAACAACAACGGTTTTCGCCTTATTAGCTCAAGATGTTGTGTCGGATGACTTTTTTTGAACAGAGAAAATTTCCTTACCTTTGAAAAAGGTAAAAGATGAGTGATTTTTTTCACCTTAAAAGTGATGTTAGTAGTTTTTGTATCGAAAACTTTACTTTTTTATTAAAAAGATAAAATGAGAAAATTAGTTATTACAGCGGTTATTGTTTGTTTTTCATCGTTGGTGCTGTCGGCCCAAAGTATAGAAGAACAAATAGACCAAATGCAGAAAAACTTTGATGCTTTCAAGCAACAGCAAGAAGAACGCTTTCAGGCTTTCTCGGAGAAGCAAAACGAGGAGTTTGCTGCCTTTGTGGAGCGTCAGTGGCAGTTGTTTGAAGATTTTCGCTTGCAGAGTTTGGCTTTTTCTACGCCAAAAATCAGCCAAGCTCCCGTAGCACCCAATACGCAAAAACCGGAAGTGTTTGTGGATTTTGGCGAAACACAGCAACCCGTAACGCATGCTACGGCCACGGCAGGTAGCTACGCCGTGCAGACGTCGCTCTCGCAGAAAGGTGCTGTGCAGAAGTACGTCGCTCCAAGCTCCTCGAAGCGTGGCGTGGTGTCTGGCTCGTCAGTTGTGCTCGATTTCTACGGCAACAAAGCAACGCTCCCTTTCAGCACAAAGCTTGCTTTGCAGTCGCGCGGAGCCAAAGAGTCGGATGTGGCGGCCTACTTCAAGAGCATCGCAAAATTCCCTGCCGAAACCAAAACGCTGTGGCAAGCCATCAAAAAGCAGTCGCAGGCGTTCGGGCTGAACGAGTGGGGCGATTTCTGCTTGCTCCGTATGGTAGCCGAAGCGGCGTTGAACAACGTAAACGACCGTGTGCTATTTTGCTTCTATATGCTTCGCAACGAAGGCGGCTACAAGGTGAAATTGGCTCGTGGTCGCGATTCGGGAAAACTCACGCTGCTCCTTGCCTTGGACAACAAAAAAGAGGTTTATTCATACATCTATTTTACGTTCAAAGAAAACAATCGCTCGGTGAAGTATTATTCCGTTTACGGTGGCGGCAACGCCAAAGAGAGCATCTATTCGTACGATTTTTGCGAGCAAGAATCGGCCTTGCGGCAAATGCGTCTCGACTTCGACCGCACGCTCCATATTGGCAACTGCAACAAATACCGCACGTTGAAGATCAAAAAACTCGGTTCGGAAATTCGCGTTCCGTACAGCACGGCTCATCTCTCGTTTCTGAACGATGTGCCGATGACGGTTTTTCCCATCTATTTCTCGTCGCCACTTTCCATCGAATCACAGCGAGCGTTGGAGGCAAAGTTCGGTACTTTGAAGCAGAAATACTCTCAAACCGAGATAGTGGCTATTTTGCTCAACTTTGTGCAAACAGCATTTGCATACAAAACCGATGAAGATCAGTTTGGCTACGAAAAATATTTTTACCCCGAAGAGGTGCTAGGGTATTCGTACAGCGATTGCGAAGATCGTTCGGCACTTTTTTCGTGGCTCGTGAAAACCTATGCTGGAGCTGACGTCATAGGTTTGCAATACGAAGGACATGTGGCTACAGCAGTTTGCTTGGGCGATGGCGTCAGTCTGAAAGGCGATATTTTTCCATTTGCGGGAAAGAAATATTACGTTTGCGACCCTACTTACATCAATGCTTCGATAGGAATGACCATGCCGCAATTTAAGGGAAAAATGCCTAAAGTGATAAACTTAAGAAAGAAATGATATTGTTATGAGAAAGAAGATCATTGTTGCCGTTTCGATTTTTTTTGGTGTGATAGCCCTTGCCGTTGGCGGATATTGGTACTACAATTATCAGTTGCACATATACGACCCTGAGATGCTTGAACCCGAGGTTTTCGACGATGTGGAGTATGATGAAGATTTGCTTATCGGGCTTTGGCAGTCGGGTTCGGTATTCTATCGCTTCGATTACGATGGCGTTGCACGAACGTGGGATAGTGCTGATGATATTTTTGAAGAGGAAGCTCCTGTTTTTGAGTGGCAACTAGATCATTCGCAGTTTACTCATATTCACAAAATGGAGTTGAATGGTGCAATTCCTAAAAATTATCGCATTACACAACTCGATTTTCAGACGCTTATGTTTGAAGACGATTTTGGAAATGTTTTCTCGTTTTTGAAAGTGGAGTAAAGATTAATTTTTACTCCTTTTTTGTCCCTCGTTTCTTATTATTTGACAGTATTTGTTTTTGCCAAATAAAACATTTTGTATTTCGCTGAAAAAATGTAATTTTGCAGTCTCATTTTGTGGGAATTAAAACATTATTTAACAATATATTTATGGACAACAAAAAACGAGTTTACACGTTCGGTAATGGACAAGCCGAAGGTAAAGCAGATATGAGAAATCTGCTTGGTGGTAAAGGAGCTAACTTGGCCGAAATGAATCTTATCGGGGTGCCAGTTCCTCCAGGTTTTACAATTACAACAGACGTTTGTAGTGAATACTACGAAGTTGGAAAAGACAAAGTTGTAGAATTGTTGAAAGACGATGTAATGGCAGCTGTTGCTAACATCGAAAACTTGATGAATTCTAAATTTGGTGATGTAGAAAATCCTTTGTTGGTTTCGGTTCGTTCTGGTGCACGTGCTTCGATGCCAGGTATGATGGACACAATTTTGAACCTTGGTTTGAATGACGAAGTAGTAGAAGGATTGGTTCGTAAAACTGGTCGTCCACGTTTCGCATGGGACTCTTATCGTCGTTTCGTTCAAATGTATGGCGACGTTGTATTGGGTATGAAACCTGTTAACAAAGAAGATATCGACCCATTCGAAGCTATCATTGAAGAAGTAAAAGAAGCTAAAGGCGTAAAACTTGATAACGAGTTGGAAGTTGAAGACTTAAAAGAACTTGTTGTTAAATTCAAAGCTGCAGTAAAAACTCAAACAGGAAAAGATTTTCCAACAAGTGCTTACGAACAACTTTGGGGTGCCATCTGTGCAGTATTTGATAGCTGGATGAACGAACGTGCTATTCTTTACAGAAAAATGGAAGGAATTCCTGCAGAATGGGGAACAGCTGTTAATGTTCAAGCGATGGTATTCGGTAACATGGGCGAAACTTCAGCAACTGGTGTTTGCTTCTCTCGCGACGCAGGTAATGGCGAAGATTTATTCAATGGTGAATATTTGATCAATGCTCAAGGAGAAGACGTTGTGGCTGGTATTCGTACTCCTCAACAAATCACTAAAATCGGTTCTCAACGTTGGGCAGAACGTGCTGGTATTTCTGAAGAAGAACGTATTGAAAAATATCCTTCAATGGAAGAAGCAATGCCTGAAATTTACGCAGAACTTGATGCTCTTCAAACAAAACTAGAAAATCACTATCGTGATATGCAAGATATGGAATTTACTGTACAAGAAGGTAAACTTTGGTTCTTGCAAACTCGTAACGGAAAACGTACTGGTGCAGCTATGGTGAAAATCGCTATGGACTTGCTTCGTCAAGGTATGATTGATGAAAAAACAGCGTTGAAACGTTGCGAACCAAATAAATTGGACGAATTGCTTCACCCAATTTTCGACAAAGCTGCATTGAAAAATGCAAAAGTTTTGACTCGTGGTCTTCCTGCTTCTCCAGGTGCTGCTACAGGTCAAATCGTATTCTTTGCTGACGATGCTGCAAAATGGGCAGAAGATGGCAAAAAAGTAATTATGGTTCGTATCGAAACATCTCCTGAAGACTTGGCAGGTATGGCAGTTGCTCAAGGTATCTTGACTGCTCGTGGAGGTATGACTTCTCACGCTGCTGTAGTTGCTCGTGGTATGGGTAAATGTTGTGTATCGGGTGCAGGTGCATTGAATATCGACTATAAAGCTCGTACAGTAGAAGTTGATGGTGTTCTTTTGAAAGAAGGAGACTTCATTTCATTGAATGGTACAACTGGTGAAATCTACAACGGAAAAGTAGAAACAAAAGCTGCTGAAGTTTCTGGCGATTTTGCTGACTTGATGGCGCTTTGCGAAAAATATACAAAACTAGTTGTTCGTACTAATGCTGATACTCCACACGATGCACAGGTTGCTCGCGACTTTGGTGCTGTAGGTATTGGTCTTTGCCGTACAGAGCATATGTTCTTCGAAGCAGAAAAAATCGTTGCAATGCGCGAAATGATTCTTTCTCAAGATGCTGAAGGACGCAAAAAAGCATTGGCTAAATTATTGCCATACCAAAAAGCTGACTTCTATGGCATTTTCAAAGCTATGGACGGATGCCCAGTGAACGTTCGTTTGCTTGACCCACCTTTGCATGAATTCGTTCCACACGATTTGAAAGGTCAAGAAGAAATGGCAAAAGCAATGGGTGTAACAGTTGAATATATCCGTCAACGAGTTGATAGCCTTTGTGAAGCTAACCCAATGCTTGGTCATCGTGGTTGTCGTTTGGGTAACACTTATCCAGAAATCACTGAAATGCAAACACGTGCTATCCTTGGAGCTGCAGTTCAATTGAAGAAAGAAGGTGGCGATCCTCATCCTGAAATCATGGTTCCATTGACAGGTATTTTGTATGAATTCGAAGCTCAAGAAAAAGTTATCCGCGAAACTGCTGCTGCTCTTTTTGCTGAAGAAGGTGTAGAAGTAGAATTCAAAGTAGGTACAATGATTGAAATTCCACGTGCTGCTCTTACTGCAGATCGTATTGCAAGCCGTGCAGAATACTTCTCATTCGGTACAAACGACTTAACTCAAATGACATTCGGATATTCTCGTGACGATATTGCTAGTTTCTTGCCAGTATATCTTGAAAAGAAAATCTTGAAAGTTGACCCATTCCAAGTGCTAGACCAAAATGGTGTAGGTCAGTTGGTAGAGATGGCAGTAGACAAAGGTCGTTCAGTACGTCCTGAGTTGAAATGCGGTATTTGTGGTGAACATGGTGGTGAACCTTCATCAGTGAAATTCTGTCACAAGGTAGGTTTGAACTATGTTTCTTGCTCTCCATTCCGTGTGCCTATCGCACGTTTGGCTGCTGCTCAAGCTGCTGTTGAATAATTAAAAAGTAAACAATAAAAAGGGAAAAACTCCATGACAATTAGTTGTGGAGTTTTTTTATTTTTTTTAACAATAAAAGAGCATAGTTTACGTTATATAAATGATGTTAAAATTGTTAGAAAATAAGGCAATTAATCGTGATGCATGGAATAAATGTATTGCAAAATCAAAAAATGAACTTCCTTATGCTTATACTTGGTTTTTGGATATAGTTTCACCATCTTGGGAGGCATTTGTTTGGGGTGATTATGAGTATGTTATGCCTTTGCCTATCAAAAAAAAGTATGGTATAAAATATCTAGTGCAACCTCCATTTTCACAACAATTAGGTATTTTTTCTGAAAAAATAATTTCATTTGAAATTATAAATACATTTATAAAAGCAATTCCATATAAAAATGTCTTGCTAAATTTGAATGAGCAAAATCATTTTGACGGAGTTTTATGCCCCAATTATTTGTTGAGTTTAAATGATGATTATAAAATTTTATACGCAAATTTCTCAACGAATACAAAACGAAATTTAAAGAAGAAACTGACAAAAGAATTTAGTATTAAAGAGGATCTTTCGCTTCATTCATTTCTTGATTTATGTAAAAAACAATCTTATTGGAACTCAAATTATCAAAATGTAGTTGAAAAAATTATTGTATCGGCTTGCAAAAACAAAGTTGGGCATATGTTAGGATTGGTTACATCTTCGGGAGAACTACTCGCCGCTTGTT
Source organism: Paludibacteraceae bacterium (assembly GCA_017547145.1). Taxonomy (GTDB): domain Bacteria; phylum Bacteroidota; class Bacteroidia; order Bacteroidales; family Paludibacteraceae; genus RGIG9608. Next base: position 59,542 of record JAFYQJ010000012.1, on the reverse strand, counting down.
TTTTATTGAAATCTTCTCATCGAATTATTTATCATATTGCTGCATCAACAGATCAGGGTAAGGCTAACTTTGCAATGTATCATTTGGTAAATTATATAATAAAAAAATATGCAGGAACTGGACTTTTGATTGATTTTGAGGGCTCAAAGGTAGAAGGTGTTGCTCGTTTTTATAAAAGTTTTGGAGCAAAAAAAGTAAATTATTATAGAATTGAAAAAGGATTGTTAAAATATATTTTTAGATTGAATGTCTTTAAAAAATAAAATGTATAAAATTTTGTTTGTTTCTAGATGGTATCCAAACCGTTTAGATGCAATGGAAGGTTTGTTTGTTCGTAAGCATGCTTTGGCATCCAATCTTTATAGTGAAGTACAAGTTTTATTTGTAAAAGAAGATAATTCAATCAAAAAAACTGAAATGGAATTTTCTGTTGTTAGTGGTTTACGCGAAACGATTGTATATTATCCATTTTCGAAATATCGATTAATAAGAGCCTTACGTTATTTTTACGCATTGTTTAAAGGGTATCAACAAGTAAAAAGGAGCAGATTTGTACCTCAACTTCTTCATGTTAATGTTTTGACAAGAGTAGGATTTTTTGCTTATTTAGTAAAAATATTTGATCGTGTACCTTATGTTGTTTCAGAACATTGGTCGCGATATTTTGAGCAAGGATATTATAGAAAAACCTCACTTTTGCATAAGAGCCTGACGAAATTTGTTGTGAATAACTCTTCGTATTTATTACCTGTGTCGAATATTTTAAATAAGGCATTGGAGAAGTGTGATTTAAGGAACAAAAACACTCAAATAGTTCATAATACAATTGATGATTTTTTCTGGAATTTTCCAAAACAAGAAAAAACTCCGACTAAAAGAATTTTGCATGTTTCTTGTTTTGATGAAAAGGCCAAAAATATAAAAGGGATAATTCGTACTTTTTTAAGTTTGTACCAAAAACGTAAAGATATTGAACTAGTAATAGTAGGAACAGGTCCTGATTTTGAATCTGTAAAATCATTTTCAGCAATTCAAAAGAATGTCCCTATTTATTTTATAGGAGAACAAAAACCTACTGATGTTGCTCAATTCTTTTCCCGAAGTGATGTCTTTGTCTTGTTTTCTAATTATGAAACATCAGGTGTTGTTTTAATGGAATCTTTGGCTGCGGGAACTCCTATTGTTTCTACTCCTTGTGGAATTGCTCCGGAAATTGTCACGAATAAAAATGGTATGATAGTCCCATTCGCTGATGAAAAATGCCTAGAAGAAAAAATTGATTGGGTGCTTAATAATCCAGCGGTTTTCAATGAAAAAGAAATACGAAAAACTGCTGAACAATTCCGATTCTCAAAAGTTGGGAAACAACTCGAAGGTATATACTGCAAAGTTATCGAAGGCTAAAGAATAGAAAGTTTCTTACTAAACGTTTGATGCCTTTTTTATCATGGAGTAGTCTCTTACTAGTGAATGCTTCGCTACAAAAATCGCAACTTTTTAGAATACTTCTGTGATGGAAAAATTTAAAAATGCTAGGGAAGGGTACCAATGTTTGAGCTAGAAAATTCAAAAATTGTTTTTGTACATTGATATAAAATGATTCTTTAAAATAATTTGTTTTTGGGTTATTGTAGATGTATTTTAATCCTAAACAACGTTTTTGAATATCTTTGTAGCTACTCTTTCTGCCTTCGTTTGAAGAGTGTGAAACGTGATAGTAAAAGGCATTGTTAATGATTTTTATCTTGTTAGATTTAGAGAAAGTATCTATTTGAAAAATAACATCTTCAGGTGTTATTTCTTTTGTGTTTACGAATTTAATATGGTTTTGTTTAATAAATTCATTTCGATATATACAACCTTGAATATTGATAAATAGCGATTCTTTTCTTTCATTATTCCCGTTTCCAATTAAGTCTTTTAAACAATAGTTTTGTAACTCTTTGTAGTTAGAAAAATTAAATGAATTATGTTGAATGATGTTGCCGTTATTTAAACTAATATGTCGACAAGGGGAAAAAACAATATCTAAACAATTCTCTTTTGCTGTATTATATAAGGTTTCGTACATGGTTAAATCTCTAAAATCGTCATGGTCTGAAAAACCAATATATTCTCCGCGTGCATGTAAAAGTCCTATGTTTCTACTTTCTCCAATGTGTAAGTTATGTTTGTTTTGAACAATAATAATTCGCTTATCTTTTTTAGCATATTCTAAAATGATTTCGGCTGTTCCATCAGTTGGACAATCTAAAACAGCAATGATTTCAATCTCTTGTAAAGTTTGATTTAGCAAAGTTTCAATACATTTTTTTATATGTTTTTTTGCATTAAAAACTGGCAAAATAATGCTTATTTTAGGATAATTCATGCTATAAACTTTTTAATAAGACATAGGGCCAACGCCAATTTTGATATAAAAGTTGAACAATGCCTGGGACAAATATCATAATCCACAATCCTAAAGATTGATTTGTGTTGAACATAATCAGTAGTAATATGATGGTTGTAATTCCAGAAACAATGGAGGCTTTAAAGAATGGAACTTCATTGTTTGCGAGAAGAAACCCTCCAGCTATGGAATGATTAGCTTCAAGCCAAGCAAATAAAAAAGCAAAAAATAGCATTGAAGAAGGTATTAACGCTGTATTGCTATTAATGGTATTTAATATCCAATTACCTCCAAAAATAGTAATTATTGAAAAACATAGAAATGTTAGTAAGCAAAATAAGGAACTTTTGATATATAGTTTTTTAATTTCATTGTTCCTATTGTTAATTCTTAACTGGCAAATTTGAGGGTTGTAAGATTGGTAATAACTCTTCCCAATGGAGTCGGCGACAGCTATTATTTGCATTGTTATTCCGTATGAAGCAATACTTGTTAAAGGAAGAAATATAGAGCCAATAAAGAGAGCAGATTTTAAAACTGCATATCCTCCTACACTAGTAAGACCTATTTTAATTGCATTTGGTGAGATATTTTTTAAGACATCCTCTCTTTTTGTATTGGAAACTAGTGATAAGTGAAAGCAAAGAGTTTTAGAAAAGAATTTACGTTTAGATAAATAACGAACAATAATAATTGAACAAATTTGTGCAACAACAATAGCTATAAGACCTTGTTTAAGTAAAATGAGAACTACGGCAACAATTAAATTAACTAAACTACCAACAATAGCATATTGCTTCGAAGTTTTTATGTGTCCTTTGCCTTGTAGTAATGCTTCGTAATAAAGTGTGTAGATGTTATATGTACAAATGGCACAATGTAAAAACCATGCAATGTAGATTTCGATTGTATTTCCCGTATATGTTTTTAGTAAGGTGTAAATATAAAAAGTTCCAATTGTTAGTAAAAGAAAAGAAACGCAAAGAGCAATTCTACTATAATAATATTTCATAGAGAAAATTACTCCTTTTAACAAAGAGTAATTTATTTCTTCCCTTTCACCTGTTATTTCATGAAACCCTTCTTTTTTTAGTTTTTGAATGCCTGAAAAAATAAATGATACGTTACGAGTAAATGCTCCAGAAAAGCCGAAATCAAAAAGATATACAAGTGCTGTTATCGAAGTGAAGATTGTCCAAAAAGCCACATCTTCACTTGGTAAATTCTGTAATATGAGAGGAAATAAGATTATGCCATATCCTATTCGTAAGATATTGGCAATTAGACTCCATATTACATCTTTTTTGCCAATGTTTTTAATGGTATTTTCTGCAAGCATAAAAACTTTAAACAGCCACCACTCCTTTTATGTGAGGATGAGGATTGTAATTTTCTAGTTGGAAATCTTCAAATTTAAAGTCAAAAATACTTTTTACGTCTGCATTTATTTTCATTGTAGGTAAAGTTCGTGGTTCTCTAGAAAGTTGCTCATGTACTTGTTCTATATGGTTGCTATAGATATGTGCATCACCAAAAGTATGTACAAATTCACCAACTTCTAAATCTGTAACTTGTGCTACCATCATTAATAATAATGCATATGATGCGATATTGAAAGGAACACCAAGAAATATGTCAGCGGAACGTTGGTAAAGTTGTAAAGATAATTTCCCGTTTGCTACATAGAATTGGAATAGAGTATGACATGGTGGTAAAGCCATATTATCTACTTCAGCTACATTCCAAGCACTTACAATTAATCGGCGAGAATCTGGATTGTTTTTTATTTGATTTATTAGGTTTGAAACTTGGTCTATTGTACCGCCATTGTAGTCTGGCCAAGAACGCCATTGATGGCCATATACAGGTCCTAATTCACCATTTTCATCTGCCCATTCGTTCCAAATGCGTACGCCATTATCTTGAAGATATTTTATGTTTGTATCTCCTTTGAGAAACCATAATAATTCGTGAATTATTGATTTTAGATGAAGCTTTTTTGTTGTTAGAAGCGGAAAGCCTTTAGATAAGTCAAATCGCATTTGATAGCCGAATACGCTTTTTGTTCCAGTGCCTGTACGATCTTCTTTAGTGGTTCCGTTGTCTAAAACGTGTTTTAAAAGTTCTAAATATTGTTTCATTTTTTCTTATATTTTTCTTTGTTAATGTCAAATAAGATGCCTAAATTGATAGTTATCACTTGGTTGCTAGAGCGTCCAAAATCATCTGTGATTTTGTTTGGAAAAACATCGCCTAACCCAAAGTTGTAACGTCCTTCTAATTGATAAATACCAGCTCTCGTATGAATTTCGAAACCAGTACCTCCACAAATTCCATAGTCAAATCTATTTGCTATTGGTTGAATGTGTTCCTTTTTCTTCTCTATATCATCTGTATTTGATATATTTTCGTCGATTAAATAGCTTAAATTTAATCCTAAATTGAAAAACCATCTAAAACTTTTCTTGCCAAAAAACAAATGTGTCATAAAAGGTAATTCAATATAATGAAATTCTCTGTCATATTTAAATTTTTCCTGTGTGGTTGTTTGTGCAGATGCAGTCCAACCTCTTTGCATATAGTTGAGTTCCACTTGTAATCCAAAATATTTTTCAAAAATAAATCTAGAGGTTATACCTCCTGTATATCCTAATCGCATAGTTTGGTCGACAGTAGGTGAAAACCATACAGTACTTAATGTCGCACCTTGTCGTGTACCGAATGCAATTTCTGGTGTATATGCACAAACTTTAGTACAAGAAATAATAAAAAAAGCAATGAAAATAATTCTGTATCGCATTGTTATTTAAGGTGAATTAAATATAAATGTTCATTGACCCATCCTCCTTCATTAGTTATTTTTTTGAATTTCATATCGGATTGTACATTATTTAATGTTGGAAAAATAAACTCATACTTGTCTTTGCTATTTTTTAACATCCCAATCATATTTTGCATTAAATCATATCCTAATTGATCAAAGTTAGGATATGCATTGTTTGCAATACCAAAAAACGTTTCATATTTTTCCTTGTATTCTTGTTTTAAATAGGTATTGGGATTAAATAGTGATGTAAAATATATTGGTCTGCTTTCGTTTAATAATGATAATCCCCATTTGTCAAAACCTATTAATTCAAGATTTGTCCCTAAACGATGTCTATTAACGATACGTAAAATAGGTTTTACACGCTCTTGAGTAGAAGACGCTAAAAGTAAAAGTGCATTTTGGTCAATGGCTAACTGACAAATAGAATCGGCATTTTGTTCTGTTATAATACATTTTTTATGAGGAATTTGCTTAATTAAAAAGTCTACCTGTAGTGCGTTTGCAAATGAATTGCCATCGTCATTGTTATTTTCGAATAATGCAAATACAATAGGTCTATTTTTGATTTTATCTAACAACTTATTTTTTGCAATAGTGATTTGATCTTGTTGTGGAGAATTGAACTGTATTATAAATGGATTATTTTCTATGTCTTTTACTTTTTGAGAGAAAGGAATTACGATAGGAGTGTTGTATTGCTTTGCAAAATCAGTGACTTTTGGTATTTGATTTGTATATGCTGGACCTATAATAAGATCAAGTGTTTTAAGTTCTTCTTTTTTTATTATTGAGTCAATTTTTTCTTCGCTATTTCCAGTGTCATATACATGTAATATAAAAGAATTACCTTGCTTTTTAGCATCATTGATAGCTAATAAAATCCCACGATAAAAATCAATAAACTTTTCTGCGTTTTTGTCAGCACCTGCCATCTCTAATTTGAATGGCAAAAGTATGCCAATTTTAAATGCATTTTTTAAAGTGTCGTCAAGGTTTTTGTAATTTTGTGGTGCAGTGTTTTTTTGAAAAACTGTAGTGTCTACTTGTAATTGAGGAATAGATTCTTTTTTAATTTTAATGCGTAATATATCTCCTTTTTTAGGGAAGCCTTTAATGTCGTTGTGTTCTAAAATTGAATTTATTTCAACGCCATACTTTTTACTAATAGAGTATAATGTTTCTTTCTTTTTAACTTCGTGTAAAATAAAAGTTGAAGTATCTGTTTGGGTGTTATTTTTTGCTATTTCATTCAAATCTTTATTGCAAATGTCTGTTGTCGGTATTTTTAGAACTTCGCCAATTTTTAATCCATTTGCTGCTGTGGGATTGTTTGCGATAATCGCATCCATTGAAACATTATAGAGTTTTGCAATAGAATATAGTGTCTGCGATTTTTCCACCATGTGAGTTTTAAATGGTATTTCGCTTTTAGAGTGCTTATTTTGTTCTTCTTTTGTTAAAGTAACTTGCTTTCGAACTGGAATTTTTAAAGTTAAACCATACTTTAATCCTTGTGCGATTTCAGGATTGTATTGGTGTATCTCATTTTGAGTTACTCCAAACTTTTTGCTAATAGACCACAATCCTTCTCCTTGTAAAACTTGATATAGATAAAATTCTTGATTGTTTTCAATGATTTTTGGATAAAGTTGTTCTTGACCAAAAGTGTGAATTGTGATTAGAAGAAAACTTGAAATTAATATTTTTAAAAAAAATGATTTCATATGTATGCGTATTAAAAGTTAGATTGTGTCCATAAAACTACGCTGGATGCGATTGAATATGATAATGCCGATTGTTAGCAATAACAACATAAATGTAAAACTGTAACCTAAACTCCACCAACTAAATGAACCTGCACCTAATGTGCTAAATTTAAATGTTTCTACAATAGGTGTTAGAGGATTCAAGGTCATTATAAATCGAATTTTTTCATTAGATATGGTGTTCAAAGGATAAATAATGGGGGTCGCATACATCCAAAGTTGAACAAAAAAGGATAATAGCAAAGTTAAATCTCTGTATTTTGTTGTCATAGAAGAAAATAATATTCCAAAGCCCAAAGATAAGCCTGCTAATATTAGAATTAAAAAAGGTAATAGAAAGATATGAAAATTAGGAGTGATGTTGATATCAGTAAAGACGATGTAATATAAATAGACAATTAAGAATAGCAAAAGTTGAATACCTAACCGAACTAATGATGATGTTACAGTTGATAAAGGAACAATCAAACGTGGGAAATATACTTTCCCAAAAATATTTGAATTTGTAAGAAATGTGTTGGAAGTTTTGTTGAGGCAGTCTGCAAAATATTGCCAAAGACAAATACCTGAAAGATAAAATAATGGTTGTGGAATGCCGTCGGTAGAAATTCCTGCAATTCCTCCAAAAACAACCATATACATAATAGTTGTCATTATAGGTTGGATAAAAAACCAAAGTGGCCCAAGAATTGTTTGTTTATATTGGGTAATAATATCACGTTTTATGAACATAGTCCATAAATCCCTATATCGCCAAAGTTCTTTGAAGTCAATGCTTAACAGGCTCTTTTGCGGTTTGATAACCTCTGTCCATTTCTCTTCTTGCATAAGCAATATTTTAAGTTACAAATTTAATCATTTAATTGAAATTTGAAGTTTAGGTGTAAAAAAAATAACTTTATGTCGTACTTTTGCAAGTGATTATGGATTTACAAACACAAATATATTCTTTTATAGAAAAGCAACTTTCGTGTTGGGAGTTTGCAAAAAATAATTATTTCAATTTGCGGCAAATAAAAACTAGAACTTTTGCGTTACCTAAAACGAAAATTGTTTTGCAATACAATCCGACAAGAATAGCTTCTACCGGAGCAAAAACGGATTCCGAAAGTATTTCTAAACGAAAATGTTTTTTATGTTTAGGAAATCAGCCAGCTGAAGAACTTAGTATTATAGAAGGAAAGTATGTAATTCAAGTTAATCCTTATCCAATATTTCAAAACCACTTGGTGATAGCACATCAAGAACATATTTTGCAAGATATAAGTACGCATTTTGAAGAATATCTTTCGTTAGCACAACGATTACCAAATTTTGCGTTGTTTTTTAATGGAATTAACTGTGGTGCATCGGCTCCTGACCATTTGCATTTTCAGGCTGCGGAGAGCCGTTTATTCCCAATTTTAGATAGTTATGATTGTTTAGATAAAACTGTTGTTTTTGAAAAAAATAATGCAGTAACTTATAAAATAAATAATGTTTATCGTACGCTGTTTTCTATAGAGGCTACAAGTATTGATAATGCTCATTTACATTTTGAGAGATTGATGAATGACTTATTTGTGAGTACACAACCGATGTTGAACTTGTTATGTACTTATGTTAATAGCACTTGGAAAATTTTGGTTTTCCCTAGAAAACAATCGCGTCCTTGGCAATACAACGCCCCTGAGCCTCAAACGTTGATGGTTAGTCCGGGTGCGGCAGAGATGAGTGGCATTTTTGTTATTCCCAAAGAAGAACACTTTATGCGTATAACCCTTGCAGATGTTATTGATATTTATCAACAAGTAAGTTTATGAATCAATTGCCAAAAAATATTTCAGTTGGCATAATGTCCTCTGAAAAAATAAGTTTTTGCTTAAAAGGGAAGTATCAATTTTTAGACAAAATTTACGAGGGAGATTTTTTGGTTTCGTTTGAAAACCAAGGACTTCTGTATGATGGAAAGGTTTATGATGAAATTATTTTGACACCTTTAGATTATGAAAAATCTTGTTTTGAATTAGATGGAGTAATAATTGGGGTTGATTTTCATTGGCAGAAAAAAGAGCGACAAACTTTTCAGGGAACATTAAAATTGATTGTGGAAAACAATTTGGTGACAGCAGTAAATTTACTAGATGTTGAAGATTATTTAAAAAGCGTGATTTCATCAGAAATGAGTGCTACTTCTTATACTGAATTATTGAAAGCCCATGCTGTTATATCAAGGAGTTGGTTGTTATGCCAGTTTTATGACAATGCGAAGTATGAAAGAGTCGAAAAGTTTTCTTTTGAGGAGAAGGATGTATTATTTGTGAATCGTTGGTATGAACGAGATAAACATACGAATTATGATGTTTGTGCTGACGATCATTGTCAGCGTTATCAAGGGATTACTAAAATAACTACAAATAAAGTAAAGGAAGCAGTTGATGCTACAAAAGGGGAAGTGCTGGTTTGTGATAGTGAAATTTGTGACGCTCGCTTTTCAAAAGCATGCGGAGGAGTGACGGAAAGTTTTGATACATGTTGGGCAGATAAGCACTACAAATACCTTGAAAGTTGTACTGATACGGAAAATGAAAAGGTAGTGTTGGATTTGACTAAGGAGAGTGATGCACAAAAATGGATAAAATCTTCAGAAAAAGCATATTGTAATGTTAAAGATAATGAAGTGTTGCGTCAGGTTTTAAATAATTTTGACCAAACAACAACTGACTTTTTTCGTTGGAAGGTTGTTTATTCAGAACGGCAATTGGCTGATATTATAAAGCAACGTTCGGGAGTTGATTTCGGTAAAATATTGGAGATAATTCCTTTGAAAAGAGGAACTTCGGGCAGAATTTCTTATTTGAAAATCGTGGGATCAAAAAGGGTTGCTGTTGTAGGCAAGGAGCTTGAAATTAGGAAGTGGCTTTCTAAAAGCCATTTATATAGTTCTGCATTTGTTGTGGAAAAGGAGTCGACAAATTTTGTGTTTTATGGTGCAGGTTGGGGACATGGAGTAGGGCTGTGTCAAATAGGTGCGGCTACGATGAGTAAAAATGGTTTGAATTATCGTCAAATACTAGAACATTACTATAAAAATTCGAAGATTAAAAAGTTATATTGATTTAAATTTGTAGTTGGAAAGGAATTTAATAAGCATTATTTTTGCAAAAAATAGATTTATGTCAGCAGAAAGAAAACCTCAAGCACAAAAAGGTGCTTTTCAAAAAAGAAATAATAAAGGAAGTTTTGGTAATAATATTTCTAAAAAACGTTTTTCTACAGAAAGAACTAAAGACTTTCGAGTAGAGAAAAAATATTCGAAAGCCTCTCGTTTAAATGAAGATACGGATTTTAAACATAAAGAGGCACGACCAAGTGTGTATTCGAAAAAGAAACAGTTGGAGCATAAAAAACGATTTGTTGATATGAATGCTCCAATTCGTTTAAATAGATTTGTAGCAAATTCTGGTGTTTGTTCGCGTCGTGAAGCTGACGAATATATTTTGGCAGGTGTAATAACTGTAAATGGTAATGTGGTGACTGAATTAGGGACAAAGATTTATCCATTAAAGGATAGAGTTTTGTTTCATGACCAGTTGTTGCGTTCTGAAAAGAAAGTTTATCTGTTGCTAAATAAACCTAAAAATTGTGTTACAACAACGGATGATCCCCATGCACGTATAACAGTAATGGATATTGTTAAAAATGCATGTGCAGAACGTATTTATCCGGTGGGGCGTTTGGATAGGAATACAACAGGCGTATTGTTGTTAACAAACGATGGCGATTTGGCTACAACTCTAACGCATCCTAAATTTAATAAGAAAAAGGTTTATCAAGTAGTGTTAGATAAGCCTATTTCTGATATTGATATGCAAAAGCTAAAACGAGGTATTGTGTTGGATGATGGAGAAATTCATGTTGATGAAATTGCATATATTGATGATGACCACCGACAAGTTGGGGTAGAAATTCACTCGGGTAGAAATCGAATTGTACGCCGAATGTTCGAGCATATTGGTTATACCGTAAAGCAATTGGATCGCTCGGTATTTGCAGGTTTAACTAAAAAAAATCTTCCGAGAGGAAAATGGCGATTCTTGACTGAAAAAGAGGTACAAATATTAAAAATGGGAGCTTTTGAATAAGATTGTTCTCTTTGTTTTATAAGCACTTAAATTTTTAAGTGCTTTTTTATTATAAAATTAATGTAAAAATACCTACGTCTTTGTATTGTTTGCCATAGGTTTTTATCCAGTCTTTTAAAATACCCATTTCTTTAAAGTTTGCTTTCTTAAAAAGATGTATACTAGCTTCGTTGTCAATAGCAATATAACAGTAAAGTTGGTGGATGTGAAGGAAGTTTCTAGTGTAATTTTTTAAGATTGTTAAAGCTTCAAATGCAAATCCTTTTCTTTGGTATTTAGTATCAATAAAAATACCAACTCCTGCTCTCTCGTGTATAGGGTCAAAATTGTATAAATCAATACAACCTATTGTTTTTTTTTCGCATTTAAGGTCAATCATCAATCGTTGTTGTTTTTTTTCGTAGATGCTTTTGTTTGAATAGGCTATATATTCCTTTATGATATATTTAGAATAGGGTTCATTTGTGTCGGCAATGTCCCAAAAAATTGAATTGTTTTCTAGCTCGTAGATAAAATCTATGTCTTCAGGTTCGGTAGCTCTTAATTTGATTTTGTCGTTTTCAAGAATATTCATTGTTTTTTATAAAAAAAATAAAAAAGTAATTTGTATTTAAAAAAGATAACTATCTTTGCAAAGTTATTGTTTTAGCAAAAGTAAGAATAATCAAATTAAAATAAAGAATAAAAATGAGAAAGATTAGTTTTGTTTTAATCGTTGCAATTGTTGCCATTTTTGCTGTTTCTTGTGATTATGAGCCAGTAATATCAAAAGTAAAAATTCAAATGGTTAAAGTTGCTCCTGAAAAGGGTGATGCTTTCTATATTGGGAAATACGAGGTTACTCAAAAAGAGTGGCGTGCTGTAATGGATACAAAACCTGCAGGTAATTTGAGCGGTGATGATTATCCAATTGAGAATGTTTCTTATGATGAAGTTTTAGAGTTTATTGAAAAACTAAACGATAAAACGAATGCGGGATATCGTTTGCCAACTCGTGAAGAGTGGGAAATAGCTGCTTATGCTGCAAATCGTCAATTCCACAAATATTCAGGTACTTCAGATTCGTTAGATGCTTATGCTTGGTATAAAAATAATAGTCAAGATGTTCATAATGAGGCACAAACTCATCCCGTTGGAACGAAAAGTCCTAATGCATTAGGTATTTATGATATGAGTGGAAATGTATCTGAAATGACTGCTGATATTGCTATAAATCCTGATTATGTATATACTAAAGGTGGAACTTGCAAAAGTGTGCCAGCTGCTTGTGAAATTAAGGCATTAGATAGTATACCAAGTTATGGTGGTGTACGTGGTATCCGTTGTGGATTCCGTTTGGTTCGTGATGCTAAATAATGATAAATTTTATATAAAAAGAAAAGGTTGAACATTTGTTCAACCTTTTTTATATTATGGTAAGTTATTTACAAGTTTCTGATTTGACAAAATCTTATGGTGATAAGATTTTATTTGAAAATATTTCCTTTGGATTGCACGAAGGACAAAGAATGGCATTAGTCGCTCGAAATGGTAAAGGTAAAACTTCTTTGTTAAAAATACTTTCGAGTAAGGATAGTGCTGATTCTGGTGATATTGTTTTTAGAAATGATATTAGAGTTGCTTTTTTAGAGCAGATTCCTAATTTAAAAGGGGAAACGGTTATAGATGCGTGTTTCTCTTCTGATAATGACATTGTTCGTATAATTGCACGATATGAGCAATTAGTTCAATTGCAAGAAAAAAATCCAAATGTTTTTGAGTGTTATATTGATGAGTATGATGAACTTTTGAACAAAATGGATAGTTTAAATGCTTGGAACTATGAAAGTAGAATTAAACAAATACTAGGTAAATTAGGGATTTATGACTTAGATAAGCCTATTAATCAACTTTCGGGGGGGCAGCAAAAACGTTTAGCATTAGCTAATGCATTGATAAATGAACCAGATCTGTTGATTTTAGATGAACCTACAAATCATCTTGATTTAGTTATGGTTGAGTGGCTTGAAGATTTTTTGCGAAAATCTAAAATGACTTTGTTGTTAGTTACTCATGATCGTTATTTTCTTGATAGAGTTTGTAGTGAAATTATTGAAATAGATAATAAGTCTTTATATCAATATCATGGTAACTATAGTTACTATTTAGATAAAAAAGATGAACAAAGTGCGGTTTTTGATGCGGAGCAAAAGCGAATAAAGGCACTTTATAAGAAAGAATTGGAGTGGATACGTCGGCAGCCACAAGCTCGAGCTACAAAAGCACAATCGCGTATAGATGCTTTTGCCGAAATAGAAAGGAAAACAAAAGTTCGTCGTGATAATCAACAACTGAAATTAGATGTTAAATCTGTTTATATAGGTTCTAAAATATTTGAAGTACAATATGTTAGTAAAAGTTTTGGAAAGTTAAAGATATTGGATAATTTTTATTACAATTTTTCTCGTTATGAAAAAATGGGAATAATTGGTGAAAATGGAACAGGAAAATCAACATTTTTGAAAATGTTATTAGGAGAAATCCCTGTGGATAGTGGGCGTTTTGATATAGGAGAGTCTGTTCGTTTTGGATATTTTAGTCAAAATGGATTATGTTTTGATGAACAGAAGAGAGTGATTGATGTGGTGCGTGAAGTTGCAGAAGTTGTTGATTTGGGAAGAGGGAAAAAAATTACTGCATCTCAGTTTTTAACACATTTCTTGTTTGAACCTGAACAACAATATAATTATGTATATAAACTAAGTGGAGGGGAATTAAGGCGACTTTATTTATGTACAGTTTTAATGCAAAATCCGAATTTTTTGGTTTTAGATGAGCCTACAAATGATTTGGATATATCAACTTTGAATATTTTAGAGGATTATTTGCAACAATTTAAAGGCTGTTTAATTGTGGTAAGTCACGATCGCTTTTTTATGGATAAAATAGTTGATCATTTACTGGTGTTTGAAGGCAATGCGGTAGTTCGTGATTTTCCTGGAAATTATTCTGACTATCGTCAATGGAAGAGTTTGCAAAATCAAGAACTTGTTAAACCTATTCAAAATAAAAAAGAAAAGGAAGAGTTTATTCCTGAAAAAAAGAGAAAATTAACCTTTAAGGAAAAACAGGAATATGAAGCTTTAGAAAAGGAAATCGAGTTGTTAGAGCAAGAAAAAAGAACTTTAGAACAAGAGCTCGCTTCTGGAATATTGCAGAATGATGAACTATTAAATAAATCGTCTAGATTTGGTGAAATAATAAATTTAATCGATGAAAAAACTTTTCGTTGGTTAGAGTTAAGTGAACTTGCTTGATAATCATTCACTTAATAAATGTTCTATAAGTATCTTTATACCAATACAAATTAGAATTATACCTCCTATGAATTCTACATTAAGATGTACCTTTTTGCCATAAAAGTTTCCAATAAAAATTCCTAGTATAGAAAAAATAAAACTAGTTGCAGCGATAATACTAATAGCTAACCATATTTGTTGACCATATGGTATGAATATGATGCCTGTTGAAAGTGCGTCAATACTTACTGCTATAGACATCAAAAATAAATATTTTAAGGAATCAAAAATATTGTTTTCGATGATTTTTGTCGTGTTTTTTCTGTTTTCCCATATCATTTTCCCGCCAAGATAAAGCAGTAAAATAAAAGCAATCCAATGGTCAAAATTTTCGATATAAGTTTTGAAACTGACACCAATACTCCAACTAATTAAAGGCATTATCCCTTGAAATAGCCCGAAAAATAAAGCAGAACGTAGAATTAATTTCCAGTTAGATGTAGGATGCTGAATAGATCCTGCAATTGATACAGTGAAACAATCCATTGCCAAAGCTATTGCAAGAAGTATGATTTCTATAATTGTCATTTAGATTCTTTCTCTTTTTTGTATAGTTCTGCAATTTGTTTTAATTGTTGATACCAATCGTTTCCAAATCGACGAACTAGGGCATCTTTTAAAAATATATATGCAGGAATCTTGTTTTTTTCGCCATATATTTTTGCACATTTACAAATATCCCATTTATGATAATTTACTGCTGTAAATGTTTTGTATTCTGTTATTCGTATTGGGTATAGATGGCATGAAATTGGTTTGTAAAAATTGGTTTTCCCCTCTTTAAATGCTTTTTCTATTGCACATTTACAAACGCCATTGTCTATGTATGAGAAAACGCATTCTTTGCCGTCAATGATAGATGTAACAATGTCTCCTTCTATGTCAGTATAATGGAATCCTTGTTCTTTTATAATGAGTTTTGCCTTTTCAGATAAATCGTTCCAAATGATAGGTAGAACTTTCTCTATTTCAGCAATTTCGCTTTGTTCTAAAGGAGCTCCTGAGTCACCTTCTATGCAACATATTCCTTTGCAAGTAGCCAAATCGCAACAAAAAAATTGCTCTAGAAGATCAAGCGATACAATTGTATTGTCTATTTGAATCATTGTAGTAGGGTTGCTATTTTTATGATAACTTGCATCGCTTTTTCCATAGACTGAATAGGTATGTATTCGTATCTACCATGAAAATTGTGTCCTCCTGTGAAAATATTAGGACAAGGAAGTCCTTTAAATGAAAGCTGGGCACCATCGGTACCTCCTCGTATTGGTTTTATTTTTGGCTCGATACCAATTTCTTGCATAGCTTTAGAGGCTAAATCAATAATATGCATTGAAGGTTCAATTTTTTCACGCATATTATAATACTGGTCTTTTATTTCTAAATTAACACTTTCTTTTCCAAACTCGGCTGCAATTTTATTAACTAAATGTTGCACCTCTTTTTTGCGACTTTCGAATTTGCTTTTATCGTGGTCTCTTATTATGTAATGTAAGGTTGTTTTCTCAACGCTTCCTTCAAAACTTATTAAATGATAAAATCCTTCGTAATCTTCTGTATGTTCAGGAGTTTCGTGTCGAGGTAGCATTGAAGCAAATTGTTGTCCTATTCGTATAGAATTCAGCATTTTGTGTTTTGCGTATCCGGGGTGTACATTGCGTCCAAAAAATGTAATTTTTGCTACGGCGGCATTGAAGTTTTCGTATTCGAGTTCGCCTATTTCGCCTCCGTCTATTGTGTATGCCCAATCAGCATTAAATTTTTCAACGTTGAAATGTTGTGCACCTTGTCCTATTTCTTCGTCAGGAGTAAATGCAATTTTAATAGTGCCATGTTTTTCTTCGGGATGATTGATTAGGTATTCCATTGCGGTAACAATTTCTGCAATACCTGCTTTGTCGTCAGCCCCCAGTAAAGTTTTCCCGTTTGTAACGATTAGGTCTTGTCCTATGTAATTTTTTAATTCAGGAAAATCTTTTGGTGATAAATTTATATTGTCTTCTGCATTTAGGACGATGTTTTCTCCATTATAATTTTTTATAATGTTTGGAGTTATATGTTTTGCAGTCATTTCAGGACTTGTATCCATATGGGCAATAAAACCAATGGTTGGTAATACTTTTTCAGAATTGCTAGGTAGAGTTGCCATTACATAGCCATTTTCGTCAATTGTTACATCCGATAATCCAATGTTTTTTAATTCGTTTTGTAATGATTGTGCAAAAATCATTTGCCCCAGAGTGCTAGGGGTTAAACCCGTATTCTCGTCTGAAGTTGTAGTAAACGATACGTATTTTAAGAAACGTTCTACTATATTCATATCTTTTATTGTTTTTTTGCAAAGTTAAGAAAAATAGTTGGCAACGAAAATTAACAAGGAGAAGATTGCTTCTGATATTTTAAGTATTTTTGTGGTGTATTTTAGATTGTAATTATGGATAATTTTTATACGAAAAAAGAAGAGCTGCTTAATGTGTTTTCTCATGCAATAGGAGTTTTAGGTGGATGTGTTGTTGGTGTTTGTTTTTTTTATAAGTCTTTGTCTATAGGCCTTGACCTTTTGGGAATGATAAGCGTCGGGCTTTATTTGTTTGGTATGTTAGGCTCTTATGCGGCATCTGTGGCATATCATGCTTGTTCGTCTAATTCTGTTTGGAAATATCGTTTGCGAAAATTGGACCATGCTGCTATCTATTGGCACATAGCTGGGAGTTA
Organism: Paludibacteraceae bacterium; assembly: GCA_017547145.1. Classification (GTDB taxonomy): domain Bacteria; phylum Bacteroidota; class Bacteroidia; order Bacteroidales; family Paludibacteraceae; genus RGIG9608. Next base: position 42,377 of record JAFYQJ010000012.1, on the reverse strand, counting down.
TTCGCCTATTATGTTAATTGCAATGCGTAATGTGGATTTTTGGGGTTGGGGAATTTTCCTTTTTTCATGGTTATGTGCATTGATTGGTACAATTGTGAGTTTTAGAGGATTGAAAAATCATAGTAATGTAGAAACTATATGTTTTGTATTAATGGGGTTAACCATTTTGGTAGCAATGAAACAATTTTGGGAGGCTGTTGATTTAAGAATTTTTCTTTGGGTAGTTGGCGAAGGTGTGGCTTATATCATTGGAGCTTTATTTTATAGTTTTCATAAGGTAAAATATATACATGCTGTTTTTCATTTTTTTGTGCTTTTGGGTAGTTTTTGTCATATGATGGCAGTGTGGTATATACTTCGATTTGTATAACGTGTGAATGATAAATATTATTTTCTCGAAAATCATTCTCTTTCGTTTCTTTATTGTATCTTTGTGCTTATAATTAAATTATAAAAACTATGCTTTATCCATTAAAGTTTAAACCTATTTTAAAAGATAAAATTTGGGGTGGTCAGAAGTTGAACACTATATTTCATCGTGATTTTGGAAGTTTGCCAAATGCCGGTGAAAGTTGGGATTTGTCGGGAGTAGAAGGTGATGAATCTATCGTTGTAAATGGTACATTAGCGGACAATAGCTTGTCGGAATTGTTAGAAATTTATATGGGCGATTTGGTTGGCGATGCTGTTTATAGTCGTTATGGCAATCAGTTCCCTTTGTTGATAAAAGTAATTGATGCTAACGATGCTCTTTCTATACAGGTTCATCCTGACGATGAAATGGCAGCAGAAAGACATAATTCTTTGGGGAAAACAGAAATGTGGTATCTTTTGGATGCAGATGAAAATGCCCAGTTGATTTCAGGATTTGTTTCTGAAATGGATAAAGAAACTTATCTTAAAAGTGTAGAAGATAATACATTAGAAGCACAATTGAGATCTTATGACGTGCAAAAAGGAGATGTGTTTTTTATGCCAGCAGGTAGAGTTCATGCCATTGGAAAAGGTTGTTTGATTGCAGAAATACAAGAGACATCGGATATTACCTATCGTATTTATGATTTCAATCGCCTTGATTCAAATGGAAATCCTCGTGAATTGCATACCGATTTAGCTGTAGATGCTATCGATTTTTCGTATGTAGAAGATGCTAAAATCAAATACGACGTAAAAACTAACGAACCTGTAAATGTAGTAGATTGTGAACATTTTACAACTAACGTTTTAGCGGTTAAAGGTGAGGTAGAACGAAACTATTCGCTTATGGATTCGTTTGTGATTTTAATGGGAGTTGAGGGGGATTTGGAAGTATGTTGGGATGGTGGCGTTGAGCCTTTGAAAATGGGTGAAACAATTTTAGTGCCTGCATCAATGGAAAATATTACTTTGAAATCGTTGAACAAAGCTAAGGTGTTAGAGGTTTATATTAAGAACAAATAATAAAAATAGATATGAGCAATACAAAAGAATTGTTGGAAAGCGTAGTAGAAAAAGCACAAACATGGCTTAATGGTGATTACAATGCAGAGACAAAGGCAGAGGTTAAGCGTATGTTAGAGGCTGATGATAAAACAGAGTTGATAGAAAGTTTTTATAAAGATTTAGAATTTGGCACTGGAGGTTTGCGTGGAATAATGGGTGTAGGTTCAAATAGAATGAATATTTACACTGTAGGTGCTGCAACTCAAGGTTTAAGTAATTATTTGAAAAGAGAATTTTCAAATCTTCCTCAAATTTCGGTTGTGGTTGGACACGATAGCCGAAATAATAGTCGTTTGTTTGCCGAAATATCTGCAGATATTTTCTCGGCTAATGGCATCAAGGTTTATTTGTTTGAGTCGTTGCGACCTACACCTGAAATGTCGTTTGCAATTCGTCATTTAGGTTGTCAAAGTGGTATTATTTTGACAGCTAGCCATAATCCAAAAGAATACAACGGTTATAAAGCATATTGGAACGATGGAGCTCAAATGATAGCTCCACACGATATGAATGTTATTGCTGAAGTTGCAAAAATAAAAGGACCAAGCGATATTAAATTTGAAGGAAACAAGGAGTTGATTCAAATTATAGGAGAGGATATTGATAAAGTATATTTGGAGCAAGTCAAGTCTATTTTCTTGTCGCCAGATTCTATCAAACGCAATGCCGATTTAAAAATTGTTTACACACCTATTCATGGTACGGGTATTAAATTAATCCCACGTTGTTTGCAAGAAATTGGTTTTGAAAATGTTATTTTAGTTGACGAACAATGCGTTGTAAGTGGCGATTTTCCAACTGTAGTTTCTCCAAATCCAGAAGAGCCAGCAGCATTGGATATGGCTATAAAAAAAGCACAAGCCGTTGATGCTGATATTGTTATGGCTTCGGATCCTGATGCCGACCGTATGGGTATTGCTATCAAAAACGACAAGGGTGAATGGATTTTAGTGAATGGAAACCAAACGGACTTGATGTTTACGTATTACATTTTGCGTCGTAGAAAGGAACTGGGCATTTTAAACAAAACCGATTTTATGGTGAAAACGATTGTAACGTCGGAGTTGATAAAAGATGTTTGCAATAAGTATAAGGTTGAAATGTTCGACTGCTACACAGGTTTTAAATGGATTGCTGCAGTTATTCGTGAGCAAGAAGGTAAGCGTAAGTTTATTGGCGGTGGTGAAGAAAGTTACGGCTATATGCCTGCTGACTTTGTGCGCGATAAAGATGCTGTAGCTTCATGTGCTTTGATGGCAGAATTGACTGCTTGGGCTAAAGATAATGGAATGACGCTATTCGAACTTTTGCAAGATATTTATGTAGAATTTGGTTTTAGTAAAGAAAAAGGTATTTCTATTGTGAAAAAAGGTAAAGAGGGTGCTGACGAAATCCAGCAAATGATGAAAAAATTCCGTGTGAATCCTCCGAAAGAGATAGCAGGTAGCCCTGTGGTTGTGATAAAAGATTATCAATTCTTGCAACAAAACAACTTACTTACAGGCGTAAAATCAGAACTTGATTTTCCTGAGTCGTCTAACGTGCTGCAATTCTTTACCGAAGATGGAACAAAAATCTCTGTTCGCCCATCGGGTACAGAGCCAAAAATTAAGTTCTATATTGAGGTGAGAGCAAAAATGAATAGCCGTGCCGACTATGAAAGTGCAGAGGCTTTTGCTCAAGAAAAAATAGAAGCTGTACGCCAATCATTAGGAATTTAAACTTCTTAAAAAAATAAAAAATATTATTGAATAAAGATATTCCTTGACTAGTCAAGGAATATCTTTATAAATTTAATTTGATGGCTACTGATGCTGATAGCATATCCATCTTTCTTTGAAAAGAGTAGGCCATTATTCCTATGGCCCCTATATGAAATTTTGGGCATATCTTAAAGAAACACCTACATTCATTGTACATGGTGAGTGGTGTAGTCATTTTACTGGTCCAATATAAATCCGTAAAATGTGCTAAACTGACATATTTCCATTCCCAACCTCCAACAACTGATAGTTGAGTTCCGTGTCCGGCGTTGGGACCGTACCTGTATAGAGGCTCCAAAGCCAAAAAACCTTTACTTGATGTAAAGGTATAAGCAAGTCCTAAATAAAAATCGTTCTCATAACTATTTGTCAAAAGTGCCCTATATTCAACATGAATATATATAGGTTGCTGCCAAAATTTCTGCTCCCAAAATATTTGGGTATATGCCCAATTGTTATTTGAGTCGGCAACAGGAGTTGCTCCGAGTTCTATGTAAACGTAACCAACGTAATTTTTCCCAATTCCCGTTGTTTCCGATATTAGTTTTAATTCATTGTCGGTGGAGTAGGATGTGAAGATTGAACTTTCAACAAATGGTGCATTATCTTCTTGAGCATAAACTTTGCTACAGTAACACAGTAAAGCTCCATACATTAGGAATATGAATAATTTGTTTTTCACTATTTGCCGACAAATTTCCTTTAGTTTTTTATAGAAGAATAATTTGAATAACACAAAAGTAAATACTTATTCATTTTCAAACAAACACAAAAAAAGGAACCTCAAATCGAGGTTCCTTTTTTGTTAGCGTTTATTTTTTTAATACTGCACGAATAGGCAATCCCAAATTTCTATTTTTTGAGGATTTATTAATACTTTTTGAATTAAAATGTTGTGCGTATGCATTGGATGTGCTAGATTCTTTTAATGATTTAGACCAATAATAACCCGAAATGTTCACATCTTGCCTAATATAGATTTCGTAAAAACCTGCTGTTGGTAAAAATATGGAATTTCCATTTGTGGCTTTTACTTCATAACCATTAATTCCATTCTGCGTTACCCAAGTCCAAGTACAATTTTCTTGTAATTCGCTCCATTCTGTCGTTGTAGGCATGCGCCATAGCCCTCCCCAATTAATATGTGCGACATCATCTTCAAGTTCTAGAGCCGTTTTATTATCAGTTCCAGTTCCGGATTTATAGTATTTAAGTAAATAATTTGTATTTGCTGGATTATACCATCTATAATTACTCCAATCATAGAAATTTTTAGTTGCAGCTTCTCCCCAAGCATAATAATTTCCAAAACTTTCAGGAGTGAACGCTCCAATATTACAAGTCGCCCATTTTACAGAAAGTCCTAAATCTACATATCCATATCCATTTTCAACGCCTGTACATGAATTCCATTGAGCATAAAGTGTAATATGTTTCATTATTGTTATACTTTCAGTAGGAATATAAGATGCACCCGTTCCGTCTGACTTCGTATTCCATGTATCGCAATATGACCCATCATTGGAGAAGATTAAATTTCCATTTATTACCGTATATTCTGCACCATAACATACGGTATCTATCATAACTTCACCTTCTCCACCATTTGGTATATAGGTTACTGTATAAAAATAGTCGTCGGAAGTGCTTGCTGCAAAATTGATACTATCTACGTCCGATACCTTAAACTCGTACACGTTGCCATCGGTTTTGTGTACATACATACTCTGTGCCGCAGCTCCTGCTACAGCAAGCATAAAAGCAAAAACAAGTGTAATTTTTTTCATCTCTTTTTTTATTTTTTTTAATTGGTTAATAAATCGTTGTTATTTCTTAATAAACTTTACAAGCACGTCGGCTACTTGTAGTACATAGGTGCTTTCGGTAAGCGTAGACACATCTATGTCGCACCCTACACCACTCATCACCACTCGTCCCGAGAGGTCTATCACTCGGTAGGTGGCGTTCGGCTCCACGCCCTTCACACGCAGTACGCCACACACAGGGTTGGGGAATACGCTCACTTGCACTTGTACGTTGTCAAGCTCCGTAGTGTTCATTTCAAGAAAATAGATGCGTCGAGCGGTTTTTCCCGTAGTTTGTGCATTGGCTACCTCGCCACCAAACGTCAGCGAGCGAAGTGTAGAGAGTTCGTAAACAGTACGCTCGCCCTCGGTGGTTTCTATCACCATAGTCAGCACTTCGGCTTGGGCTACAAAAGCAAAGGCGAGTGCTACTGAAATTGTAATTAGTTTTTTCATCTCTTTTTTTATTAAGGTTATAAAATGACGGACACAAAAAAAGCGTGAAACTTAACTGTTTCCCGCTAACTCTGGTGTTTGGCGTAACCTGTATCCACGAAATAAAGTTAAGCTCACGCCAAAACGTGAGCATCTTAACTTATCTCTTTCGGACACTTTTAAGTCGCCAAACTTTGAGTTAGAAAGAAAATAAAGCAAAATGCTTTTTTAATATGTCTTGCTCTTCTTACGGAAGAACAATAGCAAAAGTAAAAACTTATTCGTTTGTAACCAAACAAAAAGAGCGAGAAAAACATGTTTCCTCGCTCTTCACTTTGGTCGCTATAGTCGACCGATATTATTTTGCTTGTTGTTCCAAAGCAAGAGTTTTAGTTGGTTGGTCGCACACTTCCGATGGCCCAAAGTATTGGATAGGACCTGGGTAAACGTATGCAGTTTCTTTAGCCCATACCGCACGGTTTTCTACCAATGCTTTGAAAGGAGCTCCTTCCAATTCTACCAATGCTTTGCGGATAACAGGTTTCATTTCGCCATGGCGACGTTCCATGTTCATCATCATTGTAACAGGCACACCACCAGCAATCCATTCTGCAGCAGGAGCAGTAGTGTTACGCACAAGCGACATATAACCAGTTTTGCCAGCAGCAATAAGTTGAGCAGCATTGAAACCAAGTGAGTAGCAGTAGTCTGCATCGAAGTTCGATGGAGCTGCACAGCGTCCTTCGTAACCAAAGAAGTGACCAAGACCAGAGAACTTGCCTACGAATTTTCCTTCAGCTTTCATTGCAGCCAAGCGAGTTTTTACCATTTCGATAAGCAATTTTTCAGTTTCAATAAGTGAAACTTGTACGTTGCCGTGAGGGTCGCGGTCAAGAGTTAATTGCTTAGCAATAGCTTCAGGAAGCGATGCATAAACAGCAGCTGAAGTTTCAGTCAAACCTTCAAGTGCTTTAGCTACGTTTGATTCGTGAGCAAGCAAGTCGTTAAGTTCTGCAATAAGCACTTTCATTTCAGGAATGAACTCAATCAAACCTTCAGGAATAAGAATTACACCAAAGTTTTTGCCTTCAGCAGCACGAGCAGCCACTGCATTAGCAATGTCGTCAACGATTTGTCCAAGCGTCATTTTTTTAGCTTCAACCTCTTCGGAAACGATACAGATGTTCGGTTGAGTTTGTAGAGCACATTCAAGAGCAATGTGAGAAGCCGAGCGTCCCATCAATTTGATGAAGTGCCAATATTTTTTAGCCGAGTTAGCATCACGCATGATGTTACCGATAACTTCCGAGTAAACTTTACAAGCAGTGTCGAAACCAAATGAAGTTTCAATCATGTTGTTTTTCAAGTCGCCATCGATAGTTTTTGGGCAACCAATAACTTGAATGCCAGTGTTTTTTTGCAAATAGTATTCTGCTAAAACGCAAGCGTTAGTGTTAGAGTCGTCGCCACCAATAATTACCAAGGCTTTGATGCCAAGTTCGTTGCAAATTTCAATTCCTTTGTCAAATTGTTCTGTTTCTTCCAATTTTGTACGTCCAGAACCAATAATGTCGAAACCACCTGTGTTGCGATATTCGTCGATAATATCGGCAGTTAGGTCGATGTATTTGTGGTCAGTCAAACCGCTAGGTCCTCCCAAAAATCCGTACAATTTGCAATCTTTGTTGAACGATTTCAAACCGTCGAAAAGACCAGAAATAACGTTGTGTCCACCAGGAGCTTGTCCTCCTGAAAGGATAACGCCCACGTTCATTGCAGGAAGTTCAACCTTTTCGTTGCTTGCCTCGAAAGTAACGATAGGCATTCCGTAAGTGTTAGGGAACAATTGTTTGATTTCTTCTTGGTTAGCTACAGATTGAGTAGGTTCACCTTCTTTCACAGCTACAGCACCTTGCAATGCTTTAGGTAGCTTTGGTTGATAAGCAGCACGAGCTACTTGTAATGCACTTTTTGCCATTGATATATTCTTTTAAAAATTTAAAAAATCGTACAAAAATACAAAGAAAAAAATAACGAATCAAAACAAATTTTATCCGAACAAGCACTTAAAGGCGTTCTCAATTCTTTTTGCATGGACAATTTCGATATTTGCTTCTTTTTTTATGAGTTGTTTGAAGTTGTATTCTGGTATTATTATTTTTTTGAATCCTAATTTTTCGGCTTCTTTTATTCGTTGTTCGATACGCGAGATAGGTCGTATTTCGCCCGATAGCCCAACTTCGCCTGCCATACATGTAGTTTTGTCGATGGCAATATCAAAGTTTGAGGAGAGTACGGCTGCAAGTATAGACAAATCGATGCCTGGGTCGTTTACTTTTAATCCTCCTGCAATGTTGATAAATACATCTTTTTGTGCAAGTTTAAATCCTGCACGTTTTTCTATTACAGCCAAAAGCATATTCAGCCTACGAATATCGAACCCTGTAGAAGAGCGTTGTGGGGTGCCATAGGCAGCGGTGCTTACTAATGCTTGAACTTCGATTAAAAATGGTCGTGCTCCTTCTATGGCAGCCGATACGGCAATTCCGCTCAAAGCGTCTTGAGTGTGCGATAAGAGTAATTCTGAAGGGTTTAAAACTTCACGCAAACCATAGCTGTTCATCTCAAAAATAGCAAGTTCGTCGGTGCTCCCAAATCGATTTTTGTTAGCTCGTAAAATTCGGTACATATAGTGTCTGTCGCCTTCAAATTGAAGTACCGTGTCAACAATATGTTCTAAAACTTTCGGTCCAGCAATATTCCCGTCTTTGTTGATATGTCCAATTAATAAAACAGGAATATTAGTTTCTTTTGCGAAGCGAAGTAAAGAAATAGCACATTCGCGCACTTGAGTAATGTTGCCCGGTGATGAGTCTATGGTTTCGGTCGATATGGTTTGTATGGAATCTACTATAACAATGTCGGGTTTGATGTTTTTTATGTGCGTGAAAATTTGTTCAAGAGAGGTCTCACTCACAACATAACATTCCGATTCAGGTTTTTGTATCCGTTCCGAACGCATTTTTATTTGATTGCTACTTTCTTCGCCAGAGATATAGAGAATTTTTTTGCCTTTCATTCGTAAGGCCACTTGTAGCACGAGGGTAGATTTTCCAATGCCAGGCTCACCTCCAATTAATACAAGAGATCCTTCTACAAGTCCACCTCCTAATACACGATTAAATTCTGCCGAAGTTGTGTCAATGCGTTTTTCGTTGGTAGCAATAACGTCTTGTATTAAAACAGGTTTTTGCTTTGTGTTTTCCGAATAGTTGTGAGGAATTTTAGAGGTTTGCTCTTTATGGATAATTTCTTCGGAATAACTATTCCATTCGCCGCACGATGGGCATTTCCCAATCCATTTTGCCGATTCGGCACCACATTTTTGACATACAAAAACCGATTTTGTTTTAGCCATAGGATATAGTTTTTTGTTATGGGCAAAAGTAAATAATAATTTTGGTAAAAAGCATAAGCCGAACTTTCGAATTGTTGGGAGTGATGTTTCACCTTGCATTTCAAGATAAACTTTTGTTATGTATATAAAGAAAAGTATACATTTTAGTGTTTTTTTTATAAATCTTGTAAATCTCATTATGAGAGCGTACAATAATCTTGTATCTTTGTGCGTTTAAATAAGGTATATTTTAACTTTTATTAAAATGAAAAATAGAAGATTTATTTGTGTTTGTATCGTTTTGTTTTCTTGTGTATTTTCTTTTGCACAAATAACAGATACTCAGTTGATAAAAATTTTGAAAGAACATAAAGAAGCTGGGCATTCGCAAGTGGAAATTATGGAAGATTTGGAGCGACGAGGTGTTTCAGTTCAACGTTTGAAAATGTTGGAGCAAAAGATAAAAAATGATGAACTATTAGAAGAATACACCATTGGAACTGAAAATCGTTTGAGAGAGCAACCGATTATAGAGCAAGTGGTTGAGGTAGATGAAAAAGCTCGTGAGGTTGCTAATACGATTTTTGGCCAAAATCTTTTCTTGAACAAACAATTGAATTTTGCACCAAATTTGAATGTTCCTGTACCAGAAGATTACGTTCTTGGCCCTGGTGATGAGGTAATTATTGATGTTTGGGGAAATTCGGAGTTTGCTGAAATCCAAGTTATTTCTCCCGAAGGCGATGTTGTATTGCCAGATGTGGGTTTGATAACATTGAGTGGCTTGAAAATGAAAGATGCGGCCAAGCGAATAAAAGTGGCTTATGGTAAAGTTTATTCTGATTTAGCAGCTACAAATGGGGGTACTTATATGAAAGTTTCTTTAGGGAAACTTAGAGGAATTCAAGTGAATATTCTTGGAGAAGTTTCAGCTCCTGGGACTTATTCTATATCGTCGCTTTCTTCTGTTTTTCATGCTTTGTATGTAGCTGGAGGTGTTTCTCCTATTGGTTCATTGCGTAATATTCAGGTATTTCGCAATGGAAAACTTTTTAAAACGCTAGATGTATACGAATATTTGTTGAAAGGTAAAAACAATGATGACATAATATTGAATGATGGCGATGTTGTTTTGGTTGGTACTTACAATATAATGGTTAGTATAGAGGGAGCTGTTAAGCGTCCGATGAAGTATGAGATGAAACAAGGTGAAACGATTGAGGATTTGTTTTATTTTGCGGGTGGAGTTGCCGATAAAGCTTTTACAAAAAATGTTCAATTGAGTAGAAGCGGTGATGAAAAATTGCAATATTACACAGTAAAAGAAACTGAATATAAGTCATTTGAATTGAAAAATGGCGATAAAGTAGAAGTTGCGGCTATTTTGCCTGACTACGAAAATAAAGTTGAAATTGTAGGTTCTGTTTATCGCGAAGGATTTTATGCTATTGGGGCAGATTTAACTACAGTAAAAGATCTTATTGAGATTGCTGGCGGTTTAAAAGGAGATGCATTCCGCGAACGTGCAATATTGTATCGTGAAGCAGAAGATTATACTAGATATTCTGAATCTTTTAATATCGATGATTTATTGTCGGGGAAAATACAAAATTTTACATTGCAGAAGAACGACGTTTTATTCATCCCAACTCTTTTAGGAACAAAAGATGATTATTATGTAACGATTAGAGGATCTGTGAAAAAACCTGGTAAGTATACTTTTGTAAAGCAAATGCAGGTAAAAGATTTGTTGTTGCAAGCTGGTGGAATGTTAGAAACTGCCTATAAAGCAAGAATTGATATTTATCGACGTTGTTTTGACGAAAAGGATGTGAATAATAAAACAATAAAGACATTCACAATTTCGATAGAAGAAGGGGAATCTGATAAAGATATTATTTTAGAGCCTTACGACGAAATTTATGTCTATCAAGCACCTTGGTATAAAGAGCAAGATAATGTCTCTATTTTGGGAGAAGTTTTGTTGCCTGGAGTTTATGCAAAATTATCGGAAGGAGAGAGGATATCTTCGCTTATTAAACGTGCAGGAGGATTTACAAGTAATGCTTATGTAAAAGGTTGTCGCTTAATTCGTCAAATGAATGAAGCTGAAATATCTCGTTCGAAGGTGCTACTTGACAAAGTAAAAAAAGAAACAACATTAGGAAACGATACTACTTTGACTAGTTTGATAGATACTACCACTGAATATGTGATAGGATTAGATTTTGAAAAAGTTATGAAGAACGAAGGAGGTAATGAAGATATTGTTTTACGTAAGGGCGACCGATTGATAGTCCCTGTTTATAATGGTATTGTGAAAATAAGTGGAGCAGTGGCTAATCAAAGTGCTGTACCATTTAAAGAAGGGCAATCTGTAATGGGGTATATAGACCTTGCAGGAGGTTATGAAACAAGAGCTGCAAAGTGCAAGAAGTATGTAGTTTATATGAATGGAAAAACGAAAAAATTGCGTTTTGCTTCGCAAATACAACCCGGATGTGAAATTGTAGTTCCTCTCAAAAAAGAACGTCGTAATATGACAGCAGGAGAGGTTGTTGGTATTACTTCGTCGGTTGTTTCTTTGGCAACAGTGCTAACAACTTTAGTTGTTACATTAAACAATAAATAACATATTTTATTCGGAAAAATAGAAAAAGATATGGCAGAGAATAGAGAAAACAATGAATTGAATTTAAAAGAAATATTTTCTGATATAAAAAAGAAAAAATATTTCATTTTGAGAGTAATGCTTCTTTCGTTTTGTTGCGGAATTATAATAGCATTATTCAATCAAAAGCAATATGAAGCACGGAGTGTTATTGTGCCTCAAGGTACGAGCGGTCTTAAAATAGGTGGCTCGTTAGGAGGTTTAGCAGCAATGGCTGGAGTAAATCTTGGTGCGTTAACGGGTACGTCGAATTCGGCATTGCCTGTCGATTTGTATAAAAATGTATTTAATAATGTACATTTTAAAAAGGAATTGTTGCAAACGAACATTACGTTATCAAAATTTCCTTCAAATGTTACAATTTATGATTATGTAGTAAAGCCAGAATATAAACGCTTTTTATGGTTCCGTCGTTTGAAAGCAAAAACTATAAACTATTTTGCTGTAAAAAAACGTAAGGAAAGAATTGCTTTAAGAAATAAGATGATGGAGCGTTCTGCTTCGATAACAAATGAAGTGAAAACCCCAGAATACGTTCCTCTAAACGAAATAGAATATGGAGCTACTATTGCTTTAAATGAAATAGTTACTATTGCAGTTGATCCTAAAAATAATAGTGTGTCGATAATTGCGAGAATGCCAGAAGCTGTTGCCGCTGCTCAAATTACATCGGCAACAGAGCAACTTTTGCAGAAATATATTATAAAATATAAGACACAAAAAGCACAAAATTATCTTGATTTTGTAGAAGAACGTTTTCAAGAAGCTGAAGCAAATTATCAAGAAAAACGCGAGAAATTAGCACGTTTTCAAGATGCTAATAAATCATTGAATACAGCTATGGCACAAGCTAAAATGACTCGTTTGGAAGAAGAGTCATTGGCGGCGTTTGATGTTTATGCAAGTTTGACTTCGCAATTAGAGCAAGCAAAAATTAGTGTTAAAGAGGATACGCCTGTATTTATGGTTTTAGAACCAGTTACTGTGCCAATTGAACCTGTTGGAACAAGCAAAATGAGTATAATTTTTATATTTGTTTTGATGGGAACTGCAGCAGCTTTTTGTGTAATTGTATTCAAGCAATATATCCTTGAAATTTTACAAAATGATAAGTTGTCTGCGTGGTTTGAAAACGAAGATAAATCAATCTTTTCAAAACTTCGTAAAAAGAAAATTGTAGAATGAAATATTATAGTACAAATAAACAAGAGTTTGGAGTTTCTTTATGCGATGCAGTTGTAAGAGGACTGGCAAGCGATAAAGGATTGTTTATGCCTGACGAAATAAAAAAACTACCAGCAGAATTTTTTGATAATATAGAGCATCTTTCTTTGCAAGAAATGGCGTTTGCTGTTGCTAATGCATTTTTTGGAGAAGATATTCATGCTGATGATTTGAAAAGTATTGTTTACGATACACTTAACTTTGAAATTCCTCTTATTAATGTTGAAAAGAATATTTATACTTTAGAATTATTTCATGGGCCTACATTGGCATTTAAAGACGTAGGTGCACGATTTATGTCTAGGTTGTTAGGGTATTTTGTAAAAAAGCAAGGTCTGTCTGATGTCAATGTGCTTGTGGCTACATCGGGCGATACAGGGAGTGCAGTAGCAAATGGTTTTTTAGGGGTTGATGGTATTTCGGTTTATGTGCTTTATCCCAAAGGGAAAGTAAGTGCTATTCAAGAATGCCAGTTTACAACATTAGGTAAAAATATAACAGCAATAGAAGTTGATGGTACTTTTGACGATTGTCAACGCTTGGTAAAAACAGCTTTTCTTGATGAAGATATTAACAAGAAAAAGCTTCTTACTTCGGCAAATTCTATAAATGTGGCTCGATTTCTTCCACAATCATTTTACTATTTTTATGCGTATGCACAATTGAAAAAACTTAATAAGCATAAAAATGTTGTTATGTGTGTTCCAAGTGGAAATTTTGGGAATATAACAGCTGGAATTTTTGCAAAAAAAATGGGATTACCTATTCGTAGATTTGTTGCTGCAAATAACAGTAATGATGTATTCTTAAAATATTTAAATACAGGAGAATATGTACCTTTTCCTTCGGTTTCTACCATAGCAAATGCAATGGATGTAGGTGACCCAAGTAATTTTGCTCGTATTCTTGATTTGTATAAAAATAATCATTCTGTAATATGTCAAGAAATAGATGGTTTTGCTTATTCTGACAATGCTATTAAATCTGCTATTTTAGAATGTTTTGCCGAAACTAAATATTTATTAGATCCTCATGGAGCTTGTGGATATTTGGCATTAAAAGAAACATTGAAAGATGATGAAAATGGTGTTTTTTTAGAAACGGCTCATCCAATAAAATTTAAAGATACGGTAGAGCTAGTGATTGGAAAAAGATTAGAAGTGCCGGAAAAAATACAGGCGTTTATGAAAGGCAAAAAACAAACTGTTTTGATGTCAAAAGAGTTTTCTGATTTTAAAACATATTTGATGAATCTGTAATATATGAAAACAATTGTTTTTAAAATATATACAGATATTGTGTTGGCAAATTTAGAATACGATGTTTTAAAGAAAAATGGAATAGAATGCTTTTTGAGTGATGAAAATATAGTACAAATGTATCCAATGTTTTCTTCTCCATTTGGTGGTATTCGTTTACATTTACTAGAAAAAGATAAAAATTTAGCTGAAAAAATAATAAAAGAGTTTCATTCTAATAGTTAAAATATGAAAAAGGTAAGTTTTGTATTGATTTCTTTATGTTTGTTTTGCTCATGTATGAAAACAGACGAGAAAAAAGCGTCTGATTTGCTTTTGAAAGCAGAAAAACATATTCAAAACAAAGAATGGAATACGGCTAAAGTTGTTTTGGATTCAATACATCAAGAATATGCCTCTTTGGTTAAGTATAGGAGAATGGCTGATACTTTGGGGTGGGAGATACGTTTGTTTGAACATGAACGAACGCTTGCTTATATTGATACCTTGCTACCTACTAAAATAGAAGAGTTAAATGCTTTGAAAAAAGCTTTTATTTTTACAAAAGATACGTTGTATCAAGACTTTGGTACTTATCTTCATCGAAAAATGCAAACTATATATAATTACAATCGAGCATATTTGAAACCAATTGTTGATGAGCGTGGTCAGCTTTCAATTATGAGTCAATTTTATGGTGAAGTTTCTGTTCAACATCATGCTTTGACATTAGAGTCGGAAGATGTGCTTTATCGTTCAAAAGATGCAGGTGTATATAATTCTTTTTTAGAAGAAAAAATGTATGTCGAAAACTTGTTATTCGAGAATGCAGAAGCTATAAATATTGCAAATTTTGTTACTAATCGTAATCAGAATACAATAAAAGTTAGCTTAAAAGGAATTCGAGATTATGTTTATTATTTAACAAAAACTGATAAAGAAGCGATAGTAGCTACATTTAACTTGTCTGTAGTATTGGCTGATTGTTATAAATTAGAGCAAGAAAGAACCTTTGTTTTGCATGAAATAGAAAAACTAAAAAAGCGTATTCGTTAGTTGATAATGCATCTCTCAAAAAAATATTTTCCTTTTTTTATATTATTGTTGCTGACATCGTGTAGTGTTTCGAGTCGTTTGAAAAAGGCTGATAAACGATACGATATTGGTGAATATTATGCAGCAGCAGAATTGTATAACACAACTCAACGTTCAATAAACAAAAAAGACAAGGAGTTAAAAGCTTTGGTTTTATTTAAGATGGGCGAGTGTTATCGCTTGTTGAACAATAATTCTAAGGCAATAAGATCTTATGCAAGAGCAATAAGTAGTAAATATAAAGAACCTGAAGTGTATTTACGCTATGCTCAAGTTTTGCATAAGAATGGGCAATATTCGGAAGCATTAAAAAATTATAAGTTGTACTTGAAATATAATCCTGAAAATACATTGGCGAAGGATGGAATTTTGGCATGTGAACAGATGGATGAATGGAAAAAGAATCCAACGCGTTATGTAGTAAAACCAGCTTCGTTTTTGAATTCTCGAAAAAACTCGGAATTTTGCCCTACTTTTATTGGTAAAAACTCCGAATCGTTAGTTATTACGACTAATCGTGATAATAAAATAAATAAAAAAAGTAGTGCAATAACAGGATTACCAAACAATAATTTTTTGTTTACAAAAAAGAATGCAACCGGTCAGTGGGAAGAGTTGCAATTGTTTGAGGGCGAATTTAATACTGGTGATGATGAGGGAGCGTGTTGTTTCTCTTTGGATGGTAAAACTATTTATTTTACTCGCTGTCGTTCTGTTAAAGGCTCGAGTTTAGGTGCTGAAATTTATAAATCTGTTCGTTCTGGTGCACAATGGGCTTCGCCTACAAAAGTTGTTTTGTTTAACGATAGTAGTATATCAACAGCACATCCTGCCTTGTCGCCAGACGGAAAATATCTTTATTTTGTTTCTGATAATAAAGATGGTTTTGGGGGTAAGGATATTTGGAGAAGCGAAATAAAATCGGATGATTCTTATGCGATGCCTGAAAATTTAGGTGAAGAAATTAATACCGAAGCAGATGAGATGTTTCCTTCTTTTGATGCACAAGGAAATTTATATTTTTCGTCGAATGGGCATACAGTTATTGGAGGTTTAGATATTTTTAAGGCGACTCAAGATAGTGTTTCAAATTGGCAAATCTCAAACATGGGAATACCTATAAATTCAAGTGCAGATGATTTTGGTATCACATTTGTCTTTGAACAAGAAAGTGGTTTTTTTTCTTCGAATAGAAACCAAAGTAAAGGATATGATAAAATTTGGAGTTTTGTTTTGCCTGAAGTAGTTTTTGTTGTAGAAGGTGTTGTTGTTGATCAAGATGGAGAAGTTTTGCAAGATGCTATTGTAAAATTGATAGGTAATAACGGAACAAATGTGAAGCAACGAGCAAAAAAAGATGGTACGTATAGAATGGTGTTAGAAAAGAATGAACAATATGTAATGCTTGCATCATGTAGAGGCTATTTGAATCAATCTTTTATGCTTTCCACTGATAGCTTGACCGATAGTAAATCTTTTAAGCACGAATTTGAACTAGTTTCAATATCAAAACCTATTCAAATAGATAATATATTTTATGAATTTGGGAAATGGAACCTTACGGCATCATCGGAAAAAGCTCTTGAGGGATTGGTAAAGTTGTTGAATGATAATCCAAATATAACAATAGAAATAGCTTCGCATACGGATATGAAGGGGAATGAAGAATTTAACATGAACTTATCGGAAAAACGTGCACAGTCGGTTGTTGATTTTCTGGTTAGATCTGGTATAGAATCGGAGCGATTAACAGCGAAGGGATATGGGAAATCGAAGCCTATGGAAGTTAGTAAACAATTGGCAAAGAAGTATCGTTTCTTAAAGGAAGGGCATTTACTTGATGAGAAATATTGTGAATTGTTTACTCAAGAACAAAAAGATATAATTGACCAAATAAATCGTAGAACTGAATTTAAAGTAATAAAAACCACTTATAATCTTTATTGATCATGGGTAAAATTTATTCTTGTTTTAAGGATAATGTAGTTTTTTTTGTTGTTATAATTTGTACTTTTTTAGTAAAATTATTATTTAGTGATACATGTTTTTTTTGGGATTCTATTTCTTTAATTTCAGTACCTGCAAATTATTTGTATGAAACAAAATTTTCTTCACTACTTTATCCTCCTGAAATAAATATTACGTTAGCAACTTTCCCGCAGGTTTATACGGCATTGGTTTGGTTATTGTTTGGTAAAAATTTATTTGTTACCCATTTAGCATATTCCCTTTTTGTAGTAATCTTTTTATATCAGTTGTATCGTTTTTGTGGACGCTTTGTCTCAAAGGAATTTATACCTTTTGTTTATTTGTTTGTTTTGCTTGATACAACAATTTCTACGCAAGTTTTGTTGTTGACACCTGATTTGTTTTTATTAGTATTTTCGCTATGGAGTTTGAATAGTTTATATTCAAAAAAAAATATTCAGGTGCTTTTTTCGCTTTTTATGCTTGCAACGGTAAGCGATAGAGGTATGATTCTTTCGGGAATTTTGATGTTGTTTCACTTTTTTTTACATGCTTCTCAAGAAAAATCTTTTTTGGTGGTGTTGAAAAAATATACTTGGGTATATATCCCGTCAATATGTTTTTTCTTGTTTGTTGTATTGCTACAAAAAGTTTGTTCAGGTTATTTTTTTGTTAATACGGCAGATACATCTCCGTGGGGTAATCATTGGCAGTTTGTAGATTTTAGTGCTTTTCTAAAAAATATTGTTGTTGTCTTTTTAAGGTGTTTCGAAAATGGTCATTTTATAGTTTTGAGTATCTTTTCTATAATATTTTTCTTAAAACGCAAAACAATGGTTTATGAAAAATCGCTATTGTTGTTATGTGGCATCTTTGTACTAGTGATGTTATTATGTACTTTACCTTTTTGTAATCCGATAAATACACGATATTTTGCATTTTTATTTTTAGTATTTTCAGTTTTTTTGTCAAAGGTTTTAGTTAATGTGTTGTTACCAAAATCAGCCAAAAATCTATTTGTTATATTATTGTTTGTAAATGTAATGAGCAATTTTATTGTTTATCCTGAAAAAATGGCTCAATCATGGGATTCCTCATTTGCTCATTTCCCATATTATGAGTTGCGGAATGAAGTAAAAACTTTTTTTGATAATAAAAATATAGATTATAGTGAGGTGGGGAGTGCTTTCCCTTTACTTCAAAGTATAAAAGATACGGATCTTATAGAAGATGATAGGTGTTTTTCTTCGATTGATTTTGAAAAAAATGGATTTGTTGTTTATACCAATATTAGCAATCTAGATGATGAAATAATAGATAGAATAAAAAAATATCCTTGCATAAAAAGCTTTCAAAAAAATGGAATATTTATGAGAGTTTATAAAATACATTGATTATAGAATTGTTTTTATTTGAATTAATTTGTACTTTTGCAGCACTTTTAGCAAGTGTGATGGGAAATTAAATGTCCTTGAACGAAGTTTAAATTTTGAGTAACACTAAAAAAATAAAAAAAATGAAAGTTTTAGAATTAGAAGGAACTGTAAGAGAATCAGTTGGAAAAAAAGCAACAAAGGCATTAAGAGCAACAGATAGTGTGCCTTGCGTGTTGTATGGTGGTAATGAAAATGTACATTTTCAAGTTACAAATTCAGCTTTGAGAAAGTTGATTTACACACCAAATGTGTATGTGGTGGATTTAACTGTAGGTGATAAAAATGTTAAAGCTATTATGAAAGAAGTGCAATTTCATCCTGTTAAAGATGATGTTTTGCATGTTGATTTTTATGAAGTAACTGAAACAAAACCTATCGTAGTAGAAATTCCAGTACGTTTAGAAGGTCTTGCTGCAGGTGTTCGTGCCGGTGGTAAATTGGTTCAAGATATGCGTAAATTGAAAGTTAAAGGTTTGTGGACTAATATTCCTGATGTTTTGACTATCAATGTGGAAAATCTTGGATTAGGTAAAACAACACAAGTGAAAGATCTTTCGTTTGAAAATGTAGAAATAATTAACTCTCCAAATATTGTAGTGGCTGCAGTTAAATTGACTCGTGCTGCTCGTGGAGCTGCTGCAGCAAATGCTTAATAGAAAATGAAATATTTGATTGTTGGGTTAGGGAATATTGGAACAGAATATGAACATACCCGCCATAATATAGGATTTGATACATTGGACGCTTTTGCAAAAGCGTCCAATGTGTTTTTTGAAAATAATCGTTATGGTGCAATAGCAAGATGTCGTTTGAAGGGAAAGGAGTTGATTCTTTTAAAGCCTTCTACATTTGTTAATTTAAGTGGGCAGGCAATACGTTATTGGATGCAAAAAGAACGTATTGCTTTGGAAAATTTATTGGTGGTTGTTGATGATATAGCTTTGCCAGTTGGTGTTATACGATTGAAGACAAAAGGTAGTGATGCTGGGCATAATGGTTTGAAAAATATTCAAGAATTATTAGGGACTTCGGGATATAATCGTTTGCGTTTTGGTGTGGGAAATGATTTCCCTAGAGGAGGACAAATTGACTTTGTGTTAGGAACTTTTCCGTCTGAAGAGCGTGTCGTAGTGGATGAAAAAATAATATTAGCAATTGATGCAATAAAAAGTTTTTGTCTGTCAGGTATGCAAATTACAATGAATCAATTTAATAATAAATAACATGCCTGTTCGCATTGACAAATATCTTTGGGAGGTTCGGCTCTTTAAAACAAGAACGATAGCTACTGATGCTTGTCGAAAAGGGAAGATTTTTGTCTCAAAAAAAAGTGTTAAGCCATCATTTATTTTGAATATTGGTGATAATATAGATATAAAAAAAGGTCCAATTCTTTTTTCTTTTAAAGTTTTAAATTTTCCAACAGGGCGTGTTGGTGCTAAAATAGTAAATTTGTATATCGATGATATAACGCCACAAGAACAAAAAGATTTGTTGAATAGTATAAATCAAAATAGTGGGTTTAGAGAAAAAGGAAGTGGGCGTCCAACGAAGAAAGAGCGTCGTGATTTGACATCGTTTGTCGAAGATGTTTATATGTATGATGATTTTTTAGCTGAAGATATTTAATATGGAAATTGCTGCATTAGTTTCGGGAGGAGTAGATAGTTCGGTTACGGTACATTTACTGAAAGAACAGGGACATGATCCAACATTGTTTTATATTCGTATTGGAATGGAAAGTGAGCAAGGGTATATAGATTGTTCTGCCGAAGATGATATCGCTTTTGTAAAAATGATTGCAAAAAAGTATGGGTGTCGCTATGAGGAGGTCTCTTTGCATGAAGAATATTGGGAACATGTTGTTGCTTATACTATTGAGCAGGTAAAAAAAGGGTTGACCCCAAATCCTGATATGATGTGTAATCGCATGATAAAATTTGGATATTTTGATGAAAGATGGGGACATTGTTTTGATAAAATATCAACAGGACATTACGCATCTGTTATTCAAGAAAGTGGTAAATATTATTTAGGAACAGCTGTAGATCCAGTAAAGGATCAAACCGATTTCTTAGCACAAATAACTTATCGTCAGCTTTCAAAATTGATGTTCCCTATTGGACGCTTAATGAAAAATGATGTAAGGAAAATAGCAGCGGAGGCACAATTACCTAGTGCTTATCGTAAAGATAGTCAAGGTATTTGCTTTTTAGGAAAGATTAATTATAATGATTTTATACGTAGAAATCTTGGAGAAAAACAAGGATTGATTGTTGAGTTGGAAACGGGTAAAGTGCTTGGGAAACACAATGGTTTTTGGTTTCATACTATTGGGCAACGAAAAGGATTGGGTTTGAGTGGTGGGCCTTGGTATGTAATTAAAAAGGATGTAGAGGAGAATGTTATTTATGTTTCTTGTGGTTATGATACGGAAAAGCAATATGAAAATCAAGTTCGTTTACATTCTATGCATTTTATAACAGAAGATTTGTGGGGCGATTTTGAAGGTGAGTATGATGTAATGTTTAAAATACGTCATACACCTAATTTCTCTGCAGGGAAAATTTCGAAAAAAGGAGATGTTTATACAATAACAACAGAAGAAAAACAACAAGGTGTTGCTCCAGGTCAATTTGGAGTTATATATGATTCCGAAGCACGAATTTGTTATGGTTCGGGAGTGATTTTTTAATCAATAAACTCTATCTTTGTGGTAGAATAAAAAAGATAATAAGTTATGTTTGAAGGTTTAAGTGAACGTTTAGAGCGCTCTTTTAAGATATTGAAAGGGCAAGGACGAATAACAGAAATAAATGTTGCAGAAACGCTTAAGGATGTAAGAAAAGCATTGCTTGAGGCGGATGTAAACTATAAAGTCGCTAAAGTTTTTACCGACCAAGTGAAAGAAAAGGCATTGGGTATGAATGTGCTAAATGCTGTTCAGCCCGGTCAACTTTTAGTAAAAGTAGTGCATGATGAGTTGGCAGCTTTGATGGGCGGTAAAAATGAAGAGGTTAATGTAAAAGGAAATCCTGCTGTAATTTTAATGTCGGGATTACAAGGGTCTGGTAAGACTACTTTTTCGGGAAAACTAGCAAAGTTGTTAAAACAACGTAAAGGTAAAAAGCCTTTGTTGGTTGCGTGTGATGTTTATCGTCCTGCTGCAATTGAGCAATTAAAAGTTGTTGGAGAATCTATTCAAGTTCCTGTTTATACAGAAGAGGGAAATAATAATCCTGTTAAAATTGCAGAAAATGCAATTTCGCACGCACGTAAAAATGGATTTGATTTGGTAATTGTCGATACTGCAGGTCGTTTGGCTGTTGACGAGGAGATGATGCAAGAAATTTCAGCAATAAAGAAAGCTATTGCTCCTCAAGAAATATTGTTTGTAGTAGACTCGATGACAGGTCAAGATGCTGTAAATACAGCAAAAGAGTTCAATGACCGTTTGGATTTTGATGGTGTTGTTCTTACCAAACTTGATGGTGATGCACGTGGTGGTGCTGCGTTGTCGATACGTTCTGTTGTGAATAAACCAATTAAATTTATTAGTACTGGTGAAAAAATGGATGCAATAGACTTGTTTCATCCAGACCGTATGGCAGATCGTATTCTTGGAATGGGGGATATCGTATCGTTTGTAGAGCGTGCACAAAACGAATTTGATGAAGAAGTTGCTCGTCGTATCAATAAAAAAATAGCTAAAAATCAATTTGATTTTAATGATTTCCTTTCTCAATTGGAACAAATAAAAAAGATGGGAAATATAAAGGATTTAGCGTCGATGATTCCTGGTGTAGGAAAGGCGTTGAAAAATGTTGATATTGATGACAATGCCTTCAAAGGTGTTGAAGCTATTATTTATTCAATGACAAAAGAAGAACGTGCAAATCCACAGTTGTTGAATGGTAGCAGAAGAAATAGAATTGCAGCTGGAAGTGGAACTTCTATTCAAGAAGTTAATAGGCTTTTGAAGCAATTTGATGAGATGAGAAAAATGATGCGTTATGTTCAAAAAAATCCATTTAAAAGACGTTAATTATGCAATTGATAGATGGTAAGGCTATTGCCGATATAGTTAAGGGCGAAATTGCTGAAACTGTAAAAAAAAGAAAAGAACAAGGTTTAAAAGTGCCTCATTTAGCTGCAATTTTAGTAGGCCATGATGGAGGTAGTGAAACTTATGTTGCTCATAAAGTAAAAGCTTGCGAACAAGTTGGTTTTGAATCTACATTGATACGCTTCGAGGCTGATGTTACAGAAGAGGAGTTGCTTTCTGTTGTAGATAAGTTGAATAAAGATCAAGAAATAGATGGTTTTATTGTTCAGTTGCCACTACCAAAACATATTTCAGAACAAAAGGTAATAGAGGCAATTGATTATAAAAAAGATGTCGACGGTTTTCATCCTATAAATGTAGGAAGAACTTCTATTGGTTTACCATCGTTTGTTTCAGCAACTCCTGCAGGTATTTTAGAATTATTGAAGCGTTATGAAATACCAACGAAAGGTAAGAATTGTGTTGTGATTGGTCGTAGTAATATCGTTGGAAAACCTGTTGCTAGTTTAATGATGCAGAAAGCATATCCTGGTGATGCTACTGTTACGGTATGTCATAGTCGTACAGAAAATTTAAAGAATGTTGTTTCTCAGGCGGATATAATTATTGCAGCATTAGGTAGTCCCGAATTTCTGACTGCAGATATGGTAAAAGAAGGTGCGGTAGTGATTGATGTGGGTACTACTCGAGTGCCTTCGGAAGAAACAAAAAGCGGTTGGAAATTGAAGGGGGATGTGAAATTTGATGAAGTTGCTCCAAAATGTTCTTTTATAACTCCAGTTCCTGGTGGAGTAGGACCGATGACAATAGTTTCATTATTGAAAAATACTTTGTTGGCAACAGAAATAAAATTTTAAAATATGACACAGTTAAAAGAACGTATTGAGTTTATTACTGTTTCATTAGAAACTTGTTCGTTTATAGAGCAAGTTTCTAATTATGAAAAGAAGGATTTTATTTCAAAACTTTTGAAAATTTTACCTCTAATTTATTTAAAAGCCTCATTATTAAAACTTCCAAAATGTAATTTTGAGGAAACTCCTGAACGTTTTGTTACGGAATATGATTATGAGCGAATACGTTTGTCTGTTGCTGAATTGTTAGAGGCTTCTGATGATTTTCTAACAGTTTATACTTCAGATATGCAATTGAGTGAAACACCAGTATATATAACGGTTTCAGAATTGTTGGCTGATGTTTACCAAGAGATAAAGGATTACGTCCTTTGTTGTCAATATAATGATGAAGAAGTGCAAAATGATGCCTTAAATGTTTGTTTGTCGGGGTTTTATGAGCATTGGGGACAAAAATTGTTGAGCGTAATGCAAGCTTTGCATAATGTCTATTATTGTATAGACGAAGATTAAGACTCAATATGAACTTGTCGATAACAAAAGAAGATGTTGATAAACTTCCATTAGAGAAATGTTCTATTGAAGTTGTAGTGGTAGAAAATCGTTTAGTTGCAGAATCTGCAGTTGAGCAATTAAAGCAAACGCAACAAATTGGATTTGATACAGAAACACGTCCGTCTTTTAAAGCTGGTTATGAAAATCAAAATAAGGTAGCATTGCTACAATTGTCAACTGAAACAAAATGTTTTCTTTTTAGATTGAATAAAATAGGTTTTTATAAACCTTTGTTTGATTTATTGGAAGAAGGAACGATAAGAAAGATTGGTTTTTCTGTTTCAAACGACTTGTCTTCATTAAGAAAAAATGTCAATTTTGAACCAAATGGTTTTGTAGATCTTCAGCATGAAGCTAGAATATTAGGGTTTGAAAGTTTGAGTTTACAGAAAATTTATGCCTTGCTTTTTAAAAAGAAAATATCAAAACGTCAACGTTTATCTAATTGGGAAGCAACTAAATTGACTGATGCTCAGGAAAATTATGCAGCTCTTGATGCTTGGTGTTGTTTGCGTATTTATAAGAAATTCCGTTTTTTACATAAATAATTATGAAAAAAAATCCGATAATTGTATTAAAGCCTAAAAGAGAAGAAACTCTATCTCGTTTTCATTTGTGGGTATTTTCTGGTGCAATAGATCGCATTGAGGGAACCCCTAAAGAAGGGGATGTGGTTGATGTTGTAAATTCGTTTGGAAGTTTAGTTGCAAAAGGGCATTATCAAATTGGTAGTATTGCTGTACGTATTCTTTCGTTTGATAAAAATGAAACTATAGACGAAAAATTTTGGTTGCATAAAATAAATTTGGCCTATACAATACGTAAATCGTTAGGATTGGTGGCTGGCGATAAAAACAATGCTTATCGTTTAATACATGGCGAAGGCGATGGCTTACCAGGTTTGGTTATTGATATTTATTCCGATACAGCGGTGATGCAAGCTCATTCTGTTGGAATTCATTATGCTAAAGAATTTATAGCTGATAGTTTAATGCAAGTAGTAGAAGGCTTAAAAAATGTTTACTATAAGTCGGAAGGAACTTTGCCTTATAAAGCTTCTGTTAATAATGAGAATTGTTACCTAGTAGGTAATTGCCCTGAAGCTTGCGTAGCAATAGAAAATGGATTAAAATTTCATGTTGATTGGCTTAAAGGTCAGAAAACGGGTTTTTTTATTGACCAACGAGAAAATCGTTCTTTGTTAGAGTTTTATGCCAAAGATAGAGATGTCTTGAATATGTTTTGTTATACAGGAGGATTCTCTTTTTATGCAATGCGCGGTGGAGCAAAATCGGTTTGTTCGGTTGATAGTTCGGCAAAGGCTATTGATTTGACCAAAAGAAATGTAGAGTTAAATTTTCCAAATGATATGCGACATAAGGCTGTTACCGAGGATGCGTTTAAATATTTGGAAGGTATAAAAAATAAGTACGACTTAATTATATTAGACCCTCCAGCGTTTGCAAAGCATCGTGATGTGTTGAAAAAAGCATTGATTGGTTATCGTAAATTGAATGCAAAAGCTTTTGAGCAGATTGCACCAAATGGTATTCTTTTTACGTTTTCATGTTCGCAAGTGGTTACCAAGGAGCAATTCCGTTTGGCAGTGATGAGTGCTGCAGTACAAAGTAAACGCAATGTTCGTATTTTGCATCAACTTACTCAACCTGCTGATCATCCTATAAATATTTATCATCCTGAAAGTGAATACTTGAAGGGATTAGTACTTTGGGTTGAGTAAATAATGAATAAACTAAGAACTTCGTTATTTTTTATAGTTTCGGCAATATTACTTTTTTTATTGTTTTTTGCCGATATATTATGGGGTAGTGTGCGAATACCTATCGAAGAAGTTTTTTTGCAAGATTCTATCTATGCTAATATTATAAATAATTTTCGCTTGCCAAAAGCAATTACGGCTGTAGTTGTTGGAATGTCAGTGGCAGTTTCGGGTTTGTTGATGCAAACGCTTTTTCGCAATCCGTTGGCTGGGCCGTATGTTTTAGGAGTAAGCTCTGGGGCAAGTTTTGGTGTAGCAATTTATATTTTAGTAGGTGGATTCCTACCTGTGGTTTTCTTGCAGAGTGGTTGGGGGTTGATTATTTCTGCAGTAGTAGGTGCAATTTTTGTTTTGATATTGGTATTGTCTGTTTCGTTTAGAATACATGATTCTATAACGTTGCTTATCGTAGGGATGATGTTTGGTCAAATTGCAGGATCATTAGTTAGTGTTTTGCAAAATATAAGTAATCCGGATTCTCTTAAATTGTTTGTTGTGTGGACTTTTGGTGATTTGTCGGCTGTTACATGGAGCTATATGAAGGCAATGATACCTATTGTTTTAGTAGGTTTAGTTATCGTTTTTCTTATACAAAAACCTCTTAATACATTGTTGCTTGGCGAAAATTATGCAAAATCGTTGGGTGTTTCTGTTGTGAAAGTTCGATTACTGATTATTGTGGCTACGGCTTTGCTTGCTGGTGGAGTAACCGCTTTTACTGGACCAATAGCTTTTGTTGGTGTTGCTGTCCCACATTTAGTGCGACTTTTGTGGAAAACTTCCGATCATAAAATTACGATACCTGCTTGTCTTTTGGTGGGAGCTAATTTGTTGTTAGTTTGCGATTTATTATCGCAAACTACGTTAAATGGTTATGTCTTGCCTATAAATGCAATAAGCTCACTCGTAGGTGCTCCTATTATCATATGGATTATAATGCGAAATAGATAATTTTTTTTGAGTTTTTTTTGTTCTCTTTTTACTTTTTTAAGGATTTGTTTTTTTTATGAATAAATGTAAATATCTCCTTTATTTTTGGATTATTTATTGTATTTTTGCAAAGAAATAAGTTAATGATGAATATCAAAAAATGATACAAACGCATCAACAGGCAAATTGTAAAAATTGTATCAGGACGAATATCTATAAGTCCAACTTATTTTTTTTCTCTAGTATTTATAATGTTTTTTGTTGCTCAATGGCTTTATTTGGAAAGGATATAGTTGTTGAGTTTTTTTATAATTGTATAAAATGGAACCATTGAATCATGATTGTGGCGTAGTAATGATACGCTTGTTAAAACCATTAAAGTATTATCAAGGTAAATATGGGACTTGGCAATATCCTATGCAGAAGCTCTATCTAATGATGGAAAAGCAAAAAAATCGTGGTCAAGAAGGTGCAGGTATTGCTTGTGTAAAAATGAATGCTAAACCTGGAGAGGAGTATATGTTTCGGGAACGTGCACTTGGGTCGAGTGCCATTCCCGAAGTTTTTAATACTACCTATATGAGTTACGCAAAAAATTATACAAAAGAGCAAATAAATGATGCTGATTTTGCTACATGCAATATGCCTTTTGCGGGTGAGTTGTATATTGGACATTTGCGTTATTCTACAACAGGTAAAAATGGAATTTCTTATCTTCATCCTTTTTTGAGAAGAAATAATTGGAAAGCTAAAAACTTGGCATTGTGTGGTAATTTTTCGATGATAAACAACGATGAGGTTTATAATGAATTAGTTGAGAAAGGACAACATCCTCGCCGTTATGCCGATAGTTATTTCTTGCTAGAACATATGGGGCATCGTCTTGATCGTGAAGTGGAGCGTTTGTTTAATATCGCAGAGCAAGATGGTAAAGTGAATCGTGAAATAACTGATTATATTGAAAATAATATTGATATAGCTAATGTTTTAAAGACCGCATGTCCTATTTGGGATGGAGGATATGTGATAGAGGGTATTACTGGTAGTGGAGAGTCTTTTGCTATACGCGACCCATGGGGAATACGTACAGCGTTTTGGTATAAGAGTGATGAAATTGTGGTAGTAGCATCAGAACGTCCAGCTATACAAACAGCAATGGATGTAGAAGCTGATGATGTACATGAATTGCTTCCTGGACAAGCGTTGATTATTAATCGGAGAGGTGAGGTACGATTTGAACAAATAATGGAACCGAAGAAAGGATTTTTCTCTTGTTCGTTTGAGCGTATTTATACAAGTAGAGGAAATGATTGTGATATTTACAAAGAACGAAAAGAGTTGGGTAGAATGTTGCTACAACCTGTACTCAAATCAGTTAATTATGATGTAGAAAATACGGTCTTCTCTTTTATCCCAAATACAGCAGAAGTGGCTTATTTTGGACTTGTAGAGGGATTTGAAGATTATCTAAATGAACAAAAAATAAAACGTATTGCAGAATTTGAGCAACGACCAACAAGCGAAGATTTGCAGAAAATACTTTCGCAACGAATTCGTACAGAAAAGGTAGCGATTAAAGACATAAAGCTTCGAACATTTATTACCGAAGGAACAAGTCGTGATGATTTGGCAGCCCATGTGTATGATATTACTTATGGAAGCATTGTTCCACATAAAGATAATTTGGTAATTATAGATGATAGTATTGTTCGAGGAACTACTCTTAAGCAGAGTATTTTAAGTATTCTCGATAGATTAAATCCAAAGAAAATTGTGATAGTTAGTTCTTCGCCTCAAATTCGTTATCCTGATTTTTATGGGATTGATATGGAGTCTATGGATCAGTTTGTGGCGTTTAAGGCAGCAATGGATTTATTGCAAGAGCGAGGTTTGTGGAATAGAGTAATTGATACTTATAATGCTTGTAAAGAACAACTTCTACTTCCTTTAGAACAAATGGAAAATAAAGTGAAGGACATATATACTCCTTTTTCTGATGATGATATTTCAAAAAAGATTGTAGAATTGTTGTTGCCTAAAAATATCAAATCGGAAGTAGAAATAGTATTTCAACCTATTGAAGGGTTGCATAAGGCTTGCCCTAATCATCCGGGTGATTGGTATTTTACGGGTAACTATCCTACGCCAGGTGGAGTTAAGCGTGTAAATATGGCGTTTATTGACTATTATGAAAAATATAACAAATAAAGATATGAAAGCAACGTTAGTATTAGACAACGGAATCTGTTTTGAAGGTACAGCTTTTGGCTGTGAGAAATCAACTGTTGGAGAGGTTGTGTTTTGTACTTCGATGACAGGTTATACTGAAAGTTTGACCGATGCTACTTATGCAGGACAAATTTTAGTGTTAACTTATCCATTGATTGGAAATTATGGTGTTCCTTCTCATGAGGTTAAAGAAGAAGGATTGGAAAAATTCTTCGAAAGTGAAAAAATACAGGTTCGTGGACTTATAGTTACAGATTACAGTGAGGAGTATAGTCATTGGAATGCGGTAGAAACTTTAGATGCTTGGATGAAGCGAGAAGAAATCCCTGGAATTACTGGTATTGATACTCGTGCATTGACAAAAGTCCTTCGTGAAAATGGTGTAATGGGAGGAAAAATTGTAATAGAAGAAAATGAAACATTGTTGCAATTTGAAGACTACGAAAATGTTAATTATGTAGAAACTGTATCATGCAAACAAGTAGTTCGTTATAACGAGGGTGCATCAAAAAAGGTTGTACTAATAGATTGTGGAACAAAATTTAGCCTTATTAGAAGTTTAATAGATCGCAATGCGGAGGTTATAAGAGTTCCTTTTGATTATGATTTTTCATCAATAGATTATGATGCACTTGTCATAAGTAATGGACCTGGAAATCCAATACTTTGTACAAAAACAATTGAAAATATTCGTAAGGCAATGATGACTAATAAACCTATTTTAGGGGTAGGTTTAGGAAATCAACTATTGGGGCTTGCAGCTAATGCTAAAGTTGAAAAATTGAAATTTGGGCATCGTGGAGCTAATCAACCTTCACGCCTTGATGGATGGAATAGTTGTTACATTACTAATCAAAACGTTGGTTATACAATTACAAAAGATTCTCTTCCTGCAGATTGGAATGTGATGTTTGTGAATATGAATGACGATACGATAGATGGTATTTGTCATAAAACAAATCCATGGAGGGGTGTTCAGTTTAATCCTGAAGCATTTTCTCGTGGTTATAAAAAGAATAATTTAGTGGATGATTTTCTTAATCTTATAAAGTAACCTTCTTATAAACAATCATATGAAAAAGACATTTAAAAAAGTACTATTGTTAGGTTCTGGAGCTTTGAAAATTGGCGAAGCGGGAGAATTTGATTATTCAGGCTCACAAGCATTAAAAGCTTTACGCGAAGAGGGAATTAGCACAGTTCTTATCAATCCAAATATTGCAACTGTACAAACGAGTGAAGGGGTAGCAGACAAAATTTATTTTCTCCCTGTAACTCCATTTTTTGTAGAGAAGGTTATTGAAAAAGAACGTCCTGATGGAATTTTACTATCGTTTGGTGGTCAAACAGCATTAAATTGTGGAGTACAACTTTACGAAAGCAAGGTATTAGAAAAATACAACGTTCAAGTATTGGGAACTCCTGTTCAAGCTATTATTGATACTGAAGACAGAGAGTTGTTCAATAGAAAACTTGAAGAGATTGATGTTAAAATTATAAAAAGTGAAGCTGTAGAGACAATAGAAGATGCTCGTGCAGCGGCGGAGCGTTTAGGTTATCCAGTTATCATTCGTGCTGCGTATGCCCTTGGTGGATTAGGATCGGGTTTTTGCGACAATGAAGAAGAGTTAAATAAATTAACCGAAAAAGCTTTCTCTTTTTCACCCCAAGTGCTTGTGGAAAAAAGTTTGAAAGGTTGGAAAGAAATTGAATACGAAGTAGTACGTGATGCTTACGACAACTGTATTACAGTTTGTAATATGGAAAATTTTGACCCGTTAGGTATCCATACAGGTGAAAGTGTTGTGGTGGCCCCAACTCAAACATTGACAGCAAGCGAGTGTAATAAACTTCGAGAACTTGCAATTCGAATTGTTCGTCACGTTGGAATTGTAGGTGAATGTAATGTGCAGTTTGCATTTGATACAGAATCTGAAGATTATCGCGTGATAGAGGTAAATGCTCGTTTAAGTCGTTCTTCTGCTTTAGCATCAAAAGCAACAGGTTTCCCTTTGGCTTTTGTTGCTGCTAAAATAGGATTGGGTTACGGACTTTTTGATTTAAAAAATTCGGTAACCAAAATAACTTCTGCATTTTTTGAACCTGCTATCGATTATGTTGTTTGTAAAATTCCACGTTGGGATTTAGGTAAATTCCGTGGAGTTGAACGAGAAATCGGTTCAAGTATGAAATCGGTAGGTGAGGTAATGTCTATTGGTCGTACGTTTGAAGAAGTTATCCAAAAAGGTCTTCGTATGATTGGACAAGGAATGCATGGTTTTGTTGAAAACAAAGAACTTGTTATTGAGGATATTGATAAAGCATTACGTGAACCTACTGATAAGCGTATTTTTGTTATTAGTAAAGCAATGCGTGCAGGATATACTATCGATCAAATTCACGAACTAACAAAAATAGATCGTTGGTTTTTGCAAAAGTTGATGAATATAATGAATACATCAAAAGAATTGCATAATTGTAAGGGTGTTGAAAATTTATCATCAGATTTGCTTTATAAAGCAAAGATTCAAGGGTTTACCGATTTTCAAATTTCACGTGCAATAGGCTTAGAAGAAGCATGTGGAACAGATAGTGGTTTGAATATTGTACGTGATTATCGTAAATCGTTAGGAATTTTACCAGTTGTAAAACAAATAGATACTTTGGCTGGCGAATACCCAGCTCAAACTAACTATCTATATTTAACCTATGCAGGAAAACAACATGATATAGATTATGTAGATGATAAAAAATCAATAATTGTATTAGGTTCAGGTGCTTATCGTATTGGTTCGTCGGTAGAGTTCGACTGGTGTGGGGTGCAAGCTCTTAATACTATTAGAAAAGAAGGGTATCGTAGTATTATGATAAACTATAATCCAGAAACGGTTTCTACTGATTACGATATGTGTGATCGATTGTATTTCGATGAGTTAACATTCGAACGTGTAATGGATATCGTAGAATTAGAATCGCCTCATGGTGTAATAGTTTCTACAGGAGGACAAATCCCCAATAATTTAGCATTGCGTCTCGATAAAGAAAATGTAAATATTCTTGGAACATCGGCAAAAAGTATTGATAATGCAGAAGATAGAGATAAATTCTCTGCTATGCTTGACCGTATTGGAGTAGACCAACCTCGTTGGAGTGCTTTAACCTCGATGGAAGACATAGATGCTTTTATAGAAGAAGTAGGATTCCCAGTGTTAGTTCGTCCTTCTTATGTATTGAGTGGGGCTGCGATGAATGTTTGTTCAAATAAGGAAGAATTGCATCGATTCTTGCAATTGGCTGCAAATGTTTCAAAAAAACATCCTGTTGTTGTAAGTCAATTTATTGAGCGTGCAAAAGAGGTTGAAATGGATGCTGTTGCACAAAATGGTGAAATTATTGCTTATGCAATAAGTGAACATATTGAGTATGCTGGTGTGCATTCTGGTGATGCTACAATCCAATTTCCACCTCAACGTTTGTATGTTGAAACTGTAAGACGTATAAAACGAATTACTAAACAGATAGCAAAAGAACTTTCGATATCAGGACCATTTAATATTCAATTTTTGGCTCGAGAAAATGATATAAAAGTAATTGAATGTAATCTTCGTGCATCACGTTCATTCCCTTTTGTAAGTAAAGTTTTAAAGCTAAACCTTATAGAACTTGCTACTAAAATAATGTTAGGTCTTCCTGTTGAAAAACCAGAAAAAGACCTTTTTGACCTTGATTGCGTAGGTATTAAAGCGAGTCAGTTTTCGTTTAATCGCCTTCAAAATGCTGACCCTGTGTTAGGTGTAGATATGGCATCAACTGGTGAAGTTGGTTGTATAGGAGACGATACGTCTTGTGCAGTGCTAAAAGCTATGTTGTCGGTAGGTTATCGTATTCCAGAAAAAGGAATATTACTTTCGACAGGTGATGCAAGGCAAAAGGCTGATATGCTTGAGGCGGCACGTATGCTTACACAAAAAGGATATAAACTTTATGCAACAGGAGGTACCTCTAAATTTTTAGAAGAGAATGGTATAGAAAACACTCGTGTTTATTGGCCAAGCGAAGAAGGAACTCCACGTGCACTCGAACTCCTTCAATCGAAAGAGATAGATATGGTTGTGAATATCCCTAAAAATTTAACGCAAAGAGAATTAACTAATGGTTATAAAATAAGACGTGCTGCGGTAGATTTAAATATTCCATTATTGACAAATGTGCGTTTAGCATCATCGTTTATAAATGCATTTTGCACAATGGGCTTAGACGATATTCAAATAAAGAGTTGGAAAGAATATTAATAAAATTAATACAACAATGAAACAAGATATGATTGTAATCCTAGATTTAGGAAGTCACGAAAATACAGTGGTGGCACGTGCAATTCGTGCTTTGGGAGTTTATAGCGAAATTTATCCTCATGACATTACAGCAAATGAACTTGCTGCATTGCCAAATGTAAAAGGAGTTATCATCAATGGTGGACCAAATAATGTTATTGATGGAATAGCCATCGATGTGAATCCTGAGATTTATGATTTGGGACTACCTGTAATTGCAGCGGGACACGACAAAGCGTTGTGCGAAACAAAACTTGCTCAATTCACCGACGATGTTGAGGCAATAAAAGATGCTTTGAAATCATTTGTTTTTGACGTTTGTAAAGCAGAAGCAAACTGGAACATGAAAAACTTTGTTGCAGACCAAGTGGAACTTATCCGTCAGCAAGTTGGCGACAAAAAAGTTTTGCTTGCACTTTCTGGTGGCGTTGACAGCTCGGTAGTGGCAGCACTGTTGCTCAAAGCAATTGGAGAAAATCTTGTGTGTGTGCATGTTAATCATGGTTTGATGCGCAAAGGCGAGTCGGAAAACGTGGTTGAAGTATTCCGCAATCAACTTTGTGCCAACCTTGTTTATGTTGATGCAACAGAACGCTTCCTTGGTAAACTCGAAGGTGTTGAAGATCCTGAAGAAAAACGTAAAATTATCGGTGGCGAATTTATTCGCGTATTTGAAGAAGAGGCTCGTAAACTCGAAGGAATCGACTTCCTTGGGCAAGGAACTATCTATCCAGACATTGTAGAAAGTGGAACCAAAACTGCTAAAATGGTAAAATCGCACCACAACGTAGGTGGTTTGCCAGAAGATATGCAGTTTGAACTTGTAGAGCCATTGAAACAACTTTTCAAAGACGAGGTTCGTGCTTGTGGCGTTGAACTTGGTTTGCCTTACGAAATGGTTTATCGTCAACCATTCCCAGGACCAGGACTTGGTGTTCGTTGTCTTGGAGCAATTACTCGCGATCGTCTCGAAGCAGTTCGTGAGTCGGACGCAATTCTTCGTGAGGAGTTTGCCGTGGCAGGTCTTGATAAAACTGTTTGGCAATATTTTACAGTAGTGCCCGATTTCAAAAGCGTTGGTGTTCGCAACAATGCTCGTTCTTACGATTGGCCTGTAATTATTCGTGCGGTGAATACTGTTGATGCAATGACTGCAACTATCGAAGAAATAGACTGGGCAGTATTGAAAAAAATTACTGATCGTATTCTTAAGGAAGTTCCAAATGTAAATCGTGTTTGCTACGATATGTCGCCAAAACCATCGGCAACAATCGAGTGGGAATAAAAAAAAGAAGATAAAAGCCTCAACATAAGTTGAGGTTTTTTATATTTGCAAAACGTTGGGTTTGGACCTGACGTAAGACATTTTTGAAATAAGTTGCTCAATCGCTCTCGAATCACCACCTCGAAATAGAAATGAGCAAATGAATATACAGTTGGGTTTGTGCCTGTTGGTGCAAACTGAACCATTGTATATTCGGCTTGTGGTGAGCCCGAGAGCGTTGGTGAAAGTCTGCACTTTTTTTGTGGGTGTGGCAATTAGAAAGGCAATATTGCACATAACTATTATAAATTTCAAAAAACATGAATGCAAAGGTAGAAGAGTTCATCTATAAGATGAAAAAGGAACAAAAAGAAGAAGAATTAAGACAAAAAGAAGCATTTCTTATTTCTATAGGACTTGTTGATGAAACTAAAAAAATAGAAGTAATTGAATATTGTGATTATGATGGTCCTGACTGCAAATGGGATAAGGAGGAAGGAAAACATTTCAAAATAAAGGAAGAATATGCACCAATTGAAGTTACTGATGAAGAATACCAGGAATTATTAAAATACGTTTCTATTGAGAAACAAGAAGAGATAAATGGCACTTCAAAAATAAAAAAGACTTGGTCTAATACAATAAGTATTATTGCTAATATATTTTTAGTTATTAGCATTATAGCTGGTTTACTTTTAATAAACGAGTATGGTTGGATATCGATTGTTATTGCATTGATATATTGTGTACTATGGTATCCTCTTATTATTGGTTTTTCTATAATCGTAGCTGTAGCCGAAAAGCAACTGCAATAAAGGAATTTTGTAGTTTCCAGAAAGTATGAAGAAAATATTTGTAATAGATTGGTGGCTCGTAGTGATATTTGCTTTTGTTGCTATATCGGGTTTTGGGATGCATATTTCTGGTCATAGAAGTATTCATGAAGTGTGGCACAATTGGGCAGTGGTTCACACATTGTCGAGCGTTGCGTTTATTGTTGTTGGCGTGCTACATATTCAAACGCATTGGACTTGGTACAAATCTCTAATCAAAAAGGGGATTGGCAATAAAAGTAGAGTTACTGTGATTTTATCGGTGATATATCTTATTGCAACTATCACAGGACTGATTCTACTTGCTGTTCATGGAGCGAATAGTGAAATTGGTTTGTGGCATTATCGCATTGGAATTGTTCTAACTATTATTGGATTAGGACATTTGCTCAAACGATTCAAAATACTACGAAAGAGCATTGAGAAATAATATAAAGAATGACTTTTTTTAAGGTCATTCTTTTTTATTAGGAGAGATAAGAGATTTTTTTTAGGTAGTTGTCTACCATTTTGTAAAAATGAGAAAATAAGATTCAAATATAAACTATATAAATTCAAGTATAATTCTTTTTATCAACCATTTTTTTACCCAAACAACCCTGTAGAAAGATAACGCTCACCTGTATCAGGTAGAAGTAAAGCAATGGTTTTCCCTTTATAATCAGAAGTCTTCGCTAATTGCAAAGCAGCACTTAAAGCAGCACCAGAAGAAATTCCTACAAGTAATCCTTCTTCTTTTGCAAGCATACGAGCACATTCTAAAGCACTATCATCTGAAACAGTTATCACTTTATCTACAACTTTACTATCATAATTTTTAGGGACAAAACCAGCACCAATTCCTTGAATTTTATGTTGTCCTGCATTATCCCCAGAAAGCACTGCTGAAGCAAAAGGTTCCACCGCTACTATTTCTATATTAGGATTATAATGCTTCAAACCTTTTCCAGTTCCCGAAATAGTGCCGCCAGTGCCAACACCAGCAACAAACACATCTATATTTCCATCGGTATCATTCCAAATTTCTTTAGCAGTTCTCAATTCATGTGCCATAGGATTAGATAAATTTTCAAATTGTTGTAGAATAACAACATTTTCGTTTTCTCGTTTTAAATCTTCTGCTTTTTGTATAGCACCCAACATACCTTTGTTGCCTGCTGTCAAAACTATTTCCGCACCAAAAGCTTTTAACAACATTTGCCGTTCCTTGCTCATTGTTTCAGGCATTGTGAGAATTACCTTATAACCTTTTTGCAATGCAACCCATGCCAATCCTATACCCATATTCCCACTTGTTGGCTCTACTATCAATGAGTTTTTTGTAAGTAAGCCTTTTTTTTCAGCATCTTCAATCATTGATAATGCTGCACGATCTTTAACGCTTCCTCCCGGATTAAAAGACTCCACTTTGGCTATCAAGCGACACTCTAATTGCTCGTTTTTCTCTATTTTAGATAACTCCAATAAAGGAGTATTACCAACCAATTGAATTAAACTTGTATATATTTTCCCCATAAAAATCAATTTTAATTTATTGTATAACAAAGATAATGCTTTTATCGTTTGAATAATTTTACCTTTGCACAATGAAATATATTTATTTGTACATCATTTTGCTTTCTTTCTTGACTTCTTGTCAATATACCGACATAAGCAATCAATTCTCCCCTACAAATGACACCACCAAACTTTGGCCTGCATACGACACCGAAAACAATTTATACGGATACATTGACCAAAAAGGCGAATTTAAAATAAAAGGACAATACATGTCGGCAGCGACATTCTCCTGTGGATTGGCTCGAGTACAACTCATTGACAACAGCTATGGATACATCGATAAGCAAGGAAATCTATTAGTAAAAGGATTTACATCTGCCGAGCAACATTTTGAGAATTTAGCATTAGTAACAACAGAAACAGAATTTGGATATATCAATCAAAAAGGTACATGGAGTATTATTTTACCATATAATACAAATCAGTATTCAGCATCCAATTTTTCTCCTGAAAAAATAGCTTTACTATCTCCCTTCGATACAAGTTCGTTTATATATATCGACAAGACGGGAAAAACAATGTTTAGTGTAACCAAAAATCAAGCAAATTTTGTAGATAACTTCTCTGAATCACTAGCTCGCTTTCGCAAAGGCTCTTATTATGGCTTTATCAATACAAAAGGAGAAATTGTTATTCCACCGAAATATTCTTATGCTGACAATTTCTCTTACGGGTTTGCTATTATTAAAACTAATGATTTTATTACCTTTATTAATAAAAAAGGAGAAAAATTAAAGTGCATTTTTGATAATGTTAAAGCATTTTCAAACGGATTAGCTCCTGTTTGCAAAGGTAAAAAATGGGGATATATAGACACTTTAGGTCATACAAAAATTCAATTTTTATTCGATAATGCATTCCCATTTTACGAGGGTGTTGCCGTAGTTCGCAAAAATCAAAAATATGGTATTATAAATCAAAATGGTGAAACAATAATACCTTTTGAATATGATGGGATTCAAAATAAATTTCATAATGGAATGATTTTAGCATATAAAAGAATAAACTCTACATTCAATTTTTATTATATTAACTCAAAAAATATTCCTATTTATCAATGGGAACAAAAACAAAATTCAATATACCCAACAAAAGAACTATTTATAGAGAATAATCCTTAAACAAATTATTGTAATCTCTTGTTTTTTATAAAGGAAATGACATTTATGCCTTTTTGGCATACTAGTTATAAGAAATCCACGACAAGAATGCAAATCTTCTGCCAAAAACATCTACAACTAAATATTTTTAATAATGGCACAGCATTTGCCAAATATAAAGTGATTTTAAATTTGATGTTAAACTAAAAATTATACAAAATTATGGGAAAAATTATCGGTATTGACTTAGGAACCACGAATTCGTGCGTTGCAGTTATGGAAGGAAACGAACCTATTGTTATTTCAAACAGCGAAGGTAAACGTACTACTCCTTCAGTTATAGGATTTGTTGATGGTGGAGAACGAAAAGTTGGCGATCCTGCTAAACGTCAAGCAATTACTAATCCTCAAAAAACTATTTTCTCTATTAAACGTTTTATGGGCGAAAGCTATGACAAACTAAATAAAGAAGTAGATCGGGTACCTTACAAAGTAGTAAGAGGCGACAACAATACTCCACGTGTTGATATTGATGGACGCCTTTATACTCCACAAGAAATTTCTGCAATCATACTTCAAAAAATGAAAAAAACTGCAGAAG
Organism: Paludibacteraceae bacterium; assembly: GCA_017547145.1. GTDB lineage: Bacteria > Bacteroidota > Bacteroidia > Bacteroidales > Paludibacteraceae > RGIG9608. Next base: position 3,760 of record JAFYQJ010000012.1, on the reverse strand, counting down.
ATTATCTTGGCACAGAAGTTACCGAAGCAGTTATCACAGTTCCAGCATACTTTAACGACTCTCAACGTCAAGCAACTAAAGAAGCTGGAGAAATTGCAGGGTTAAACGTTCGTCGTATTGTTAATGAACCAACTGCTGCTGCTTTAGCTTATGGCCTTGACAAGAGCGACAAAGATATGAAAATTGTTGTTTTCGACTGCGGTGGTGGTACTCACGACGTTTCTGTACTTGAACTTGGTGATGGAGTTTTTGAAGTAAAATCGACTGATGGAGACACACATCTTGGTGGAGACGATTTTGACCATCGTATTATCGATTGGTTAGTACAAGAATTTAAAGATGAAAATGGAGGTTCTGATTTAAGCAAAGATCCAATGGCTCTTCAACGCTTGAAAGAAGCTGCTGAAAAAGCAAAAATAGAACTTTCTAATACAATGTCAACAGAAATAAACCTTCCTTATATTATGCCTGTTGATGGTATGCCGAAACATTTAGTACGTACGCTTACTCGTGCTAAATTCGAACAATTAGTTGACGATTTAGTACAACGTACAATTGCACCTTGCCGTACAGCGTTACAAAATGCGGGATTAAGCACAAGCGACATCGACGAAGTTATTCTTGTTGGAGGTTCAACTCGTATTCCTGCAATACAAGCTGCAGTAGAAAAATTCTTTGGAAAAGCTCCTTCTAAAGGTGTTAATCCTGACGAAGTTGTAGCTGTTGGAGCTGCTATCCAAGGTGGTGTTTTAACAGGTGAAGTAAAAGACGTGTTGTTGTTAGATGTTACTCCTCTATCTCTTGGTATCGAAACTATGGGTGGAGTAATGACTAAACTTATTGAAGCAAATACTACAATCCCTACTAAAAAATCAGAAACATTTACAACAGCTGTTGACAATCAGCCATCAGTAGAAATTCATGTTTTGCAAGGTGAACGTTCAATGGCAAAAGACAACAAAACAATTGGTCGTTTCCACCTAGATGGTATAATGCCTGCTCGTCGTGGTGAGCCTCAAATCGAAGTTACTTTCGACATCGATGCAAATGGTATTCTTAATGTTACTGCAAAAGATAAAGCTACAGGTAAAGAACAAAAAATTCGTATTGAAGCATCATCAGGTCTTTCTGACGAAGAAATTAAACGTATGAAAGCTGAAGCTGAAGCTAATGCAGAAGCAGATAAAAAAGAAAGAGAACGTATCGATAAATTAAACCAAGCAGATAGTATGATATTCCAAACAGAAAAACAATTGAATGAGTTAGGAGACAAATTACCTGCTGACAAAAAAGCTCCTATCGAAGCAGCTCTTGGAAAACTCAAAGATGCTCATAAAGCACAAGACGTGCAAGCTTGCGAAACAGCAATGAATGAATTAAACAACGCATTCCAAGCTGCAAGTCAAGAAATGTATAATGCTGCCAATGCACATCAAGGTGCACAAAATAATGATGCACAACAAAGTAATGGAAATGCAAAAAATGACGATAACGTGCAAGATGCAGACTTTGAAGAAGTAAAATAAAATAGACTGGTAAGATTTTATCAAAAATAGTAAGAAGGCGTAAATCTAAATTTACGCCTTCTTTTAGTATATTTTAAAATTCTACTTTTACTAAAAACGAGAGGTTCAAGGCTGAATTGTAAACAAAAAAGAGGATTCCTCTCTTTTGTTTTTATTGATACATTTTTTCTCGCAAGGCCTTAATGTCGTCTGAAGTAAGATAGTCTTCGTAGTCCATGTATTTGTCAATAATTCCGTTAGGTGTAAGTTCGATAATTCTGTTACAAACGGTTTGAACAAATTCACGGTCGTGCGATGCCATCAAGATATTTCCTTTGAAATTGATCAATGTATTGTTGAATGATTGAATTGATTCCAAATCGAGGTGGTTAGCAGGTGAGTCCAGCATCATTACATTGGCATTGCGGAGCATCATACGAGCAATCATACAACGCATTTTTTCGCCTCCAGAAAGCACGCTTGCACGTTTATATATTTCTTCACCTGAGAAAAGCATTTTGCCTAAATATCCACGAATGAAAACTTCAGTTGTGTCGCTAGAAAATTGTCCCAACCAATCGACTAACGATAAATCATTGTTAAAAAATGCAGAGTTGTCTAGGGGTAGATAGGCATTTGTAATAGTAATTCCCCAATTGTATTTCCCTTCAAAATTTTTGTCATTTCCGTTTAGGATTTCAAAAAAAGCAGTCATTGCACGTGCATCTTTTGATATAAGTGCAATTTTGTCATTTTTTTCTACATTGAAGCTTACACTTTTAAAAAGCACAGTTCCATCGTCGGCAGTTTTGCCAAGTCCGTTTACTTCCAACACCATGTTGCCTGGCTCGCGTTCAGGAGTAAAAATAATTGCAGGATATTTACGTGTCGAAGGTTGTATTTCTTCTACATTTAATTTCTCCAACATTTTTCTACGGCTCGTAGCTTGTTTGCTTTTTGCCACATTGGCACTAAATCGACGAATAAATTCTTCTAGTTCCTTACGCTTTTCTTCTGCTTTTTTGTTTTGGTTTTGTAATTGACGAAGAGCTAATTGGCTAGATTCGTACCAAAACGTATAGTTCCCAGCAAAAAGTGTAACCTTATTATAGTCGATATCAACCGTATGTGTACAAACTGAATCCAAAAAATGGCGGTCGTGACTAACTACCAAAACAGTATTTTCATAATTTGCCAAATAGTTTTCAAGCCACATTACAGCTTCCATATCAAGGTCGTTGGTTGGTTCGTCTAGCAGAAGATTATCAGGTTTTCCGTATAGTGCTCGTGCCAATAAAATGCGTACTTTTTGTTTTGCACTTAATTCGCTCATTAACTGATAATGTAAATCTTCTTTGATCCCTAATCCACTTAATAGAGCAGCAGCGTTTGCTTCGGCATTCCAACCATCCATTTCTGCAAACTTTTCTTCTAGTTCAGCCGCACGAATACCATCCTCTTCAGTAAAATCCTCTTTCATATAAATGAGGTCTTTTTCTTCTTTTACTTTCCAAAAAGTTTCATTGCCCATCATTACTGTATCAATTACGGTAAATGCGTCAAATTCAAAGTGGTTTTGTTTTAAAACAGAAAGGCGTTCGCCAGGTCCAAAAGTGATTTGTCCACGAGTGGGATCAAGTTCTCCACTTATCATTCTGATAAGAGTAGATTTACCTGCACCATTGGCACCGATGATGCCGTAACAATTACCGTTGGTTAATTTAAGATTTACATCGGAGAATAGAACGCGTTTGCCAAATTGCATGGCAATGTTTGAAAGTGTTATCATTATTCGATTATATAAGTGTTATCAAAAAGGAGTGCAAAGGTAGTTATTTTTGTCGGTTTGAACAAGTGTTGACGAGGCATATAAAAATCAAAAGAGGAATCTAAAATTCCTCTTTTACCCCTATTATTTTAGTTAATAAAAGTATTAAAATTATACCTTTTTAAGGTTGTCGATGCTGTCTTGGAGGGATTTGATTTTGGATTCGGCATCGGCTTGTTTTTTGCGCTCGTTTTCGACGATTTCGGGTTTGGCATTGGCTACGAATTTTTCGTTGCCGAGCTTTTTCATTACCGAATTTAAGAAGCCTTTGAGATACTCGATCTCTGCCTCCATCTTCTTAATCTCTTCTTCGACGTTGATGTTGTTGCCAAGTGGCACGGCATACTCGGTTACGCCTACCATATAAGTAGCGGCTGTGGCATCTTTTTCGCCATGAGCGATGGCCTCGAGGTTACACATTTTGATG
>JAFYQJ010000011.1 GCA_017547145.1 Paludibacteraceae bacterium | reverse complement strand
TGTGTGTGTGTGTGTGTGTGTAGAAAGCTCGCTACGCTCGCAGCGGGTTTCTAATGAAAATAATATGTTGCACACGTTCATCATACACGGACAAAGATAAAAAAATGTTTATGTTTATTTAACTTTTCATAAAAAAATCACTACAAATAAGGATTGAAAAATTCCGTACTCAACATTATCTTTGCATTTAAAAATTTTTGATTGCTATAAATGAGAAAAATATATATCTTGTTTTTTGTATTATTCCCAACAATTCTTTTTGCTACACAAAACGAGCTAAACGATACTTTAACCGAAATAACAATAACTAACCAACGAGTAAACACGCTACAAAAAAGCTACTCATCGCCTATTTCGCAATTTTTCATTAAACGTATTGAACAAGAAAAACGTGTAGCAATAAAGGACTTTTCGGCCATCGTGCCTAATCTTTATATTCCAGACTATGGGTCGAAAATGACTTCGTCTATCTATATTCGCGGATTGGGTACGCGTATAGACAACCCCGTAGTTGGAATGTACATAGATGGCATTGGCATAGCCAACAAAAACGGATTTGATGCTGATTTATACGACATTCGCTCATTAGAAGTTTACAGAGGACCACAAGGGACTCTTTTTGGCAAAAACACCATTGGCGGCGTTTTTAACATCACAACGCTTTCGCCATTAGTTTACCAAGGCACACGTTTTTCTATTGGCTACGGCAATGGCAACACCATACAAACTCGACTTTCGCATTATCATAAAACAAAAAACAATGTTGGCATTGGTGCAAGTGCCTACTTTAAACATACCGATGGTTTTTTTACTAATAGCTTTAATAACAAAAAATGCGATTGGGCAAACGAATTGGGAGCACGATTGAAAACTGAATGGGAAGGGAGCTCAAGCAATTTTAGTAATTCGCTTATTTTTAATTGGGTCAATCAAGGAGGATTCCCCTATCATGCACCAAATAAATCTATCAACTACAACGACATTTGCAGTTATCAACGCATCAATCTATTAGAGGGCTTAAACTATAATTTCGATTTTGAAAAATATCAGTTGAACGGAACGACTTCTTATCAATTTCTTCTTGACAAAATGAATATGGATCAAGACTATCAACCTTTATCCTATTTCACCTTAATGCAAGCACAAAACGAGCATGTAGTAACACAAGAATTATCCTTAAAGCCTAAAAAGAAAACAACAGAAGGTTGGGATTGGATAACAGGACTATCGCTTTCGTACAAACACAACACAATGAACGCCCCTGTTACTTTCAAAAAAGATGGTATCGACAGCCTTATTCTTAAAAATGCAAACAATGGCATTCAGCAAGAATTTCCTACTGAAGAAATTCATATTTTAGAAAATTCGTTCATTATCGATAGCAAGTTTATCACACAAAATGTTGATGCAGCTATATATCATACTTCTTTCTATCGCCTAAAAAAATGGCAAATCGAAGCAGGTATTCGTCTCGATTTTGAATACAGTAAATTCTCTTATAATTCAAACAGCGACATTCATTATCGATTTACATTGACACAACCTGATTTTAAACTTTTAGAAACTAATATTGCCAATAGGCAACATTTAATGTACATAGAAGCATTACCAAAACTTGCTATTTCGTACAAAGAAAAACATTGGAATGCATATCTTTCGGTTTCAGAAGGATACAAAGGAGGAGGTTTTAATACACAGTTGTTTTCGGACATTCTACAAAATAAAATGATGAACAATATGATGGAAGATTTAGGAGTTTATTTTTCCGAAAACAACTCTTACGAAATAGCAGACATCATCACCTACAAACCCGAAAGATGCGTTAATACAGAATTAGGTTTTTCGGCAAAAGGTAACATCAACAATACATATCTATCCATTGCTACTACATTGTTTTGGATAGAAGTTTTCAATCAACAATTAACCATTTTTCCCACAAAAGGAACAGGAAGACTTATGACTAATGCTGGTAGAAGCAGAAGTTTAGGTGCAGAACTTTCGGCCAACATTCGATACAAAAACCTTTCTTTCGATTTAAACTATGGGTATACCAACGCAAAATTTGTAAAGTACAACAATGGGAAATCCGATTTTGCTAAAAAATACGTGCCTTATGTGCCTCAACATACACTTACAGCTGCTGTAAATTATACTATTCCATTTAATCATACTTTTTTTAAATCAATTGATTTAAATCTTAACACTAGTGCTTTTGGCGATATTTATTGGAATGAAGAAAACTCTTATAAACAACATTTTTATGCTCTATTAGCTGCAAATATTAGCTTAAATATGAAGAATTTTTCAATAGACCTATGGGGTAAAAATCTTACTAATACAAAATACAATACTTTTTATTTTGTATCGATGGGAAATTCTTTTCTACAAAAAGGGAAACCAATAACTTTTGGAATTACATTAAATCTAAATTTTTAATATGCGACTAAAAACAATAACTTTTTTATGCATTCTAGTTAATATCCTTGTAAGTTGCGAAGGATACGAAATAGACAAAAATAACACAGCAAATAAAAGCTTTTTGGGCGACATCATTGTAACGAATAGCGATGGTACAACTTTTATTGACCAAGATATTCGCATTACTTTTACAAAATCATTAAATAACGAAGGTTATGATATTTTCCTCAAAAAAGTAAAGTTTGCAGAAAAAATGCCCATTCGTATAAATATGACCATCCCTTCGGTTACAAAAAATTCTAACGGAGAAATAATTGGTGATAACATAATTCCATGGGCAATGGGCGGACCTTTCGAGAAATGGAAAATAAAAAATCTAACAGGATCTATTGAATATGACGAAAACAATGAGCTAAAAAGCCTACAATTTAATATGATTTGTGGCGAATATCCTGTTTCATATTCTGGTATTTATACGGAAGAAGATTAATCTATTCTATAAAAATAAAAAAGCGAACTAGTTCGCTTTTTTATTAAAGAAAATATTTCTTCACAAAACCAAACATCTTATATGGCATATACCTAAAAGGTAAATCCAACCAAGTGGGGGTAATAACCAACGAGCGTTCATGCGAAAATGCTTTATAGCTATTATATCCATGATAGTTGCCCATACCTGAATTGCCAACGCCACCAAAAGGAATTTTTTCGTTAGCAATGTGCATAATCGTATCATTGATACAAACACCTCCCGACGAGGTTTTTCCTATTATTTCCAACGCTTTTTTCTTATTTCCAAAATAATAGAAAGCTAAAGGTTTTTCTCTCTCAGTTACAAATTGTAAAACTTCCGATTCCGAATCAAAAGTTATCATTGGCAAAACTGGACCGAATACTTCTTCTTGCATTACTGGAGAACTGATTGATACTTCGTCGAGCAACGTTGGCTCAATGTATCGTTCCGTAACATTAGTTTTCCCTCCTAAAAGAATTCGTCCGTTTTTCAAGTATGATGACACTCGTTCAAATGCACGATCGTTTACCAAACGAACATAATGTTTACTTTTAGCAATATCGTTGCCATGTAACTTTTGTAATGCTTTGCTAAATGCAGCAACGAATTTCTCTTTTTGAGAACGATGTATCAGCAAATAATCAGGAGCTATACAGGTTTGTCCAGCATTTAAGGTTTTCCCCCACGCAATTCTTCGTGCAGCCATTTCTATGTTGGCATCTTTGTCAACAATACAAGGACTTTTTCCCCCGAGTTCAAGCACAACTGGCGTCAAGTTTTTAGCTGCTGCTAACATTACTTTTCTACCAAGTTCGGGGCTTCCTGTGAAAAATATAATATCAAAACGTTCTTCAAAAAGCAATGCGTTTACTTCTCTATTGCCTTGAACTACAGCAATGTATTTTTTGTCAAAATATTTCTCAATCATCTCTGCCAAAACTGCCGACACGTTTGGAACGTAAGGCGAAGGTTTTAAGATTGCCGTGCAACCTGCCGAAATTGCTCCAACAAGTGGATTCAAAAGCAACTGTACAGGGTAATTCCATGGAGAAACAATCAAAGAGCATCCAAGCGGTTCGGTAACTACATAACTGCTCGAAGGGAACATTTTTAGTGGCGTAGAATATCTTTTTCGCTTCATCCATTTTTTCAAATGCGAAAGATGGTTTTTTATTTCCCCACTTACAATGCTCAATTCGGTAAGAATTGCTTCTTCGTACGATTTATGTAAATCTTTCCAAAGGGCATCGCAAAGCGGTTTTTCATATTCCTTCAAAGCTCTTTGCAAGGTTTTTAATTGTTCCTTTCTGAACTGATAACCACGAGTTTCGCCTGATAAGAAAAACTCACGTTGAGCCGCTACGATCTCTGAAATTTGTTGCTTCATAGGTTAATTATTAATTTTTTCGTCCAGTGAATTTATCCATTACGTGAAATATACCAACTACTTCGCCAAAGAAAAAGTCGAAAACGGCCAAAGGCAAAATAGCTTGCCAAAAACGAATGAAATGGAAACTGAAGGGGATCCCTTTGAAAGTTTTGTTTTTTTCAATTGCTCGAATAATTTTCTTTACCGTAGGTTCAGGTTTTAGAATAGGAAAAATGTGTGAACGAACACCATCGAACATTCCTGTGTTTATAAAATATGGGGCAATAGTTGTGATTTGAACATTACTTTTCATTTGTTTTAACTCAATTCTCACCGAATCCGACCAACCAATCATTGCCCATTTACTTGCAGCATAAACTGACATTTTTGGGTTAGATATCATTCCTGCGGCAGATGCTATATTGCAAATATGACCTTTATCTTGAGCAATCATCTCGGGCAAAACTTGCAACGCAATTATCATTGGAGCTGTTGCATTTATGTCCATTGTTTTTTCTATGCTTGTAATATTTTGTTTGTCAAAGGTTTCGTTTCCAAAAACTACTCCAGCACAGTTTATCAAAATATCAACCATACCTTGTTCGTTTCTTACTTTTCGATAACATTCTACAACCTTTTCGCTATCCGAAATGTCAATTTTATAACCAACAACACTACCAATTTGTTTTAATTCTGCAATGGTTGTTTCAATATTTTTCTCATTTATATCCCAAATAATCAATCGTTTTGCGCCTTTCTCGAGAGCCACACGTCCCATTATTCGACCGATACCAGAAGCACCGCCTGTTATTAATACGCAAGCATCTTTAAATTTTGTCATTTTATTATCTTCTTTAAAAATCGGCTGCAAAAGTAATAAAATTAAAACAGAAATTGCACACTTTTTCTTTTTTTGTGCATTTTTAACAAATGAGAATAATAAAACAAACAACAACTCGTGAGGATAACTCACGAGTTGCCGAACTTTATTTAGTGCCATTTCAAAGTGCCATTTTGGCTCTTTGGAATTTCAAATTTGGCACTTTGAAATTTTGTTACTCTTCTTGTTCGTAGTAATACGAATAGTCGATACCCTTCATGAAGGTTTCACGGTCGTTGATCTTGTCGGTCAAAGCAGATTGTAAAAGTCGCTTGATATCCGACGAGTCGGCGACACTTTTTTGCATTGCATTCAGATAGTCGTTCTTGTCAATATTGCTCCAATCAACGCATTTCTGCAACTGCTTTTTGAGAATCATATCGAGCCAAATACGAGTCGCACGACCATTGCCCTCTCGGAACGGGTGAGCGATGTTCATCTCGACATATTTATCGGCAATCTCCTCAAAAGTCGTTTCGGGCATTTGCTCGATTGTTGCGAGTGTCTGCAGAAGGAATTGCGCCATAGCAAACTGGAAACCACCCTTTGCGATATTCACAGTGCGAATCTGACCTGCAAAGTCGTACAAACCACCAAATAGGTAGGCGTGAATCTGCTGCAAGCCTTTGACCGTGCCGACCTCGATATTGTCGATTAGGCTACTCTCGAAAAGGGCGTATGCCTTCGACTTGCTCTTACCGTTAATCGTCTCGTCGCTATTGGTAAACCACTCGACAAAACGCATCGCACGGGCGTTTGGAAAACTCTTTGCGAGGAGCAAAACGCCATCGTAGTCGAGGACATCAGCGAGTCGTCGCTTGCCATCGGGTGCAAGTAATTTCAACTGGTTAGTGTCACTAACCACTTCACTATTCTCGCCTTTGAGCTTTGTTTTGAGATACTTCCAATAGTTGCGATTCTTCTGATAGTCGTCTTGGTCATTCAGCACCCCGACGATATCGAACACCGAGAACCACCACTTGGATTGTTCCTCATCCCAAACAGCTCGCACCTCACGGTCATTATAAAATCGAATGGATATTTTGGTCATAATAAGATTATCTTTTAACACCAGATTTATACATCAATTCCTCAATAATAGCTCTATATTTCAATATATGAGGTTTTATATCCTGTTGAGTACAATTATACCATATTTTATGTGCTGAATAATTGCCTAAATCTTTGAATAAAGCCATTTCTCTTCTTGTATTTGCCGATAGAGATAATGTTTTATTTTGTTCAGCATTCTTGATAATTTTATCCAAAGTAATGTGATATAGACCACACTTATCCATTATATCAGCTTCAATTCCTGTGTTTTGATAACAAAGGACTAATAAACTTTCAAGCAATCTACGCATAATTACAGCTGTACAATCAAATAAATTGTTTTCGTAACTTGCATTTATCTGCTTGCACAATGACTGTATATTGGACTGTAGTCCATTGTATAAAGCATCGAGCAGTATTGAACCTAATTGTTGCACGGAAGTAGAATCATCTTGCCCCCATTTCTCTATATCTTCAATCCAATGTTTCATTGCAGATATCCAAGTAGACCAATTTCCTGAGCTGCTTATTAATCTAGATGCTTCACCTTTAAGGTCCTCTACAACCATTTGTTCTGTCCAATGTGCTCTCAGTGCCTTTACATAGTCGTGCAAAATTTCATCAGCGATATCATCTTTCCAGTAGCTAAATGCATATTTACCTTTATTCTTTAGGTGTAATATCTCCTGTTCAATAGGAGGTAATGACTTGTTGTGAGCGATTCCGCCAAGCTTATTTAGAAAATTGCCTACAGACTCTTTTAAGAGCGAACCATTATTGTCATATCTAAAATATTTAGCTACACCTATTTCAATGCACTCTTTGAGAATGTCATACGAATATTGAGTTGTTAAACGAGCAATATCGGCACGCCCTTTCTCGTTGAGCGAAAAAGGGCGGATTTTTTCGTTAATTATTGTCTCAATCTTTTTTCTTGCCATGTCATCCAAAATTATAAGCTACAAAATACTTCCCAAAACCGTATCTCTAAATGTATTAAATATATTTAGTTTTACTGGTTTGTATTCAGGTAAACTTTCGAGATACTCAAGTTCAAAAACTAAACGAGGGTCAGTATCCTTGCTGCCCTTGTTAATCTCTGTCTTATTGCCAATTCGAGCTACACGGATAAGATACAAATCTTTTACACCCTTACCCTTTATATATGGCATAAAGTAGTAAAGTTTGTTCAATGCAATTGTTGATGGGAAAGCCTTTGTTTTACCAGTATAATAAATCTTGGTTGGTGCTCCATCCAAGAAATAGTCTTGGTTGTCCAACTTTACTAACCCAATAAGTAGATGTTTAGTAGGGTAGAGGGTATATGTCTTTTTAGGAGCATTCACGACCAAATCAATCTTTTCGTTTGCGAACAAATCAAACTTAAAGACTGGTTGTTTGTCTCTTTTTGCACTAATAGGATTTGAGGAAACAGGCTCCTCGTCATATATAGCACGATATAAACTCTTGCCAATAATCTCAACAATACCGCACACAAGGGCATTACCCATAAGGAATGCTCGGCGACCATCAGATACCTCTGGGTGATAGGTGTGATTGTCAGGGAACATATTGAGTCGTTCCAGCTCTATTGGAATAAGTCTGCGATATCTTCCCGATGGAGTCTGAACAACATGCTTAAAGCGAGAAGGAGCAGAGCCTCCCTCTCCCGTAATCATTGTACGAGATGGCTTGTCCAAATAATCAGGGAATGCCATACCGCCCTCCGAGAATACATATTCGTAGCCCTCTTTCGAGACTCGATTTATCTTTTTAGCACCCTTCTCATACTGCCACTTTGGCAATTCTTCATCAGAGATAAAGAACTCTTCGGGAACAAACTCCTCGTCAACTAAGATATCTCCCAAAGTTTGTGATGTGCCTTCGTATACAAAAGTAGAGTCTACCGAAAGAATATTGCGGTCTATCATTATTCCGGCAGTCCCAAATGGGCTGTCTTTTTTGTTTTTATTAAAATTATCCGAAACCTCTTTGATGCTACCGGTTATCTTAAATTTAGAGAGGGTGTTCTTTTTCTCTGCGAATGGGAAAGATTTAGCCATAACACCATCGTAGAAGAGCCAGTTGTTCGCATCTTCGATTTTATTTGCGACAACCGAATCTTTTCGATAGCCAACAATGTATGTTCTGCGACGGCGTTGAGGCATACCATACTCGGCTGCATTGATAACACGCCACTCTACAATATAGCCCAAGTCCGACATTGATGCCAATATGATTGCAAAATCACGACCTCGTTGAGTAGCCGGAGAGTTAATAAGACGGTCTACATTCTCCAAGAAAATATAGTTTGGACGCTTTTCTCCTTTTCCTTCCAATATCCTATATATCTGCCACCAAAGTACACCTTTCTTTCCCTCGATTCCACCTGATCGGCTCAGTGTTGCTGCAACTGAATAGTCCTGACAAGGAAATCCACCAACCAACAAGTCGTGGTCGGGAATATCCTTTGTTGCAATAGTACAAATGTCGTTATTGGAGTGGCCGTTGCTACCAAAGCGAGCTCGGTATACTAAAGAGGCATCTTGATGTTTTGTCGATGGTTCCCATTGATTATTCCAGATTGTTTGGTATGCATCAGAAGCACCCTCCAAGCCAATGCGAAATCCTCCAACACCAGCAAATAACTCTACAACTCGTATATTTTTATTATTTCCCATTTATCTCTTGTAATCTATTGTCTATAATATTTCGTACATAGTCATTATTAAACCAATAGCAAAATTTCTTTGCATAACCACCATTTATAGTTGGTGCTAAATCTTTTGATTTTTGTGCCTTTGGTCGTACGTGAAATTTCTTTTTATCTTTGCCCTTCCACCAATATTCTTCTGATATGTGATTGGCCAATATATTCTCTTTTATGTGATTCCAATAGTTTTCTGCCCACCTTAAATCACTTTGCGGCATTGTCCAGAAGAAAATATCGTCCAAAACATAATCTTCTTTACCTTCGTGCTGTTCCTTGAACACTACGAACATAAATCGACTCGAAAATAATTCGTATAGTCGAGAATCAAACCAATCATCACACTCTGCTACTTCAATGTAGTCTATATTCTCGAACGACATAGCCTCCTTAATGCTGCCATTCTTCTGTATTCGAATGGTTTTCATTGTTAGTCCAGCCTTTATAAACTCCTCTGAACGATTGATGTTTGCACACTTATCCGTAGCCGCTATTGCGTTTGCAATCATTGCAAACTTATTTTTGGGATTATGTGACAAATCAACACCCCTTTGAGCGGCAATATCACGATAGTCCTTGCCAATATACGAAGCAAAACGCTTCAGTAGAATTTCGTCAAAACTATGTTTTGTCAATTCTTCTTCTGTAACTAACTGCTCCTTGGGGAAAGCAAAATTTGTTACAGCATTTTCTTTGCTATCCAAAACATACTGCAGGATTGTTCGCATATAAGCCATTTTCAGACTAAATGCTCTACGAGGTGCACCCTCATCCGAAAATGGTTGAGTCATAAGGCTATCGCCTTTTTGACCTTTTCTACAAGCACCAAGATACATCGTATCTCCTTCGGATAATAGATGTGCTTCGCCTCGTTTAATTTTCTCTATGATAGTTTGATAATCTTGACGAATAATCAGCAAATCTTTCTCTGGTAATTTCCATAGGACAGAGAAGATAAATTCTAAATCAAGATTATCGTGTTCCTTCTTATATAAATAGAACAGTAGAAGCATCAACTGGCATTTAAGATAAAAATGCGAATGCTCGAAATCCTCATTTACGACATCGCAATAATTTATCATATTGCACACTAAACGCTCTTTGATAAGGTAATCATTGTTCTTTGCTAATTTCAATGGTGTACACTTCAACTCCATATTTGCTGACGAAAAATCAGCCTCAGGATTGTTGTTCGTCTCCAATAGGAAATAGAGATTCTCCACCATTTGACCAATGCTACCCTTACCTTTCTTCGGTAGATAGTCTTCACGGACAAAAGCACGAAGACTTTTGCCTAATAATCCTTTGCTATACTCAAATATACTCGCTGCCGAGTGCTTATCGTAAGGTAAGTTTGCCATATCGACTATTTGTTTGCGATTAAATCTTTAGGCTCTACTTGAAGAATCTTGGCAATCTCGAAGAGTTGTTCGAGGCTGGGTTGGCGGCGATTGCACGCATAGGCATTGACAATACTGAAGCTCTTGCCGAGTTGTTCGGCAAGCCAAGTCTGTTTAATTCCCTTTGCTTCAAGGACTTCCTTTATTCTATTCATATATATTGTGTTATTTATTCGCAATAATTTGTCATAAAGATATGAAAAATTTTGCTATAATATAAAAAGGCGGACTAAATCCATCCTTTTAAAATTATATTCTTACATCTTTCCTTTTGCAATATCACAAATAATAACAAAAAAAGAGAGAGTTTAAAAAAACCCTCTCTTTAGTATTAAGTTGAACTTTTTTACAATTTAGGACCAGCTTCAACAAGAGCTTTACCTGCATCGTTTGTAGTATATTTATTAAAGTTCTTAATAAAGCGTCCAGCCAAATCTTTAGCTTTTTCTTCCCATTTGCAAGCACAATCGTATGTATCGCGAGGGTCAAGAATTTTTGGATCAACTCCTGGAAGTTCAGTTGGAACTTCAAAGTCAAAATAAGGAATTGTTTTTGTAGGAGCAGTATTAATGCTTCCATCAAGTATTGCATCAATAATACCACGAGTATCTTTAATAGAGATACGTTTTCCTGTACCATTCCAACCAGTATTTACCAAATAAGCTTTTGCACCATTCGCTTCCATTCTTTTCACCAATTCTTCAGCATATTTTGTTGGGTGTAATTCAAGGAATGCAGCACCGAAACATGCAGAGAATGTTGGAGTTGGTTCAGTGATACCACGTTCAGTACCTGCAAGTTTAGCAGTGAAACCTGACAAGAAATAATATTTAGCTTGCTCTGGAGTCAAAATTGATACAGGAGGCAATACACCAAATGCATCAGCCGAAAGGAAAATAACTTGTTTAGCAGCAGGACCTTTCGATACTGGCTTAACAATGTTTTGAATATGATCGATAGGATAAGATACACGAGTATTTTCTGTTACACTCTTATCATTGAAATCGATTTTTCCTTCAGCATCAACTGTAACATTTTCAAGAAGAGCATTACGTTTGATAGCATTGAAAATATCTGGTTCAGATTCTTTGTCAAGATTGATAACTTTTGCATAGCAACCACCTTCGTAGTTGAATACACCTTCGTCATCCCAACCATGTTCGTCATCACCAATAAGTTTACGTTTTGGGTCAGTAGAAAGAGTTGTTTTTCCTGTTCCTGACAAACCAAAGAAAATAGCAGTACTTTTTTCTTCCATGTCTGTATTTGCAGAACAGTGCATTGAAGCGATTCCTTCTAATGGTTTGAAGAAGTTCATCATTGAGAACAAACCTTTTTTCATTTCACCACCATACCAAGTGTTAAGAATTACTTGTTCTTTAGAAGTCAAATTAAACACAACTGCTGTGTCTGAATTCAAACCAAGTTCTTTGTAATTTTCAACTTTTGCTTTAGAAGCGTTGTAAACGATGAAATCTGGCTCGAATGATTCAAGTTCTTCTGCAGTTGGGCGGATGAACATATTTGTTACAAAATGAGCTTGCCAAGCAACTTCAACAATGAAACGTACTTTCAAGCAAGTAGCTTTATTAGCACCACAAAAACCATCAACAACAAAAAGACGTTTATTTGAAAGTTCTTTTACTGCAAGATCTTTAATAGTAGCCCAAGCTTCTTCTGTTACAGGTTTGTTGTCATTTTTATATTCTTCAGAAGTCCACCATACTTTGTCAGCACTAAAAGCATCTTTTACGATGAATTTGTCTTTTGGCGAACGACCAGTATAAATACCTGTCATTACGTTAACTGCACCAAGTTCAGTTTCTTGACCTCTCTCAAAACCTTCTAAAGACGATTTTGTTTCTTCTTCGAAAAGTTGTTCGTAAGAAGGATTGTGTACAATCTCGGTAACTCCCGTGATTCCGTACTTTGATAAATCTAAATTTGCCATTTTTTTATAATTTATATTAAAACTAATCTTTCAAATTTTCTCGGTTACAAATATACGCATTTTTATATAACCCTAAAAACAATTAAAGAAATTTTTCCATAATTGATATGTTTATATATAAAATAACAAACTTCTTAATTATTTGTTCAAAGATTTAGTGCAATTTGACGATGATTTTTTCTTTTGGCAAGTTTGATACAAACCACATCCATCGCACCCTTTTTTCCCGGATTTACGAAAGAGTATACACAAGTTTCGGAAAACAAAAAGCACCACAAAAAAAAGAATGCTAAAAACGATATATTCTTGCCACATTACCTAAAACAAACTTCCTATTTGCCACACAACAAACGACACAATCCACGCCACAACTATTGTATAAACAAGCGAAAAAGCTGACCACTTCCAACCAGCCTCCTTACCAATAGCAACAAGCGTTGCAATACATGGAAAATAAAGTAACACAAACAACATATACGATAAGGCTCGCAAAGACGACAAATGAGGAGAGCCTAACGCATCAAACTGATCTTGCATAGAAGCATCTTCGTACAAAATACCTAACGAAGAAACAATAATCTCTTTAGCAGCAAATCCACTTAAAAGACCAACACCCATTTTCCAATCAAAACCTAATGGCTCCACAGCAGGCTCTACAGCATGTCCAATTTGACCCATATACGACATTTCAATTTGGTCTGCTTTAGTTGTTACATCCAACGAATGAGGGAAATAGCAAAGTGCCCAAATTATAATTGATGCAAAAAGAATAATCGTTCCCATCTTTTTTAAATACATTACACTTTTGTCCCACATATGTATTAACGTATTTCGTACAGTAGGAATACGATACGGAGGTAACTCCATTACAAATTGATCGGTTTCTTTTTTAAACAACGTTCTATTTAAAATAGCAGCTGTTGCTATTGCTACCAATACTCCTACCAAATATATTCCGAGCAAAATCAATCCTTGATTTTGTTGAAAAAAAACAGAAACCAAAAGCAGATATACAGGCAAACGAGCCGAACAAGACATAAAAGGTATTGTAAGCATTGTCAACAAACGATCTTTTCTGTTTTCGAGTGTCCGAGTTGCCATAACAGCAGGCACACTACAGCCAAACCCTATTAAATAGGGTATAAACGACTTTCCATGCAAGCCCATTCTATGCATCAACCTATCCATTATAAAAGCTGCTCGAGCCATATAGCCCGAATCTTCTAACAAGGATATAAACAAAAACATGATTAAAATGTTTGGTAAAAATACCAACACACCTCCTACGCCCGTAATGACGCCATCGACCAACAAATCGCGGAGCATACCGCTAGGGATAAGTTCCGAGACATGTTCACCCAACCACGCTACTCCAAGTTCAAGCCATTCCTGCGGATAAGCTCCAAGTGTAAATGTGGTTTGAAACATTACCCACATAAAAAGTATCAACACTGGGAATCCTAACCAACGATTTGTCAACACAGTATCAAGTGCATATCCCAATTTTTTACTATCATCGGTATTATGTGTAAGTGTTTCACTCAAAGCTCCACGTATAAACCCATATTTCAAATCGGAAATAACGCTCGTAATATCGTCGTGATAAATCTGCTCTATGCGTGAACGTAAGTCGCTAGCCAATTGCTTTATTTTAGGAAAATTCGGCAACTTTTGCATTGCGTCTTCTATTACACTATCGCCTTCAATCAATTTCAAAGCAACGTAACGTGCAGGGAAATCGGCATGTGCAGACTGTTGCAGCAATGTTTTAAGTTGCGAAATAGCATTCTCGATATCTTCACCATAGTTGATATGTATATGCTTAGTAGTAGAAGCACTTCCCTCGTAAACATCAACGATGGCTTCGAGCACTTCGGTAATGCCTTTACCCGATTTTGCCACGACTGGTACTATTGGGAATCCCAACATTTTCGACAAACTCACATAATCGAGCCTATCACCAGACGACTCTAATTCGTCATACATATTCAAAGCCATCACCATTCGTGGATTTTGGTCGATGAGTTGTGTTGTGAGAAACATATTCCGCTCCAAATTACCGGCATTCACTATATTTAACACCACATCGGGATGCTGCTCTGCAAGAAACGAACGCACATACAACTCTTCGGGCGAATACTCCGTAAGCGAATACGTTCCGGGTAAATCTACAAGATTGATAGTATAACCACGATGATGAAACGTACCGATTTTAGAATCGACTGTTACACCACTGTAATTGCCAACTTTCTCGCGTAAGCCTGTGGCGTAATTAAAAAAAGAGGTTTTTCCACAATTTGGATTTCCAACAAGTGCCACCGTAAGCTGACGGCTTTTTTGTTCAACCTCTTCGGCTACATGCTCCTCTATTGTACCATGATAGAAATTATCGGGGTGAGCTCCCGTTTCCAACGACACCACCTCGATGTGTGCTGCTTCGCTCCTACGCAATGAAACATGGCTCCCCATCACTTTATATTCTACAGGGTCGAACAACGGAGCATTACGTAACACCTCCACAGTTTCACCCTTTACAAATCCCATCTCTAATATACGATGACGAAAACCACCATGTCCGTGTACCTTAACAATAACACACCGACTGCCCGCTACCATTTCCGAAAGCAACTGTTTTTTCGCCGTATCCATAAAACTACATTTTTATCCGACAACAAAAATACAATTTCATTCAACAATATCTTATCCCTATTTATAGGTATTTTTACAAGAAAAACGCCATCAAACTGACAGCGTTTTCTTAAAATAACATACTAACTAACAAAACTTCCAACATTTATTTGTTGACGATGCAAAAATACAACCTCACAAACCTCTATACAATCGCTTATTAAAGGTATTTTTATGTTACAAATATCACAACAAGTAGTGAGTTTTTGTCCTATTTTTAGTAAAAATATGCATAAAACTGTATATTTTTAACATATTTTGTTGTTTTTTATCTTTTCTAATTTGTTTTTACAAAAATTAACTTACTTTTGTAACATTATAATCACATTTATTAATTTTTAAAAACTAAAAACAATGAAAAAATTATTCTTAAACTTCATGACGATTGTGTTCGCTATGAGCTTAGTTTTAGTCTCTTGCGATCCAAAAAATGGTAACGATGACACTACTACTCCAGACGACCCAAATGCTGGTGGTAATGAACAAGAACAACCAACTACTCCTCCTTCTTTAGAAGAGCAAGGTTACACTGTAGCTAATGCTGCTTTCGGTACAGCTTATCCTATGTATGCTTACACAAATCTTATCTTAGCAAACGAAACTGACACTTTAGTTATTAGTCTTAACACAGAAGGTGAAGAAACTCTTTCTGTAGGCGAATACACTATGGATGATTCAGGTACATATCCTGCTGGAACTTGGGATCCTGAATATTCTATGTTATGGAATGTAGCTATGCTTTCTGACGGAACTGTTTCTGTTACAAAAGCAGGACGTAACTACAACATTAAAGCTGATTGCGTTGACGAAAACGGCGACTCTGTAAAATGGGTTTATACAGGACAAGTTGATTTGGAAGTATATACACAACAATCTGCACAAGCAGAATTCAATCTTACTTGGAACGATTTTGATACTGATTATACTTATTATCAATATGTTTCTCAATATGGTTTGTATGCATATACATTAGCTATTGTTGACCCTGAAACTGGATGGGAATTAGATTTACAATTTACTGGTAACGGAACTGATACAGAAGGTAAACTTCCTACAGGTTCATTCACTATGGCTACTACAGCTGTTGTTGAAAACATAATTTTACCAGGTTGGTTACAAGATGGTCAAATTGGTGGTTCTTATGTTATTGATTGGAATAATCCAGATGCTACATTTAACCCATTTGTAGATGGTTCATTCAATATCACAGAAGCTGATGGAAACACTACATTGAACGGTTCATTCTTTACAGAATCTGGCGACGAAGTTGTAGTTAATGTTACAGGTGCAACTCCTACAGACATTTATTTCTACAATCCAAGTGGTGCTCCTGCTAAAAAAAGCATCGTTGCAAAACAAGGCAGAACTATCAGCAAACGTTTTATGAGAAAATAATCGTTGTAAAAACGAAATAATAAAAGACTCTCATCCCACAAGGGTGAGAGTTTTTTTATTGCTCAAGGTTTGCTGTTTTCAAGAAAGAATTATTTTTGCAAAACACATTATTCATCAAATTATGCAAAACAACTATTTTACCGAAAATATGAAGTTGGCTGATATCATCACAGCCAATTATAGCCTTGTACTTATGCTCCCACGCTTTAATATAGCATTGGGGTTTGGAGAAAAAAGCGTAAAAGAGATTTGTGAGAAAAACGGTATCTCCGCTCGCTTCTTTTTGCTCGTTTGTAATGTTTATACATTCGACCACTACCAAACAAACAAATCGAGTTTTACAGACATGGAAATGTTGGTGCCATATTTAGCCGCATCGCATCGCTACTATATGCAAGAACGACTGCCACACATCGAACACCATTTGGACAAAATAATCGACAAAACCGACGAAAAATATGGTACTATTTTAAAAAGCTTTTTTACGAACTACAAAAACGAAGTGGCCGAACACTTCACCTACGAAGAAAACGTAGTATTCCCTTATTTAAACAAATTAGAAGAAGGCGTCTTAAACAAAAAATATACAATAAAAGAATTTTCTGCTACACACAGCAATATAGAAGACAAACTAAACGATTTGATTCAAATCATTTTTAAGTATTTGCCTAAAAACGTATGTTCGAACGAATCTATCGAGCTTATTTTTGATATTATGCAACTATCAAACGATTTGAAAAAACATCAATTGATAGAAGACAAAATACTCATACCTTATGTTGCACATTTAGAAAAAAGGTTATGAAAACAAAATTGCAAATATTGATAGTAGAACCTTCGGAAATTATTACGCAAGGTTTAGTTGCTATTCTTCAAAAACACGATTTTGAAGTTTGCGGAACTGCTGAAAACACCGCAAATTTAGAAATGTTGTTAGAAGAAAAAAGTCCCGATGTACTCATTATAAATCCACTGCTGAATGCTCCAAACAACAGCACAACGCTACACGCATTTCTATCACGAAAATCTATCAGCAACATTTTTGCTTTGATTTATCAGTATGTTCCAAATAACATCTTAAAAAACTATACCAAACAAATAGATATTCACAACGACACCAAAGAAATTCTATCACTCTTCGAAGAATTAAAAAACGATAACGACGATACAAACAACGAAAACTACGAACTAACAAGCCGAGAAACTGACGTCTTAACTTTAATGGTAAAAGGATTGCTCAACAAAGAAATTGCCGATAAACTCAACATTAGTATTCATACGGTAATAACACACAGAAAAAATATTGTTCGAAAAACAGGAATAAAAACGGTAGCTGGTCTTACGGTTTATGCTATGCTAAACAACTTAATGGATTAAAATAAAAAAACCTTGAAACATGTTTCAAGGTTTTTTAGTAATCGTGGAGCGGAAAACGGGACTCGAACCCGCGACCCCAACCTTGGCAAGGTTGTGCTCTACCAACTGAGCTATTTCCGCAATTGTAAGTGCAAAGATAATGTGTTATTTTGTATTTCACAACACTAAAAGCAAAAAATCAATCAGTATTTGTTAAAAATCAAATTTCAACTGATCATTTGTCAAACGATAACTCATTCTATGATAAGGCGAAACACCATATTGCTCAATAGCCTTTCTATGTTGTTTAGTTGGATATCCCTTGTTTTTATCCCAACCATACACAGAAAATTCGTTATGCAATGCATTCATATAATCGTCGCGATAAGTTTTTGCAAGTACCGATGCCGCAGCTATCGAAAGATACTTACCATCGCCTTTCACTACCGTATGGTGCGGAATATTTTTATATGCCTTAAAACGATTGCCATCAATTATCAAATGCTGTGGCACCACTTTCAACGCATCAATAGCTCTGTGCATTGCTAAAAAAGAAGCATTTAGGATATTAATTTCATCTATTTCTTGTGCCGATACAACACCAATAGCCCACGCCACTGCCTTTTCTTCAATAAAAGGTCGCAAAGCATAACGCTGCCGCTCGGTAAGTTGCTTGGAGTCATTCAAAGCCTCACATTCGAAATCAGGAGGTAAAATAACGGCTGCAGCATATACTGATCCTGCCAAGCATCCACGACCTGCCTCATCGCATCCAGCCTCCACAACTCCTTCTTGGAAAAAAGATAATAAATTGCTCATTTATTTTTCGGAATAAATAACAGACAACAATGTTTGACCAACTTTGTATAAAGTTTCCTTCGATATATTTCGCATATCGTCTTCTTGTGTATGCCAATATGCTGCAAAACCTGTTTCCGATTGTATTTCTTGCCTTATTATGTCGATACAAGGTATTTTAGCCAACTGATTTACATACAAATGATCGTCGGTAACAGCACCGCCTATTTCATCTAGAAAACAAGAAGAAAATCCAAGCTCTTTTGCCTCATTCCAAACTTTATTTACAATATTCACTGCATAATAGTTAGAAAATTGTTCTTTTCGGAAAGTTGCACCATTAGCTCCAACCATATCTAAAAGAATACCATAACGTGCTGTATAATTAATTTTATGCGGATTTTTCGACCAATATTGCGAACCCAAACACCAAGAATGATCTGTATAGACTTTACCCGTATAAAAATCAGGTTTGCCATAATCCTCCACATCAAACAACACGATATCTACACCAACGTTTGGCTTTTGTATACTAAACAATCGTGCCATTTCCAACAAAACAGCAACACCACTTGCTCCATCATCGGCACCAGAAACAGCTAACTTTTGTTTTTTTACATCAGACTCTTGATCGGAAAATGGTCGAGAATCCCAATGAGCACAAAGTAATATTCTCGATTTCTTTTCTGGAGAAAATATGCCTATAATATTTTTACACGGAATCACTTCGCCATTGTATAACTCTACCATACCTTGCTGGATTTGGGCAGCATCACAAAAAGAAGATAGTTTTGACAACAAATATTCTGAACAGTTGTTATGTGCTTTTGTTTGTGGAACTCGCGGACCAAAAGAGAGCTGCTTTTCAATATGAAAATATGCAGAATCCGCCTCAAATTGAGGAACCTTTCTTATTTCAGTATTTTGCAAAACTATACTATCTTTTTTTGATTGGACATTTCCACACGCCAACAACAAAAAAGAAGTTAATATTATTACTTTTGATTTCATCTACCTATTTTTTACCCATTGCATCACATTTGCTGGCGGACGTTGGTACACCAACTCATTGGCCATAAATTCCATATAAGGAGAAACATATTTAAAATACTTCTTATATCCTTTGCAAAGATAATTTAATCCTTTTTCTCCAGTATCAGTTGTTGCTATTCTATTTTTAGGACATTCTCCATTGCATAATTTAAGATATTCACATTGTTTGCATTGCAATGGTAAAGCATTTTGTTTATTCTTCCCAAAATTTGTCTGCTCTTCAGACAACATCATACTCAATAATGGTGTTGTATAAATATTCCCTAATTTATGCTTGGGGAAAACAAAATGGTCGCACGAATATACATCTCCATTAAATTCTATTATACCAGCGTGCCCACATGTTTCCGAAAAAATACATACTCCGGGCTGCACACCAACCCAACAAGCTAAAGTGGCATCAAACAACTGAACAAAAATATTTCCAACATCATTTTTTACCCACTCATCGAATATTTCTATGTAGAAATCACCAAATTTTATAGGGTCTACCGACCAAGGAGAAATATCTCCATTTTCACTATCAGGAAGCTGCAATTTCAAAGAATCCTTTAATATTATTCTTTCTACAATAGGCGAAAATTGTAAGTATTTACTACCAATACTTTTCAAAAAACGATATGTTTCAATCGCATAATCAACATTATAATTATTTATAACAGACAAGGTGTTAAAATCAACATTATGGCGGTGCAACAACTCAACGCCACGCATAACTTGCTTAAAACTTCCACTCCCGTCAAACTTCTTTCGATACTTATCATGGCAATGTTCTGGCCCATCAATAGACATTCCGATTAAGAAATTATTCTCTCTAAAGAATCTACACCATTCTTCATTTAACAAAACACCATTTGTTTGTAAGCAATTACTTATAATTCGTCCGCGACCATACCTTTTTTGTAGTGTTATTACCTTTTTATAAAAAGAAATATCACGCAACAATGTTTCCCCACCGTGCCAAGTAAACAAGACTTCTGAAACAGGTTGAGCTTCTATATATTCTCGTATAAAACGCTCGAGTAATTCATCACTCATTCGATGAACACGAGATTTTTCATATAGATGTTTTTTCTCAAGATAATAACAATAATCACAACACAAATTACAAGAAGCACCCGCAGGTTTTGCCATCATGTAAAGAGGTTTATCAAAAGGATTAAAAGTTATTGTCTTTTTCATCAGTCAACCTCTATAACCAAGTATTTAGAAACCTCCCAAAAAACTATAGAATTTAATATTGTTAAAACATATGAGTCTTCTGTTTCTTCTAGAGTATAACTTTTGGGGGGATGTGGAGTATGAATTTTTATTTTTTTCGAGTAAAGCGGTATTGATACAACCTCACGAGTATCTATTTTTAGAAAAAAATCTCTATTAAAATCTTTCTGTAAAACTTTTGGTTTAGAAAACAATCCTTTATTTGTTAGTATTTTTTGTTGTTTCAGTTCTTTATAAGTTCCAAACACATAATATGCTGTATGTATTGTTTGGCTTTGTTCCTCTATAATTTCATCTTTTTGAGCATTTTCATCTTCTAAAATTTCAATACTATTGGCCATACCTTTTATTGCTATATCACGCTGTAATATCAACTCATCACGTTTAGTCAATTCATTTTTTAATTGCTCAATATAAACACTTTGTTCACTTATTTTTCTCGTTAAGCGAGAAATTGTTTTTTCTAATCCAGAAATATTTAACAAGCTATTTTTATACTGATTTTTAAGAGAATCTATTTTAACTGCATTATTTTTTAATAATAAAGAAATGTAATCTATTTTCTTATTTATCGTTTCCGTTACATTGTTATTTAGATTTTCCCCTGTCGATTGAATTGATAAAAACCATTCCAATTCCTCAATCTGACTTAAGTTTTCTTCTATTGTTTCTATTTCATTAAAATAATTATTAATCTCACATTCTAACCTCTCTTTTTCTCGTTGCAATGAATCAAAGTCTTGAATAATAGAGCTATCTTTTTGAGAATCGGTCTGTACACACGAAACAAAAAAAGCAAAAACTATTATAACAATATTAAAAACTACTTTTTGCATATCTATTTATATACAAAATCTATACCCAAAACTATTTCTTATACCTTAAATATCTTATTAATAAATATAATCCTCCACATAAAAAGAGAAGTAATATAGGAAAAACAATATTTGCCCATTTCAAAAAAGAAGAATTAGAATATAGTTTGGTTTTATTTAACATTCTAATTTTAAACGTCCGATCTTTTAACTGAAACCAATTTGCTTCGTCTGTTAAATAAAGTAATGCATTCAACACAAAATCTTTATTTCCAAATTGTACACCAGAATATCTATCAAATCCCATTAAACCTTCTGCATCATTTTTTATGACATCTCCATCAGCCACAACAAGCATCTTTGTATCTATGCTTTTGTTTCTTCTTTCGGACATTCGAGTTATTCCTTCTGGCACTAATCTATTTGTAAAAGCAGAATTAAACTCCCCTTCTAAAACTACCGCAACAGGAATAAAACTTTTATTAAAATACCCATTATCATCTTCACTAGGCATTTCACGAAGATCTATCATCGAAGGAATCGTTTGTTGATGAGTTGATGTCGAAGTTGTTAACAATATTGTTTTTGAAACGGCATCATTACCCGAAATAAAATCTATTGACGAGCAAAAATCCGCTTTTACTTGCGTTATATTTCGAGAAATTGCGTGCATTGGGTTTGGCAACAGCAATGGAGAATAAAACCAAGGCATCGATTCGTATTGAGGATTTGGTCCACCTGAAACATTAATAGGCATTTGAAGGCATTGGACATCTTGCAGCAAAATAGGATTTATTCGAATACCATAACAAAACAACATATCCGAAAGATTCAAATTTTTGTCTATAATCGGAGAAATCCCTGTTTCTGACAATTCATCAAAAGAAAACGAAACGCCATCAATAAACCAAAGAACCTTTCCTCCATTCATTATGTACTGATCTATAATGAATTTATCACTTTCGGAGAACTCTGTCAATGGGTTTGCAATTATAATAGCTTCATAATCATCTAAAACACAAACATCATCACCCAAAACTCCTCTGTCTACTTGAAAATAACGACTGAAAGCAAGTGAAGCATCATAAACAAAGTTTTCAAACAATTCTCCATGACCTTCGATGAATGCAACCTTTTTAATACTTTTTGTATTCAAAATACGTAATGCGTCCGTTAATTCATATTCTAAATTCTCTATAGAAATATTTAAATTTTTAACTCCTGAATTTCCCGGAACATTTTTCAAAAGATTTACAGGGAACGTATCGTTTTGTGTAATAATTTCAACCCAAGGAAATACTATTTTTTGAATAGACTTCCCTTCCGAATCACGTTCATAGATTGTTGTAGGATTCATACCTCTTGACGCAAGTCGAAGATACGTTTCATATCTTTCTTCCTCCGTTTTTGCAGAAGATGGATTTATAAAATTATAATTAAAATCTTTAGAAGCATAAATACTAAATTCGTCAAGTAATTCTCGCAAAGAATTTTTTAAACGAAGAAACCCTGAATTCAAATCTCCATCAAGATAAATGTTTAATGTTACGGGTTGTTGTAAATCCGACATCAATTTTTTTGTATTATCCGAAATACTATAACGTTTTTCTGTTGTTAAATCAATACGAAAAAAATGACGTTGTAACAAGATATTAACTAACAAAGAAAATAGCAAAGAAGCAAAAACAATAACGAGAGATTTGTATTTTTTCATCTGTTCTATAGATATTTTTCCTATGCAAATATAATGAAAGAATAAACAACAAAAAAGGAGCGTAAAACTACACTCCTATCCAAGTATTTTATAACAATACTTTACATTCTACTTTCTACAATACTCCAATCTATTATTTCCCAAATCTTTTCTACATGTTCTGCTCGTTTATTTTGATAGTCAAGATAATAAGCATGCTCCCAAACATCAATACCTAAAAGTGGCTTCATTTTATTACGTAAAGGATTGTCTCCATTTGCTTCTTTGGTAATATGAAGTTTCCCAACAGAATCTACTGCTAACCACACCCAACCAGAACCGAACAACGAATTTGCAGCTTTACACATCTCTTTTTTCAAATTTTCAAGCCCTCCAAAACAACGTTCAATAGCGTCTGACAATTTTCCAGTAGGACGATTTTTTATTGGTTTTTGTGAAAATTGCAAAAAGTATAATGTGTGATTCAGCACTTGACCTGCATTATTAAAAAGAACACCATCTGGTGCAGTTGCTACTATTTGCTCCAAAGTCTTACCCTCAAACTCTGTATTCAAAACCAATTTATTTAAATTGTTTACATAAGTTTGTAGATGTTTTCCATAATGAAAAGAGATTGTTTCCTGACTAATAACAGGTTCCAATGCATTAGATGCATAAGGAAGTTTTGGCATTTCGTAAGTCATAACAAAAGAAATTAAAGTTGTTAATAATAAAGTTGACATAAAATTTTTCTTTATTATTAATAACAATTGTATGACTAAAAAAGTTTAAATACCAGAACTTTTTCTTAACTCTTCAATTTGTTTATTCCACAACATTTCAGCATCCTCAATTTCATCTTCCTCAGCAAAATCTATTATTGTAAGAGTTACATCTTTAGTTAACGGATTTGTATTTATTTGGAATTCAAAAAAAGTATTTTTTTCGCTATCTTCTCGATGAAATCGAATGTATTCACCTTCTTTTTTCTTTAGCAATTGAGCTACTTCTTCAGAATTTCCCCATTCAAAAACAAACTTACCATTTTCTTCTCTACATGATTCTGCATACCATTTTTCTAAACCTTGTGTCGAAGAAATCAAATTCCACAAAATAGATGTTGATATATTTTTGAATACGTATTCTATTTTAAATTGTTGCATCATTTTTTCAAATTTTGTTCGTTAAACGCTAAAGGTAAAAGTTTTTTTACACTTGATATTAAATAAATTCTATTTTCACCATAAAGTAAAATTTGCATATCCTTTTTATATCGAGTTTCTGTCTCAAGTAATACTTGCCGACAACTTCCACAAGGTGAAATAGGTTCGTCAACAAAATTACCATTATAAAAAGCTGCTATAGCCAAGATCTTTGGTGCAACATCTGGATACATTGCATTTGCATAGAAAATAGCTGTCCTTTCCGCACACAAACCAGAAGGATACGCTGCATTCTCCTGATTGCTTCCAGAAATTATTTCTCCATTTTCCAACAGAACAGCGGCTCCAACAGAATAATTAGAATAAGGAGCGTAAGATTTCTTGGTATTCTCTTTAGCTACCTCTATCAGGTGTTGAGAAACACTATTCAATTCAGTAAAAGTATACTCAAGAACTTCTATTTCAATTTTTTTAGAATTCATAACTTTCAACTCTATTAAACACAAATATATTTATTTTTTCTATAAAAACAATATATAAACAAAAAAGCCCATCGTTTAAGATAGGCTTCTTTAAATAAACTAACAATTTTAATCCTTATCTTGTTGAGAAGCTTCATATTCTTTCAACAATTTTTCTTGAACATCTGCTTGGCATAATTCATAAGATGCAAAATGCATTGTGAAAGAAGCTCGTCCTCCCGAGATAGAACTTAAACTCGTTGAATAATTAGACATCTCTTTTAAAGGTACTTTTGCATGTAAATGTTCAAAACCTTTTTCGCTATTCATACCAAGAACAATAGCTCTGCGGCTTTGCAAATCGCTCATAACATCACCAAGTCTATCTGAAGGAACTACCACCTCAACATCATACACAGGTTCCAATAGTTTTGGGCTTGCTTCCTTAAATGCTTGACTAAACGCATTTCTTCCAGCTAATCGGAATGAGATTTCGTTAGAATCTACCGGATGCATTTTTCCATCATAAACAATTACGCGTACATCGCGAGCATAAGAACCTGTCAAAGGCCCTTGTTCCATTCTATCCATCACCCCTTTCAATATTGCAGGTAAGAATCGAGCATCAATAGCTCCACCAACAATACTATTTACAAACACCAATTTTCCACCCCAATCCAAAGCCACTTCTTGTTTATCGCGTACACTTATTTTATACTCTTGTCCGTTAAATTTATAAGTAGTAGGTTCTGGCATTCCTTCAAAATAAGGTTCAACTATCATATGCACTTCGCCAAATTGACCTGCACCTCCTGATTGTTTTTTGTGACGATAATCGGCACGAGATGCTTTTGTAATTGTTTCACGATAAGGTATTCTTGGTTCAATAAAGTCAATCATAACTTTATCGTTATTTTCAATTCTCCATTTCAATGTTCTCAAATGAAACTCTCCTTGTCCATAAACAATTTGTTGCTTCAACTCTTTTGATTGTTCTACAATCCACGTAGGATCTTCTTCGTGCATACGAGTCAAAATTTCACTAAGCTTTTCATCCTCTGCCTCTTTTTGTGCTTTTATAGCTCTGCGATATTTAGGTTCAGGATAACTAATTGTTGGAAATTCTAAATCGCAATCTTTTCCGTTTAACGTATTTCCTGTACGCACATTTTTCATTTTCACTGTAGCACCTATATCTCCTGCTACTAACTCGCTCAAAGCAATACGATTTTGACCTGCTACACAATAAATTTGATTAACTCGTTCTTTTGACAACGAGCGACTAACATTTATTAAGTCATCACCTTCGTGAACTCTACCCGACATCACTTTAAAATAAGAAACCTCACCAATGTGTGGTTCTACACTAGTTTTAAATACAAATAACGAAGTAGGACCATTTGAATCAACAGCAACTTCTTCTCCTGTAATTGTTTTTGGTTTAGGCATTTCGTCAACAAAAGGCACTACATTTCCCAAAAACTCCATCAAACGACGAACACCCATATCACGACCTGCACAAACGCAGAACAATGGGAATATACTTCTATCTATCAACCCCTTGCGAATACCTTCGCGCATTTCGTCTTCGGTAAGAGAGCCTTTTTCAAAATATTTATCCATTAACGTCTCATCGTTTTCCGCTGCTGCTTCAACAAGAATATTATGCAACTCTTTTGCCTTTTCAAGTTGATCGACTGGAATTTCTGAAATTTCGGGAGCCCCTCCTTCGGGTTTCCATTTATACATTTTCATCAACAACACGTCTATCACTGCATTAAAAGCCGAACCTACTGTTATTGGATATTGCACCAAAACAACCTTTGGCCCAAAGTTGTCTTTTATCTGCGCTACCAATTGCTCAAAATCAACCTT
The DNA here is from genome assembly GCA_017547145.1 of Paludibacteraceae bacterium. Classification (GTDB taxonomy): domain Bacteria; phylum Bacteroidota; class Bacteroidia; order Bacteroidales; family Paludibacteraceae; genus RGIG9608. Next base: position 184,974 of record JAFYQJ010000011.1, on the reverse strand, counting down.
GTCTTGATCCAATTGATTTGCTGCAAAAATTACCGGTTTTTTTAATTGTTCGGTATGTCTAAAATGGTTTTGAGTACCTACCTCTACACCATATTGAGAGTTTAAAAGAATTAAGGCTGTATCTGTAACAGACAACGATGTAATTACACCACCAACAAAATCATCAGACCCCGGACAATCAATAAAATTCAACTTCTTACCCAACCATTCTGCATGAATTACAGACGGGAAAACAGAGTACCCATATTCTTGTTCTACAGGGAAATAATCGGAAACCGTATTTTTTGCGGCAACCGTTCCAATACGTTTAATCACCCCGCTTTCGTAAAGCATTGCCTCGGCAAGTGTTGTTTTGCCCGAACCAGAACTTCCTAATAAAGAAATGTTCTTAATTTCATTCGATTGATAAATTTTCATAGCCTTTATTTTTTAATTAAACAGACATTTTTAATGTTTGCCAATTTAACGTTATTTTTTCTGCTAGCTAAAAAAATCTATATGTTATAAAGCATATCTCCACATCTAAAAAAATCCCAATTACTGTAGCTAAACAATAATTAGGATTTAAAAACTTATTTCTTATGCACTTCCTCACCTAAAATTGAAGAGTTATTGATGTTTTATAGCGGTAGTTCCTAATTCTTTGTAACGAAGTGTATTATTCCTTTCCCCTTTTGGGATTCCTATTTTTTCTTTTATGGTCATTAGTTAAAAAGTTTTATTTTTCAAATCTCGAATATCTCATTAAATATTTCTTTACACGAATGTTTGTGAACTTTTTCTTCTAATTGCAATCTACATATTAAATAATCTTTGAAATCGGAAAATATTTTTTCTTCAATAACTTCTTTATTTTTATTCCACCAGATTATTTTGAAACAATTCTCAATAGATTCTTCATAGTGTCCTATTAATCTAGAATGATTTTCAATATAAGGGAAATCGGAAGGTAAACAAATTGTAACAATAGTATAATGTTTACTATTTACAAGAATTGTTAAAATTTCACTATATTTTACAAATTCAGATTTGCTTTTCTTTACAAGCAATTGAGATACAGTTTTAGCTGAAACTTCTTTATGAAAAAAATTAAATTTAATTGTTTTAATCAGATCTTCTAGTTCTTTATCATTTAATTTTTTCTTCAATTGTTTTATTTTTCTATTGTGTTGCATTATACGCACTCGCTCCAACAATTGGGAACAAAATTGTTTTATAAATATTTTTATCATTTAAATCAAAATTTCCATTATTTCCGACTATGGATTTTCTGGTAAAGTTATTGTATTGTTTGATGTACCTGTTCCATGAAAAAACTTACAATAATCCACTTTCTTCTTGCAGTAGTTTTAAATTTGAATCAACTTCTCGTTCATCTATATAAGTATCGACTAACTCTTTATCGATTCCAACTGAAAGAAAATAAGTTCGTGCCTCCGTTACTAATTCTTTGCAACCATAATAAAATAAAGTTGTCATAACACTCTGAATTTCAGGTATTTCTTTTTCAAAATCTGCGTTAGATTTTATTTCTTTCAATTTCATAAAGAATAAACCTATATTATTTATCTCTTTTCTTGTTTCTGCGAATGTCATTTTATTTATAAATATTTATATTATTCCAATCTATTTTCATCTTACCTTTTCTGTTAATGGTCTTTGGATCAAATAATATTGATTTTACTGGAGTTTGATATGTGGGATTAACAAATAAATACATAGGGTTGTTTTCTGTAATTCCTGATTTCCATTATTTGAAATTAATTTTTTATCTGCAAATTTATTTAAAACTTTTGTGGTTTTTTTCAGGCTATTTTAAAAATTCACCTGTAATGATACCTTTATTCTACATTTGTTTATCCGCAATTATTGCCGCATTGTATAATTGTTCTGACACACCTTTTAAAGGAACTTTATCAGGGTATTCTTGAGTAATATTATAAATACTTTTTACATGAAACTTATCATCTATATTCCGAAGATTATTTTTCAATACAATAGATCCAATATAATTTTTTGGGTCCCAATTTCTATTATAACCCACCACTGTAAACATATCTTTATTTGGATGCACAATATTATACACTTTAGGAGCAGTTTCTCTAAGTAAACGTTTTCTATGAGCTAACATTGTATTTAATTCTCCATTTGAAAACTATTCTACATCTACATTTTTTGTTTTTAAGTAATTCTTCAACTATTCTATATTATTTCTTTAAAGCAATATCGTCAATAGAAATCCTTCAGCAAATCGACATAAATCAACATATTTAGGAATACCGTTTATATTACCTTTTTCCGAATATTGCCAAATAATATATTTCCCATTTTTTCCATTTATCTGCGGTTGATTGTTGCCATATCTTCCTACATAATATTTATAATTATTAAATAGTGCCTATACATTCAAACTATCAAACAACATTATAATTTGTTTTAGCAAAGATTTTTTCTCATCATTTTGTACGATAAAATCTGCTCTTTCTAATAAATATTCTTGAGACAATTGAGAATTCAATCGACTCATTATATCTTCAACCGGAAGGTTATCTCTTTTTTTTATACGTTCTATCCGTAAATCTTGAGAAGAAGTTACTAGCAAAATTTTATCTACATACTTATAAAATCCACTCTCAAAGAGTATGGCTGATTCTATAAAAACAATGCGATTATTTTTTAATTGAGATTTACTCCATTGCAAAAAATCATCTAAAACAACAGGGTGAATCAACTCATTTACATAAGCTCTATTTTCTTCATCTGTAAAAATTTCTTTTGCTAAAAGTTTACGATTTAATCGCTCACCTTCATAAATTTTTTGCCCAAAACGAATTATAAGCCCTTGCCTAATTTTATTAGATTCGTCGGTAAGTTTTTTTGCATTTTTATCCGAATCATAAATAGGATAACCCATTAAATCTATTATTTTTGAAACAACAGATTTACCACAACCTATTCCACCTGTGATTCCAACAATCATAAATAATTAGTTTTCTTCTAAAAGGAACTCTATCTCTGCAGGTTGAGTTTTTAGATAATAAATATAATCCTTTGTTGAGGAGACAACTACTCGCTCTCTACCAGAAGTGTTTTTTTCAAGAAGATTATAATCAAGTATTACTTGAAAATCATCTTCAGTTACAGTATTGAATTTGCTTAACCCAACAGAAAAACTGATCTCCACCGTAGAAGGAAACAAATGAACATAAACTCCCATCGGTTTGTTTATACATTTAATTGGAATTTGTAAACGCTTCTCCGTCAACATTTCTACAACTATATCTATAGTTGCTTTTTCTTGCTCATACGAAACTCCCTTTTGCTTCAAAAAAGATTGGTTAAATGAATTTGTTTTATCTATTTTTGATAAAGATAGAGGTTCTATATAGGCATATCGCAAAGTATCAATTACCTCTTTTGGTCCGAACACATCGACACTTTTAGGAGTTATACGAATAGAATCCGACAAAACATACTGCGATTGTAACGAAATGCCTCCTAAAAGTCGTGTATCCAACCTTTTCTTCTCCAATTTTTGATATTTTAGATTTATTTTTTTTAATCCACCAATTATTTCTGCTGAACTTTCAAAGTTAGCCTTTAGTAAATTTTCTAATTTATATAACGGATATTGAAGAGTGGTGTCTGTTTTCAAAAAATCATCATAACTAATTACTATTGGATGTTTTTTTTGAAAAACATATTGTAAAATTTTTAATCCAAAATCTTTTACTTCTATTTTTATTTCTTTCGGTAATGTGGTTAAAAATTGAATATTATCGGGAATGTTTCTATATTCTACAAGTACTTTTATATCCAAAGAACGCTTCTTGCCCGACATATTTACAAACCAAAAAGCTGCAGAGATAAATACAAAAACAAGAAAGATTAGAAAATCTTTTGTAAAAACAAAAGTTCTAATCTTCCTAAAAAAATTTAATAATATGACTTTCAAAGAGGTCATACTCGTACGATTTTATTTTTGTGGTTCTTGTGCTTGAGTAGCCTCTTCTGACGAAGCAAAAACCATCGATTTTGCGACTTTTATACGCACGTTGTCAGCAACTTCTACTATTACAACATTGTCTTTTACCTCTTTTACTTTTCCATAAATACCTCCAGAAGTAATAACTCTACTTCCCGATTCTAACGATTCTTGAAATTTACGAATTTCTTTTTGTCGTTTGCTTTGTGGACGAATCATAAAGAAATAAAAAACAACAAAAATCAATACAATCATTATCATACTTGTCCAACCGTTTTGTTGCGGTTCTGCGGCTGCTTGTAATAAAACTGTTAACATAATTCTACTTTTTTATAAAAATTAAACAAATATTAAAAATCTAAATTTTTACTGATTCTACCTTTAAAATCTTTTTCTCCGATTTTAAAATTGCTACTGCCTTATCTAAAATTCCATTTATAAACATATGACTTTTTTCTGTACTATACATTTTAGAAATTTCGATGTATTCGTTTATAGTTACGTTTATAGGAATTGTAGGAAATTTCACTAATTCAGAAATAGCTATTAACATAATAAGAATATCCATAAAAGCAATACGCTCTGGATCCCAATGTTGCGACAAGCGACTAATTAAATCACGATAATCATTTTTGTTTAGAATAACATCAGCGAAGAGTTCTTTAGCAAAAACAATATCTTCCTCACGAGATATTTTTGGTAATAAAGATTCTGAAATAGTTTCTTCTTGCATCTGTTTTGTAGTTTTTACCACAAAACTAAGTGCCAATTCTAAATCATCATTCCAATAAATACATTGATCTTCAAGAGCTTCATCCAACAACACGTTATTTGCAATTATTTTCTCAAAAATGTTTCTCCAAAGTATTTTATCTTCTTTAAAATCATTTTCGGAAGAAGACATATATTCAATATAAAAATCACTTTGCTGTATTTCCGAATAAATAGATTTTATTACTTCTGGATTGTCATTCCATGAAGCAGACAAAGATTTTATATTTTCCAAGAATTCATTATTTGCCAACAACCGCTTAACAAACAAATTGTTAACAAACTTCATGTTCGGATTTAATTCCTCTTGAGTTGGACGAAATTTGTTTTTTGCAATTTCTATGCAATCTTCGGCATATTTCGTAATAAAAACAGAAAGATTTAGTAGGTGAAAATAAAGATCTGTGGTTTTTTGAATACTTTTTATAAGTTCATTTTCAGAGACACTTAACATTTTGTCGTTTTTACTCTCAAAAGCATACAACAATTGCATAACTTTTATTCGAAGAAGAGTTCTATAAGTCATCATAATTTTTTAAAGAGCTTTTATCTGTTTTTATTAGTGCAAAAATAATACTTTATTAAAGCAAAATGTCGTTTTTTTTAAAAAAACTAAAACAACAATATTCTTTATATTTTTATCTAGAAATGTGTTTTTAAAAAATATCTTAACTTTGCCATACAATCATAGATTTAGCAATGGACAATACTTTATTAAAAATCAAACAACTGCGTAAAGAATTAGAGGAACATAATTATAATTATTATGTAAAATCGAATCCTACCATTAGCGATTTTGAGTTTGATAAAAAAATGAAGGAATTGCAAGATTTAGAAAAAGACAACCCTATGTTTTTTGATCCTAACTCTCCTACACAAAGAGTTGGGAATGACATTAATAAAGCTTTTAAGCAAGTAAAACACATTTACCCAATGCTTTCGCTTGGGAATACATATAGTAAAGAAGAAGTTGCTGAATTTTATAATAGAATAAGCAAAACACTTAACGAACCTTTTGAAATTGTTTGCGAATTAAAATTTGATGGTACTTCGGTTTCTTTGATATACGAAAACGGAAAACTTTTACGTGCAGTTACACGTGGCGACGGCGAAAAAGGTGATGATATAACAGAAAATGTACGAACAATTCATTCCGTACCTCTTTATTTACAAGGAAATGATTTCCCTGATTTTTTTGAAATTCGTGGCGAAATTTTAATGCCATGGAATGTTTTTGAACGTTTAAATAATGAACGGGAAAAAGATGAAGAACCCTTATTTGCAAATCCACGAAACGCTACTTCAGGAACAATAAAACTACAGAACTCTGCCGAAGTTGCAAAACGAAATTTAGATGCCTATCTTTATTATCTATTAGGAGAAAATACACCACACAAATATCACTACGAAAATCTTCAAACTATTAAACAATGGGGATTTAAAGTTTCAAACGACGTTGTAAAGTGTAAAAATTTAGAAGAAGTTTTTGCTTTTATAGACAAATGGGATATAGAAAGAAAACTTCTTCCTGTGGCTACCGATGGTATTGTTTTAAAAGTAAATTCCCTAAAACAACAGCAATTGCTAGGATTAACAGCAAAATCTCCTCGATGGGCAATAGCTTATAAATTTCAAGCGGAAAAAGCAGAAACAAGACTAAACTCAATTTCCTATCAAGTAGGGAGAACTGGGGCTATTACGCCAGTTGCTAATCTTACCCCCGTACAACTATCAGGAACTATCGTTAAAAGAGCCTCGCTACATAATTCAGATATTATAGAAGAACTTGACCTTCATATAGGGGATATGGTTTATGTAGAAAAAGGAGGAGAAATTATTCCAAAAATAACTGGAGTAAATAAAGAAGCTCGCATTCTTATTGGGGATAAAATAAAATTTATAAACCATTGCCCCGAATGTGGGACACTACTAATTAGAAAAAATGGTGAAGCTGCTCACTATTGTCCAAACGATAACAATTGTGCTCCTCAAATAAAAAGTAAAATTGAGCATTTCATATCACGAAAAGCAATGGCCATAGATGGTATAGGCGAAGAAACCATCAATTTACTATATAATCAAGGATTGATAAAAACCTATGCCGATTTATATAAACTAACAATAGCAGACATTACTCCATTAGAACGTATGGGAAACAAGTCTGCACAAAACATCATAACAAATATCGAAAAATCAAAAAATATTCCATTTGAACGAGTTTTATTTGCTCTTGGAATAAGATATGTTGGCGAAACAGTAGCTAAAAAATTAGCATATTCTCTTCACAATATTGATGCTATTCAAAATGCCTCTTTCGAACAACTGAAAGCTATTGATGAAATTGGCGAAAAAATTGCAGAAAGCGTGGTAAACTTTTTCATAGAAGAGAAAAATGTACAACTAATTCAAGAGTTAAAACAAATAGGATTAAGATTCTTTGTCGAAGAAGAAAAAATACAAAACAAAACAAACAAGTTAAATGGGAAAACAATCGTTATAAGCGGTACTTTTTCACAACATTCAAGAGAAGAATATAAAGAAATAATTGCCAATAATGGTGGAAAAAATACAAGTTCTATCTCTGCAAAAACAGACTTTATTTTAGCAGGTGAAAATATGGGACCTTCTAAATTACAAAAAGCAGAAAGTTTATCAATAAAAATTATTTCAGAAGAAGAATTTTTGAATCTATTAAAATAAAATATGTCTAAATACAAACTACATAGAGTTTTAAAAAAGTATCAACTTCTGCGTAATAAACAATTTGTAAACTTTGCTGATGCTAAAAAAATTCTTATATTCATTCAAGGAGAAAGTTTGCAAGAATTAAATAAAACATCGTTTAATATAAAAGAAAAAATCACTGATAAAGAGATAGTTATATTAGGATTTATAAAAAAATTATCAAAAAAAGAAAATCTTGATACTATTCAGTTTGAAAAGCTTATCACAAAAAAAGATTTAAACTTTTGGAACAATCCCAAAAAGAAAGATATAGAATGGTGTTTTTCACAGAACTCAGATATTCTTATAAACCTTGATTTAACATCTTCTAATGTATTAAATATTTTGACTGCAACTTCTTCTTCAAAAATTAAATGTGGCTGTAAATCAAAATATTACAACATTTTCGACTTAATTATTAACATAACTTCTGAAAAAGAAAAAGATATTTTATTAGAGCAAATACTATTTTACTTAAACACTATACAAGTAAAAAATTAAAATAGTATTTTTGCAAAACACTTTTGTACAAACTCTTATGCAAAGAAATAAATTAGCAGGAATGGGTGTCGCATTAATAACTCCATTTAAAAAAGATGGAACAGTTGATTACGATGCTTTAAGAAGATTGATTGAATATCAGGTTCAAAACGGAACTGACTATTTTGTTATTTTTGGGACTACGGCAGAAACTCCTACTCTAACAGAAAACGAAAAGAAAATACTCTTCGACTTTATTCTTGCACAAATAAACGGACGTAAACCAATTGTTTTAGGCATAGGAGGTAATTGCACTCAAGCTGTTGTAGAAAAAATAAAAGAAACCGATTTGAGCAATGTTGATGCCATTTTATCCGTTGCTCCATACTACAACAAACCATCTCAAGAAGGGATCTATCAACACTACAAGAAGATTTCAGAAGCATCAAAAGTTCCTATTATTCTTTACAATGTGCCAGGTAGAACTGGTGTAAACATCTCAGCATCAACTATTTTAAGACTCTCAAATGATTTTAAAAATATTATCGCTATAAAAGAAGCTTCTGGTAATTTCTCACAAATTGATGAAATAATAAAAAACAAACCAAAAGACTTTATGGTGATTTCTGGTGATGATGGCATCACATTCCCACTTATAACATTAGGTGCTGTTGGTGTTATTTCTGTAATTGGAAATGCGTTCCCAAAAGAATTTTCAAGAATGGTTCGTTTAGCACTCAATGGAGATTACAACGGAGCAAGAGAAATTCATTATAGATTTTCTGAATTAATTGAATTATTGTTTGTTGATGGAAATCCTGCTGGTGTAAAAAGCATGCTTTCTGTAATGGGATTTATCGAAAACGAATTACGCTTACCGCTTGTGCCAACAACCATCAACACCTTTGAAAAAATTCGATTTGTATTAAATCAACTAAATACAAAACTATAAAAACTAATCTACAAAATGATTCAAACCTACGATGTTATTGTTGTTGGGGCTGGGCATGCTGGTTGCGAAGCAGCTTGTGCTGCAGCAAATATGGGTTCAAAAACATTGCTCATCACAATGGATATGAACAAAATTGCCCAAATGAGTTGCAATCCAGCGATTGGTGGTATTGCGAAGGGTCAAATTGTACGAGAAATTGATGCTTTGGGTGGATTCACAGGCATTGTTACAGATGCTACTGCTATCCAATTTCGAATGCTCAACCGATCAAAAGGTCCAGCCATGTGGAGTCCACGCTCACAAAGCGATAGAATGCAATTTATCATAAAATGGCGTGAAATATTAGACAACACAAAAAATCTGCACATTTGGCAAGACACCGTAACCGAACTATTGTTTGACAACAATTGCGTAAAAGGAGTTAAAACACAAACAAGTACTTTCTATGCAAAAAGTATTGTGCTTACAAATGGTACTTTCCTTAATGGATTGATGCATATTGGAAAAACACAAATGGTAGGCGGACGTATTGCTGAACCTGCATCGTATGGAATTACCGAACAACTAAAAGAGATGGGATTTGTCGCTTCTCGAATGAAAACAGGAACACCTGTTCGCATAAATGGGAATACAATTGACTTCTCTAAAATGAACGAACAAATCGGCGAAAACGATTTTCACAAATTCTCTTTTCTCGACTATAAACCACGTCCTCTACCTCAACGAAGTTGCTGGATCACATATACCAACGAGCAAACACATAAAGTATTACGAAAAGGATTAAAAGATTCTCCTCTTTACAACGGACAAATACAAAGTATAGGGCCTCGCTACTGTCCTAGCATCGAAACCAAAATTGTAACATTCGAAGACAAACCACAACATCAACTTTTTGTAGAGCCCGAAGGTGCTTCTACACAAGAATTTTATTTGAATGGTTTTTCGTCTTCCCTACCAATAGAGACACAATTTGCCGCACTAAAAACCATACCCGGACTAGAAAATGCACAAGCATATAGACCTGGATATGCCATTGAATACGACTTTTTTGATCCAACTCAATTGAATCATACGCTAGAAACAAAACTTATAAAAAACCTCTTTTTTGCTGGACAAATAAACGGAACTACAGGTTACGAAGAAGCTGCAGGACAAGGTTTAATGGCTGGTATAAATGCACACCTACGTTGTCATAGTAACAAAGAGTTCGTTTTAAAACGCGACGAAGCATATATTGGCGTTTTAATCGACGATTTAGTAACAAAAGGAGTTGATGAGCCCTATAGAATGTTTACTTCGCGTGCAGAATACAGAATTCTTCTTCGCCAAGATGATGCCGATATGCGATTGACCGAAAAATCATTCAATATTGGCTTGGCAGATAAACATAGACTCGATTTACTAAAAAGCAAACAAAACAAAATAGAAGCAATTATCAATTTCTGTAAAGAATATTCGGTAAAAGCAACAGAAGTAAATGCATTTTTAGAAACCAAAAACACTGCTACTCTAAAACAATCCGTTAAACTTTACGATTTAGTTTTGCGTCCACAAGTTACACTTTTCGAACTAGCAGATGTAATTCCAAGCATAAAACAACTTTTTGATGACATCGAAGAAAATCGTAAAGAAGAAATAATTGAAGCAGCGGAAATTAAAATAAAATATTCCGGTTATATAGATCGCGAAAAATTAATTGCAGACAAACTTCAAAGATTAGAAAATATATCTATAGAAAATAAGTTTGACTACTCAACAATTCAATCGCTTTCTACCGAAGCAAGACAAAAGTTAACAAAAATAAATCCTAAAAATATAGGACAAGCAAGTAGAATTCCAGGAGTTTCACCAAACGACATAAATGTATTATTAGTTTTATTAGGTAGATAAAAAAATTGTTCCACGTGGAACAATAAAAAACATAAATAAAATGACGATAGAAGAAGTTAAGAAAGAAATTAGAGATGTTATTGATTTTCCTATAAAAGGGATTGTTTTTAAAGACTTAACCACCGCATTCAAAAATACTGAGTGTATGAAGTTCTTCGAAAACGAAATGTATAAACTCTATAAAGATAAAGGTATAACAAAAGTAGTAGGAATAGAATCGCGCGGATTTATTATGGCTCCTATTTTAGGAAATAAACTGGGTGTGGGATTTGTGCCTATACGCAAAAAAGGAAAGCTTCCTGCTGAAACTATAGAGGTAAGTTACGCTAAAGAGTACGGCGTAGACACTATACAACTCCATAAAGATGCACTTAATGAAAACGACGTAGTGTTACTGCACGACGACCTACTAGCCACAGGCGGAACCATGAAAGCCGCATGCGAACTTGTGCGTAAATTTGGTGTAAAAAAAATCTATGTAAACTTTTTGGTAGAACTCGACTTCTTGAAAGGCCGAGAAGTTTTCGAGAGCGACATACAGATTGATTCGTTGATACATTATTAAAAAATAGCGAAAGCAAAAATGGAAAATGGAATCGGCAAAGATAAAAAAATAAAAGAGTGCTTTTTGGCACTCTTTTTTATGGTTATTTTTTATTTTTATTCTTCCATCTGACATAAGGACATAAATCATCATCTCTTAATGAATCTTTTTCTTTTGAAAATAAATAAAATTGTCCGTTTCTTACAAATTCTAATTCCCAACCTAACTTTGATATATAATTAAGAGCATCAATTACGCCATAAAAAGTCAATTCTTTGCCATTGCTATCAACTGCTCGTGTTTCTGGTATACGTTCCAATAATTCTTCTGTCGCCCCTTGCTTACCTATAAAATGGTTGAGAAAAGCATTATTTCTTTCAGAATAACTTATATAATCTCCCATATCTATATCCATATATACAACATTAGAAACATTTTCGTATCTTTTTAAAAAGCAAACCTCGCAAAAAATCTTTTCTGCACTTGCTAATCCAAAAGTGCTAATAAGCACTAACAATAAAATTAATTTTTTCATAATAATAAAATTTAAAATTAAACAATATATAACTAATAAAAATCTATTACTGACGGACATAAAAAAAGCGGAGCTACATTGTTGCTGTTCCGCTATCTAAGGCTCTGGTATTGCCACTGTATCCGAACAAGCAACACCGAAGCCCACGCCGATATGAAAAAAGTTACGCTCGAAAAGCACAACTTTACAGAATCATACCACGCAGACATCTTCGTTGCAATGCGTTGGATACTTCTTTGAATTTACCAGATTCTAGATAGCCAAGCACAAAGCGACAAAAAGACGCCTTTTATTTATGTCTGCCTCTTGCCCACCCACATAAAAGGCAAAACCTCCCCAGCGTGAGCAAAATGCGTAGCAAATATACAATTTTTAATAATTTGATGTAATAGAAATATATTTTTCTCAAAAATTATAACTTTGTAGTATGGATGAACTGCTAAAACATAAAATAAACGCATTACCCGAAACCCCCGGTGTTTACAAATACCTTAACGTAGATGGAACAATTATTTACGTTGGAAAGGCTAAAAATTTAAAACGAAGAGTTTCGTCGTACTTCAACAAAACACATGAATCGCTAAAAACAAAAAAACTTGTACAACAAATAGCCGAGATAGAATATATCGTTGTAAATTCGGAAAACGAAGCACTTCTACTCGAAAACAATCTAATAAAACGCTATCAACCTCACTACAATATACTTTTAAAAGACGGAAAATCGTATCCATGGCTTTGTATTACACGCGAAAATTTTCCTCGCGTATTTAAAACACGTACTTTAACAAAAAACGCTGATTTTTTCGGTCCTTATTCATCCGTTCGTACACTTGACATGCTTCTAGATCTAATACATGAGCTCTACCCTATACGTACTTGCAATTTACAACTCAACAACGAAAACATTTTATCAAATAAATTCAAAGTTTGCCTTGAGTATCACATAAAAAACTGTATGGGTGTTTGCGTTGGGTTGCATGCAGAAAACGATTATCAGAAAAACATTGATGAAATCAAACAAATTGCACAAGGAAACTCACATCTAATAATAGATTATCTGCTCGATCAAATGCAACATTTGGCTAACGAAGAGAAATTTGAAGAAGCTCAAAAACTAAAACTAAAATACGAAGCGTTACTGAAGTATCAAACAAAAACAATTATAACTACTCCTAGTGACGACAATTTAGATGTATTTGCATACGACGAAGACGAAAATTCTGCCTATATAAATATTCTTAGAATTTCAAAAGGCTCTATTATTCAAGGACTTACAATAGAATATCAAAAAAGAGTTGACGAAGAAAAAACAGAAATTTTTGCATTAGCAATTTTAGAATTACGCGAACGACTAAAAAGTACAAACAAAACACTTATTGTTCCATTTATTCCCGATGGAATAGACGAAAATTTAGAATTTATTATTCCTCAACGAGGTAACAAAAAGAAATTACTCGATTTAGCTTGTAAAAATGTTGCTCAATACAAAATAGACAAATACAAACAAAGCGAAAAACTAAACCCCGACCAACGAGCAATGCGATTGATGAAAGAAATTCAAAATACGCTACATTTACCAAAAATACCAGAAACAATCGAATGTTTTGACAATTCGAATATCAGCGGAACAAATGCAGTAGCTGCTTGCGTAGTATTCAAAAAATGCAAACCTTCGAAAAAAGATTACCGCACATACAATATAAAAACAGTGGTTGGTGCCGACGATTATGCATCGATGAAAGAAGTTGTTCATAGACGCTACACACGATTGCAAGACGAACAGCAACCACTACCCGACCTTATTATAACCGATGGCGGAAAAGGACAAATGGAAGTTGTACGCCAAGTAATCGAAGATGAATTACAACTACAAATACCAATCATTGGTTTGGCAAAAAACAATCAACACAAAACAAACGAAATACTATTTGGAACCCCTCCACAAACAATCGGATTGAAACCAACCGACTTCACCTTTAAATTTTTGGCTTCTGTTCAAGACGAAGTTCACCGATTTGCTATTTCGTTTCACATAAAAAAAAGAAGCAAATCTCAAACTTCATCTGAGCTAGATTTGATTAAAGGAATAGGAGAAAAAACTAAATTCGAGCTTTTAAAGCATTTTAAAAGTCTAAAACAGATAAAAAATGCATCAAAAAACGATTTAGAAAAAATAGTTGGAACATCAAGAGCATCAATTATTTACGATTATTTTAACCAAAATTTGATGCCATGAGATTTAAATAAAAAACAAAAACCTTGATACTTTCATTGATTTTTAAAAGCTAATAACTCTTTTTTTTTGTATTTTTGGATATACAAAATTTAAAAATTTTTTTGCCTATGAAATAAAATTTTTTGTGTGTGATTTGCACACCTTGAAATATTGAAAAAGCGTTTGCTTTATTTTAATGCCCCGAAACCTGAGAAATTTCCCTGCATAAAAAGAAATCAAACACACGAACTGTTTGCGATTTGAACGTGGACAAAGTTTTTCTGTTCGTGTGTAGGTATTTCTCAGGACCTTGGGGCGTGGATAAATTTCTGTCCACGCTTTTTTGTGTGCATTTCTAACCCTTCTCCTGCGACAGAAACAAAAGAAATTTTTTAACTTTTTTAAACTGAATTTATTATGACAAAATTAAAATCAGGCCTTATTTTAAGAGAAGGCGAAAACTTAGTAATGGAACTTGAAGCTGAACTTTGGGCAACTAGTGCAAATCCTCTCGCAAAACTTTATGGATCAATTATAAAATTTTTAAATCTTTTATTGGGTAACAAGCGTCAAGGTTTTGTGGTTATCACAAACAAACGTGTTGTTGAAGTAATTCAATTCAAAGCATTGTGGGTTTTAAATGCTGGTAAAAATGTAAAATATTTATTGCCTAGCAGTGTTAAAGAAGTTGGTTATGTAAAAGAAGGTACTTGTCTTGGTTGCTTCTGCCAATCGTACACATTGTACTACGATGCATTTACACAACGTACATCTATCTTATTGCCAAGTGATAATGAAGCTGAAGCACAAAAAGTTGTAGATTCGTTCTATCAAGCAATTTCTAATGCTCAATAAATAAAATGAATAAACAAACAATCGTAACTTTTCCGCGATTTTTGTATTTAAATACTTATGCCTTCCTCCTACTTGTTGGGGGGATAGGCATTGTATTGTTTCCTTTTTATCAAATTTATAAGTGGCTTTTTGTACCACAAATAATCATTGCTCTTATTTGTTTGAAAAACTCCTGGCGTATTTTTCATTCTTGGAACGACAAAAAACGAAAGTATAATATTCTAATCCAACGCAACAGCGATAATTTTAGACCCGATACTTTTTACGAATATATGCAAGCTCCTTGTGGACGTCTTTTAGTAAAAATTGTACTTAAGGATTTAAATATTTCGAGCAAATATAGTAACCTAAAAAAAATGAAACAACCATTTTTTACTGTTCTAAAAAATAGTTGTAAAACACAAAAAACCGTAATTTATACTAACTCTAACAAAAACTAATTATGAATACTTTCTACGTTGTTATTTTTGCAATACTGCTTCTTGCAATTCCAACTGCAATAGTTCGGTTCCTTATTATACCATTAAAAAAATCTACCGAAAAAAATGTTCTTATTGCAATTACGATACTCACTACTTTACTTTTACTAACACTATTCATTGCAAGTGCATTTATTCCAAAAAAGATAAATCAATTTATTGATTTTGAAATTGCTCAAATAGAGAATCAGATAAATCAAATTTCACCAGAATACACACATCAAGATTTAAATGCCGAAACTATCAAAAATCTTATTTCCGACAGTAAAAAAATTCGCTCTTACCTAGACGATAACGACGAAGTCAATTTCATTGTTAGAACTATTGGTATAAATGCTTATATATCCTACATAGAAAGTTTTTGCGAGAATATCGACCTCTATCTAAATGAATTTGAGGCAACTAATACGCCATTTACTTTACATAACATCTTTATTTCGTTAAAGGAAAAATCACAAGTTTCTATATTTAAAGCTACCAGAATCGTCGAAATCATTATTCTCATTATTGCTTTTATTATAAATATTGTAATTTTAATTTGGGCTTTTGCAGTAAAAAAACAATGGATGGAAAATAGTAACAACGGCATTGTTTTTGGTGAAAATTCATAAAACTCAATTATTATTTTCTGAAAGAAGTAAAGATAAAAAATCATCTTTACTTCTTTTTTTGTTTAAGCTATTCGAAATAGGCATTTTTACCTTTTTGCCATTAAAAAACATTACCTTTGCATTGCCTTTATTAAAACAAAAAAGTGAATATTCTTTCTGATAAACAAAAGCTTAATGTTCAAACAGTTGCTACCATTGGTTTTTTTGATGGTGTGCATATAGGACATCGTTTTTTATTGTCAGAATTGAAAACAATGGCTCAAAAAACAGGTTTTGAATCTCTAGTAATTTCATTTAACAATTCACCACAAAAAACTTTACATCCCGAAAAAAACATAAAATACCTCTCTACCCCATCAGAAAAAACACAACTTTTTGCTGACCTTGGTATATCAAATTGTTTAATGCTTGATTTTAATACAAAAATTGCTCAACAAAATGCTGAAACTTTTTTGATGTGGCTAAAAGAAATGTATGGCGTAAAAATATTACTTATTGGCCATGACCATCGTTTTGGAAAGGATAAGATTTCAACATTTGAAACGTACCAAAAATTAGGAGAAAAACTAAATATAGAAATAACCCAATGCAGTAAATTTGAAGACAACGGAAGGCAAGTAAGTTCTTCAATAATAAGGCTTTTAATATCTAATGGCGATATAAAACTTGCTAATCAGTTATTGGATTACACCTATTCAATTACCGGAAAAGTTATTCACGGAAATAAAATCGGTAGAACGATAGGTTTTCCCACAGCAAACCTTAAGATAGATAGTGAAAAATTAATACCAAAAAATGGGGTCTACATTATAGAAACTTGTATAAATAACCAAAGCTATAAAGGATTACTTAACATAGGAACTCGCCCAACAATCGATGGCAACAACCAAACAATAGAAACACATTTAATTGATTTCAACAAGGATATTTACGATGAAAAAATAACCTTACACATAAAAAAAAGGCTTCGAGACGAAATAAAATTTTCTTCGATAACAGAACTTCAACAACAAATAGAAATAGACAGAAAACTCTTATATTCAATGTAAAAAACCACTCTAGAGTGGTTTTAGTTTATAATTTGTGTTCTACCCAAATTAATTTATTTATGTTATAACCTCGTTCTTTAACACGCTTGAGCAAAAAATCAATATCTACTTGTTCCATTTGTGGAGTACGACTTAAAATCCACAAATACTTGTCCGTTTTGCTACCAACCAACACATAACGATAATCAGGAGCTAATTCTAACACATAATAGTCGGCATAAAAATTTGCAAAAAATGCAACCTCAAGTTTTCCTTGTTCATTTTCATTTGGTCGCCGAGCCTTCCCTATCGATTCATCGTATTTTCCATCTAACGTTTTTTTATATCCTGCATTTACTACTTTAATGTAACCGTTATCTTGAAGTGTATAATTAGCCGTACAGCCAACCAAACCTCGCTCGAAAATGTGATCGTAACGTGCTATTTCATACCATTTACCGACATAACGATTTAAATCTAATTCTGATACTGTCGAATTGTCAAACTGCTCATTTGAGCAAGCTGTTATTCCCAACGAAAAGAAAGTAACTAACAAAAACATTTTTTTCATAATCTAAAAATTTAAAAATATTAAACTGTAAAATAAAAACAACGTAAATGCATTTTTTGTTCTTCAAAGATTATTGTTTCTAACAATCAGAGTATTTTCTTAATTTTGTAGCAGAAACACATTAAATACTAAACAAATGAAAAAATCAATTTTATTTTTAGCTACAATGATTATGATAACAGCATGTTGTAAAAAAATTGAAAACCCTTTTTTTGTTGAATGGGAAACTCCACATGGACTACCACCTTTTGAACAAATAGAAGAAAAACACTTCCTTCCTGCAATAGAAGAAGGTATAAAACAACAACAAGCAGAAGTTTCTGCTATCATAAATAGTCTCGAAGCACCTACTTTTGAAAATACCATAGAAGCATACGATCACTCTGGAGCTTTGTTATCTAAAGTAATAGGCGTTTTATTTAATTTATCAGAATCAGACTCAAACGACAGCATTAATGCCATTGTAGAAAAAGCATTACCATTGCTTTCTGAACACAATGACAATATTTTTATGAATACAAATTTCTATAAACGTGTAGCTGCTGTTTACAATAAAAAAGAGCAATTAAACCTCACTATTGAACAATCAATGTTACTAGAAAAAATGAATCGCAGCTTTGTTCGTAATGGTATTGCTCTTGATACCGAAAAACAAACACGTTTAAGAGAAATTAATAAACAAATATCTGCTTTAGAACAAAAATTTGGTAATAATCTTTTAGCAGAAAACAATGGGTTTCAACTTATTTTAAATGAAGAAGATTTGACTGGTTTGCCAGAGGCAGTACGTACTTCAGCTGCCGAAGCCGCTACTACAGCAGGATATGAAGGAAAATGGCTTTTTGGCTTACAAAGTCCAAGTAGAATACCTTTTTTACAATATAGTTGTCGCCGTGATTTACGCGAAAAAATGTACACTGCTTACGTTAATCGTGGTAATAATGGAAACGATAATGACAACAATCAAATAGTTCTTGACATTATGAAATTACGTATAGAAAAAGCTAACATTCTTGGCTTTGATACGCCTTCTAATTTCATATTGAACGAAACAATGGCAAAAAATTCGACTACAGTTAATGAGTTTTTAGCAAAAATATTTGAATCTGCTATAACAAAAGCAAAAGAAGAACGTGCTGAATTACAAAAACTTATCGACAATGAAAATGGTGGATTTCAGCTTCAAGCATGGGATTGGGATTTTTATACAGAAAAGCTTCGTCAAGAAAAATATGCACTTAACGAAGACGAAATCAAACCTTATTTCCAAATGGAAAATGTTCGTGCTGGAGTGTTTGCTGTTGCCAATAAACTCTTCGGATTAAAGTTCGAAAAGCTAGAAAAAATGCCTATTTATCATTCTGATGTAGAAGTATTTAAAATAACTGATTCTAACGATTCTCTTATAGGACTTTTCTATACAGACTATTATCCACGAGCAAGCAAACGAGGTGGTGCTTGGATGAGCAATTTCCGTGATCAAAGAATAGTAAATGGCAAACAAATCCGTCCAATTGTAGTAAACGTAGGAAATTTTACAAAACCAACATCAGAAACTCCGTCATTGTTGACTCTTGATGAAGTAGAAACAATGTTCCATGAATTTGGACACGCTTTGCATGGGCTACTTTCCCAATGTAATTATGTAAGTTTAAGCGGAACAAACGTTGCTCGTGACTTTGTAGAATTACCTTCTCAAATATTAGAAAATTGGGCTTTCGAACCTGAAGTTTTACAACTTTATGCAAAACACTATAAAACAGGAGAAGTAATACCAAACGAATTAGTTGAAAAAATTCAAAATGCCATCAACTTCAACCAAGGCTTTATGACAACAGAATTGGTTGCAGCTTCTATCTTGGATATGAATTGGCACGATTTGAAATCTGTTGAAGGTGTTGATGTACAACAATTTGAAAAACAAAAAATGACAGAATTAGGTTTAATTCCAGAAATAGCTCCACGCTATTGTACTACAAACTTCAATCATATTTTTAATAGCGGATACAGTGCTGGGTATTATAGTTACTTATGGGCCGAAGTTCTTGACAAAGATGCGTTTGATTTATTCAAAGAAAAAGGTATTTTTGACGCTCAAACAGCAAAATCTTTTAGACAAAATATACTTGAAAAAGGGGGAAGTGATGAACCAATGAAACTTTACAAACAATTTCGCGGTGCAGAACCAAACCCAGAAGCAATGCTAAAAGGTCGTGGTTTGAAATAAAAAACAATGCAACCAACAATTTTAACCTATAATCTTGGCATAAAGCAACTTAGTTTTGAATTGCTTTGTGCCAATTTTAATGTTGTTATTCGAAATATTCTCCCAGAAGAACAGTCTTTTACTATAAATTCAATTTTAGAAAACAAACTTCTCAAAAAAGATTTTAACACAAATATTTTTGCTGATGAAATGATTGTTTTCTGCTACTTTGAAAATAAATTTTTAGATCTTTTTTTACAACAAATGAGAAATATGAATATAAAAATTTCATTAAAAGCTGTTTTAACACCTACAAATTGCTACTGGAATTCTATTGATTTGCATCAAGAATTGTCAAAAGAGTATAAATCATTTAACAAAACAAAATGAACTTTCAACAAAAATTATTAGGGTTTAATAATAGTACCATTGTTTTAATACAACTTATTTGTACTATTTTTTGGTTTTTACCTTTTGTTTTAAATAAAGAACCTCAAACTTCTTTTTCTATTTCATTTTTAGGAAATACAATATTTCAATATTCTCCTTTAACAGCGGCATTTATTCAATATTTTTTTATTTCTACTATTGGGTTTATTATCAATAATATACTTAAATCTTTACAAATAATACCCTTAAATAATCTATTTTTTTATTGTTGCTTTATTTTTATTTTTTCAATTACACCTCAAGCACAATATTTTAATACCACTAGTATTTCATTTTTTATTTTGTTGTTAGCACTTTATTATCTATTAACAATGTTTCAATCAGAAGCTGTTTTTAAGGCTTTTAATTGTATGTTTTTTTTATGTATAGCAACTCTTTTCAATATTGAATTCATCTGGTTTATTCCGTTTTTTTGGGTTGGATTTATCCTACTTAAAGCATTTACAAAAAATACATTCTTAGCTTCTGTTTTTGGTCTATTAACTTTTATAATAGCCCTACTTTCCATAGTATATCTTATTAATGATTGGTATGTTATTGAAAATTATTTTGCAATAGGGAAAAAAATAGATTTCTTAAATTTTAAATATTTTAGCATTAATTATATAGAATTTTTTGAATATATATACTTTTTTGTATTTCTTATTTTCTATATAATTATCTGTTTTATAAATAGATATGAACAAAATAATATTTTGTATATCTATTATTCATTTTTTATTTTTTTCACCATTTTCTTAGTATTTATCTATTTCATAAATAGTAATTTTTATAAAGAAATATGGATGCCATTATTATCATTAATAGCATTTTTTTCGACATTTTACTATAATTCTAAACAAACTAAATTTTCAAATATTCTTCTTTCAATTTTTGTTTTGTTAGGTGTTTGCTATCGATTAGTAAACTTATTCGTATAAAAATGTTTTTTATCAGTTTAGGATATTTTGGTTTATTTATTGCAGCATTTTTAGCAGCAACGATAGTACCTTTCAGTTCTGAAATAGTTTTTTCTGCATTGATTTTTTCAGATTTCAATCCTTGGATTTGTGTTTTTTGTGCAACATTAGGCAATTGGTTAGGAGGTTTAACTTGTTTTTGGATTGGACATTTAGGAAATTTAGATTGGATTGAAAAATGGTTTAAAATAAGCCACGAAAAAATAATTCGTTTCGAACAAAAATTCCATAAATACGGCGATTGGTTTGCCTTTTTCTCATTTCTTCCGGGCATTGGCGATATTATAGCAGTTGCTTCTGGATTCTTACGATGTAACTTTTGGATTGTAGCTTTTTCTATGTTATTCGGAAAATTTGTTCGCTACATCATTTGGATGTATTTAAACGGATTTTTTTTATAAAAAAACCAACCATAAGGTTGGTTCATTTTTACATATATCTTTATATTAAAAATATTTCACTTCTTCACCGCAAATACTTGTTAATAAATTGTTAGCTAAGCGACTCGCCCCAAATCTGAAATATTTATTATTAAGCCATTTTTCTCCTAAAATAGTTTTTACTATTGTATAATGTTCAACAGCCTCTTTAGTTGTAGAAATACCACCAGCTGGTTTATAACCTACCATACGTCCCGTTTTTTCATGCCATTCTTTTATTGCTTGACACATCACATAAGTAGCTTCCAAAGTTGCAGAAACTGCTATTTTTCCTGTTGATGTTTTTATAAAATCTGCTCCTGCCTCCATAGCTAAAACAGCTGCTTTTTTAATATTTTCCGCAGATGTTAAAGCACCTGTTTCCAAAATAACTTTTAGATGTGCTCCATGGCAAGCTGCTTTTATTTCTTCTATTTCATCAAAAACTTCCTGATAATTGCCTTCTAAAAATTTACCTATTGATATAACAATATCTATTTCTGTAGCACCTGCAGCAACGGTCAAAGCTGTCTCTGCTACCTTTACTTCTATAAAAGTTTGAGAAGCAGGAAAACCAGCTGAAACAGCAGCAATACCTAAACCTAAATTACTATCTAAACATTCATTTACAACAGGAACCATAGCAGGATATACACACAAAGCTGCAACATTTGGAATATTTTCAAATTTTGATTTAAAATTATTTACCTTCTCTACCATAGTTTCAACTTTTGCACATGTATCATCGCCATTTAAAGTAGTTAAATCTATTTGATTTAAACATTGTTTATAAACCTCAACATTATTATTTTCATTATAATGTTTGTTTATAATATTTTGAACGTTTTCTTTTACAAATTCATTGTTCATTTTTTCACATTCAAATTCTGCAAAAAGTTCTTCAAAATTTCTCATAATAATTTTAATTTTTCGTTTTCTTTATGTCGTTTGTTATCTCTTTTAGTCTTCTTTTCTATATTTTTTGTAAAAGCAGTTGATAAATCAATATCCATTTGGTTAGCCATACAAATTAACACCCATAAAATATCTGCCATTTCATCAGCTATATTTTTTCCTTTATCTGAATCTTTAAAAGATTGTTCTCCATAAGTTCGAGCTACTATTCGTGCCAATTCTCCAACTTCTTCTGTAAGAATTGTCATATTTGTTAATTCGTTGAAATAACGAACTCCATAAGTTTTTATCCATTCATCAACTAACAACTGTGCTTTTTTAATTGTTAAATCACTCATTATTCTCTATTTTTAGAATCAATTAAAATAGTTACAGGACCATCATTTATTAAAAAAACCTGCATATCAGCCCCAAAAATTCCTTTTTTAATATCCTTATCAAGCAAAATTTTTAGTTTATCACAAAATTTTTCATACATAGGTATAGCAAAATCAGGACGAGAAGCTTTTATATACGATGGTCTATTACCTTTTTTTGTAGAAGCAAATAAAGTAAATTGACTAACAACCAATATATCCCCATATGCATCTTTTATAGACTTGTTCATAACACCATTCTCATCATCAAAAATACGAAGATTTACAACTTTATTAGCTAACCAATCAATATCTTCGTCTGCATCATTATCTTCTATTCCTATTAAAATCAATAAACCTTTTTGAACTTTTGATATTAATTCTTTATTTACTGTAACAGAAGCCTCTTTAACACGCTGAATAACAAGTCTCATTATTATAATTTTTACAAAGTTAAATGTTTTTTAATAGAGAATACTTTATTAACAAAACTATGTTGAAAACTTATTAAAATACTTATAAAAAAAGTGAAAATTAAAATTTGCATTTTACAAATGTTATTCCTGTAAAATTATTTACTAATAATAAAGAAAAATAACTAACCTTTTTTAAAAAAAGAAATAAACCCTTTTTATACACCTAATTTAAATATCAAAAATAAAAAGTTATTAACTTTGTACATTATTAACATATTGTTAAAAACTATAATTAATCACATAAAAATAAGATATTTATAAAAATAAAAAAAGTTGATAACTTTATTTTCTATGACTTATAACATTAAAAGCAAATTTTAAGAAGAAAAGTTATTATCACTTTCAACAAGCAATAATCATTATTAAAAACTTTAATTAAAAAAATTATTAATAATAATATAGATTTTGAAAGATGAATAAAAAAGAACTTGTAGAAGCTATAAATAAATTACGAAAAGAAAAAAATGCCGTTATAATGGCACATTATTATCAGAATAGCGATATTCAAGATATAGCAGATGTAATAGGCGATAGTTTGGCTTTGGCGCAAAAAGCAGCACAAACCGAAGCCGATATTATAGTTTTGTGTGGTGTTCATTTTATGGGTGAAACAGCAAAAATTATTTGTCCAGACAAAAAAGTGCTAGTTCCTGATATGGAAGCTGGTTGCTCCTTGGCAGATAGTTGTGCTGCCGAAGAATTTGAAAAGTTTGTAAAAGAGCATCCCGATTATACGGTTATATCGTATGTAAATACAACAGCTGCAGTAAAAGCAGTAACCGATGTTGTGGTAACATCTACTAATGCAAAGCAAATTGTAGAAAGTTTTCCAAAAGATGAAAAAATAATTTTCGGTCCGGATAGAAATCTTGGAAATTATATTAACAATGTAACTGGAAGAAATATGTTGCTTTGGAATGGAGCTTGCCATGTTCATGAGCAGTTTTCTGTTGAAAAACTTGTTGAATTAAAAAAACAGTATCCATCAGCAAAAGTATTAGCACATCCAGAATGTAAAAATGTTCTATTACAATTGGCAGATGTGGTAGGAAGTACACAAGCCTTGCTTGATTATGCTACTAAAAGTGATGAAAAGCAATTTTTGGTAGCTACTGAAAGTGGAATTTTGCACGAAATGCAAAAACAAAATCCTGAAAAGGAATTTATACCAGTTCCTCCAGCTGATAGCACTTGTGCTTGCAACGAGTGTAATTTTATGCGACTCAATACGCTCGAAAAACTTTACATCTGTTTGCGAGATGAAATAAATGAAATAGTAGTGGACAAAGAAATTTCAGAAAAAGCATTAAAACCAATTGTTCGTATGCTCGAAATGAGTAAATAAAAAAAGCAGTGAAAACTGCTTTTTTTTATTATTGAAAGTGTTTTTCTTCAGCTTTTACTACTTTGAAAAGTTTGTCGTTGCGACGGATAATAGCGTTGGTTTTTATTGAAAAATAAACTCCTTTTTCTGCCTTTTCAACGGGCTTTAGATCTACGCGAATTTCCTTTGCAACGTCCTCGTAGGCACCGGTGGTTTCGCCTGTGACTAAAATCTCGTCGCCTACGCAGAGGTCTTGTGCTTCGAGCAGAAATTCAGCAACACCTATTTTGGAAAAATAATTGGTGCAGCGACCAATGTAAATTTTGCGTTTTGTAGCTGACGAACCATAGTTTTTTGTCCATTCGCCAAGTCGCTGACCTAGGTAATAACCATTCCAAAATCCGCGGTTGAAAACAGTCATCAATCGTTCATCCCAAAGAGCAATTTTTTCGTCGGTAAAAGAGTTGGAGTTATATGCTTCGATGGCTTCTTTGTAGCACTCAACCACTGTTTTTACATATTCGGCACTTCTTGCTCGTCCTTCTATTTTGAAAACTCTCACGCCTGCATCGAGCATTTTATTGATAAAATGGATGGTTTTCAAATCTTTTGGCGACATGATGTATTGGTTTTCAATATCAAGTTCTATATCGCTGTCTTTGTCTTTTACGGTGTAGCCACGTCGGCAAATCTGCATGCAAGCACCACGATTAGCCGATGCGTTGTGATGATGCAGACTCAAATAACATTTACCCGAAACCGCCATGCATAAAGCTCCATGGCAGAACATTTCTATACGAACGAGTTTTCCGTTTCTTCCGCAAATGTTTTCTTCTACAATATGTTGGTAAATTTCTGCTACTTGTTCGAGATTAAGCTCACGTGCTAAAACCACTACATCGGCAAATTGAGCATAGAATTTAAGAGCTTCTACGTTAGCAATGTTGAGTTGGGTGCTAAGGTGAACTTCTACTCCTTGCGAGCAAGCATAAGTCATAACAGCAACATCGGCAGCGATGATAGCCGAAACGTCAGCTTTTTTGGCCTCGTCCACAATTTCGCGCATCAAATCTAAATCTTCGCCATAAATTACTGTGTTTATGGTGAGATAGGTTTTTATGTTATTTTCTTTGCAAAGAGCAACTATTTTGTGCAAATCGTCGGTAGTGAAATTGTTTGATGACCTACTACGCATGTTTAGTTTCTCTATTCCAAAATAAACAGAATTGGCTCCTGCTTGAATAGCGGCACTCAAACTTTCCCACGATCCTACGGGAGCCATTATTTCATAATCTGTAACCATATATTTATTCTTTTTGCAAAGATAAAAATTTAATGTGTGAGTTTTAAAAATGCTTATCTTTGAGCGAATTTTGAAAATAGTTTTGCCTATGAAATAAATTAGCGTAATTTTTACGCACATCTTGAAAATATTGGAAATAGCGTTTTAAGTCGCTCTTGGGTCTTGAAAACTGGACACTTTTAAGATTTCTTACCAAGAATAAGCCTAAAATGAACACGCAAGAAGCGTGGGCTTTGTTCGTTTATTTGGTAAGAAAGGTAGTCCAGAAATCCTCAAGACCCAAAGAAAACAAATTTTAGCACCACGCTATTTTTATGTGCGTAAGTTTAGATTTTTCTGGTGCTACGGAGTAACCCGAAAAGCCGTAAAGTGAGTAGGAAAATTTTAAAAACAAATTTATATGAATATGAATAAAAAAATTGCATTATTGATAGCAATAGTAAGTTTTTCAATGACAGCTTTTGCTCAACAAACAGTAACTTATGAGATGATAGAAAAGTGTGTTAATCCACAAAAAGAATTGGAAAAAACTTATGAAATCTATGTAGCTTCGGATAATCACGCTTATCGTATAGGAGACGATATTACGGTTGGAGTTCCTTTTAATGGAAAAAGATTTACATTTTTGCAGTCAGAACTAGGTCAAGCTGGTGCTATTTTAATAGGAACAGCACCTGGACTTAGTGCAGAATATGCAGGAACAAAGATGAAAATTAAAAAGATTTCTGTAAATGGTTCTAAAAAGAAAGGAGCGTCAATTGAAATTCGTGCTTATTTACAAGGATTAGGAGGTGTTCTTATTCAGTTTGAAAATGCTTTACAGAATGGAGAAATTAAAGGTTTAGGAATGACATCTGATGCTGCAATGGAACAATTGAAGAAAGAAAAAGAGAAATTAGAAATGGAATTGATTTCTGAAGAAGAATATAATAAACGAAAAGAAGAACTGATGAAGTTTATAAAATGATAAAAAGGAAAGAGCTTATGCTCTTTCTTTTTTTATATACCTACACACATTTTGCAATCCGCAAGTGGAGCATTTTGGTTTGCGTGCTATGCATACGTATCTGCCGTGCAGAATAAGCCAGTGGTGTGCTTTGGGTATAAGATTTTCGGGGATATGTTTTACCAATTCTTTTTCGGTTTGCAGAGGATTTTTGCTATTGGTGGTTAGTCCTATGCGTTCTGCCACACGGAAAACGTGCGTATCTACCGCCATTTTTGGTTGATTGAATACCACGGAGGCAATCACGTTGGCAGTTTTTCGGCCTACTCCGGGTAGTTTTTGCAAATCGTCGGTATTATCGGGTACTTCGCTCCCGAATTGGCTTACAAGCATTTTTGCCATACCTGCCAAATGCTTGGCTTTGTTGTTGGGGTACGATACGCTACTGATGTATTCAAAAATCACTTCGGGTGTGGTAGCTGCCATTGCTTCGGGTGTTGGGTAGTCGTGAAAGAGACGCGGAGTAATCATATTTACTCGTTTGTCGGTGCATTGAGCCGAAAGAATTACCGCCACAAGCAATTCGAAAGGATTTGAATAATGTAACTCAGTTTCTGCCACAGGCATATTCTCCTCAAACCAAGCAATCACAGCCGAGTAACGCTCTTTTTTTGTCATCTAAAAAAGCTATTTATAATAATGTTCTTACAAAAGTACTAAAAATGTTACCTTTGTGTGATTCGTTGTTAGGAGATTTTTTTTATGTCAAAAAATAAGAAACGAGAAAAAATTGGAAAACTGATACAACAAGCTATTTATAAAGAAAAATTACTTCATGTAAATTATCTCAATAGCAATGGTGAAGTTGTAAAATTTTGGCTTGCAATATTTGATATTATCTTTAACGAGGAAGCTCCTATCATAAAAGGGAAAATTTATAATCCATCTCTAAATATCAACGAATGTAAAGATGTTCCTAAACTTTATCTTGATAAAATAAAGTCGGCTGAAATAATAGAATTTTCTCATTACGATGTTCCTCTGTCTTGTAAAAACAAAATTGAAGAATATACTGGACATTTAAGTTGGTTGCAATATGATACAGAAGTAAAATCATTGCTTGATTATTATAAATCTTGCTATTATTTTGATGAAGATCCTTATCGAAAAGATTATGGTTTGATAAGA
The DNA here is from genome assembly GCA_017547145.1 of Paludibacteraceae bacterium. Lineage (GTDB taxonomy): Bacteria > Bacteroidota > Bacteroidia > Bacteroidales > Paludibacteraceae > RGIG9608. The sequence continues at coordinate 156,792 of JAFYQJ010000011.1, read as the reverse complement.
GGGATTGATATTGATACATTGTCGAAAAACGGGAGTTATTATCTGAATGATGAGCAAAAAAAAGATTAATAATTGCTAGCGATTATGAGATAACTAAAAAGTTGGCTAATAATGAACAAAATGACCTTGTGGATTTAATAGAATATGTAAAAAGCAATGGTTGTATAAATGTTCCTCTTAGTCCAAAAGTAGAAATCGGTAAATCAAACGGAAGTCTTAATGAAGATGAATTTTATAAAACTATTGCTCATTTTTGTTCTGTTCATTCTTATTTTGAAGCTCAACGGAATGTGCCTTTCAGTAAAATCTTTGCAGATGATATAGAGTTAAGTAAAGATAAGCATGAGTTTGATTGTGTTTTATATAGCAAAACACGATTTTTTAATCGTCTTGTTCCTGAGATAGTTATAGAAATAAATGGAGGAGAGCATTTTGGTAACAAACTTCGAGAGCAATCAGATAAATACAAGCAAGAAATATGTAAAAAGAAAAAAATACATTTCTTTATGATTCCCAATTCTATGGTAAAAGAGTATGAACATTTACGCACTATTATATTAGCTTCGAAAAAATTTGAAGATACTCAAACAGATATGTTCATTGATTAGGATAGGATCTTTAAAAAAGTAAAATAATATATTCTAGAAAAATTAAGAGTTTTTTTTGCATTTCTATTTTATTATTTTTGCAAGACTAAAAGGGTTTTGCTATGGCTAAAAAACAAAAAGAAGGACTATTTACTCGTATAAAAAAGTTTTTTGTTGACGAACGTACACGCTATTTGTTGAGTTTGTTGCTGATATTTTTTGTTTTATACCTATTTTTTGCCATGTTTTCATTTTTGTTTACAGCAAGTGATGACCAAAGTCAGATACTAGTGGCTACCAAAAATAAACATGTAACAAATTGGACAGGATATATTGGTGCAAAAATGGCCAATAACATCATTAATAATGGATTTGGAGTTGCTTCTTTTGCAGCATTACTTTTTCCTTTTGTATTAGCATTACGTTTGGTAGGAAAAAAATTGATGCCACTGTGGAAAGCATTCATTCTTTCAGCTATTATTCTTGTTTGGGGGTCTGTTTTTTTTAGCTTCTTTTTCTATAAATTTTATCAAAACTGGGCTGTAAGCTTCGGAGGAGCTCATGGCGATTTTATGAGTGAATATTTGTTTGAAAATTGTGGTTGGGGAACTATTTTGATAATAATAGCTGTTTTTGTAATGATTCTTATGCTTTGTTCTTCGCAATCAATTTTTTGGATAAAAAATTTGTTTGTACGAAAAAAAACGGCTTTACCTATCCAAAGCGATGAAATAGTAGATGAAAAACTAGAAGAGGATGTAGTAGAAGAACTTGTAGAACAAGAAGAAATAATCAACGAGATAACTTTTTCTAATGATGAAGAAAAAGATGACTTTATGGTGGAAACTCCTATAGAAGATAGTTCGGAAGTAGAGATTTTAGATAATGAAAACGAAATCGAAGTAGAAATACAAGATTCGTTAGATACCGAAATGGCAATTAACGATCCTGAATACATCTTGAAGAAATACGGAAAATATGATCCTCGTCTCGATTTGATGCATTATAAATTTCCTCAGCTTTCGCTCTTAAAAACATATCCTAACGAAAATATGCCTGTGGTGGATATGCAGGAACAAAATGCCAACAAAGACAAAATTGTTACTACTTTACGAAACTATGGCATAGAAGTAGAAAGTGTAAAAGCAACAGTTGGTCCAACAATTACGTTATACGAAATAGTGCCTCAAGCAGGTACACGCATAAGCAAAATACGAAATCTCGAGAGTGATATTATGTTGAGTTTGAAAGCAACGGGTATTCGTATTATTGCACCTATTCCGGGTAAAGGTACAATTGGTATCGAAGTTCCTAACGAAAATCCACAAATAGTATCGATGCATTCGGTAATAGCTTCGAAAAAATTTCAAGAAGAAGAAAAATTTGTTTTACCTGTAGCACTTGGGCGAACTATAACGAACGAAGTATTTATGTTTGATTTGGCAAAAACGCCACATCTTTTAGTTGCTGGAGCTACTGGTCAAGGTAAATCGGTTGGTTTGAATGCTATTATCACGTCTTTGCTTTACAAAAAGCATCCTTCGGAGCTGAAGTTTGTGCTTATCGACCCTAAAATGGTGGAATTTAATATTTATGCTTCTCTCGAAAAACATTATATGGCAAAAATGCCAGACCAAGATAGTGTAATTATAACAGATTCAACAAAAGTGATACAAACACTCAATTCACTAGTTATTGAGATGGAAGATCGTTATAAATTATTGATGGCTGCACATTGTAGAAATATAATAGAATATAACGAGAAGTTTGTTAATAGACAATTGAATCCTGAAAAAGGACATCGATTTTTGCCTTATATTGTGATAGTTATCGACGAGTTTGGTGATTTTATAATGGTTGCTGGTAAAGAGGTAGAAACACCTATTGCTCGTATTGCTCAAAAGGCTCGTGCTGTAGGTATGCATATGATTTTGGCAACACAACGTCCGTCTGTAAATATTATTACTGGCGTAATCAAGGCGAACGTACCTGGTCGTATTGCATTCCGTGTGTCGTCAATGATAGATTCACGTACTATTCTTGATGCTTCTGGTGCCAATCAATTAGTAGGGAAAGGTGATTTGCTTTATTTGGGAGGTGGCAATGACTTGGTGCGTGTGCAATGTGCCTTTGTTGACACTCCAGAAGTTGAAAAAATAGTAGAACACGTAAGCAAACAACAAGCCTATCCTTCGGCATATATTTTACCTGAATGTGAAATATCAGAATCGGGAGGCGACCTCAATATAAGTGGTGTAGATATGACGCAACGCGATCCGCTTTTTGAGGAAGCTGCTCGTATGGTAGTCAGCACACAACAAGGTTCTACCTCAAATATTCAGCGAAAATTTAGTGTAGGATTTAATCGTGCAGGACGAATTATGGATCAGTTGGAACATGCTGGTATTATTGGTCCACAAGAAGGAAGCAAACCACGAAAAGTGTTGGTTGCATCAGAGTTTGAATTAGATCAAATGCTTAACAATATGAATTAAGAATTATGAAAAAGATAAGAAAGATAGTAGCAATTTTTATTGTATGTATGCCATTCATTGCTGCTGCACAAACCGATCAGCATGCAAAAACATTTTTTGATAAAACGATAGCAGTATTGCAAAATAATCCGTTGCAAACAGATTTTTCGGTAACTTACGAAAATGCAATCTCAAACGAGAGCGAAATAAAACAAGGAAAACTGATACTAAAAGGCAATAAGTTTTATTTTTTGCTCGACGGAATGACTTTGTTTTTCGATGGGAAAACACAATGGATGTATATGAAAGATATTGACGAAGTGTCTATATCTGAGCCTACGGGTAAAGAGTTGAGCGATGTAAATCCTATTTTAATGATAAAAGAATTTCGAAAAACACATATGGTACAATTTGATGCTGATGATGTAGAAGCATCGCCTAATCGTTTGTTGAATTTATATCCTTTGGATAAAACAGCCGACCATTTTAAAGTTTCGTTGGTAGTAAAAGCAAGTAATAAACAGATTGTATCGATGAAAATTTCGTTTAAAAATGGTACTTCAACTTTGTTTTCAACAAAAAATTATCAATTATTAAAATCGATAGCCGATTCTGTTTTTGTTTTTGATAAATCGAAATATCCTAACGTAATGATTAATGATTTAAGATAAAAAAGATATGGAAAGAGTAAAATGTTTGATTATAGGTTCTGGCCCTGCAGGTTATACAGCAGCTATCTATGCATCTCGAGCAAATTTGAGTCCTGTGTTATATGAAGGTATTCAACCCGGAGGACAGCTTACTACTACAACCGAAATTGAAAATTTTCCGGGTTTTCCTGATGGTATTACAGGAACAGAATTGATGGAAAAAATGCGTTCTCAAGCTGAACGTTTTGGTGCCGAAATTCGTTTCGGTATGGTGTCTGCAGTAGATTTTGGTGTAACACCTAAATTGGTAACTATAGATGGCGAAACGACGATAGAGGCAGATACTGTAATTATAGCAACAGGTGCTTCGGCAAAATATCTTGGTTTAGCGGACGAAAAGAAATACGCAGGTATGGGAGTTTCTGCTTGTGCTACATGCGATGGATTTTTCTATCGTCGGAAGATGGTGGCTGTAGTTGGTGGTGGCGATACAGCTTGCGAAGAGGCAATTTATTTGGCTGGGTTAGCAAAGAAAGTATATCTCATTGTACGTAAACCATTTTTGCGTGCTTCTAAAATAATGCAGGAGCGTGTTGTGGCAACAGAAAATATCGAAGTGCTTTATGAACACGAAACATTAGGTCTTTTTGGAGAAGATGGAGTAGAAGGAGCACGTTTAGTAAAACGCCGTGGACAAGCAGATGAAGAAGAGGTTAGCATTGCAATAGATGGATTTTTCTTGGCTATTGGTCATCATCCAAATTCTGATGTTTTTAAAGCATTTGTAGAAACAGACGAGTTAGGATATATAAAAACTCAACCTGATAGTCCAAAAACAAATGTAGAAGGAGTATTTGCTGCGGGCGATGTGGCAGATCCTCATTATCGCCAAGCCATTACGGCTGCTGCGAGTGGTTGTCGTGCAGCTATTGAGGCAGAGCGATATTTGAAATCGAAATAAAATAGTATTGCTTTTTTTACGCAAATATTGCTTTACGATAGTTTGGAGTATTGTTATAATACTCCTTTCTATTATTAAGTTTGATGTCAAAGAGGTAGAGGTTGTGTTTATACCTCACATTGACAAGTGGATACATTTTCTTTTGTATTTAGTTTTAGGTGGTGTATTATGTTTTGAAACGCATATATCAACATTTTTCTCTAAAATGTTAGTTGTATTTTATCCGTTTGCTTTGGGAGGATTGTTAGAGTTGATACAAGAATTTTTCGTACATCGTTCGGGTGACTGGATAGATTTTTTTGCTGATGTTTTAGGCACTTGTGTTGGAATATTGTGTTATGTAATTTTTCAAAAACGATGGAAGAAGCAATTTTAAAATATCAAATAGCATTAACAAAATTGAAGGGAATCGGTCCTATTTTAGCTAAAAATTTGTTAGCTTACTTTGGAGATGTATTACCAATTTTTGAAGAAAATGTGCGAATGCTTTCTTCTGTTCAAGGTGTTGGAACTGTTTTAGCAAATGAAATTGTGGAGCAGCGTAATAATGCTTTGGTGCTGGTCGATCGTGAACTAGAATTTTTACAAAAACGAGCTATTCGTCCTCTTTTTTTTACCGATAAATCTTATCCATACCGTTTAAAAGAGTGTGTAGATGCACCTTTGATGTTGTATGTAAAAGGAAATTCCGATTTGAATTCAGGAAAATTTTTAGCGGTTGTTGGTACGCGTAAGGTGTCTGCTTATGGAAAAGATTTGTGTCAGCATTTAGTGCAAAATTTAGCCCAACGGCATAAGGATTTAACAATAGTAAGTGGTCTTGCCTATGGAGTTGATATTTGTGCTCACAAATCGGCTTTAAATGCACAAATACCTACTATTGGAGTTGTTGCTCATGGGTTGGATAAAATATATCCTTCGGTGCATTACGCTGTTGCTGACAAAATGTTAGAGGCTGGTGCTGTAGTATCGGAATACACGAGTGGAACTTCGCCCGATGCCCCTAATTTTGTTCAGCGTAATAGAATAATAGCTGGCTTATGCGATGCAGTTGTGATTGTAGAGTCGGCACAAAAAGGTGGAGCTTTGATAACTGCAGAATTTGCTAATTCGTATAATAGAGATGTGTTTACATTTCCGGGGCGAGTTGGTGATATAAATTCGCAGGGATGTAATAATTTGATAATGTACAATAAAGCTGCTTTGATACAATCGTCGGAAGATTTGGAACGTATGATGGGTTGGGACGTTGCAGAAACTAAAAAAGAACAGCAGCAAGCCTTTGTGTTCGAAGATTTAAATCAAAATGAACAGAAAATAGTAACTTTTCTTACAAAAGAACGCGAGGCTCATATCAATGTTATTTCTAACGAAACGGGTATACCAATTTCTACGATGGCTTCGCTTCTTATAGAAATGGAATTCAAAGACATAATAAAATGTCTTCCAGGAAATAATTATCGTTTGAGGTAAAATAGATAAAAAAACAACGATGAAATTTCTAATATTGAAATATCGTTACAAAGCTTTTTATAATTTTGTTATATTACAAATATGGTGTATTTGTTTAGTTGCCTAGTGCTGATTTTCACGTTGAAAACTTGGGTTCTTTTAGACGCACTACTTTTTAAAAATCCTTTTAATTTTTTGAAAGAATTTTATTTTTGAAAAAAACTTATATTTGACAATATGATTACAGGTGAGATTAAAAACCGTATAGATACTATTTGGGATACCTTTTGGACAGGAGGTATCACCAACTCCATCACCATCTTGGAGCAGATGACATATCTCTTCTTTATGAAGATGCTTGATGATGCTCAGCGCACTAAGGAGGCAAATGCTAACGCTTGGGGCACCACTTTGAAAGACCCTACCTTCAAAGAGGGTTTGTGGCACAACCCTGAGACTGACAAAGATGTTCCTTATGAGCAACTTCGTTGGAGTGTATTCCGTAACTTGGAGGCAGAAGCAATGTACCGCACCATCAGCAAAGATGTCTTTGTCTTCATTAAGACTCTTGGTGAGGGTAAGGAGTCAGCATATAGTCGCTTTATGGCAAATGCCACCTTCCTTATTCAGTCTCCACGCACCTTGACAAAGATTGTGGAGGGTATCAATGCCCTTGATATGAACAACCGTGACACTATGGGTGATGTCTATGAGTATGTCTTGGGTAAGATGGCAGCATCGGGTAATAATGGTCAGTTCCGTACTCCACGCCACATTATCCAGATGATGGTGAACCTTATGCAACCTACCTTGAAGGATACCATCTGTGACCCTGCTATGGGTTCAGCAGGATTTATTGTGGAGTCTGCAAAGTATATCCAACAGCACTACAAGAGTGAGTTGCTCAAAAAGGAGAATTCAGACCACTATAAGAGTGGTATGTTGCACGGTTTTGACACAGATGCCACTATGCTCCGTATTGGTGCTATGAACCTTATGCTTCACGGTGTGGATAACCCTGATATTGCCTACCGTGATAGTCTTTCAACTGACAACACAGATGAGAACAAATACTCTCTCTGCCTTGCCAATCCACCATTTACGGGCAGTTTGGATAATGAGGCGGTGAGCAAGTCTCTTCTTGCTATCACCAAGACCAAGAAGACAGAGTTGTTGTTCCTTGCCTTGTTTGTGCGTATGTTGCAGATAGGTGGTCGTTGTGCAAGCATCGTTCCTGATGGAGTGTTGTTCGGTAACAGCACAGGACACAAGTCTATCCGTAAGGAGTTGATTGATAACCACCGTTTGGAGGCAGTTATCTCTATGCCAAGTGGTGTGTTCCAACCATATTCAGGAGTTAGCACCGCTATTTTGATTTTTACCAAGACCAATGCAGGAGGCACTGATAAGGTGTGGTTCTACGATATGAAGGCAGATGGATTCTCTCTCGACCAAAAGCGCAATGAGGTTACAGAGAATGATATTCCTGATGTTATTGCTCGTTTCCACAACCTTGCAGCAGAGGAGCAGCGCACCCGTAAGGAGCAGTCATTCTTGGTGCCTGTGGAGGAGATTCGTGAGAAGGATTATGACCTCTCAATCAACAAGTACAAGGAGGTTGATCGTGAGGTGGTAACCTATGATGCACCAGAGGTGATATTGGAGCGTATTACCAACCTTGAAAAGGAGATTGGATTGGCGATAGGGGAATTGAATAAAATGCTGCATTAAAATCGAAAGAAATATGTAAAAATGTGAAGATTTTTGAAAAACTTTCATATTTTTGTATGATAAAGATGATGAGATATGATAGAGAAAGCACCAGCAATCAACGGAAAACTCTTCAATAAAGCCATAGGCTTGTATGTTCAACATCCAGAGTTAAAGACTTTTGTGGAGGAGATAAACGATTCTTATTTGTATTGGAGTGATGTTAAGTACAAAAAAAATTCTAAACTAGACATCTCTCCTCAGGATTTGTGGGCTTGTGTCAAGTTTGACAGGATGTTGAAGCGCAAGGTTGTTTGGGCGAAATACAATATTTCATTTGCCATCACAAACAAAATGCAGAGTATGTGCCACTATTTTGACATGAATTTTGGTGGCTCTTGGGGCAATAGTTCTATTATTCCAGATACGAATAAAGAGCGCTATTTAATCTCTTCGTTGATGGAGGAGGCAATCTCATCCAGCCAAATGGAGGGGGCTGCCACGACTCGCAAGATAGCCAAAGATATGTTGCGAAAGAACAACTCTCCACGAAGTCGCTCGGAGCAGATGATTTTCAACAACTATCAAACGATTCGTTTTATTGTAGAAAACAAGTCAGAACCTTTAACTCCCGAACTGCTTTTGAAGGTGCACTCTCTTATGACAAATAAGACGCTTGACAACAGCGAGGATGAGGGACGCTTCCGTACAAATGACGATGTAGTGGTTGCCAATGGGCTCACAAACGAGGTGGTGCACACGCCGCCATCATTTATGGAGATACCGTCCTTTGCAGAAGATTTGTGTACTTTCTTCAATTCGGATACCAAGGATGATTTTATACACCCTATCATTAAAGCCATCATTATTCACTTTATGATTGCTTATGTTCACCCATTTACCGATGGAAATGGGCGAACTGCTCGTGCGTTATTCTATTGGTATATGCTCAAAAATGGTTATTGGTTGATGGAGTATATGTCAATTTCCCGAATTATCTACAAGTCCAAACCGAGTTATGAGAAGGCCTATTTGTTTTCCGAGCAAGATGGCAACGATATAGGCTACTTTATCACCTACAACATTCGAGTTTTGGAACTTGCCTTTGGAGAGTTGCAACGCTATATTAGACATAAAACATCTCAGCGACACTTTGTGTCTAACTTCCTTTTCGAAGAGGGTATCAATGAGCGCCAGGCGGATATTTTGGCTCTTATCAAAGAGAATCCACAAGTGGTGCTCACTGTCAAAGAGTTGCAAACTCGCTTTGGCATCAGTAATCCGACGGCTCGATTGGATATTGAGGGACTTTTGGAGAAAGGCTATTTGATGCGTGTGCGAGTTAATAAGAAGAAAAGCACATTTGTCAGGGGTAATAAATTTGAAGAATTGTTAATTCAAGACAAGTTTCAATAATGAAAAAATGTGAAAGTTTTTGAAAAATCTTCATATTTTTTTCATTTTGACACCCCGCAATTTTCACATATCATCCTTTGGTGTATGAAACAACCATACTACCCAACAATAGATAGAAACCGATGACTACTGAAACCCAAATACTACAAGAGCTCGTTGATGCTGTGGAGAGTCTTAATAGTCCCGACTTGTTGAGCGTTGGCGCTACGGTGCTTGCTGCGGTTGCTGCTGCGGTGATTACCTATGTCTTGGGCAAAAGGCAGAATAAGTTGCAGGAGCAACAACTAAAACTTCAAGAACGACAAACCAAAGCACAGGAGTATGAAGTATATAAAAGGTTATACATTCTAATCAATAAAATCAATTTACAAATTGAGAATCTTATATTTACGGTTTTTACATTTTATATACCTGAACGAGATTCGCAGAGCAACCCCTTTCTGGAGTATATTGATAATGCATCAGACTTATTCGATGAATTCACTCAGAATATAGTGGATTTTGAGTTGAAATTTCCCAACGAGAAAGTCATACTTAAGAATTATCAACTAATGCTTATGGATATGGTGGGCGTTTTTAAGATGTTTCAATCAATGCTAACCCAAGAGAAACAACTAAGACAAACAATAACTTTGGATGAGAAGACATCCTTGGATTGTCTAATTGGAGACGATGCTCAAAGAGTCGAGGTCTTGCTATCGCATATTCCACACGAAGGGAGAAAAGTTTCAATGACCTATAACCTTCAAGGTTTTCTTGAGAAGAAAGACATTATATTGAAGCACGATTTTATAGGTATAATTGCTAATCGCTGCAAGATTGATTAAGACTATGAAAAAGGAGTGGAAAATAAAGAGATTGGGAGAGGTTTGTTCTATTACTATGGGACAATCTCCAAGTTCTGATACATATAATGACTCTGATGGGCTTCCTTTTTTTCAAGGTAATGCTGATTTTGGGAAGATTCATCCAAAAGTAAGAGTCTTTTGCAATGCTCCAATAAGAATAGCAGAAGAAAATGATATTCTTATTTCTGTCCGTGCTCCTATTGGCGCAATTAACATAGCAGATTGCAGATGTTGTATAGGCCGAGGATTGGCAGCAATAAGAAACCTTGATACGACTATTGGTGCATACATATACCACGCCTTAATTGCAAATAAAGAAAAACTCATAGCACAAGGAACAGGTTCTACTTTTAAGTCTATTGGTAGGGAAGCATTAAAAGAATTATATATTCCCGTTCCTCCACTTTCAGAGCAAGAAAAGATTGTGGCGGAGTTGGATTGTTTGAGTGGGGTGATTGAGAAGAAAAAGTAGCAGTTGAAAGAACTTGATGCCCTTGCCGAGTCAATCTTCTACACTATGTTTGGCGACCCTATTACGAATGAAAAGGGATGGGAGGTAAAGAAATTAGGAGAGGTATGCCAATATATAACAGATGGTTCTCATTATAGTCCAAAGGATGATGAAAATGGAACAATACCAATGTTATCAGTAAAAGATATGCAACAAAATAGATTCTCATATGAGAACTGCAAAATGATTAGCGAAGTTGAATATCAAAAATTATTATCAACAGGATGCAAACCAAATAAAGGAGATGTATTGATAGCAAAAGATGGTAGTTATTTCAAATACATCTTTGTTTTGAAAGAAGAAAAAGAACAGGCTTTACTATCCTCTATTGCCATCACTCGCCCTGATACAAAAATATTAAATTCAGAATATTTGGTGGGGTATTTATCAACAAAAGAAATATACGAGACTGTAGAGCGAGAACTTTTAACGGGCACTGCAATAAAGAGAGTTATCTTAAAAGGATTACGAGAACTAAAAGTTTGCGTTCCACCACTCACTCTTCAACAAGAATTTGCATCAAAAATTGAAGCGATAGAGAAACAAAAAGAGTTGATTAAGCAATCAATCAAGGAAACCGAAGAGTTGTTTAACTCACGAATGGACTACTACTTTAACTAAACGCTACATTTCATGGGACCACTACTATATATACTGATATTTGGCGGTTTAATCGCTCTTGCTTGTTGGATTGTAAAACTGATTATTAATAGTGCAACCAATGTTCCTACTTGGAAAGGTATTGTAATTAGTGCATTGCTTGGTGTGTTTGGATTTTACCTATTCCTCTGTTGGATGGGATGGATGGGAGAAGAGCGAGATGATACAGATTATTAACACTCTCTACTAATTGAAATGAGTATGAGAAACTTTGATTATATAAAGGATTTGGGACTTGACACCCTACATAGATTCTGTTCGGCAGCAGAAGAGAATCAAGTGTGCGACCCTGAAATATCTGCTTTCAATGGTCGTCGAGCATTGGAGTATATCGTCAGAGAGATATACAAGATGAAGGGTATTGAGATTAAGGAACGTACATCACTCTTTGAATTGGTGGATGGTGAACCCTTCCGCACTTTCATTGGTGATGACAGAGTGATGATGGCGGTTCACTATGTCCGCAAGGTGGGTAACAATGGTGCTCATGCTATTAATGTGAGCAAGAAGGAGGCGTTTTTCTCACTACTCAATATTTACAATGTTGTAGGTTCAATCCTGCTAAAATTGCGAGTAGTTGATGAAGTAAAACCTTTTGACAAGACACTAATCCCCGACTCTATTCAGAAACCTGTGATTGTGCCTGCAAAGGTTGAGGCATTACCAACCGATAAGGCACTGAAAGAGGTGGATACAGAGGTTCTAAATACTACTGAACCTGTTGTGGAGATTGCCTGTGATATATCAGAGGCAGAGACACGCAAGATGTACATCGACCTAATGCTGAAGGAGGCAGGATGGAACATTAATCCAACAGAAGGTGCTATTGAACCACTCAAAGCGTGCATAGAGGTTGAGGTAAAAGGTATGCCAAATGCTCACGAGATGGGTTATGTGGATTATGTGCTCTTTGGTGGCAATGGCAAACCTCTTGCAGTTGTAGAGGCAAAGCGTACATCAGCATCACCTATTAAGGGTAAGCATCAGGCAGAGTTATATGCTGATTGCTTGGGAAAGCAGTATGGTGTGCGCCCTGTGATATACTACACCAACGGATTTGCAACATACATCATAGATGGATTGGGTTATCCCCCAAGAAGATTATATGGATTCCACTCTGCTAATGACTTGGAATTGATGATTCAGCAGAGAAGCAGAAAGGATATATCAGACTTCTCTGTGAAAGACCATATTACTGACCGAGCATATCAAAAGATGGCAATCAAGGCAGTGTGTGAGCACCTCAACAAGAAGCATCGCAAAGCTCTGCTCGTGATGGCAACGGGTACAGGAAAAACGAGAGTATCCATTTCATTGGTAGATGTGTTAATGAGAAATGGTTGGGTGAAGAATGTTTTGTTCCTTGCTGACCGCACCTCACTTGTAGGTCAGGCACACAAGAATTTTGTGAAGCTGTTACCTTCAACCACAACAAGTGTACTCAGTGAGAATGGAGAGAAAGACCTAAATGCCCGCATCACATTCTCGACATATCAGACAATGATTAACTACATTGACACAGAGGACAAACCTTTCTCTGTGGGTAGATTTGACCTGATAATCATTGATGAGGCACACCGTTCAATCTTTGGTAAATATGGAGCAATATTCAACTATTTTGATGCGATGCTTGTGGGATTGACTGCAACACCAAGAAACGAGGTAGAGAAAAGCACATACGACATCTTTGAGATGGAACAAGGAGTGCCAAATTATGCTTATGAGTTGGAAGATGCAGTTGGAGAAGGTTACTTGGTAAACTATCGAGGATTTAAGCGTGGTTCAATGATTCTCAAAGAGGGTATCAAATATGCTAATCTGACTGATGAGGAGAAGAAACAGATGGAGGCAGTTTGGGAGTATGAGAGTGCCATTAAGGGTATGAAAATGGTGCTTGACGACCGCAATCCTTATCCTGTTCGTGATATTGAGAATAAAGAGATTTTCAACTATATTTTCAACGAGGCGACCATTGATGCCGTGCTGCAAGACCTGATGGAGAATGGTCTGAAGGTGCAGTATGGGGAGCGTATAGGCAAGAGCATCATTTTTGCCTACAACCATAGACACGCAGAGCTGATTGTGGAGAGATTCCATAAACTTTACCCTGAATATGGTTCTGATTTCTGTGTGCTGATTGATAACTATGTGACCTATTCTCAGGACTTGATTGATAAGTTTGAGGTAAGAGATAATAATCCACAAATTGCAGTATCAGTTGATATGCTCGATACTGGTATTGATGTGCCAGATGTTCTCAATCTTGTCTTTTTTAAGATAGTTAAAAGTAAAATTAAATTTATGCAGATGATTGGTCGTGGCACTCGTCTATCTGCTGATATTTTTGGCAATGGCAAAGACAAAGAGTGTTTCTACATCTTTGATTGGTGCAGGAACTTTGAGTATTTTGATAAGTATGAGGATGGTAAAACATCACCATCAAGCATATCACTCACTGAGCGCATTTTCGGATTGAGAGCAGATGTAGCGTTTCACCTACAACATCAAAAGTATCAAGAGGATGACTTTTGCCGTAAGTTGCACGATGAATTCAAAGGCATCTTGAAAGAACAGGTGATGACGTTGTCTGATAGTCATATATCTGTGCGCTCTAAGTGGGAGGAGGTAAGTCATTTCAAGAAGGAAGATAATTGGTTGTCATTGTCAGAGGTAGATGTGCATACCTTGAAAAATGACATTGCTCCATTATTGCCCAAGAACACGATGGAACCCACTGCAAAGATGTTTGATGCCATTATTCTCTTCATTGAGTTGAGTTATGTAGGTGGTGAGGTTAATGCAGACAAGAAGATTGCACAGGTGCAGAAAGTTGCTGAATTCTTAGTTGAGAAGAAGGCAACATTGCCACAGGTACAGGCAAAGATGGCGACCTTGAAAGAGGTGTTGTCGGTTGCTGCTTGGGAGAATGTATCAATGCCGTGGTTGGAGAAGGTGCGTAATGACTTGCGTGAGTTGATGCAGTTCTTGAAGGGTGATAAGGGCAGATGGTTTATCGTGGATATTGAAGATGTGGTTACTGATGACGGAGAGGCAGAGGGAATCACAATGAAGGTATCCTATAAGCAGCGCATCATTGACTTCCTTGCAAACAATAGGAACCTCCCTGTATTGAAGAAAATATACAACCTTGAACAGTTGTCTGCTGAGGATATTAATGAGTTGGAGCGTATTCTATGGTCTGAACTTGGAAGCAAGGAGGACTATGCTAAATACACTCAAAATATGCTCTTTGGAGGCAATGTAGCAGCGTTTATCCGTTCATTAATAGGTGTGGATAGAAGGGAGGCATTGAATAAGTTTAGTGAATTCTTGTCAGATAATGAACTTAATGCTGAGCAGGAGGAGTTCTTGAATACTATTGTGCAGTATGTATGTGAGAATGGTGACATCACAAAGGAGATTGTGGTTAATGAGGCACCATTTGATGAGAGATTGGTATTGTTTACACCTTATATGATACCTCTTGGAAAGTACATTGATAATATCCACAATGTGATTATTCCACAGGGTTCAGGGGTTATATACGCATAAAGTTTCTACTCTGCTACAGCTTCTATTTCTACCAAGAGGTTGGAGCGGCAGATATCGGCTTCTACAAAAAGTGTTTCAATATTTGGCAATAGCTGACTTACGGTATTTTTTACAACCGCAAAGTCGGCTTTGTTTTTGATATAAACACGTAGATAATTGAGTGTTGTTTTGTCAGTTTGTTGCACTAGAGCTAGAATGTTTTCTATCGTTATTTGTGTTTGTTCTTTGGCGTTGTCGGCAATGGTTTCTTCGCCACGAATGGCAGCCGTACCCGATATATAAAGCGTATTGTCGATAACTCTTGCACGTTCAAACTTTGGTGTAGTTTGTTGTGGTTGTTTGCCTGCTTCGAGTACATTTTCTGAATAACGATGAGCCGCTATTTGTAAAGGATTGTCGATAGCTTTAGTTGAAATACCAGCATAAGCATCAATGTCGATAGACAACCCTCCTTTTTTAGTGCCAATGCCTGTTGCTGCAGGGTAGCCATTTTGCCAATAACATTGAGCATAAAAATTACTCCTTGCATCGTTGAATTGTTGATAGCGTTGTCCTAACGAATCGGTGTCGATAATACGTTCTACGTAGTTCCATTGGCGTAGAATGCAATCAATAGTCATTCCCTCTTTTTCAAAAATAGCAGTTAATGTTGCAAAGGTTTTTTCCGCTTGTTGTGCGATAGGGGCGTTTATAGTTGAGTATTCGGGTGCAAGAGTTGTAAAAAGTGCTTTTTCTTCGTTGTTTTTTGCTACAATATAGTTTGTTCCAAAAGCGTTTTTAAACGCTACGGAGGCATCTACAGAATGAATTTCGGCAATTAAATTGTATCCGAAAGGAGCTTGCGAAATAATGTTAATTAAAGGCATTTTTTCAACAAAAAGCAGTTTTGCTTGAGTAAGAACGAAAGCTTGTTTTTGTAAAAAATCATTATTATTCGCTACATCGGTAAAAAACAAAACGCGGATAATAGTTTGTTTTGATTTTTGTAGAGCAACCAAAACTTCTTCTGCTAAAACAGAAAAATCTTTACCTTGCTTTTTTACAATCGTTATTTTTGGGGTGATACTCATCTATTTAAAATTCTATTTAATTCGTCTTGATTTTGAATTTTTTCAATGGCAATTTGTACGCATTTGTCGTCTTTGTTCAAAATTGGGTAAAAACCATCGTCGCCTAACACATCGCGCACAATGTAAGCGTAAACTTGTTTTTTTATACGATTGTTCGAAATTTTTTTGTCGCGTTCGCTGCCTATTATATTTTGTTTTTCGGCAAAATCAAGTGTTTGCTTTAAAATGTTTTGTGTGTCGAGGTAGGCACTCAATTGCATCCAATTGCCTTGTTTTTTGAGTGTTTCTCTATTACTTTCGGTGTACCTTAAGGCAAATTTATACATTGCTCCACTATTAAAAAGTTTAGTGAAAAATGGCGAAATGTCCGAAGTATCGCTTGGTACAAAAATGTCGGGCATTATGCCGCCACCACTGTAAACGGTACGTCCGTTAAGTGTTTTGTAGGCTATGGTGTCTTGTTTTATGCTATCTTGCGAATAAAATTCGCCATGTTCGTAACGATTAAGAATATCCTTTTCGTATTCGTCAATTTTTCCTAATTCGTATGGTTTTTGAATGCAACGTCCGCTTGGCGTGTAGTAGCGAGCTACGGTCAGTCTTAAAGCCGAATTGTCTTCGAGTGGAATTTGTTGTTGTACGAGTCCTTTCCCAAAGGTGCGTCGACCTATAATAATTCCTCGATCGTTGTCTTGAATGGCACCAGCAAAAATTTCGCTAGCCGAACCCGAAAATTCGTCTACCAATACGGCTATGTCGTTTGATTTGCAAGAGCCTGTGCCAATAGCATAAATGTCGCTACGTGGATAAAAATTTGGATTACCTTGTGTATAAACAATCAATTGTCCTTGATAGAGGAACTCATTTATCATACGAGTTGCGGCATCTAAATAGCCACCCGAATTGCCTCGTAAATCGATAATAAATTTGCTTGCACCTTGTTTTTTTAGCATTGCAATTGAGGTTAAAAATTCGTTGTAAGTAGTAGCTCCAAATTTGCTAACGTAGATGTAACCGATGTTTGGTGCAATCATATATGCCGATTCAACACTTTTAACAGGAATATCGTCACGAACAATCGTGTAGTGTAAAATTTCTTTTGTGCCTCGACGTTTAACACCGATTTTTACTTTTGTATTTTTAGGTCCACGAAGCTTTTTTACGATTTTTTCGTTGTTAATTTCTTTACCTACAAAAATGGTGTCGTTTACTTCTACAATGCGGTCTCCAGCTACAAGACCGGCACGCTCTGATGGTCCGCCACGTATGACGTCTACGATATATATAGTGTCGTTTTGGAGATTAAATTGAACACCAATGCCACTAAAGCTGCCACTCAAGTCGGCATTTACCTCTTCTATATCTTTGGCAGGGATGTACGAAGAGTGTGGATCGAGGTGCTTAAAAATTTCGGGGATAATGCTTTCTTCTATCTTTTGCGTATCAATAGAATCTACATATTGCTCGTCAATCAACTTAAAAATAACATCAGTTTTTGATAAATTCGTGTTTTGTAATGTTGATAAAGATATTTGTCCTAGAAAATTTTTGTAACTATTTTCGGTAAAAACAACTCCGATAACAATGCCTAAAGCAATGCAAAATCCAACAAGAATAGGTAAATAAATTTTTTTCATCAAAAAAAGGTTTTTATGCTTCAAGATAAATAACTTCAATGCCTGCACGTTTTAGCAAATCGATGCCGTCGGTTATGCGATAGTGTTCGCCAAACACCACGCGTTTAATGCCACTTTGTATAATCAACTTTGCACATTCGATGCAAGGCGATGCTGTAACGTAGAGCGTAGCTCCGTCGCTGCTGTTGTTTGAGCGAGCCACTTTTGTTATGGCATTTGCTTCTGCATGTAAAACGTATGGTTTCGAAACATTGTTTTCGTCTTCGCAAACATTTTCGAATCCCGAAGGTGTTCCGTTAAATCCGTCGGAGATAATCATTTTGTTTTTTACAATCAAAGCACCTACTTTTCGGCGTTCGCAATACGAATTTTCTGCCCAAATGCGAGCCATTTGCATATAACGTTTGTCAAGCATTAATTCTTTTTCTTTTGTTTCCATAACAATGTATTTTAAATAAAAATTTCATCAAAAATAGTAAATATCAAGGGATATAATTGATAAATAGTTCATTGTTGCACTTATCCCCATTGATTTTCAATATTCTCACAAAAGGAGATGGTTGTTTGCCCTAAAAGAATGGTAATAAATAATGCTATCCATTTAGTATTGTTCATTGTCATTATTAATAAATGGGAGGGTTAATATAAACACTTCTATGAATACCTTTTAGGTGCTTGATGGATACTTTATCCACTTTTATGTCTTTTTCTACTAATATACCTAAAAGAAAAGAAAAACATTTGTCTGTCCAAGCGGTAATGCCATAATAAACAATTTCTTGAGTAAATACAAAACATTCTATCTGATCTTTTGAATCGATGATAAAAGGGAAAACATGATTATTGTATATACCATTATAAACCCCTTCATTAGTCATATTATTATTATTATCAAAAAAATCAACGAAGGATTTGACAACAATTAAATAGTATTTTTCAAAATCGATATTTTGCCATTCCGTGATGTTTTGTGGGAAGAGCATGTAATCGGTTATGGGCTCCAATTTATTTATAAGCGAATCTACATCTGCTTGGTGGTTGATTATCTTGTAGCTGTCTTGTCCCATTAAAGGGTAGTAGTCTATGGGTGGCAATTGCTTAAAAGGCAGAGTTTCCATTTTCTCTATAGAAGTTACTCTTATGCGTTCCGATTGCCACTTTTCAGTTAGTACATCATTGTATAAAAATCCTTTGATATGTACAAATTTCCCCTCATAAGTTCCTTCATAAACCAATGGAATGCAAAGATTTAGGCTGTGGGTGTGAGTCATATCGGAAAGAGGATAGTCGTCATCTTTCATTATGGGGCGAATGTATCCGTACTCTTCTACCTCTACATCGGTAAGCAGTTCGTCGTTGTACTTATCGCAACTGATGAGTGCGAAAAGAATAGTAAAAATTATCCATTTAGTATTGTTCATTGTCGTTATCTTTATATGTTTTAATAAATGGGAGGGTAAATATAAACAGTTCTATTAAACCCTTTGAGGTGCTTGATGGTTACTTTATCCACTTTTATATCATTTTCTACCAAGATACCCAAAAGGCAAGAAAATCTTCTTTCATTGCCAACAGTAGGACCATATACAACAATTTCCGGAGTAAATACAAAACATTCTATTTGATTATTGGAGTCCACAATAAAGGGGATTACACGGTTATAATACACTCTCTTATAACTATTTTCATCACTTCCGTTTAAATCATTAAAATAAAAATCCACGAAAGAACGGACGACGATCAAGTAGTATTTTTCAAAATCGATATTCTGCCATTCCGTAATGTTTTGAGGAAAAATCATATAGTCGGTTATAGGCTCCAATTTATTTATAAGCGAATCGACATCTGCTTGGTGGTTGATTATCTTGTAGCTGTCTTGTTCCATAAAAGGGTAGTAGTCTATAGCTGGTAATTGCTTAAAAGGCAGAGTTTCCATTTTTTCTATCGAAGTAACTTTTATACGTTTCGATTGCCACTTTTCAGTTAGTACATCATTGTATAAAAATCCTTTGATATGTACGAATTTCCAATCGTATGTCTCTCCTTCATAAACTAATGGAAGGTGAAGATTTAGACTATGAGTGTAATTCATATCGGAAAGAGAGCAGTTGTCATATTTATCCCTTATTTCAGACCGAATATATCCGTACTCTTCTACCTCTGCGTCGGTGAGTAGTTCGTCATTGTACTTATCGCACCCTACAAGTCCAATAAGAATAACGAATGCAATCCATTTAAAATATTTTATTATTATCATAATAATTAGTAAATGAGAACACTTTTATGAATATTCTTTAGATGCTTGAAAGTTACTTTATCCACTTGTATGTCTTTCTCTACTAATATGCCTAAAAGAAAAGAAAAATAATCATCCATCCATTTATTACCATAATAAATGATTTCTTGAGTAAATATAAAACATTCTACTTGATTGTTTGAATCTATGATAAAAGGAAAAACAAGATTATTATATATACGATTGTAAACGTTGTCATTAGTCATATTATTATTATAAAAATCAACAAAGGATTTGACAACAATTAAATAGTATTTTTCAAAATCGATATTCTGCCATTCCGTAATGTTTTGAGGAAAAATCATATAATCGGTTATAGGTTCCAATTTATTTATAAGCGAATCAACATCTGCTTGTTGGTTTATTATTTTGTAAGTATCTTGCTCCATAAAAGGATAATAGTCTATAGGTGGTAATCGTTTGAATGGCAAACTTTCCATTTTTTCTATCGAAGTAACTTTTATACGTTTCGATTGCCACTCTTTGGTTAGTACATCATTGTATTGCAGCCCTTTGATATGCACGAATTTCCAATCGTATGTCTCTCCTTCATAAACCAATGGAATGCAAAGATTTAGGCTATGAGTATAATTCATGTTGGAAAGTGGGTAGTTTTCATATTCGTCCTCCATTTCAGGTAGAATATATCCATAATCTTCTACTTCTATATCAGTGAGTAGTTCGTCGTTGTACTTATCGCAACTCGCAAGTGCGAAAAGAATGAATAAAATGGCTATGAATTGTAAATGCTTCATACAAAAGTTATTTTGTTTCCCAGTCGCCATTTGCTCTAATCAGAGCTTCGAGTCGGGCAATAGCTTCCTGTTCAGGTATGTTTTTTTCGATACACTGTTTTTGCTTGTAAAGGCTTACTTTGCCTTTGCCTGCTCCTACGTAACCATAATCGGCATCGGCCATTTCGCCAGTTCCATTTACAATGCATCCCATAACAGCTATTTTTAGATTTTTTAGATGTGAAGTTGCCGCTTTTACTTTTGCTAAAGTGTTTTGCAAATCGAACATAGTACGTCCGCAGCCTGGGCACGAAATATATTCCGTTTTACTAAAACGTGTGCGAGTGGCTTGCAGTATGCCAAAAGTATTTTTCACTAATTCGTCTGTTGTCAAATATTCGTTTTGCAACATCAACCCATCGGCAAAGCCATCTAAAAAAAGCGATCCTGCAAACATACTTGCTGCAAGTTGAAAGTTTTCGTTATCAGTATCGTTGCGTTGATAAACCAAAACAACAGGATTATTGCATTTTTCGTTTAAAAGTCGATGAAAAAAAGCTCTACTTTCAGCAATACTTTCAAATGGATGCCAAATGATGCAATTTTTACGCGTTTTTAACTCATTTACAATATTTTGTGTTAATTGCGAATATTTAAGTTTTAAAAAGTAAACATTGTCTGTTCGCACATTTTTCAAAGATTCTATACTTTTGTATAAAGCAAAAGTGTTTAGCTGATTTTCGAAAGCATCTTCATCGATAATTTGTGGTTTGTTTGTTTCAAAAAATTTGTTCCCCGCATAAATAAAATCTGCTTCTACGTTAGTTAAATTTGCTTTGTTTGAAAAATCTGCCACTACAATAGGCACATTTTCACTACCGACATTGTTTACGTTGTTGGTTATGCGACGTGTATATTCGTAGGGAGAGAATTTTTCGTTTACTTGTTCAGCAATGTTTGGTTCTGCTTGTCGTTCAGTAAGAAGTGCTACTAATTTTTTAGCTACTGGAATTTCGTTTTCGGGAGCTTCGGTGAGCGAAACGCGTAGCGTATCGCCAATACCATCGAGCAAAAGTGTACCAATTCCAACAGCCGATTTTATTCGTCCGTCTTCGCCATCGCCTGCTTCGGTAACACCTATGTGCAAAGGGAATTTCATATTTTCCTTTTGCATAGTAGCTACCAACAATCGTACAGTTTGCACCATTGCTAGTGTATTCGACGATTTTATTGAAATTACTACATTATAAAATTCCTCTTCACAGCAAATCCGTAAAAACTCCATGCACGATTCTACCATACCTTGTGCTGTGTCTCCATATCTGCTCATTATTCTATCCGACAAAGAGCCATGGTTAACACCAATGCGTATAGCCGTATTGTTTGCTTTACAAATATTTAGAAATGGAATAAAACGTTGGCGAATTTTTTCTATTTCGGCAGCATATTCTTCGTCGGTATATTCAAAATGCTGAAACGTATGTATGTTGTCGACGTAATTGCCCGGATTGATACGAACTTTTTCAACCTTTTGTGCTGCTATATCGGCAACGTTTGGATTAAAGTGGACATCGGCCACAAGAGGAGCAGTCCTATTTTGTTGCTTTAGTTGTTTGTTTATTACGCCTAAATTTTCGGCCTCGCGTGTGCCTTGAGTTGTAAATCGTACAAGGTCGGCTCCTGCTTCTATTATTCGGACACATTGTTCAACACTAGTGTTTATATCGTTTGTATTGGTGTTTGCCATCGATTGAATACGAATAACGGTTTGGCTACCCATAGTGATGTTACCAATAGTTGTAGTCGATGTTTCGCGGCGTTTGTAATTGAATAAAGATTCGGTATAATTCATTGTATCAATGGTATAATTTAAGATACAAAGTTAAAAAAGCTTTCAGTTATTTTCAAATTTAAAAACCTTTCTATTAGGAGTTTTTATAAGTTAGGATTTCTTTATCGAAAAGTGTATCTTTGTTGTTTAGATAATCAAAAAAATGGAGTATAACCTTATAACCATAGTAGGCCCTACAGCTACTGGCAAAACAGCTTTTGCTGCAAAGTTAGCCACAGCTATAAATTCAGAAATAATTAGTGCCGATTCGCGTCAAGTATATCGTGATATGACAATAGGTACAGGCAAAGATTTGGCGGATTATATAGTAAACGGTAATCAAATTCCGTATCATTTAGTGGATATTGTAGAGGCTGGTTATCAATATAATGTCTATGAATTTCAACGAGATTTTTTATCGGCATTTAAAACTATTTCTGAAAAAGGTAAACTTCCTATTCTTTGTGGAGGAACGGGACTTTACGTAGAAGCAGCTTTGAAAGGTTATAAAATGTTGGAAGTGCCAGTTAATGATGTTTTGCGTGTCGAATTGGAAAATAAATCGCTAGAAGAGTTAGCAGAAATTCTAAAAAAATATAAGCCTCTACATAATACAAGCGATATCGAAACCAAGCGACGTGCAATTCGTGCAATTGAAATAGCAGATTATTACCGAAATAATGAAGTGGCAAATATAGATTATCCCCAAATAAATAGTTTGGTTGTTGGTATTGATATTTCTCGTGAGGAGCGTCGGCAACGGATTTCTCAACGATTGCGTCGTCGTTTAGAAGTGGGTATGATAGCCGAAGTGCAGCATTTGCTCGATAAAGGTCTTTCGCCCGAATCGTTAATTTACTATGGATTGGAATATAAGTTTGTAACTAACTATTTGTTAGGCAATTTAACCTATGACGAACTTTACGCACAATTAGAAATTGCTATTCATCAATTTGCAAAACGCCAAATGACTTGGTGGCGAGGAATGGAACGCCGAGGTATAAAAATTCATTGGATAGACGCAATGCTACCCAATGAAGAAAAAGTTGAAATAGTAAAAAAATTATTACTATAGATTGTTACTCATCTACTTCGTCAAATTGACTTACGTCGACACCACACAAAGGGCAAACCCAATCGGTAGGTAAAGCTTCGAAAGCTGTTCCAGCTTCAACACCATTGTCTGTATCACCAATTTCAGGATCGTAGATGTAACTACAAACATTGCAAATGTACTTTTTCATAATAGTAAGATTTTAAAGTTTATATTAATAACACCAAATGTAGTTATTTTGTTTAATTTTTCTGTTGAAAAATCTTTTTTTAACTTATTTTTAAATATTTGTATATCATCTATTTTAGATGATTTTTTTTAAAAAAATTAAAAATTAATAATTAAAAATTAAAAATACCTATTTTTGCAGTCGTTTAAATCAAAAAAATAAAAAACTATGAGACTTAAGTTAAGATTTTTAGTAGCAGTAATTTTGTTATCATCTGCTAATTTTATGGTAGCTCAAACGCTACAACCACTTCAAATGGACAAAAATGTCCGTTATGGTGTGCTCGACAATGGACTTACCTACTACATTAGCCACAATGAGCAACCAAAAGAGCGTTGCGAATTTCATATCGCACAGGCGGTAGGTGCTATTCTCGAAGAAGACCACCAAAATGGTCTTGCTCACTTCCTCGAACATATGGCATTTAATGGAACAAAACACTTCCCCGGAAAATTGCTTATCAACTATTTTGAGTCTGTTGGGGTTAATTTTGGTGGAAATATAAATGCTTATACTTCGCTTGATGAAACCGTTTATCGTCTTTCTAATGTACCTACACGTGAGGAGATTCTCGATAGTGCTTTGCTTGTGTTGCATGATTGGTCGTGTGCAATTTCTTTGAATGAAGAAGAAATTGATAACGAACGTGGAGTAATTCGTGAAGAATGGCGTACGGGTAACAATGCAAACCGTCGTATGTGGAGCCAAGGTAATAAACTAAAATATCCGGGATCACGCTACGCTAAACGTGATGTAATTGGCGATACAGCTGTTATTAATAATTTTACTTACCAAGCATTACGCGATTATTATGAATTGTGGTATGGACCAGATTTGCAATGTATTGTGGTAGTTGGAGATATAGATGTTGACAAAATGGAGAAAAAAATCGTTGACCTTTTCTCTCCAATCCCAGCACGTTCGAATCGTGGCGAACGCCCTCGTTATAGCTTGCCTAGCAACGACGAAACTCGTGTAGCAATCTATACTGACAAAGAAGCTCAATTTACTCAATTGGCAATTGAATTCAACCACGAAGCAATGCCTCGTGAGGTTCGTCTTAGCGAACAAGGTTTGCTCATCTATGCTATCAATAGTCTTATTCGTCAAATGATTTCGTATCGTATCGAAGAAATTACAATGAACCCAAATGCTAATTTTGTTCAAGCAATGGGTCGTTATGACAATAATATGGGCGAAACAGATGCTTTCGAATTTATTGTTATTCCAAAAGATGGTAAAGAAAAAGCCTCGTTGGAAGATATGTTTACACAAGTAGAAAAAATAAAACGTTATGGTTTTACAGTGTCGGAACTTGAACGTGCAAAAACTGACTATCTTTCAAATCTTGAGCGTGCATACAACGAACGCACTACTCGTAAAAATCAATTCTATGCGAACCAATATTATCGCCACTATCTTGATGGTCAGCCTATTCCTGGTATTGAGTTCGAATATGAATATACGAAATCGGTTTTCCCTCAACTTCCTGTAGCTCTTGTTAATCAGTTGGTGCAATCTTACATTACAGACAAAAATGTTATTATCAGTTATCTTGGTAAAGAGAATAGCGACGTAGTAAGTGTTCCTACAGAAGAAGAGGTACTTACTATTTTTAACAAAGTAAAAACATTAGATATAGAAGCTCCTGTAGAAGAGTCGTTTGATCGTCCGTTGGTAGAAAATGCTCCTGCACCAGGTACAATAGTAAAAGAGAAATACAATAAAAAACTAGGAACTACCGAGTGGACTTTGTCGAATGGAATTAAAATTGCAATTAAGCCTACAGAATTCAAAAAAGACCAAATATCAATGGAAATGCAATCGGAAGGAGGTCTTAGTAAGGTAGCTATCGACGATTTGCCATCGGCAAATGTTGCTACTGCTGTTGTTGCTTATAATGGAATTGGTGAATTTTCGTACCTTGATTTGCAAAAAGCATTGACAGGAAAAAAAGTTTCGCTTGCTCCGAATATAGACAACTATGAAGAAAATATGTCGGGTACATCAACTGTGAAAGATTTTGAAACGATGATGCAACTTGCATACCTTTATTTTACAGCTCCACGCCAAGACGATGAAGCGTTCAAATCGCTTATAGCAATGCTCGAAACTTCGTTGGCGTCTCGCGATAAAAATCCAAAAACAGCATTCTCTGATAGCATAAGAAAAACACTTTCTTCGCATCATCCACGTACGCTTATTATGGATGTAGATTTTCTTAAAAAAGTAGATCAACTACGTGCAATAGAAATCTATAAAGAACGTTTTGCAAATCCTGCTGATTTCTTTGTAACATTTGTTGGAAACATCAATCCTAATGATGAAAAAACACGCCAAATAATCTGCACATGGCTTGGAGGTCTTAAAACTTCTAAATCTCGTGAAAAATACACCGATCATGGCATTCGTTATCCAAAAGGTAAAGTAAACAACTATTTCAATAAAGAAATGGAAACAAAAACAGCTTCTAATCATATTGGTTATTCGGGTAAAATGAAAGCTACACTTGCTAATAATCTTAATATGAAAATTATTGGTGATATATTGGGCACACGTTACCTTGAAAGCATTCGCGAAAAAGAAGGTGGTTCGTATGGTGTTGGATGTGCAGGTTACATAACAGATGAACCAATAGAACAAGCTGTTCTTCTTATGCAATTTGATACCGATCCAGAAAAACAACAAAAGCTAATGAGTATTATTCACAAAGAAGTGATGGAGATTGTTGAAAACGGACCACGAGCTGACGATCTCCAAAAGTCAAAAGAAGACCGTTTGAATACGCTTGCCGAAGATATGGAAGACAACGATTGGTGGGAAACTATTCTTGATCGTTATTATCTTGATGGTGTAGATTATGTAAAAGAATACAAAAAGGCACTTGAAAGTGTTAATGCAAAATCAATTCAAAAAACATTAAAAGCTCTTGTTTCGCAAGGTAATGTTGTAGAAGTTGTTATGCTTCCGTAAGGTTGATTTTTTAGAATAAGAAGGCGTTTTCTATATTAGGAAACGCTTTTTTTTGTTAATGAATTTGAAACAATGTTGTAAAATGAATATTTTTGTAGGTATGCTTGACAAGGTTTATTATATGAATCGCTGTATTGAGCTTGCTCAAAAGGCAATAGGAGATACTTCGCCAAATCCGATGGTAGGTGCTGTTATTGTAGCCGAAGGAAGAATTATAGGTGAGGGGTATCATCGCTGTTGTGGAGAGCCTCATGCTGAGGTTAATGCCATCGCATCGGTAAAAAAGGAAGATTTACATCTTTTGCAGCAGGCAACATTGTTTGTCAATCTCGAACCTTGTTCGCATTATGGGAAAACTCCTCCTTGTGCCGATTTAATTATCGAAAAAAAAATTCCACATGTTATAGTAGGTAGTTTAGACCCTTTTCCAGAAGTTTCGGGAAGAGGAATAAAACGATTACGAGAGGCGGGTGTATTTGTTGAAACGAATGTTTGCGGAAAGGAATGTGATGAATTGAATAAACGTTTTTTTACTTTTTATAAAAAAAAGCGACCATACATTTTTTTGAAATGGGCTCAATCTACGGATGGATTTATGGGAAGACAGGGAGAACGCATTATTTTTTCTACACAAAAAACATTGTCTTTAGTTCATCAGATGCGACACAATGAAGATGCTATTTTGGTCGGAACAAATACAGCAATAGAAGATAATCCTTCTTTGACCTGTCGTTTGGTAGATGGAAAAAATCCTATTCGTTTGGTACTCGATCGGAATTTGCGAATTCCATTCACACATCATTTGTATGATGGTAGTTGTCGAACAGTGATTTTTACAGAAAAACCATTACCATCCACAAAAAATATCGAATTTCAAAGATTGGATTTTTCGAAAAACATACTTAATCAAATAATGCAATATTGCTATGAGAATAAAATAATGTCGCTAATAGTAGAAGGTGGTGCTACTTTGCTCGATAGCTTTTTGTATGAGGGGCTTTGTGATGAGCTACGAGTAGAGGTTTCGCCTATAAAGCTAGGTGATGGTATTCGTGCTCCAATGTTGGATTTTGTTTTCACTGAAGAGATAATAGAGCACTTTGATAATAATTCGATAATTTTTTACCGAAAGAAGAATGCGTGAATTTTTCTTAAATCTACCAACATACATTTTTTGGATACTTTATGCTTACATTATCCTTTCGATAATTGTGGTTATTTTGTTGGAGAACAGGAATCCTGCAAAGTCATTGGTATGGGTCTTGGTATTAATCTTTTTGCCTGTAGTTGGGGTAATTTTTTATGCTTTTGTTGGTCAAGATTATCGAAGAAGAAAAATTATTTCAAAAAAGAGTTTACATCGATTAAATTTACATTTAGAAACAGATTTTTATCGTAATCGTGAACAAGAAAAAAATGATTTGCCGATAGGAGTTAAACGAACAATTAACTTGTTAGAGAAAAATGCCGAGGCTCCTATTTATGGGCAGAATAAGATAGATATTTTTACTTCTGGTCGAGAAACATTCGAAGCTATTTTTGCAGATATTGAATCGGCCATGGAACATATTCATGTAGAATTTTATATAATTGAACCTGATGAAATTGGCTATCGTTTTCGCGATTTGTTGATAAAAAAATCGAAAGAAGGTATCCGTGTACGATTAATTTATGATCATTTAGGAAGCTTTGGTTTGAAGAAAAGTTTTTTGCAACCATTAAAAGATGCAGGAGTTTTTGCTCATGCCTTTTTGCCAGCAACTTACATAGGTTTTAGCAAAGTAAATTATCGTAATCACCGAAAATTAATTGTTGTAGATGGGAAAATCGGTTATACGGGTGGAATAAATGTGGCGGATAGATATATTAAGGGAAATAGGCTTGGCTTGTGGCGTGATACGCAAGTTCGTTTAGAAGGAGCTGCTGTTCATGGTTTACAAAATTCGTTTCTTATCGACTGGTATTTTGTTTCGCAAAAACTTATTACTGATGCAAAATACTATCCAAAACCTAAAGTTTTTACTGATTTGCAAAATTTGGTACAAGTAGTTTGTTCGGGTCCAGATACCGATTTTGAAAATGTAATGCAAGGAATTATTTCTTTGATTACTTCTGCTCAAAAATATATTTACATTCATACGCCCTATTTTTTGCCAACAGAAAGTATTTTGTCTGCTTTGCAAATAGCGAGTCTTTGTGGAGTAGAAGTCCGATTGATGTTGCCCGAAAAATCGGATACGCCTCTTGCTCAAATGGCCACAAAATCCTATTTACGTCAAGTATTAGAAGCAGGTGTTCGTGTCTTTTTCTATAAAAAAGCTTTTCTGCATAGCAAGGCTATTGTTTCAGACGATTTAGTTTCTACAGTGGGAACGTCGAACATGGATTTTAGAAGCTACGAGCAAAACTTTGAGTTAAATGCATTTATTTATGATAAAACAACTGCTATAACATTACGAAAAGCATTTGAAAAAGATTTAGAGCAATGTTGTGAAATTACACTTAATGGTTGGATTCGTAGGAAAAAGAAGGAGCGATTAAAAGATTCTTTTGCTCGATTATTCAGCCCTTTATTATAAAATATTAGTAGTCTCTTGGTAAATCTCCGGAATAAGTATTACTTTTGCAAAAAGACGGGATGTAGCTCAGCCCGGTTAGAGTACGCGTCTGGGGGGCGTGTGGTCGCTGGTTCGAATCCAGTCATCCCGACAAAAAAAGAATCCTTGATAAGCAGAAAAATCTATCGAGGATTTTTATTGTTTTAAAGAAAATACCATTTCTAACTATGAAAAAAATCGTTCCTTTACTTATAGTTTTTTTACTCATCGCAACACTGATTCCAATATTTTGCATCAAAAAGGATTCTGCATTACAACCAATCAAAATAGATTTGTTCAACACAAGTAATGGTGATGGAGTTATTCCTCCATATCGTATTCCTGGAATTACAAAAGCTAGCAATGGACGTTTGATTGTCTCTGCCGCTCGTTTGGTTTGTGGCACTGACCCCGGCTTCGGTCAAGTGGACATTGTGTGCCGTACAAGCGATAACAATGGTGAGACTTGGAGCGACATTAAGGAAGTTGCAGTTGGCAACGGAATTACTTCCGCTACGGAAAATTATTTTGAAACAGCATTTGGCGACCCTGCCATTGTTGCTGACCGCACAAGCAATGAAGTAATGATTCTTGCAGTAGCTGGATGTACTTATTATCCAAGTGCAAACACTACTCGTCAGAACCCAAATCTTGTTGCTATTATTCGCAGTAGAGACAATGGTGCAACATGGGAAACTCCTCAAAACATTACGGAACAAGTTTATAGCCTTTTCGATAGCGGCTATCCTATGGAATCAGCCTTCGTTGGAGGAGGAAAAGTTTTCCAAAGTCGCATTGTAAAAAAAGGAAAATATTATCGCATATATGCAGCATTGGCAGCTCGTCCTAATGGAAACAGAGTAATTTATACTGACGATTTTGGTGCAACTTGGCATGCTCTCGGAGGTACGTTTACTCTCCCTGTTCCTGGTGGCGACGAACCAAAGTGTGAAGAAATGCCCGACGGACGAGTTATTATTTCGAGCCGAGTAGGAGGAGGACGTCTATATAACATTTACACTTATACCAATACGCTCGAAGGAATTGGAGAATGGGAAACTTCAGTCAAATGTACATTTGCTGGCTCTGGTCTGACTCCTGGCAACAATGCAACAAATGGCGAAATTTTGATTGTTCCCGTCAAACGCAATTCGGACCAAAAGGAGATGTATTTGGCATTACAATCGTTACCTACAGGAAGTACACGTACTAACGTAGGTATTTACTATAAAGAATTGACAGATTTTACCGATATGAATTCGGTATCAAACTTTTCGAACGACTGGAACGGATTTTTTCAAGTTAGCAACACCGTTTCTGCTTATAGTTCAATAGAATTACAAGCTGACAACAGGATAGGTTTCATCTACGAAGAAACTTTGACAAGTTGGGGAACTCGACCAAATCCAGTAACAACAAGCTTCCCAATGGGAGAAGGCACTCACAATTTTGATGGTTTTGACAACATCTATGTTGCCTATGATTTAGAATATATCACAGGCGGTGCTTATTCAGTCAAAAATGATGTAGACAGAAAACTATTTCTACAAAATTACTTTAGAAATTTAGTAGAAAATTCTACTGTTTCCACTAATCTAAAAAATAAAATTAACGATGCGATTAACGCCTTCAGCACAAATCCAACTACCCAAGAGGTGGATTATATTTATCAATTGCTTCGTAGCGAATATAATCGAGAAAAGGAGTATATTAACATGGAGGAACTATAAATCAACTTCCACAAATAGGCGTCCTATCAATTTATACACCTCTTCTTTACTGCAAATATACTTAAAAACTAAAACGATTAGTATGGAATGATATTGTATCGCGTGTAATCTCATTTTTTATTATTTTTGTCATATTTGAAAATGTTCATTATGAAAGAGTTAATTTTTGCGACAAACAATATTCATAAATTGCAGGAAATACGTGCAATATTAGATGGCGATTTTATTATTCGTTCATTGGCTGAAGTGAATTGTTTTGATGAAATTCCTGAAACAGGAAATACGCTTCAAGCAAATGCAGAAATAAAAGCACGTTATATTGAGGACAAGTATCATTGTAATTGTTTTGCTGACGATACAGGTTTAGAAGTAGAATGCTTGCAAGGAGCTCCGGGTGTTTTTTCGGCACGTTATGCGGGAGAAGATTGTAATTCTGAAAAGAATATAGATAAACTTTTGTTGGCTATGGAGGGTGAATCAAATCGTTTGGCACAGTTTCGCACGGTGATAGCTTTGATAGAAAACAATGAATTATTTTTATTTGAGGGAATAATAAAAGGTCGTATAGCAAATGAGCGATTTGGTACAGGAGGTTTTGGTTATGATTCTGTATTTATACCAGAGGGTTATGATAAAACGTTTGCTGAATTGCCTGCCGAAGTAAAAAATACCATCAGCCATCGAGCAATAGCTTCTAAAAAGTTGGTTGCATATTTAATGAGTAAAAATGAGAAATAAACGACTAATAGGATTTATAATTTTACTATTGTTAGTAAGTAATATTTCTGCTCAGCTTGCAATGGAACAATGGAAAACTCATTTTTCGTATGGGCAAGTAGATTGTATAGCTTCGTCGTCCGAAAATGTTTATGCGTTGAGTAAGGGTGTACTCTTTTCTGTTAATAAAGAATATCAAAGTTTAGATTTTTATAGTAAAATATCAGGATTGAACGATATAAAAATCTCTTATATAGCTTATTCTGAAAAAATTAGAGCATTAATTATATTGTATGAAAATGCAAATATAGATTTACTTTATGACGATGGTACTATTGAAAATATACCTGACATTAGCAAGAAAAGTTTGCCGTATAGCAAAAAAGTAAATTATATTTATTTTAAAGATAATGATGCGTTTCTTTGTACAGATTTTGGTATTGTGGTTTTGGATTTGAAACGAAAAGAAATTTCAGAAACATATTATATTAGTACGGGAGGAAGTGCTGTCGCGGTTAATTCTTGTTGCTATTGGAATGGGAGCTTTTTTGCTATAACCAAAGATAATTTATACAAGGCTGATGCCAATTCGTTATTAGTCAATTATGAAAACTGGAAAGAAGATGTTGCAGTTGGTGCTGGAGAAAAAAAATCGGTTTTTGTTTTTGCTGATTCTGTGTGGTTACTAAAAAGTGATAGTACGCTTTATTGTTATTCAAATAATGTTTGGCAACCTCGTAAGTCATTAGGTCGCATAGGAAAAATTCGAATATCAAATAATTCTCTTTTGGTGTTGTCTAGCCATAATAAGTTAAAAAAAATAGATGCTTCTTTTGCTGTAGAAGAGATAGGTACTTTTCGTATAAACGATATGCTTTTTGATAAAGAAAAAAATTCTTATTGGTTGGCAACAACATCGGATTTGCGTGAGTATAATTTTACGACTAAAAGGACATCTTCGTATAAACCTAATGGACCATTTGCGAATTTTAATTATGAAATGCAAGTTGTAGACGGCTGTTTGTATGTTTTATCTGGTGCTCGTTGGCAAGATTATGGTCGTGTAGGCTATGTTGATAAATACGAAAATGGTGAGTGGAGTTATTTTGCTCCAAAAGATTTAAAAGCAATACCAGAAAATACAACGGTGTTAAAAGAATTGTTACCAAAGGGTTTGGTCGATATGGCTGTGGACCCAAAAGATTCACAGCGTTTTTTTGTTGCGAGTTGGGGATTAGGACTTTATGAATTTCGCAACAATATATTTTATAAACTTTACAATGCCGACAATCCAATAATAGAATCAGCCTTACCAGAGAAATATCCAGCTTCAGGTTTTTACAATTATACTCGTATAGGTGCTGTTGCTTTCGATGCTAATGGAGTTGTATGGTTTGCTAATGATTATGGGTCTTCTACTATAAAATATATTTTGCCAAATGGTAATGTGAAAAAATATACGTCGAGTTTGCAAACGCTTTCTACGCAAAAAATTTTAGTTTCAAATCAAAATACGAATCAAAAATGGGTGTTAGTATCGCGTGATATGCAAGGTGCAAGTTGTTTGTATGTGTTCGATGATGGCGGAACGTTAGATAATGTAGCCGATGATAAGCAACGATACTTTTCTTCTTTTGTGAATCAAGATGGAAAAGTGCTTACTCCAAATTTTACATGGACAATGACTCAAGATTTTGATGGTGCTATTTGGATAGGGACGACTTCGGGGTTGATAGTTGTGAGCAATCCTATGAATATTTTCAACGATTCGTTTAATTTTGAACAGATTAAAATACCTCGTAATGATGGCACAAATGAAGCAGATTATTTGCTCGATAATGAAGAAATAAATGTTATAAAGGTAGATGCCATTAATCGTAAATGGATAGGAACAAGTTCGTCGGGGGTGTATTTGGTTTCGGCAGATGGAACTGAAACTATTGAACATTTTACTATAGAAAACAGCCCATTGCCTTCGAATACAATTTTGAGTATTGCTATAAATTCTGAAACTGGTGAAGTATTTTTTGGTACAGATAATGGTATTATTTCTTATCAAAGTGATACTGCCGAAGGACATGATGATTTTTCGGAAATACGCGTTTATCCGAATCCTATTCGTGAAAATTTTACAGGACTTATTACTATTGCAGGTTTGATAGAAAATACTAATGTAAAAATTGTTGATATGGCAGGCAATGTGATTTACACTACCACTTCTAAAGGAAGCCTTGCTACGTGGAACGGATTGCGGAGCGATGGTAAACCTGTAAGTACAGGTGTATATTTTGCTATTTGTACTACCGACAACAAAAAGGTTTATGCACGTACAAAATTTCTTATAGCGAGATAAAAATATAAACATTTATTTTTGATAATATAAATAAATGCTTATTTTTGAACCAATTATATTATTGTTTAATTAAAAAATGTTTTAGTATGAAGAAAGCAAGACTTTTTTTGATTTTATCGTGTTTTGTAGCAATACCTGTTTTTGCAACAAAGCATGATAATTACATCGTGAATGGCGATGTGTCAGGATGGATGTATTCGTACTATGGAGGTTGGACGCCGGGCTCTGCTCCTTCAATCCAGTCGAATGCTGCTTACGACAATTTTTTTATTGGTAGGCAACGTCCTTTGAAACGTTTCATCAATACGGCTACAGACCCTATTGCAAGTGAAACAAAACGTGATAATCGTAAAGTACATTGGTGGGTTCCTATCAATGAGTCGTCAGACGGTTGGACTTCGTTGCCACGTTATGATGCTAACTCTGAAGCGTTTAGCAGCTGGAGTTATATTGATATTTATGGAAACTGGACGCAAGGATTCCTCCGTTGTCCGGGTAACTTTACCGACATTTGCCACAAAAATGGTGTTGCTAATGAAGTAGTTTCAGCGGCTGCTTGGGGAGTCGGTTTGAATGCTATCGATGGTGGTCACGGACAAAACTATAATTCGTTGATAAACGGAGGTGCTGATAAGTTGATGAAGCTATTCCGCTATTATGGTATCGACGGTCTTGGTTTCAATTCAGAGCAACAATGGAACGATGTTCGTACGGGAATGAAAAATCTTTTAAAAGATTGTCATAACTATCGTACAAGTTATAATGTTCCTTTCCTTCACTTCTCTTTTTATAACTTGTCAAGTGCACTTTATACAACTGGTGGCGGTACAGAGTTTTCGGATTTCTTCCCTTGGGCAAATGCATTCTTCTTGAATTACAACTGGGGACAAGGAACTTTGAATACCGCAGCAAGCAATGCTAATAGTATGGCTAGTAGTGCAGGTTTGAGTTCTTATGTTAATAGTTATGATGTTTACGGTGGTATGGATATGCAGGGTGGTACTGCAGGTTTCCACTGGGAATATATTTATAATACTCCTACTTCGGTAGGTCTTTGGGGTGCTCACGACGTAAACCAAATTTGGGGTCGTGCAGGTGAAGAGGGTAATGCTCCGAAAGTAAAACAAGCTTGTTATTTGAAAAAATGTGAGCAATTCTTTACGGGTGGTACACAAAACCCTGTAAACAATTTAACTGTAAGTGCAGGTAAGTGTGCTCCTTCGCCTGATTTTCATGGTGTAAACAAATTGGTGATGGCCAAGAGTGCATTGTCGTGGCAAACAAACGACTATTTCCCATTTATCTCGTATATGAACTTGGGCGTGGGTACTTTCTTTAACAACGAAGGTGTAACAACATACAACGACGAATGGTACAACATCGGTATGCAAGACCACTTGCCAACTTGGCGTTGGTGGATTACTGATTCGTACATGAGTCGTTCAACTTCGAATGTTCCAAGCGATACACATGCTACGTTTACGTTTGACGATGCATGGTTTGGCGGTTCTTGTTTGAAGTTGACATTTGATAATGCAGTAACAGGTCGTAATTACCGTTTTATTCAAATGTATAAAACTCAATTCCCTATAGATGCAGGTGAAACTTATAAAATCCGTGTACGCTACAAAGCATTGAAAGGGAAGGCTACAATGGCATTTGCAATGAGTGCAGAAGGTACAGAAACAATAGCTGTGAGTCAAAATATGGGTACTATGAGTGCAACTGATTGGACAGTGTTGGAGGCAGATTTGACAGCCGAAATGGCTAACAAAGTTATCGCTCAATTGGGTATGCGTTTCAATGCTGTAGATGCTGGTACAGAAATTTTGATTGGTGAGGTTGCTTTGGTGAAAGAAGGTGTTACTTACAACCCTGTAGAACCTCAATTGGCAGCTTATGAAGTACTAAAAACCACCTACAAAGGTGTAGATTTCAAAATGGCTTGGAATTGCCCTAAACCTACAGGCGAATCTCCTGATCTAGGTGAAGAAGAAGAGGAAGAAGTAGTAGAACCAGAAACTGCTGTACGTGCTGCTACTTTGAGCTGTTCTCTTGCTGGAGTTACAACTACAAGAAGTGATCGTTATTTGACATCTTTAACTTTCTCTGGTACTAGTGGTGCATCGCTTTCTTTAAGTGGAATACAATCATCTAGTGCTTATAGCAAAAATGTTTATTATGATTACAGAAGTTCTAAGTCTTTAGAAGTAAAACGTGGTGAAACTATTTCTACTACTCCTGTATGGGAAGGTTCTTGGATGCAAGGTCATCTTTATGTTGACTGGAACAACGATGGCGATTTTGCTGATTCGGGCGAATATGTTGCATCTCCAATGAACATTAACAATGGAACTTATTCAACAAGTAATTATGCTTATCCAAAATCGTTTACTATCCCTGATGGAGTAGCTCTTGGTACTTATACGATACGTTATACAATCGACTGGAACTCTGCTAATGGTAACGATGGTAATGACCAAGGCGTAAGTTATTCTTGCGGTCGTACGTCAAGTACTGCATCAGGCAACTATACTGCTGACAATGGTGGTATTATGGTTGACCTTGAATTGCACGTAACAGCAGGTTCTAGTTCAGGTTCAGGTAGTGGATCTGTAGAGGCAGGCGATTGGCAATCTACTTACAACGACGAAGTTGACACTTGGTATTTCGAAATTTGGGCTCAACAAGATGGTGGCGAACCTCAATTGGTAACTACTACTACTTCGTGGGCTGCTTATGCTGTTGACGTTCCTATAGATTTAAATGGAACACAATCAGTACGTGTAGGTTCTCGTGCTGTGGCTCCTGACGGAACTACTAAATCAGAAATCGCATGGTCGAACTATATGGATTGTTCTGATGTAACTATTCTCGAAGGTATCGAGGTGGATAAACCTGTAATCAAAGCAAACGAAGAGTTCACTGTATCGTTCATTGATCCAAGTCATGGTGTAGCAACTAGATGGAGATTGTTGAATGCAGACGGAAGCTATATTTCTAATGGTACGTTTACAGGAGGCACTTCATTTACTACCAATATGTTGTCTGCAATAGGACTTTATGGTGTGGAAGTAACTTATGTAAATTCATATGGTGTTTCTACTACAGAAATTTACAACGGTTTGGTAAAAATCACTGTACCTGAAGTAGGAGCAATGCCTCGTATAGATAGTTATACCATCGATGGTGAAGCTGTTTCGCAAAAAGATGTTCCTGCTGACAATCAAGCTCATACGTTGGCGTTTACCAGCCGCGATGCCGATGGCTCTACATCGAAAGCAGTAGAAATTGAAGATGTGAACTCGTTCACGATAGATGGTGGTTATTTACCAACAGGTACGCCAATAACTGTAGCATTTTGGTGTAAAATCAAGAGCATTCCTGAAAGTATGGATAACCAAAATCACTTCTTTACTTTGCGTTCACGTAACTCTTACAATGCTACTTGTGGTTCTTGGTATGATGCTTATGCTGGTGAATGGAAAATAATGATAAACAACCCAACAAACAATGTAGATTACAAACTAAATGTAGATCATGCAGCTAAAAATCATGGAGCGGTTGATTTCGTATTGCCTATAGGCGACTGGTTCCATGTGGCTATTGCTACGAATGCCTCTCGTAATACGAAAGTTTATATCAATGGTGTACAACGTTTCTCTTCTAGTCTTGGTATGGGAAGCAATTATGGTACTTGTTACAATTTCCGTGCATACATCGGTGGGGGTACTGTGATGGGTCTGAACGGATTCAACGGAAGTATTGACGATATTCAGATTTGGCATAAACAATTATCGGAATCAGAAGTAAAAACTGCTATGAACGGATTCCCACAAGGAACAACTATTCCAACCGATTTGAAAGGTTATTGGGATTTGGAAGAATACGATTCCGATGGTAGATACCTCAATCGTGGTAACTGGAGTTACGATTATATGACTCAAAATGGTTTGTTCAAGAAGAATACAAATGCTTCAGCAAATCCTCGTTATGTAAGTACTTCGGTTTGGAAATCTTGTGTTACATCGTTGGCTCCCGAAGCTAATGAGCCACGCTGGGGTTCTCCGGGTAATACTAATACCAATGAATATGGAGAATATTATGGAATTGGTGAGCCTGTAGAGGTTGTAAAATTCCCATCGGTGGTTGCAGGATCTCCTATGTTGTCAGGTTCGTATGTAATTACTACCATTCCTGAATGGGAAATAGAAGGAACAACTCCTACTAACAGTAGTTATACAGCTACATCGGGTTCTACTCAAGTGGCATATAGCGTAGAAGGAACTTACAAAGCAAAACTTACGTTGGTAAATGATTGGGGTTCTTCTGAAACCATGGAAAAAACAATCGTAGTTTACGATCACACCGTAGGTTTAAATCCTTTGGTTGGCAACACTGTTGAGGTTACAACTTATCCAAACCCATTTGTCAATGAGTTGTATATCCAATTTGCCGAAGGTGGCGATTTCAATGTAGAGATAATGGACGTAACAGGTCAATTGCTTTATACTGAAAATGTAACTGTAGCCGACAATGCTATCAAGCAAATAGCAGTAAAAGGCAATCCTGGAATGTACATCGTACGTTTGAGCACAACTGCTGGAACGGGTGTACGTACATTCAAGGTAGAAAAGAAATAAAAATCTGTTTAATAAATTTTAATGAGAGAAACGCTACAGTAATGTAGCGTTTCTTTTTTTCTATATTTGTAAAACTACTTATAAAAGACTAAATTTGCCAAACAACAAATAAAAACAAGAAAACTATGGTAATGGAAAGAACTTTGGTAATATTAAAACCTTGCACCGTACAACGCGGTTTGATAGGTGAGGTTATTTCGCGTTTCGAGCGTAAGGGTTTGCAGTTAGTTGCAATGAAAATGATTCAGCTCACTGATGAAGTTTTGAACGAACATTATGCCCATTTGTCTGATAGACCTTTTTTTAATCGTATTAAACTATCAATGATGTCGTCGCCTGTTGTTGTATGTTGTTGGCAAGGTTTAGATTGCGTGCAAGTTGTTCGTGCAATGACGGGAGCAACCAATGGTCGTAATGCACAGCCCGGCACTATTCGTGGCGATTATAGCATCAGTACGCAAGAAAACATTGTTCATACATCAGATTCAGTCGAAACAGCAAAAATAGAGTTGGAGCGTTTTTTCGACGAAATAGATTTTTTTGATTATCCTCAAACTTTGGATGCTTATATATATGCGAGTGATGAAAAGTAGATTGTTTTTATTTCTCACATTACTTGTTTTTAATCAAACGCTGTTGGCAGCGGATATTGATACGTTGTCATTAAAAAATTCGCTTTCGGAAGCAAATGATTTCCAAACCGAATTAGAATTGGAAGAAGAAAGGCTTTGGTGTGGTCTTCATCCTGCAGACTCTCTTTATTTTGGTTGTTGGGATACGGAGTGGGTAAATCCTTATAAAATAAAAATAGATAGTTTGCCTGATTCTATATTCTTTTTGTGTAGAAATTATGTGCATCCAATCGAAAGCAAAAGGATAACTTCTAATTTTGGTTTACGACGTTATCGCTTTCATTATGGCATTGATATTGGTTTGAACGTAGGCGACACCGTTCGTTCAGCATTCGATGGTCAGGTTCGGATTATTGATTACGAGAAACGTGGTTATGGTCGTTACATTGTGGTTCGTCATTCGAATGGATTAGAAACGGTTTATGCTCATCTCGCAAAAGTTTTTATGCATGTAAATGATACAGTGAAAGCAGGTCAGCCAATTGCTTTAGGGGGAAAT
The DNA here is from genome assembly GCA_017547145.1 of Paludibacteraceae bacterium. Lineage (GTDB taxonomy): Bacteria > Bacteroidota > Bacteroidia > Bacteroidales > Paludibacteraceae > RGIG9608. Next base: position 116,976 of record JAFYQJ010000011.1, on the reverse strand, counting down.
ACAGGTCGCTCAACGGGCCCACATTTGCATTTTGAAGTGCGATTTTTAGGAAATGCCATCAATCCTACAAAGTTGATTGACTTTGAAAGTCAGCAAGTATTACAGGAAAATTATTTAATGGTAAAAAAAGAAACCTACGACCATAAAAAAATATTAGACGAATTGGCAAAAGCACAATATTGTGTAGTTCGTTCAGGCGATACGCTTTCGGGACTTGCACGACGTTATGGAACGAGTGTTTCTGCTTTGTGTAAATTGAATAAAATATCGTCGAAATCTATTATTCGAATTGGTCAGCGGTTACGTTATCGTTAAAATATTCATCACCGGAAAATTCATCAATTGAGTTTTCTTTTAAAGGTTTTCGATGGGCGTTATATGTAATATTTTTTTCTTTTAGGAATAAGGTAAAACTTACAATTGTTACTTCTCCATTTTCTAAAGCGAAGGTTGGTTTTAGTTGCATCTTATCGAAATAAGATTTGAAAGTTTCTACTTCGTTGATTTTTACGTTAACAATAAAAGGATTTAGTTGTGGCGAAACAAGAATAAATGTTTCGTGTATGAGGTCGTAATCTTCTATTTTTAACGGTTCATAGAAGAAATAATCTTGTTTAATTTCTAAATAATTTTGTGCGGCTTTTTGAGTATAAAAATTTATAGTTGTAGAATCTTGTAATTGTTCAATACGTTTTTCATATTCAGCGTCCGATTCGTTTGCAAGTTTTTGTTGAGCCTTACTTATTTCTTTTTCTATGTAGAAATTGGTGAATACTTGTAGATTTTTGTAGTGAAATTCTAATTCTGGAGCGTTGGCTTTTAAGAACCATTTGTATGCTGTTTTATAATTTTGTATAACACCTAATCCATTTTCGTAACAAATACCTAATTCTTGTTGTGCAGGTGCGTAATGTTGTGTTGCGGCATAAGAGAAATTTTGTGCAGCTTTTTTGTAGTCACGTTTTGTACCAAGTTCATTTTTGTAGCAAAATCCTAAATAATATTGAGCCCAAGGATGTCCGTTTTGTACACTGTTTTTTTCTGCTGCTAAAGAAAATAATTCTATTGCTTTTGTATAATTTTGCTCTACTCCTTCGCCAAGATAGTAGAGCATACCTAAATTAAAAAGTCCTGCAACGTTACGATCTCTAGCGGCTTGTTGAAACCAGTAAAATGCTTTTGCGTAGTTTTGCTTTACACCTTCACCGTTTTTATAACATTCGCCAATTTTGTTTTTGGCTTCAGAATGATTTTGTGTTGCGGCTTTTTCAAACCAATAAACAGCTTGAGCAAAATCTTGTGGTGTGCCTTCTCCATAATAAAAACAATAACCTAGGTTGTATTGTCCTTCTTTATTGTCTTTTGCTGCCGATTCGTAAAAAAGGTCATAAGCTTTGGTAAGATTTTTTTCAGTACCAATACCATTGCAATAGCAAAGCCCAAGGTAGTTCATAGCATCAGGATGCTCTTGCCCGCTTGCTTGTGAAAGCCAATAAAATGCTTTTTTAAAATCTTGTTTTATATCAGTACCTTTCGCATAGCGAAGTGCTAATCGATATTGGGCATCGGCATTTCCTTGTGAAGCAAGAGTTTGTAGTTGCGAAATGGTTTGTGCCTGAATAGTAAAAGGTAAGAAAAGAAAAAGTATTAATAATAAGTTTTTAATCATTCCTAATAGGGATTTTTTTGAGGTGCAAAGATATAAAATATGGTGATAAAAATTTTAAACAATTTGTAATCGAATTACTTGTTTTTAACTTTGTAAAAAAATAAAAAGATGAGTCAAATAGCAAGATTTATTAATGTAGGTGAGCGATGTAATGTTGCTGGTTCAAAGAAGTTTTTGTCATTAATTAAAGAAAAAAGATATGATGAGGCTTTACAGATTGCTTGTAAGCAAGTTGCTGATGGAGCTTTAATTCTTGATGTAAATATGGATGATGGCATGTTAGATGCTCGTGCCGAGATGGTAAATTTTCTTAATCTCATAGCAAGCGAACCTGAAGTTGCAAAGGTGCCTATTATGATTGATTCTTCGAAGTGGGAAGTTATAGAAGCTGGATTGAAATGTGTACAAGGTAAATCTATTGTTAATTCAATCAGTTTAAAGGAGGGAGAGGCTATTTTTATTGAAAAAGCAAAAAAAATCAGGCAGTATGGAGCAGCTGTTGTTGTTATGGCTTTTGATGAAGAAGGTCAGGCAGATACTTTTGAACGGAAAATAGCTGTTTGTGAACGAGCTTATAAATTATTAGTGGACTCGGGATTTCCTGCTTGGGATATAATTTTTGATCCTAATGTATTGACTATCGCAACAGGAATTGAACAGCATAATAGCTATGCTTTAGATTTTATTCGTTCGGTAGAGTGGATAAAGAAGCATTTACCCTATGCTAAAGTTTCAGGTGGCATTAGTAACTTGTCTTTTTCGTTTAGAGGAAATCAAACTGTACGCGAAGCAATGCATTCTGTGTTTTTATATCATGCCATTCGCGTAGGAATGGATATGGGTATTGTAAATGCTGGTATGTTACAAATTTATGAAACAATAGATCATTCGTTGTTGTCGGTTGTAGAGGCTGCAATTTTAAATAAAGCACCATCTGCTTGTGAAGATTTATTACAATTTGTTTTAGACCATCCTGAACTTGCAAATAAAGAAAAGGTAGAAACAGTCGTAAATGATAAGTGGCGGCAAAAAGCTTTAGAAGAAAGACTTTCTTATGCTTTGGTTAAGGGTATTGATGCATTTTTAAAAGAGGATTTATCAATTGCTTTAAAACAATATTCATCGGCTGTAGAAATTATAGAAAAACCATTGATGTCGGGTATGAATAAGGTTGGCGTATTATTTGGAGAAGGGAAAATGTTTCTTCCGCAAGTTGTAAAAACCGCTCGCACAATGAAAAAGGCAGTAGCAATACTTCAACCATACATTGAGCAAGAACAAAAAGGAAATACTGCAAAAGTTGGAAAAGTCCTTATTGCTACGGTAAAAGGTGATGTTCACGATATTGGTAAAAATATTGTTTCGGTAGTGATGGCTTGCAACAACTTTGAAATGATAGATTTAGGTGTAATGGTTTCTGCGGAAGATATTGTACGTAATGCAATAGAGAAAAATGTTGATATTGTTTGTTTGAGTGGGTTAATTACACCTTCGCTTGACGAGATGTGTAATGTTGCTGTACAGATGGAAAAAGCAGGCTTGAAAATACCTTTGTTAGTAGGAGGAGCTACAACATCAAAACTTCATACAGCACTAAAAATTGCTCCATTGTATTCTGGACCAGCTTTGCATTTAAAAGATGCTTCACAAAATAGTGTTGTAGCAACACGTTTGTTGAACGTTAATACTAAAGATGCTTATGTGGAGTCTATTCGTCAAGAATATGACGTTTTGCGTCAAAAACAAGAAAAACCTTCTTTGCTTTCCTACGAAGAGGCTAAACAAAGAAGGTTTCGATTATTTGATAAATAATTTTTATTTATTCTCCTCTTGTGTAGTTTGGAGTTTCGCGTGTGATTGTAATGTCATGTGGATGGTTTTCTATAACACCACTAGAGGTTACACGAATGAAACTTGCTTTTTGAAGTTTTTCTATATCGTTTGCTCCGCAATATCCCATACCTGCACGAATACCTCCAACTAATTGGAAAATGGTTTCGGATAAAGAGCCTTTAAAAGGGACACGACCTACAATACCTTCGGGAACAAGTTTGTTTGTATTTGTTTCTTCTCCTTGGAAGTAACGATCTTTTGAACCGGCCTTCATTGCATCTATTGACCCCATACCTCTATAAGCTTTGAATTTACGACCATTGTAAATGATTGTTTCGCCTGGAGATTCTTCTGTCCCTGCAAACATCGAACCACACATCACGCAGTCGCCTCCAGCTGCAAGAGCTTTAACAATATCACCCGAATAACGTAAACCTCCATCAGCAATTACAGGAACATTGCTGTTTTTTGCAGCTTCTGCTACGTCAAAAATAGCAGTAAGTTGAGGAACACCAACACCTGCAATAATACGAGTAGTACAAATAGAACCAGGACCAATACCAACTTTTATGCCGTCAACACCATTTTCAATTAAATAACGTGCCGCATCTGCAGTAGCAATGTTTCCAACAACAACGTCTAAGTTTGGATATTTTTGTTTGATTTTTTTTAGAAGAGAAACTACGCCTTTGCTATGCCCATGTGCTGAATCAAGCACTACAGCATCAACATTTTCAGAAACTAAAGCATCAACTCTGTCCATTGCATCTGGAGTTATGCCAATACCTGCTGCAACGCGTAATCTTCCTTTTGCATCCTTGCATGCATTAGGGTGGTCTTTTACCTTAGTAAGGTCTTTGTATGTAATGAGTCCGACCAATACACCATTATCATTAATAACAGGTAATTTTTCTATTTTGTTACGTAACAAAACATCGGCAACATCATCTTGGGAATTGTTTTTTATAGTGATTAGATTTTCAGAAGTCATCACTTCTTCAATTGGTTTTTGCAAATCTTTTTGAAAACGTAAATCACGATTAGTAACAATACCAATTAATTTAAAATCGTTATCAACAACAGGAATCCCACCTATTTTGTTTTCGTTCATCAATGCAAGAGCATCTTTTACAGTATGTGTTTTTGTGATAGTGATGGGGTCATAAATCATTCCGTTTTCTGCACGTTTTACACGACGAACTTGTGAAGCTTGTTCTGCAATAGACATGTTCTTATGAATGACACCGATGCCTCCTTCTCGTGCAATAGCTATAGCCATAGGAGCTTCAGTAACAGTGTCCATTGCAGCTGATACGATAGGAATATTTAGTGTTATATTGCGTGAAAAACGACTTTTTACACTTACCTCGCGAGGTAAAACGTCTGAATAAGCAGGTACCAATAGTACATCATCAAACGTTAACCCTTCTTGTACAACTCTTTTTTGAATAAATGACATAATTATATTTTTTATAGTTAAACTTCATAATATAAAAAGAGCGAGGCACATTCGTATCTCACTCTTTATAGGCATCATTCGTTAAATGACAAATATAAATTTGTTTCTTGTTTATAGTACAATATTGTGTTTCGACAAAACATTTAAAACTAATTTTCGTGCAAAAATAAATAAAAAAAAAGAAAGAAAAAACTTTTAAGTAGTTTCATAAAATAAAGCTTTGAACAATATGATTTAATTAGTAATTTTGCCCTATGAAAACACAAATGCAGAATCTTTTTTTAGATGCATTTTCCCATAAAAAAGATATTCTTTTTTGTTGGTCATCATTTGTGGGGATTATAAAAAAGAATGTGGGTGTGTTGAATAGCAAGCAAAGTGTTTTTTTACAAATAAAATAATTGTGTAAGCCATCGTACCAAGAGGTGCGGTGGCTTTAATTTTAAATATATAAAAACTATGAAAGTAGCGGTTATTATGGGATCAAAAAGCGACTGGGATATAATGTCTGCAGCGTGTACAACTCTTGAAGAGTTAGGTATTGAGTATGAAAAAAAGGTGATTAGTGCACATCGTACTCCACATTTAATGTTTGAATATGCTACAAAAGCAAAAGAAAATGGTATTGGTGTTATAATAGCAGGTGCAGGGGGTGCTGCTCATGTTGCAGGTGTAACAGCAGGTCTTACAACAGTTCCTGTGATAGGTGTTCCTATCAAAACTTCTACATTGAATGGTTTGGATTCTTTGCTTTCTATTGTACAAATGCCAGCTGGGATACCTGTTTCTACTACTGCTATTAATGGTGCTAAAAATGCTGCACTTATTGCAGCGTCAATATTTGCTCTCACAGATAAAGATATAGATGTTCGCTTACAAGCATATCGTAAAAACCAAACAGATGTAGTGCTCGCTACAGAATTATAATTTAAAAGAAAAAAAGATGAAAAGTTATCGTATTTATGTAGAAAAGTATACGGAATTTCAGATAGAAGCAGAGTGTTTGCGTCGTGAGCTGAATCAGAATTTATCGTTGAACATAAAAACCTTAAGACTCATAAATGTATATGATTTGTTTGGGTTTACAAAAGATTTACTTGAACGTTGTCGTTATACAGTTTTTGGGGAAATAGTTACAGATAATGTTAGTGATGAGTGTATACTCGAAGGGAAAAAGTTTCTTGCTGTAGAGTATTTACCAGGTCAATTTGATCAAAGAGCATCTTCTGCGGTAGATTGTGTAAAGTTAATAGAACCATCAGCAGATGTGAGAATCCGTAGTTCACGATTGTTGATTTTTGACGATGCAGTAACAGAAGAAGATTTGTCAGCAATAAAGCATTATTATATAAATGCGGTAGAATCTCGCGAAAAAAATCTTTCTATACTTGGCGAAAACGAACAGGCAGAGATAAAACCCGTCGCTATTTTGGATGGTTTTACAGATATGCAAAAAGAGGAACTTGATGCTTATTGTAAAGAAAATGCCTTGGCAATGAATGCTGATGATTTGTGGGAAGTTGTTAAGTATTTTAAAAATGAGCATAGAAATCCAACAGAAACCGAGTTGAAAATATTAGATACTTATTGGAGTGACCACTGTAGACATACAACTTTTACAACAGAAATAACTGAAATCAAAATAGATGAGTCTTTTATGAAAGATGAATTTGAAAAGGCTCTTTCTGAATTTGGATTGGTGCGTAGCGAGTTGCAACGTGAAAGTAAAAGTTTGTGTTTAATGGAGCTTGCAACAATAGGCGCTCGTTATTTGCGTAAAAAAGGTTTGTTGGCTGATTTGGAGCAAAGTGAAGAAAATAATGCATGTAGTATTTTTATTGATGTAGATGTAGATGGAAAAATAGAAAAGTGGTTGTTGCAATTTAAGAATGAGACACACAATCATCCTACTGAAATCGAACCATTTGGTGGTGCATCAACATGTTTGGGAGGAGCTATTCGTGACCCATTGTCGGGAAGGGCGTATGTTTATCAAGCTATGCGTGTAACGGGTGCGGGAGATATTTACAAGCCTATTGATGAAACATTAGATGGCAAGCTTCCACAACAAGTTATTAGTAAAAAAGCTGCAGCGGGTTATTCAAGTTATGGTAATCAAATTGGATTAGCAACAACACATGTAAGAGAAATTTATCATGATAATTATGTTGCCAAACGCTTGGAAGTTGGAGCAGTAGTTGGAGCAGTCAAGGCTGAAAATATACGTCGAGAATCGCCAGAAAAAGGAGATGTTGTTCTTCTTTTAGGTGGAAGAACAGGCCGTGATGGTATTGGAGGTGCAACGGGCTCGTCAAAAGAACATACATTGTCTTCGTTAGAAGAATGTAGCTCAGAAGTACAAAAAGGGAATGCCCCAGAAGAGCGTAAACTTTCTAGATTGTTCCGCAGAGCTGAAGTTACGCGATTGATAAAAAAATCGAATGACTTTGGTGCAGGCGGTGTTAGTGTTGCAATAGGTGAATTGACAAACGGTTTAGATATTTATCTTGACAAGGTTCCTGTAAAATATAGTGGATTAAATGCAACAGAATTAGCTATTAGCGAGTCGCAGGAACGTATGGCTGTGGTGGTTGAAGCGAAAGATGTAGAAACAATGTTTAGCTTGTGTGCAGAAGAAAATGTGGAGGCAAATCATGTAGCTGATGTTACGGATACGAATCGTATGCGAATGTTTTTTAAAGGAGAAAAAATTGTTGATTTGCATCGTGATTTTATTGATAGTGCAGGAGCAAAACATTATACAAAAATTTGTTTGGGTGCTGTAGAAGAAAAAAATCCATTCCATCGAGAAATAGAGGGAAAACTTATTAGTGATAAGTTTGTGGCTAATTTGTCAGATAAAAACGTTGTTTCACAACGTGGACTTATAGAGATGTTCGATTCTACGATAGGTGCTTCTACAGTTTTAATGCCTTTTGGAGGAAAAACTCAAAGAACAGAAACACAAGTTTCGGTACAAAAAATACCTGTTCGTCATGGGTTTACAAATACTGCAAGTATTATGTCTTTTGGTTTTAATCCTTTTATTGCAGAGTGGAGTCCATACCATGCAGCTCAATATGCAGTTGTAGAATCGGTGGCAAAAGTTGTTGCAGCAGGTGCAAGATATAATCACATGCGTTTTTCTTATCAAGAATATTTTGAGAGAATGACAAATGAAATTTCTTGGGGAAAACCTATGACAGCTTTGCTTGGAGCTTTACGTATGCAGTTGGCATTTGGTTTGCCTTCTATAGGAGGAAAAGATTCTATGAGTGGAACCTTCCGTGATATAAATGTGCCTCCAATGTTGATGGCATTTGGTATTACTACTGTTGATGCTCGTAAGGTAATTAGTCCAGAGTTTAAACAACAGGGACATAAGTTGTATTTAATAACTCATTCACCAGAAAAAAATTATACACCAAATGTAGAGCAATTGAAACAAAACTTTGATTTTGTGTCTGAAAATATCGACAATGGTACCATTGTTTCTGCTTATGCTATCGGATTTGGTGGTGTAGCAGAAGCCGTAGCTAAAATGAGTTTTGGTAATGAAATTGGAGCAAAAATTAAAGCAGACGAACAATTCTTGTTTGACTATAATTATGGTTCGATACTTATAGAGAGCATTGCTTCTTTAAATTATGAAAATGCTATTTTGTTAGGTGAAACTATTGAGGAAAAGGATATTATCGTTAATGATGAAAAAATATCTTTAGGTGATTTATATAATACAAATACACAACTTTTCGAAACAATATATCCTGCAAAAGGTTCTGCTGGTGAAGTTACTCGAATAGCTGATTGTCAACAAAAAGCAAAATCATATAAAGGCGAATCGGTTTCAACAGTAAAAGTATATTTACCTGTTTTCCCTGGTACAAATTGTGATTATGATACAGCTCGTGCTTTTGAACGTGCAGGTGCAACTACGCAGATAGGTGTTTTCTGCAACTTGTCCGAAAAGGCAATTTTGGAATCTATTGAAGCTATGTCGAAAGCAATAGACGAAAGTCATATTTTTGTCTTAAGTGGCGGATTTTCGTTAGGTGATGAACCTGATGGAAGTGGAAAATTTATTGCAAATGTGTTGAATAATGAAAAAATAACCGAAGCAGTTCATCGTTTGCTAGATAGAGGAGGTTTGATTTTGGGTATTTGTAATGGATTCCAAGCACTTGTAAAATCAGGACTTTTACCTTATGGACGTTTGGGTATGATTTCAAAATCATCTCCAACTTTGTTCCACAACGATATCCATCGACATATATCGCAAATAGTATCTACTCGTGTAGGTTCTACATCATCACCATGGCTTTCTTCTTTTAATGTTGGGGATATACATTCTATTGCAGTGAGTCACGGTGAAGGAAAATTTGTTGTTAGCAATGAATTAGCAGAGGAGTTGTTCGCGAATGGACAAGTAGCTTTCCAGTATGCTGATGCAGAAGGAAATCCAACTACTGATGCACCTTTTAATCCTAATGGATCTTATTTTGGAATAGAAGGAATAATTAGTAAAGATGGTCAAATATTAGGAAAAATGGGACACACAGAACGTTACGATGAAGGTTTGATGAAAAATATTCATGGCAATCGTTCTCAATCTATATTTGAAAATGCAGTAAATTATTTTAAAAACAAATAACTTAAATATAATTATGAAAGCATTAACAACAACAAATTTTAATTTTCCAAATCAAACAGATGTTTATCATGGTAAAGTGCGTGATGTATATTTTACAGATGATAAATTGGTGATGATTGCTACTGACCGTATTTCTGCATTTGATGTTATATTGCCGCAAGGTATTCCATTTAAAGGTCAAATTCTTAATCAAATAGCTGCAAAATTTTTAGATGCAACTGCTGATATTTGTCCTAATTGGAAATTGGCAACACCAGACCCAATGGTTACGGTTGGAGTAAAATGTAAAGGTTTTCCTATAGAAATGATTGTGCGTGGATACCTTTGTGGTAGTGCTTGGCGTGCCTACAAAAGTGGTGTGCGCGAAATATGTGGTGTAAAATTGCCAGAAGGTATGCGTGAAAATGAAAAATTTCCAACGCCAATTATTACTCCCACTACAAAAGCTGAAATAGGTGAGCATGATGCTGATATTTCTAAAGAAGAGATTATAGCACAAGGTTTAGTGTCTGCAGAAGAGTATGCTGTTTTGGAAAAATACACATTAGCATTGTTTGAACGTGGAACACAAATAGCTGCTCAACGAGGTTTGATTCTTGTAGACACAAAATATGAGTTTGGTACGTACAATGGAACAATTTACTTGATGGACGAAATTCATACGCCTGATTCGAGTCGTTATTTCTATGCAGAAAAATATAAAGAGTGTTTTGTTAATAACGAGCCACAAAAACAACTTTCTAAAGAATTTGTTCGTGAATGGTTGATGAGTAATGGTTTCCAAGGTAAAGAAGGACAAGAAGTACCAGAAATGACAGACGAAATTGTGGAAGGAATTAGTGCTCGTTACATAGAACTTTATGAACAAATTACAGGAGAAAAATTTGAAAAGGCTGTAACAGAAAATATTGAAGCACGTATAGAAAATAATATTATTAAATATTTAAATAAATAATTATATGGCAGAAAGTTATGAAAAAGCTGGTGTAAACCTTGAAGCAGGTTATGAGGTTGTACGTCGTATAAAATCGCACGTTGCGTCAACATCTCGAAAAGGAACAATGGGTAATATTGGTGCTTTTGGAGGAATGTTTGATCTTGCTTCACTTAATATAAAAGAACCAATACTTGTTAGTGGAACTGATGGTGTTGGTACAAAATTAAAATTGGCATTTGCAATGGATAAGCACGATACGATTGGTATTGATGCGGTTGCAATGTGTGTAAATGATGTTTTAGCCCAAGGAGCTGAACCTTTGTTTTTTCTTGATTATGTAGCGGTAGGACACAATATTCCTGCAAAAATAGAAGCTATAGTTTCGGGAGTAGCAGAGGGTTGTCGTCAAGCTGGTTGTGCCTTGATTGGTGGCGAAACTGCTGAAATGCCGGGAATGTACACGGATGAAGAATACGATATTGCAGGTTTTACATGCGGTGTGGTTGAAAAATCGAAACTAATAGATGGCTCAAAGGTTAAGGTAGGTGATGTATTGGTGGGTATTTCATCGAGTGGAGTTCACTCAAATGGTTTTTCGTTAGTTAGAAAAATATTGACTGATAATAATATTTCACTTACTGATCAGTTTCCTGAATTAGAAGGTAAAACAATTGGTGAAGCATTACTTTGTCCTACAAAAATATATGTCCGTCAAGTATTGGAAGTAATTCGTAATTGTGATGTTCATGGCATTAGTCATATTACAGGAGGCGGTTTTGACGAAAATATTCCACGTATTTTACAGTCAGGTCAAGGTATTGAAATTCAAGAAGGGACATGGAATATTTTACCAGTGTTCACATTGCTTGAGAAATGGGGTAAAATTGCTCACCGTGAGATGTTTAACATTTTTAATATGGGTATTGGAATGGTGATTGCTCTTGATGCTTCAGAAGCAGAAAAAGCTATAACCATTTTAAAGCAAGCGGGTGAAAATGCTTCTATTATTGGACAAATAACAAGCACTGAAGGTGTTGTTATTAAAAATGCTTAAACGATGAAAAATATTGCAGTTTTTGCAAGTGGAGAAGGAACAAATTTTGACGTTATAGCAGAGGCATGTGAGCAAGGAGTGATTTCTGCAAAAGTTGTATTAATGGTTTGTGATAAACCAGCAGCGAAAGTAGTAGAAAAAGCTGCTCAACGAGGAATTGATTCTTTTGTTTTTTCACCCAAAGATTATTCTTCTAAAGCCGATTATGAACGTGAGATTGTGCGTTTGCTTGATGAGAAAAATGTAGATTTAGTATGTTTAGCTGGTTATATGCGAATTGTTTCGGATGTTTTGTTATCATCTTATGAAGGAAAGATGATAAATATTCATCCTTCTTTGTTACCTGCATTTAAGGGAGCTCATGCTGTAGAACAAGCAATAGCGTATGGAGTAAAAGTTTTTGGTATCACGATTCATTGGGTGGATGCTTCACTTGATGGAGGAAAAATTATTGCTCAAAAAGCATTTTATTATGATGGCAATGATGCAGAAGAAGTTCATCGAATAGGACAAAAAATAGAACATACGATGTATGTAGAAGTTATAGATAAATTATTAAAAAACAATTATAGTTGATTATGAGAGCATTAGTTAGTGTTAGTGATAAAACAGGTTTAGTAGAATTTGTAAACGGATTGCAAGAGTTTGGTTGGGAAATTATCGCAACAGGAGGTACACAACGTTTATTGGAAGAAAATGGAATTAAAACAATAGGTATTAGTGAAGTTACAGGCTTTCCTGAAATTTGTGATGGTCGGGTTAAAACTTTGCATCCGAAGGTACATGGAGGCTTGCTTGCACGTCGTGATGATGAAAGTCATTTACAAGCTTTGCGTGAAAATAATATCGATTTTATTGATATGGTTTGTGTTAATTTATATCCATTTAAGCAAACCATTTCAAAAGGTGATGTTACAATGGAAGATGCAATCGAAAACATTGATATAGGTGGACCATCAATGTTGAGAAGTGCAGCTAAAAATTATCGTGATGTAACGGTGGTATGTAATCCTGAGGATTATAATCAGATATTATCTGAAATAAAAGAGTTTGGAAATACCAAGCAAGAAACACGTTTAAAATTATCGGCAAAAGCCTATACTCATACAGCAGAATATGATTGTTGCATTGCTACATTTATGAGAGAAAAGGCGGAGTTGAACGAAAAACTATTTTTAGAATTTGATTTAGTACAAACACTTCGATACGGAGAAAATCCACATCAAACAGCAAAATTTTATCGTGAAGAAATTCCTTCTGCATTTTCATTGTCGTTTGCAAAACAATTAGGTGGAAAAGAGTTGTCGTATAATAATATTCAAGATGCTAATGCTGCATTAAATATAGTACGTGAGTTTAAAGAACCATTTTGCGTTGGATTAAAACATATGAATCCTTGTGGTGCTGCTATAGGAAAAGATATTGCAGAGGCTTGGCAACGTGCTTACGAAGCTGATAAAGTTAGTATTTATGGAGGTATAGTTGCTGTTAATCGTGAATTAACCGAAGAAGTTGCTCTTGCAATGAAACCAATTTTCCTTGAAATAGTAATGGCTCCTTCATTCTCAAAAGAAGCTTTAGAAGTTTTGTCTACAAAGAAAAACTTGCGTTTGTTGCAAGTGGATATGACTGCTTCAGATAAAAAGGTTAATCAGTATGTAAGTGTAAATGGTGGATTGTTGGTACAACAACTTGACACTGATACAGTACGAATAGAGGAGTCGATGTGTGTTACAAAAAGCAAACCTACGGTTTTACAATTAAGTGATTTGGATTTTGGTTGGCGTGTAGTTAAACATGTAAAATCAAATGCTATTGTTGTGGTAAAAGATGGCCAAACTTTAGGTATTGGAGCAGGTCAAATGAATCGTGTAGGATCAGCTGAAATCGCTTTAAAAGAAGCACAAGCAGCGGGATTTACTACTGATTTGGTATTGGCTTCTGACGGATTTTTACCTTTTGACGATACCGTAGCTTTGGCTGCACAATATGGTGTAACAGCGATAGTTCAACCAGGTGGAAGTATTCGTGATGAAGATGCTATCGCAAAAGCCAATGAGTTAGGAATAACAATGTTGTTTACCGGAATGCGTCATTTCAAACATTAATATATTAAACGTAAAGTAAGTAATCAGCAGTGGAAACAATTTTATCATTACATGGAATAAATCAGTTTGATAAAGAAAAGACTACTATAAATATAACAGATTTGTATATGAAGAAAGTATTGGTAATCGGTAGTGGTGGACGTGAGCATGCTATAGTAGATGCTCTTAGCCGTTCTCCTAAAGTCGGTAAGATTTTTTGTGCACCAGGTAATGCAGGAATTGCTGAGCAGGCTCAAAATGTTGCTATAAAAGAAACAGATGTTGTAGCACTAAAATCTTTTGCTTTAGAAAATGCCATAGATTTAACGGTAGTAGGTCCTGAAGTAGCTTTGGCAGCAGGTATTGTTGATGAATTTCGTGCAGCGGGTTTGTCTATTTTTGGACATACAAAACAAGCAGCACAAATAGAGAGTAGCAAGGAATTCGCTAAAAAATTGATGCAGAAATATGATATCCCAACTGCTAGATATAAGTCTTTTTCTAATTATGAAGAGGCAAAAGCTTATGTTTTTTCTCAACCACTACCAGCTGTTTTGAAATACGATGGGTTGGCTGCAGGTAAGGGAGTAGTAATAGCAGAAACATTAGAACAAGCTGACGAGGCTTTGCGTGATATGTTGCTTGATGATTGCTTTGGACAAGGATGTGTTGTTGTAGAAGAATTCCTTGAAGGTCCGGAGTTTTCTTTTTTATGTTTTGTTTGTGGTGAAAGTTTGTATCCTATGCCTTTGTCACAAGATCATAAACGTGCGTATGATGGAGATAAAGGTCCTAATACAGGTGGAATGGGGGCGTATACTTGTTTGCCTTTCATAACCGAGGAAGATTGGACTTATGCCTTCGATAAAATAATGAAGCCAACAGCCAAAGCAATGCAAAGTGAAGGTTTGCCTTTGACTGGTGTTTTGTATGGTGGTTTGATGAAAACTGCGAATGGAATAAAAGTTATAGAGTTTAATGCACGTTTTGGAGATCCAGAAACAGAAGTAGTTTTACCTTTATTGCAAAGCGATATATATGATGTATTTTACTCAATAGCAGAAAATAAATCTATTGAAAATATAGAATGGGAAGATGCTGCTACAATTGGTGTTGTTTTAGCTTCAAAAGGTTATCCTGGCTCTTATGATAAAGGGTTTGAAATAGCTGGATTGGAAAACGTAGATGCTAAAATATATCATATGGGAACTTCGATAAAAGATGATTCTATAGTTACATCAGGAGGTCGTGTGATGATTGTTGTGAGCAAAGCTCCTACATTACTTGAAGCACATGCAAAGGTGATGAAAGAAGTACCAAAGATAAAATGTGATAATTTGTTTTATCGGTCTGATATAGGTCATAAGGCATTTTAAATAAAAAAGCTATTCTTAATGAATAGCTTTTTTATTTTATTTTCGAGCTTTTGTTTCACAATAAAAACAACGTATAGTCCCGTTTTCTGCTTTATGAAATCGTATTTCTACATTTTCGTTGTTGCAAATACATTTTTGATTTGGACAGCGATAAAGTGTAGTATCAATGTTTGTGTTTTGATATACCGGCATAGTGTGTTCAGAGTCATTTTGCCAATCGAGCAAACGACATATAAGTGCCATACGTACAAATTTCCCATTTTCTACTTGCCTAAAATAAGCTGCTCGAGGGTCTGAATCTACTTCTTTTAGAATTTCGTTTACGCGAGGAAGTGGATGTAAAATTGCCATTTTTTCTTTAGCGGTTTTAAGTTTTTGATTGTCTAAAATAAAGCTATTTTTTATCAAATCAAATTCTTCTTCATCGAGGAAACGTTCTTTTTGTACGCGTGTCATATACAAAACATCTAGTTCGCCCATAACTTCTTCCATTGAATTTACTTCTCTGTATTCTATGTCGTTACAGTCGCAAACATCGTGTTTTATATAATCAGGAAGTCTTAATTCATCTGGAGCAATAAGGATAACTCTTGTTCCTTCGTAGCGTGACATTGCTTTGATGAGTGAATGCACTGTACGTCCAAAACGTAAATCGCCACAAAAACCAATTGTGAGATTATCCAAATGTCCAAGTTCGCGTTTTATTGTAAGTAGATCCGTCAATGTTTGTGTTGGATGGCTATGGCTCCCATCTCCAGCATTGATAATAGGGACATTTGATACTTCTATTGCTGCTAAAGGAGCACCTTCGATATGATGTCTCATAGCAATTATATCAGCAAAGCATCCTACAACACGAACCGTATCTTCTACGGTTTCGCCTTTGCTTACCGAAGAGCTACGTGCATCAGCAAAGCCAAGAACATTGCCTCCTAATTCCATCATTGCGGCTGTAAAACTCAATCGAGTACGAGTACTTGGCTCATAAAACAAGGTTGCAAGTTTTTTCCCTTTACAGCGTTCATTATAATTTTCTCTATGCGAAATAATATCTTCGGCAAGGGCAATGATGTCGTCTGTCTCTTCGCGTGTAAGATCGGTTGGGTCTATTAAGTGCTTCATTGCAATTTTATTTTATCCAACTTTCGTCAGAAGGGTTATTTCTAAAATTTAAAATACGTTCTTTCCAACTTTCAGCTATGTAACCTTCTTGAGCAGCAACTTCTACTAGTGCATCAAGATTTGAAAGCGAGTAATTTACAGTATTGACTGCAGCGATGCGTTCTATGCCACGTTTCATTCCGTATGTAAAAATACTTACAATTCCTAAAACGTCTGCGCCAGCTTCACGTAGTGCTTCTACAACTTCTATGCAACTGCCTCCTGTCGAAATTAGGTCTTCAACTACAACTACTTTTGTCCCTTTTTCCATTTTGCCTTCAATACGGTTGGCACGTCCATGGTCTTTTGCACCACTACGCACATATCCCATTGGCAAATCTAAAATTGTTGCTGTGATTGCAGCATGTGCAATACCTGCGGTTGAAGTCCCCATCAGCATTTCACATTCAGGGAAGTGTATTTGAACAAGTTTTGCTAGACCTTGTTCTATTTTTGTTCGTACCGATGGTGCCGATAGTGTCAATCGGTTGTCGCAATAAATTGGACTTTTAATGCCACTTGCCCATGTAAATGGTTGTTCGGGGCGAAGAAAAACCGCACCTATCGAGAGAAGTTCTTTAGCAATTTCTTTTTCCATAGTTTTTATATTAAATGTTTAAAAAATCTTTTAAGCAACGGTTGTAGGCTTCTACAGGATTTTCGGCTGCGGTGATAGGTCGTCCTACTACAATGTAGTCAGTACCGATTTCACGAGCTTTTTGTGGCGTTGTTATTCGTACTTGGTCGCCTACAACTCCATCAGCGAAACGAATGCCAGGCGTTACTGTAACAAATTCGCTACCACAAGCAGATTTTACCAAGCCAGCTTCCAATGGTGAACAAACAATGCCGTCAAGTCCTGCTATTTGTGCATTTTTTGCATAATGAACAACCACGTCTTCTATTTTCCCTTGTACAAGTAGATCGTTGTGCATACGTTCTTCGCTAGTAGAAGTGAGTTGAGTTACTGCCAACAGAATTGGTCTTGAGCCATCTTCGCGTGTAAGTCCTTCCAATGCAGCACGCATCATCTCTATTGTTCCTGCAGCGTGCAGGTTACACATATCCACATCAAGTCGGCTCAAAACAGCCATTGATTTTTTTACGGTATTTGGTATGTCGTGAAGTTTGAGGTCAAGAAAAATTTTGTGTCCACGTTTTTTTATTTCTCGAACAATTTCAGGACCTTCGGCATAGAAAAGTTCCATACCGATTTTCACAAAAGGTTTTCTTTCTGTAAAATTTTCAAGAAAAGCTATTGTTTGTTCTTTGCTGCTAAAGTCGCATGCTATGATTACATCTTTTGCCATAATTAACTATTTTACAATACCTATAATGTTTTTTAAAGAATCAATTTTTAATTTTTCCATTGCTGTAGGAAGGTTTTCTATTATTTCCTTACAAGCGTACGGATTTCGTAGGTTTTCTGCTCCTACTTGTATGGCAGTTGCTCCTGCCATCATCATTTCTATTACATCGTTGGCCGAAGATATACCGCCACAGCCAATAATTGGAATTTTGCAAGCATTGGCTACTTGATACACCATTCGTAGAGCTACTGGAAAAATAGCTACTCCCGAAAAACCACCCATTTTGTTGGCAACAATAGGTTGTCTGCGTGCTGTGTCGATACGCATTCCTAGAAGTGTGTTTATCAAAGTCAGACCATCAGCACCTGCATCTTCGCAAGCGCGAGCAATGCTTACAATGTCAGTTACATTAGGGCTCAATTTTATAAACACAGGCTTTGTTGTAACATCTTTTACTGCTTGTGTAACTTTTGCAGCCGATTCGGCAGAAGTACCAAATGCCATACCTCCATTGTGTACGTTGGGGCACGAAACGTTTACTTCTATTATTTCTACTTGCTCCTCATCATTAATTTTTTTACAACATTCAACATATTCGTCTAACGAAAAACCACTAATATTAGCAATGATTGGATTACGGAAATATTTTCGAAGATTTGGTAACTCTGTAGAAATCACTTTGTCGATGCCCGGATTTTGAAGCCCAACGGAATTGATTAAACCAGCTTCACATTCGGCAATTCGAGGTGTTGGGTTGCCAAAACGTGCTTCTCGTGTAGTTCCTTTTATCGAAATTGCTCCTAAAATATTGATGTCGTACAACTCTGCCATTTCTGTACCAAAGCCAAAAGTACCACTTGCTGGAATAATAGGATTGGAAAGATGAATTCCGCAAAGTTCAACACTTAATTTGTCGTTTATTACCATATAATTTCCTCTTTTTTAAGTACAGGTCCTTCTTTACAAATGCGTTTATTTCCATGTTTTGTTTTGCAACTACAACCCATGCAAATACCAAATCCACATCCCATACGTTCTTCAAAACTCATTTCTCCGTCAATTGTAAGTTTATCGTACAAAGCTCGTAGCATTGATAATGGTCCGCATGCGTAAAAATAGTCGGAATCGATATTGTTGGTTTCGATAGCATTTGTTACAAACCCTTTGGTGCCCACGGATCCATCTACAGTTGCAATATATACATTTGCACCAAGATTTACAAATTCATTGTAGTAAAAGATCTCTTCTTGTGTATTGAAACCAAGCACAACAGAAACTTGTTTGCCTTGTGCTAGAAGTTTTTTTGCAAGATTATACATAGGTGGGACTCCAACTCCTCCGCCAACAAGTAGAGGTTTGTGGCAGTTGTTTATAGAAAAACCATTGCCTAATCCTACAAGTATATCGAGAGTGGTGTTGGGAAGCATCGCTGCCATTTGTTCGGTCCCTTTACCAACAACTTTATAAATAATTTTCAGAAAATTTTCAGAATAATCGCAAATTGAAATGGGGCGACGAAGATACAATCCGTCAATAGCAATATTTATAAATTGTCCAGCATGCTTTATTGCCGAAGTATCACCGCTTAAACACATTTCGTAAACATGTTTTGTCAAAGGTTTGTTGCTAGTGATTTTAAAAAGTGTTTTTTCCATGTTGTTATAATTATTCTTTCCAAACTACTTTACCATTGTAAATGGTCAAAAGACATTTTCCATATACTTCCCAATTTTCGAAAGGAGTAGCTTTCCCTTTCGAAAGGAATGTTTTGCTATCGACAAGGTATGGATTTTTTATGTCGAAAACAGCAATGTCTGCTCGTTGCCCAACTTGTAGAGAACCTCCTAAACGAAAAATCCTTCGAGGATTATCGCACATTAGTTCAATAAGTTTTTTTATGTCTATAATGCCTGTACGCACAAGTTTAGTGTAGCAAACGGCAAAAGCGGTTTCTAGCCCTACAATGCCCATAGCACTTCCTTTAAGTCCAAGCGATTTTTCTTGCTGTGTGTGTGGAGCGTGGTCGGTAGCTATCACTTCTATTGTACCATCTTTTATACCTTCTATAAGGGCTTTTTTATCGTTTTTAGAGCGTAGTGGCGGATTCATTTTAAATCGTCCATCTTCTTGCAAATCATCGTCGCAAAGGGTAAGATAGTGTGGAGCCGTTTCGCAAGATATTTTGTTTGAAATGTTTTTAGTTTTGCGAATAATGTCAACACTTTCGGCTGTAGATATGTGGCAAACGTGATATCTGCAATTTTGCTCTAAAGCCATTTCTATGTCTCGCTCTATTTGTAGGTATTCACTTTCGGAACAGATGCCACGATGATGATGTTTCTCGGCATATTCTCCTTTGTGTATGTAGCCGTTGTTTAGTAGCGAATTTTCTTCGCAGTGTGCAGCTATAATGCTGTCAACAGCAGCTACTTTTTGCATAGCCTTTTGCATTATCTCTGCATTTTGTATTCCGTTTCCGTCGTCGGAAAAACCTGCTACACGTGTGTGTAAAGTTTCTATCTCAACTACGCAGTGTCCTTTACGCTCTTTGCTAATAGTAGCAAATGGTAAAACCTCTATCACAGCTTGTTTTTCGATAAGTTTTTCTTCTTGGGCAAGCGTTTCTATTGCATCGGGTGCAGGTATCAGGTTTGGCATAGAGCAAACGGTTGTAAACCCTCCGTGAGCAGCTGCTTTTGTTCCTGTTTCTATAGTTTCTTTAGCAGAAAATCCCGGCTCACGCAAGTGTACATGCACATCGGCAAGTCCATAAGTTACAATGCAGTCGGTAGCATCAAATGTTTCTGTATCTGTATCGCAATCTATATTTTCGGCAATGGCTGCAATACGATTGTTCTCTATAAGTATGTCGCTTTTGCAGTGGTATCCATTACCAACAAGTGTTCCGTTTTTTATGAGAAATTTCTTCATTTCTTCCTAAAAAAATAGGCGACAAAAGAGTCGCCCTAAAAATAAAACATATGAAAAGAATATAAAAAATCATTAAAAATGAAATGTTGAAAGTTATCCGACATATCAGAAAAACAATTGCTATTGCAAAAAAGCATATTCATTTCTAGTAATTCTTACTATTTTGTACAAAGTTATAAAACTTTTTCTCTATTCGATAAAAAACATTAGTTAAATGAAGACCACATATAAAAAATCAACTTTACTATTTTGAAGAAACCCCCTAAAGTTTTTATCCAAACTTTAGGGGGTTTCTTCATTGAAGGGTTGTTTTCTGACATTAAGAGCAAACTGAGAGTACATAGAGGCATAGCAAGGACAACAGGAGAAAGCTTCTATATCTTCTGGAAGTATGATTATTTCATGTTGTACAATTGAGAATATTTCTCTATGACATCACTTAATGTCTTGAAACTTCAATATTTTATTCAATAGATGGGTGCTATATTATTTCTTACGAGTGATGGTTCTTGTCACTTTGGTTGTACCATTTGCAACTACCCGTGTATGCGTGCACGGGTAGTTCGTGTGACGTAGGTTGTTGTGTTTCCCTTTAATAGTTTTACTAAAATTTACGGATTTATAGCCGAAGCCAAGCGAGCTTTCAGTTGCTCTATTTAACAACAGCCTCTTTATCGCCACGATTTTGTGCATCGATAAGTTTAGACTTTTGTCTAGCAATCTCATTTCGATAGCCGGATTTTGAATTAGCTCCTGCTAATAAAAAATCTTCCGCAAAACTTAATAAACCCATAATTTTATACAATTCACCTATACATTGCGCTGTTTTTAAAAATTAAATAAATAATAAAATTCCTACTCTCTTTAGGATTTTCGAAGATTTCTCCTTATTTGCAGACAAGCGGGAAACCAATCCCGCTTGCCCTTAATTATTACAAATTCAAAAGTGTTTTTACATCTTGTTTTATTGCGGTCAGCAAACTCACTAACAGTTTCGTTTTCCACTTTTTGATATTTATAAACAAAATCATCGCCATAATGAAGCAATTTTGCTGTTTTTTGTGAGCCTTTATATATTACTTTACAGTAACATTATTGATTACTTATATTAGTATAATCAGGTATAGGTTGCTTTATATCAATTGATATGTTTGAATTATTTCTTTCCCATTCTTTCAATAACACTACCCAATTCTGTTCTCCCCATTTATCATTACTATTCAAAAACTTCATCAATTCTTTACTTTCTTTATGGTTTAATACATCTTCTTTTCCGGAATGATGAAAATATTCAGCTTTTTCAATCTTAATGCAAGTATGGAATTTATTTCCGTGAGTAGAACTATCTACTATATGAAAGTGAGGTATATTTTCAGAGTCATTTGTCCACACTGTTATGGTATATTTATTAAATGTCCCAACTTGAGACATTTCTGTGAGTATTTTATGCTCATCATTTAAGGAAAAAACATTATGTTCTCTTAATGTATTCATAACTATTAAAAAGTCTATTTTTTACTGTAAGATGATATATAATTACCATTATTTATTAATTATTTATTGAATTTTTTATTGCCAATGGTCCGCCTCTCTAAAAGAACGACATTCAGGGTGATCCTCCTTTGCAATTTCTATTGCTTGTTTTAAGTCTTCAGCAATAATAGTTTCGTTAATAGAACTATAAGCATTAAAAAAACATTCAATTTCAAATTTTTTCAAATTGTAAGATTTTAAACATTCTTCTAAAGAATCACTAAGTTTTTCTTCTAATAAAGTTTTGACAAAAGCAACTTCTCCATCTTTGTTACGTTTCTCTACTTGATATTTTATTTCACTATCATCTTCTGTCACCGTACCTTCTATTTTTACAATTTGTCCACGGCAAAAAAGTTTAGATTCTTCTTCTAACCACCATACGGTTTGACCACAATAAAATTGTGATCCTAAAAATTTAGGTACTTGTCTTAAAGGCTTATGTTTATGTCGATCTAAATAGGTCATAACTAAAATTTATTAAATATTTATTAAATTTTGACTACCTTTTTCTGGATTTTCGGATTCCTCCTATTTATAATGTTTTATTTGTATTTCTCAATGCGAATACCAAGATTCGCTGCATTCACATGATCAACAAAGTTGATAGTATTTCCTCCCCACTGATTACAAATAAAGAACTTTTCCTTCGTTTTCGGATGTTCAGCCTCGTAATACCTAGAATAATCCTTTATCGTATCTTGCATTGTTCGGATGACACCCAATGAGCCTTGCAAATTATCTGGAAATATTTGCTTCAATTCTGCGATAGTTGTATCTTGGTGTTCTTCTAAATACTTATTCACAACCGCTTGTACCATTCTATTCTTACCGAACTTACCGCTGCCATTAATAGAGTACTTTGAGAAATCTCGTTGACTAAGATTTTGAAGAAGTTTTTGGGCTTCACCTGTAGCTTCGTTATCATCATCATCGCTTGAAATGGCTGTTAATGCTGCAATGATAAGTGTTTTATTTTTGTCCCAAAATGCTTGTAATAATTCTTTTTCTTCCATGCCTATTGCTAAAATTGAGGTTTGAATATGTGTTACATTTTTATCTTCCATAACATCTGCAGGAATGCTTAAACTGCTAATGTACTCGTTTAAAATAAACTGTGTTCGCTGACTTATATCTATTCGCCTTCTTAGCGGTTCAAAAACATGTTCAAGTAAATCTTGATATGTGATGTGTATAAACTCAGGACAATCTGCGTCAGTAATACTTGTAGGTGAGGTTAGATAAATGTATAAGACTTTTTCCTTCTTTCCCTTAATGCTTTCGTAATAATCGAAATATGTCTGTGTTTGATTACTATGTTCGTCTGAATACACTTTGTTCTCAATTACTATCTTCAATTTATTCAGCGATAGATTTGGAAAGTGTATTTCACTAGTTAGGACAATATCTGCACGTCCCCTTGCATTTGCTGTAACCACAGCCTCTTCGGTCACAGATGTACACTCCGAAATGTGAAAATCACGCGTGATAATGGCATTTGAAACTTTGTCAGTTATACATTTTTTCTTTTGCTCTCTGCTTTTTAGCACATATAATTCCAACAATTGAACTAAGGGGGCATTACCTAACCCATGATTGGAAGATGTCGCAAAAAGCCAAGCCAAAAAAGAACTGTGCGTGAGTTCTCTACGACTTACAGCAAAGATTTCGGGTAGTGTTTGATTGTAATAAATTGCCTTTAGACGTTGCACATCCACATCGTTGTTAAAAGCAATAATATCATCTATTATTTCCTTTTTTGTGTACTCTTTTTGTCGTGCTTCTTCCATCATACAAATTTTTGCATGTTATTTTTTCTTCCCAATCACTTCCTTAAGAATTGCATTACCAATTTTGCGTTCGAGACCCTGCTTGGAGGTTGGAATGCCTGTTTTACGTGCAATTTTTGTTTTTAATCCACTTATGCCTACTGCACGTTTTAGCGAAAAACTAAGTCCTGGAATTAATCCCATATTTTTATTCTTTTTTCTAAAAGTTATTTGCAAAGAAAACATAAAAAATCTCCAGAAAAAAAGTCCTTGTTGGTCCTTTTTTAATTTTAACAAGAACTTTGTGCTAAATTAGTTTATTATGAAGAGTCTCATTTAGTAATTGTGTGGCAAATGGTACCACAAATTGTGGCAATATATGCCAATTAGTTTTTGCTAATGGAAGTGGAAATGATTGCAAAGAAATCGACATTCAGTACAGAACATAGGCGAAACAAAAGTTCTGTATCAATAAATTGTCGTTTGAGTATTTTATAGGTATTACTCCTATCGGTATGCAACTGTTCTGCCAGCCAAGCCACACTTCTTCTTTGTGTTTTTAGTTCTTGGTGGACAATTTTTCCGATATGAATTTCGTGCTCTTGCATACCTTTTTTGGTTTATAGAGCAACAAAAAGCGCAAATCGCTTTGTTACTCATAATCCCAGACAGGCTCTAGCAAAACCCTTAACGAAAATAAGCACATAACAATTCACGCCAAGGCGTGAACATTGGCGGCTCATTCTCTTGTTATAAAAATTTGCTAGATTTTGTCTGAAAGAGAATAAACGCTAAAGTTCATTTTTTTAGTGTCGCAAAGATAATAAAAAACCTCGCTTTTTTAAGGAGCGAGGTTTTTTGTTTTATCCACCGAAGTTGTCGAATCGAATCATATCGTCTTCTACACCAAGACTGTGGAGAAGGTCCAAAACGGTTTTTGCCATCATTGGAGGTCCACACAAGTAGTATTCGATATCTTCTGGTTCTTCGTGTTGCTTGAGGTAAGTGTCGCCAAGCACATTTGCAATAAAGCCTGGAGAGTAACGTACGCCAAGTTTGTCGGCTTTTGGGTCGGGGAAGTCGAGTGCCAAGTGGAAGTGGAAGTTTGGATATTCTTTTTCCAATTCCAAGAAGTCTTCCATGAAGAACACTTCGTCGATACCACGAGCACCGTAGAAGTAGTGCATTTCACGATCGCGTGTGTGAAGCGTTTTGAGCATGTGCATAATTTGTGCACGCAAAGGAGCCATACCGGCACCACCACCAACCCAAATCATTTCGCGTTTGGAGTCGAATTCTGGGTGGAAGTCGCCATAAGGACCCGACATAATTACTTTATCTCCCGGTTTCAAATTAAATATGTACGAAGAAGCGATACCAGGGTTCACATCCATAAATCCAGGACCTTGGTCTTTTGGTTTGAATGGAGGAGTTGCAATACGCACTGTAAGTGTAATAATATCGCCTTCGTCAGGATAGTTGGCCATAGAGTACGCACGAATGGTTGGCTCGGTGTTCACACACTTGAGATCGAACATGCCGAATTTTTCCCATGTTGGCACATAAAGTTCGCCAATCAAATCGCGGTCGAAATCGTTGTAGCTCAATTCGAAAGCAGGGATCTTGATTTGTGCATACGAACCAGGAATAAAGTCCATGTGTTCGCCAGCAGGAAGTTTCACCTTGAATTCTTTGATGAACGAAGCCACGTTGCGGTTGCCAATAACCTCGCATTCCCATTCTTTTACGCCAAGTACGCTTTCGTCAACACGAATGCTCATATCGCCTTTTACCTTTACTTGGCAGCCAAGACGCCAATTTTCTTTCACTTGCTTGCGAGTGAAGTGTACGGCTTCGGTAGGAAGAATTTCGCCACCGCCCTCTTCTACTTGGCATTTGCATTGTCCGCAAGAACCTTTTCCACCACAAGCCGATGGAAGAAAAACTCCTGCATTAGCCATAGAATTAAGTAGCGAACCTCCAGCAGGAAGCGTAATCTCTTTTTCGCCATTCATAGTGATTTTTACATCGCCCGAAGCCACTAGGTAGCGTTTGGCAATAAGCAAAACAATCACCAAAAGGATAATCACCAAAAGGAATATGACCAAACTGGTCAATATTGCTGTCATTTCAATTGCTAATATCATATCGAAAATTTTTTAAATATCTAAACCAGAGAAGCAAAGGAAAGCCATTGCCATAAGACCTACAATGATAAACGTAATACCAAGTCCACGGAGAGGAGCAGGTACGTTGCTATATTGCATTTTTTCGCGGATAGCTGCCAAACCAACAATAGCAAGTAACCAACCAATACCCGAACCCAAAGCATAAGCCACAACATCGAGCATCGAGGTAAGAGCTTTAGGGTCAGTAGCAGGCAAACCTACACGTTGTTGCATAAACAAAGCTCCACCCATGATGGCACAGTTTACGGCAATAAGTGGCAAGAAAATACCCAACGAAGCGTAAAGCGAAGGCGAGAATTTTTCAACAATCATTTCCACCAACTGCACAATAGCAGCAATAACGGCGATGAAAAGAATAAAACTCAAATAACTTAAATCGAGCGTTGCAAAGCTTTCGTCTAACCAAGCCAATGCACCTTTGCTCAACACTTTGGTTTCAAGCAGATAGTTCACCGGAAGCGTGATGAGCAATACAAAAGTAACTGCAACACCAAGTCCAAGCGAAGTTTTCACATTTTTCGATACTGCCAAGTAAGAACACATTCCAAGGAAGAATGCAAAAATCATATTATCGGCAAAAATCGAACGTACAAATAAACTTAAAGCGTGTTCCATATTTATTTATTTTATGTGTTCAAAAATTGTTTTTCTTAAATTTCTTATTTGTCTTGCAAATCTTTCTTGATAGAACGATGCACCCAAATAATACAAGCCACTAAAATAAGCGCCATAGAAGGCATCATCATCAATCCGTTGTTGATATAACCTGCTTGGTAGAAACTTTCAGGAATTACTTGGAAACCAAGAAGCTTACCACTACCTAGCAATTCGCGGAAAAATGCTACAACAATCAAAATCCAAGCATAACCAAAACCATTGCCCAAACCATCAAGGAACGAATCCCAAG
Source organism: Paludibacteraceae bacterium (assembly GCA_017547145.1). Lineage (GTDB taxonomy): Bacteria > Bacteroidota > Bacteroidia > Bacteroidales > Paludibacteraceae > RGIG9608. The sequence continues at coordinate 90,110 of JAFYQJ010000011.1, read as the reverse complement.
GTTTGTTGCTCATAGCAAATGCTTCGAGGCGTCCCATAAGAATACAGTTGGTAATGATAAGACCAATGTAAACTGAAAGTTGCACGCTTACGTCGTAGGCAAAAGCTTTAAGCACCTCGCTAACCACAGTAACCACCGCAGCCACCACAACCAACTGAACGATGATACGCACGCTGTTTGGAATAGTGTTGCGAATGAGCGAAATAATCACGTTTGCAAGAGCTACGATAATGGTAACAGAGAGTCCCATTACCAAAGCTGGCTTCAATTCTACCGTCACAGCCAAAGCCGAACAGATACCCAACACCTGAACCACAACTGGATTGTTCGAGTTCAAAGGGCCTAAAAATATATCTTTTAATTTTGCATTCATTTTTTATTCCTCCTCTACGTCATTTGTTTCACTTATTGCTTCTTCTGCAGATTCTTGGCAGTCGATAGCTTTCAAAAATTGAGTGTATTTGCTAATGCTTTCTTTAAGCATATCTTCTACACCTTTGCTTGTAATAGTACCACCAGAAATAGCATCAACTTGCTCTTGACCTACAGCGTTTTGTCCAACCTTCATCACAGCAATTGATACAAACTCGCCTTCATTCATAATGTGCTTGCCTTCGAACTGAGAGCAGAATGCTTCTGTAGTGATGTTTGCACCCAAACCTGGAGTTTCGCCCGCATGATTGAAGAACACACCATATACTGTGTTTTTGTCATCATTCAAAGCTATGTAACCCCAAATAGCACCCCAAAGACCTTTTCCATCTAGTGGAATAATCCATTTTGTTGCGCCATCTACTTCTGCTTTATAAATCAACACTTCGCCATCTTGTGCAATGTAGTTGAAATCTTTCACAGGATTAAGTTCTTTTGTTACCTCTCCTGCATTGTTCAAAACAATAATACTACTGATTGTTGCAGAGAAACATTCTTCAGCATTTACGTTTGCTACATCAATAGCAGGCAACGACGATAGAATTTGTTTCTTTTTGTCCAATTCGATATTTGCTGCTTGACGTTCCTTCAATGCTCCAGAAGTGATAGACAATAGCAACGCAACGATTACAACAATGATTGTTGTGTAAATCATAATGTACGCATTACCATTTTTGTCAAAACCTTTTTTTGCTGGTTTTTCTTCAGAAATCAATTCAAATTCAGAAGCTGGAACCCCGCAAACTGGACATTTTTCAGGAGGATTTGCTCCCTCATGAACGTATCCACAAACTTTGCATTTATATTTTTTTGTAGCCATATCTTTTCCTTATTTTATTTGTTTAACACGTTTAATACGTTTTTTGATATTGTTTTGAACTACACACCAGTCGATGAAGCAACCAAAGATGTTCATCAACAAGATAGCAAGCATCATACCTTCTGGATAACCAGGGTTAAGCACGCGAACTACAATTGCTACAACACCAATCAAGAATCCGTAAATCCATTTACCTACTTCTGTGCGAGCTGCTGTTACAGGGTCAGTAGCCATAAACACAGCACCGAAAGCAAAACCACCTAACACCAAGTGTTCGTACCAAGGCAAGTTAGCAATAGCACTTTCAGGCCCAAATGCGTTGAACAATAAAGCAGTGAAAGCACCACCTGCGAAAACTGAAAGCATAATTTTCCAGCTTGCAACGCCAGTAGCAATCAACAATGCTCCACCAAGAAGAATTGCCAAAGTAGAAGTTTCACCCACAGAACCTGGAATCCAACCGATAAATGCATCCCAGAAGTTTGCTGCTTGTCCTAGCGTGTCGCTAAATGCAGGAGTAGCTTCAGTAGCAGTTGCCAATTGTCCAAGAGGAGTTGCTCCAGAAAAACCATCAACAGGGCTACCTGCTCCCCACCAAAATGCATCGCGAGTACGTACCCAAACTTGGTCGCCACTCATTGCTGTAGGATAAGCAAAGAACAAAAATGCACGAGTGATGAGTGCTACGTTGAAAATGTTGTAACCTGTTCCACCGAAAACCTCTTTTGCGAAAATTACAGCAAAAGCAGTTGCAGCAGCTGTCATCCAAAGTGGAGTGTCAACAGGCACAATCATAGGAATCAAAAATCCTGTTACAAAGAAACCTTCTGCAACCTCTTCTTTTTTAACTTGTGCAACAATAATTTCGATACCCAAACCAACTACATAAGCTACCAAAAGAGTTGGCAATACTGACAAAAGACCAAATGCAAACTCTTCGAAGAAGCTAACTTCTTGACCAATTGCTACGAAATGTTGGTAACCTACGTTCCACATACCGAAAAGCATTGCTGGCAACAAAGCTACCACAACAGTGAACATCGAACGTTTTGTATCGATAGCGTCGTGAATGTGAGTTCCGTTTTTTGCAGTTTCGTTTGGTACAAATAAAAATGTTTCTATTGCATCGAATAGCGAATGAAACGCAACCAACTTTCCTCCTTCACTGAAAGTAGGCTTAATTTTATCTACAATATTTTTTATAAATTTCATATCTAAACAATTTTTCTGACCAATTATTCAAGTTCTTTTCTCATATAATCCAAAGCTTCGCGAACAATGCTTTGTAGTTCCATTTTAGAAGTACAAACAAATTCGCAAAGAGCAAAGTCTTCAGGAGCAACCTCGTAAGCTCCAAGAGCTTCCATTTGTTCCAAATTTTTTGCAATCATTGCTTTGATAAGTTGTTCGGGCATAATGTCCATAGGGAAAACCTTGTCGTATTCGCCACTCATAATAATTGCACGACGACCACCCAACACACGAGCATCAAAGTCGAATTTGCATTTGCAGAATTTTGCAAAACGTTGCCAAGGATAACTCAAGCTTGCACTGAATTTATTGAAGCGTGGAGTAAGCCAACCAATCAATTCGTCTGCTTCGTCGCCTTCTTGAATAACAGTGATTTGCGAGTCGAATGCACGCAAATAACCATTTTCGCAAACTTTAGTTCCTGAAAGCACATTTCCGCTGATGTAACGCAATTTGTTTTCTTTGTAAACATTACCTGCAACCATTGGTTGAATGTTTGTTCCAACAATAGTTTTGAAATAACAAGGAGAGTAAACTTCTGGACCTGTCAAAGCCACAAATTTTGTAAAGTCAACAATACCTTTGTTTACAAATCGACCCAAAGCGATAACATCTTGCAAATTCATTGTCCAAACCACTTCGCCCTTATTGATTGGGTTAAGTTTGTTGATTTGAACACCAACATTTCCTGCAGGATGCGCTCCATCGAAAACGTTGATTTCAACTCCTTGCATCATTTTAAGTTCAGGAGCTGCATTTTTTGCAATTGAAAAATAAACTTTTCCGTCAGTAAGTTTTGCTAACAACTTCAATCCAGCTTGCAACTCGCTTCCTTGTCCTTTAACTACGAAATTGCTATCTGGAGCTAGTGGAGCAGAGTCAAAACCAGAAACAAAAATTGCTTTTGGGGCAAAATCAGGATTTGCCACAACATCGTAAGGATGTTGTTTGATAAAAGCTCCAAAACCAACATTAAGAATTGCTTTGTGCAATTCCTCACGACTTGCTTCAAGATTTAGTTTTTCAAAATTTTCGTAATCAACTACCACATCGCGACGAATAGAGATGTAAAGCAATTTTCTGCGTTCGCCACGAGCAACTTCTTCAATAGTACCACTTACGGGAGCAACGATTTTAAGTTCCGGATGTTTTTTGTCTAAAAAGATAGGAGTTCCGGCTTTTACCTTTTCCCCTTCTTTCACAAGCACTTTAGGAACAATACCATTAAAATCGTCAGGACTGATAGCAACCAATGTAGATTGGTTCATACTTGCCAAAACTGGAGCTGGAGCACCTGCAATGTCAATGTTAAGTCCACGTTTAATTTTAATAACGTTTGTCATAATTACCTGATTGATAAATAATTGTATCTTTTATGAAGTAAAAATATTTTGCACAATACATTTAAACTGCAAAAGTAATTTTTTTATTCTGAATAATTAAAGATTTTTTTCAGTAATTTAATTTTTTAAAATGTTGACAGCTTGATTGGTTGCTTCAAGCATTGGCTGTATGCTTACATTATGTCCAACAGCATTTTGCATCCAAATATTAGGAGTCAATCGCCCTGCTGGGTAGATGCGAAGAATTTCTTCGCCAATATTTTTATCTCTTAAAAAGTTTTCTAGTTGAAATTGAACTAAATGTCCAAAAGGATAATTGGGTAAATAAAGTGGAATTTCAATCATGTGCGAATAGATTGCGAGTATAGGTGAATCTTTTTCACCTAAAATAGGTGCATAAAAACGATTCCAAACTATTTTAGCGTTGTGTAAAACATTTTCTTTTAATTCTTTAACTGTTGCATTAGGGTTTTGATACAACCATCGCCAAGTGTATAAATCTACTAACGAAACACCCATGATTTCATAACATCCCCAGAAATTATCTAAAGTTTCTAATGCGTTATTATCGGTGTTTTTATTAGATGTTATGTCTAGGAATTCTAAATCACGAACTTGAAAAATAAATGCTAATGCTTCTGTAAAAGCAGTGCTAGGTATACCATTCATTACATAATTGTCGACATAATTTAACGAAATGGTTTGTTCTACATTATGTCCAAATTCATGAATGGCTATATTGTATCCTTTATAATCCATTCCGTTTTCGGCAACACGTGTGCGTAGATGTGCTTTGTCGGAACGCATTTGAGCACCCCAAGCATGTCCGGCTCCTCGTGATGCATCAACAGTGATTTTTTTACAAATATTTTGGGCAGAATCGCTCGAAAAACCAATTTTTTCTAGCAATTGAGGAAGATTTTCTTCGAAAGCTTGTGTATTTGGGTACATAGCTTTCGTTTTTTTGCTTAGGTCATCTTCGTTGATAGAACTTCTGCTTTTAAATCCATCGTACCAAATGTCGAATGGTTCTAGTTTTCTCCCGAGACGTTTTTCTATAATTTGAGCAACATTTTTTACTTCATCCGAACCAATAAAATTTGTAAACATATTTTCGATTTCTTTATCTGAAATCTCCATTGCTTGCTCAAAAGCTCGTTGTATGTAGGTTGAATAAGTAGGGCAATAGATGTCGGCATCCATTAGAGATTTGCAATTGTTGTAAAACATTTCATAACGTGTATCTGGTTCTGCTGTATAGTCTATTTGTTGCCCATTTTTTAGTACTTTGTTCGTTGTTGGGTACCAAATATATTCTTGGTTGTTTATTACTTCTTGAGGAATGGTTTGGTTTACAATGTGTTTCATTACATTATAAACCATACGTTGTTTTTCGAGTCCTTTCCCATCAGCATTGGCGTAATTCGATTTCAATTCATCACGAAGTCCCCAGTGAGTAATAAGAAACATGTCATCAGAAAAAAGTTGTTCGTTGTTTTCATTACGAAGGTTACCCATTACGATGTTGTAATTAGAAATATAATTTTCTGAAATAGTAGCATTTGTTGCTATTTGCTGATTGATGTGTGCCGGTATTCGAGAATTGAATATATCGCCTAAACGTGCGTAAGCCCATTCTTGACGATCCCAATATTTACCTAATTCATTTTTTTCTTCTAAAGTATAAAAAGGGAAATTTAGCAATACGATGAAAGCAATTTTTGATTGAAACATATCATCGGAAAAATGAGCGTAGGGGTCAAAGGCACCAAACTGTTCATCGATATTTGTAAGCTCGTATTTTGCTAAATGCAAGGGCTCTTTTAATTGTAAGTTGATGGTGTTATAATTGCCATAAAGGATTTCTAAATTGCGTTGTATTTTTTCGAAAAGTACAACTTTCTCTTGTGTTGTTTTTGCGAAATTGTCAATACAAAAATTTTCAAAATCGACTTCAGTACCATCGCTTTCTAACCAAAATTTACTTGCATGGCGTATGCCTTTCTCTATTATTTTAGAATCGAAATCTGTGGTAGCATTTTGTATTTTTTCGATAGTTGAAGCGATGGTTTTTTCAGAAATGTTTCCCATTTTTTTGTTTGGAGTTTGTTGTGTACAGCTAATCATAAAAATTAGTGTGGTTAGAAAGAAAAATTTTTTCATAAGGAGTAATGTTTAGTTTTCGTTTAATACAAATCGAGCAGTTAGTCGCGAGCGTTGTTCTACTAAAATATGTTTCTCGTTGGTTAAGTTTTTGATAATATTATCGTTGTAATGTCTAATGGTTAATAAGGTTACATTTTTGTTGTACAACACCTCAAAAGTTTTTTGTAGCTCATCAATAAAACTTTTGAAAGTTTGGTCGTTATAATCAATAAGAAAAGTAAAATTAATAGCTGATTGTTGTATAAGATGAAGTTTAAGTCGGTATTTTGCTAAAACAGCAAAAATATGGCTGAGTTTTTCTTCAGCAACAAACGAAAAGTCGCGAGGTGTAAGTGTTAGTAGTAACTGATTTTTTTTGATAATATACACAGGTGGCATTACAATTTTTTCGTTCATTTGAAGGATGATGCTTCCTGCTTCTTGTGGTGCAATAAACGATTTTACCAGCAAAGGAATATTTTTGTTTTGCAAGGGCTTAATGGTTTTTGGGTGGATTATTTGAGCACCGCAATGCGAAAGTTCTACGGCTTCTTTATAAGAAATTCGAGGCATTATTTCGGCGTCTGCAAATAGTTTTGGATCGGCATTCATGACGCCAGGGACATCTTTCCATATTGTAACGCTTTGGGCGTTTAGCAAATTTGCGAGTATTGCTGCAGTATAGTCTGATCCTTCTCTGCCAAGAGTTGTGGTTTGTTTGGTTATAGTACCAGCAATAAAACCTTGAGTAATATAACGTTGAGTATTATCAAAATTGAATTTTTTCTTGCAAAACTTTTCTGATAATTCCATATCGATATTAGCATCGCGGAAGTTGTTGTCAGTTTTCAATGCATCGCGAATGTCGATCAAAATGTTGTCCAAAGAATTGCTCTTTAGGTATTCTGAAACAATAGCTGTTGATATTCTCTCACCAAAAGATACGATGCGATCATATTCAAAATCGTAATAATCGGATGGCTCTGATTTTGTAATTCCTTCTAACTCGGATAATAATTTTTCAATCTCGTTTTTTATTGTATCTGTGTTTTTGTCAAAAAGGTTTTCGATAATTTCAAAATGAAACGAACGAATATCGTTGATGTGTGAAGAAGCATTGCCTTTTTTGTAAAAATAATCGTTACAAACATCTTCTAATTTATTTGTCATTTTACCCATCGCAGAAACAACAATAATAAGAGGTGCTGTTTCTGTACGAATAATTTCTCCAACATTTTTTATAGCATCAGCCGACTTTACTGAAGCTCCACCAAATTTAAAAATTTTCATATCGCATTTTTTATTTCGCAAAGATAAAAAAGAAACTGTTTTTTGATTTTTATAAAAATAATTATGGAAAAATTTCTTTAAAACAAGAAGATTGTTGTATTTTTGTCTTTTGTAATTAAAGTTTTAAATAAGTAAAATTATGTCAAAAGTAACCGTAGTAGGTGCAGGAAATGTAGGTGCAACCTGTGCCAATGTTTTAGCTGTAAATGAAGTAGCAAATGAAGTAGTTTTGATTGATATCAAAGAAGGACTTGCAGAAGGTAAGGCAATGGATATCATGCAAACTGCTCAATTGATGGGTTTTGATACAGTAGTAAAAGGCGTAACTAACGATTATTCGCAAACAGCAGATTCTGACGTTGTTGTTATTACTTCTGGTCTTCCTCGTAAACCAGGAATGACTCGCGAAGAACTCATCGGTGTAAATGCAGGTATCGTTAAATCTGTTGCTCAAAATATCTTGAAATACTCTCCAAACACTATTTTGGTGATTGTGTCTAACCCAATGGACCCAATGGCTTATTTGTCATTGAAAACATTAGGTTTGCCTCGTAACCGAGTTATTGGTATGGGTGGTGCTTTGGATAGCTCACGTTTCAAATATTTCTTGAGCCAAGCTTTAGGTTGCAATGCAAACGAAGTGGAAGGTCTTGTAATTGGTGGACATGGCGATACAACAATGATTCCTCTTGCAAGTTTGGCAACATACAAAGGTGTGCCTGTAACCAAATTGCTTTCGGCAGAAAAATTGGATGAAGTGGTGAAAAACACAATGGTTGGCGGTGCTACCCTAACTGGTTTGTTGGGAACTTCTGCTTGGATGGCTCCTGGAGCTGCGGCTTCGTTCTTGGTAGAATCTATCATCAAAGATCAAAAGAAAATGATTGTTTGTGCTACTTATCTTGATGGCGAATACGGAATGAAAGATATTACAATCGGAGTTCCTGTAATCATTGGAAAAGATGGTATCGAACGTATCGTGGAATTAGATTTGAACGACGACGAAAAAGCAAAACTCGCTGCAAGCGAAGACGCTGTTCGCAAAACAAACAACATTTTGTACGAAACAGGAATTTTATAAAATTCTATTGATAAAATAACATGACTACGGAATTCGTGTGAGTTTCGTAGTCTTTTTGTTTTAGTTATATTAGTTATGAAGAAGTTTAAGATTTTTGCTTTTTATTTGTTTCTTACTTTTTGTTTGTCGTCGTGTAGTGCTTTAAAAAATATGGCGAGTCAGGCAATGGCGATGAAGGATTGTAATTATACTTATCACTCTATAGATAATATTGTCGTTTCTGGTATAAGTGCGTCTGAAGAAATTTCTGCTTTCACATTATTGAAAATAGTAGATTTGATAAATAATGCTTCTTCGTCTATCTCTTTGAGTATGACGTTGAATTTATCTGTCGAAAACCCAAATAATGTACAAGCAGGTTTTGAACGAATGGCTTATCAGCTTGATGTTGATAGTATTCGAATAACTGAAGGAGAAATTTCGCAACCATTCTCTGTGGCACCGCATACAACTAACGTTTTGCCTGTAAACATAAATATTGATTTGCGAAAAATAATTGCTCAAGAAAATTCGGAAGCAATATTAAAATTGGCCAAAAATTTACTTGGCATAGGTTCTACTCCGAGCAGTTTAAAATTGAATGTAAAACCAACTATTAAAGTGCTAAACCGAGATGTAACAGCACCTAAATATATTCCTCTATCATTTTCGATAGGTGATAAATAAAAGCATTTATGAGTGATAAGAATTATTTTGAGCGAACAGAGTTGCTTTTAGGTAAAACAGCTATGGCTGCTTTGCAAGGTAAGCATGTTATTGTGTTTGGAGTAGGAGGCGTAGGTGGATGGTGTGCCGAAAGTTTGGTACGTTCAGGAATTGGTAAGATTACAATTGTTGATTCGGATTGTGTTGCAACCTCAAATATTAATAGACAATTGGTAGCTACTACAAAAACTATTGGAATGCCTAAAGTGGAGGTTTTAAAAAATCGTTTGCTTGAAATAAATCCTTATGTTCAAATCAATGCAATACAACGATTTTATTGTGAAGAAAGTGCCGATGATTTTGTATTTGACGACTACGATTATGTTGTTGATGCTATTGATAGCCTAAAAGATAAAGCATTGCTTATTTTACGAGCTTGCGAAAGCAAAGCAACGCTTTTCTCATCGATGGGAGCTGCGTTGAAATCCGATTTGAAACGAATATCTGTAACAGAATTTTGGAAAGTAAAAGGATGTCCTTTAGCAGCAGCTTTGCGTCGTCGATTTAAACAAAATAAACAATTCCCGAAACGGAAATTTAAGTGTGTATATAGCGATGAGGTCCTAAAAAATAAGGGGAAATCTACTGGCGAAAAAGCAAATGGAACATTGGTGTATGCTACTGCCGTTTTTGGATTTACTTTAGCAAGTTTGGTTGTTCAAGATGTTTTGTCGAAAATAGAATAATAAAAAAAGCCACTGTAAAGTGGCTTTTTTTGTAAAATTAAAGTTGTTTAGAATCTATAGCGAACGCCTAGGGTGATACCGTTGTAAAGTCCTCCCATATTAAAGTTTGCACCTTCATCCCAAAAACCTACACCAAAATTTGGACGCCAATCAAAAGAAAGTTGAAGTGGAAACCAAAAGTCGTAAGCAATACCCACGTGACCGGCAACACCTACATAACCACCTTTGTATTGACTTAGATCTGCAAATAAATTGTAGAAACCACCTGCAGCACCTACGCCAAGATACCAATTCCAAGAGCCTTTGTTATTCCAAGGTACTTTCGTGCCAAAAGGATCTACCCAATCGTAAGTAACATGAGCACCGATACCAGAAAAGTTAGGAAGATCAACAGCTATATCTAAAAAGTTTGCCTCTCCTAAATTGTGTTGATAAGATATGCTGGCACCATATCCTAAATTAAGACCTACTGCACGAGGTTGTGCGTAACTTACTGTTGCAAAGCCAATAAGGGCAACAATAGCAACTGCGAAAATTTTTACTGTTCTTTTCATAAAAAAATGTTTGTAAAAGGTTAATAAATCAATTTGAAACAAAGGTATATATTTTTTGTGTGTAAATAAGTGTTATTAGTTAAGTATTTTAAAGCTGAAAATAATTTTTTATTTTTGCATCTTTAATAAAATTATAAAAAAATGGGAAGAGCATTTGAATATCGTAAAGCAACAAAATTAAAAAGATGGGGTAATATGGCTCGTACTTTTACACGTATTGGAAAACAAATAGCCATTGCGGTAAAAGCTGGAGGACCGGATCCTGAAAACAACCCTCACTTGCGTGCAATTATAGCCAATGCAAAACGTGAAAATATGCCTAAAGACAATATTGAGCGTGCTATAAAAAATGCAATGGGAAAAGACCAAAAAGACTATAAAGAAATGAATTATGAAGGTTATGGTCCTTTTGGTATAGCTATATATGTAGAAACAGCAACTGATAATACAACAAGAACAGTTGGTAACGTACGTAGTTATTTCAATAAATTTGGAGGGTCGTTGGGAACTTCTGGTAGTCTCGATTTTATTTTTACTCGTAAAGCAACGTTTACTATCAGTGCAGAAGGTCTTGATATGGACGAATTGATATTAGACTTAATAGATTATGGTGTTGAAGATGAGTATGATGAAGACGAAGAAGGAATAACAATCTATGGTGATCCAAAATCTTTTAATCAAATACAAAAAGTTCTTGAAGAGAAAGGTATTGAAATAAAAGGTTCGGAATTGACACGAATTCCTAATGATGTAAAAGAATTGAATGAGGAACAACGTGCTACAATTGATAAACTAGTTGAACGTATAGAAGAGGATGAAGATGTTCAAAACGTTTATCATAATATGAAAATTGATTAACCTCCTTTTTTTGATAAACATTGCTTTGTCAGGCTTTTGGGAGTTTTGGCAAAACAATGTTTTTTAATTTTTAGTATATGTCGCAACGACTGAAAAATGTTGGTATATTTTGTTGTTTGTTTTTCTTTTTTGCATCACAAGCACAACAGCGTTCGTTTTCGGAATGTGAGTTTCAGTTGAATAAACTTTTTTCTCGACTTAAAAAAGATACTATTGCGGAAACTCAAACTCGTATAAACGATTCGATATATATAATTTTTTCGGATCTCTTGCAAAGAAATATTTCGTTAGATTATGATTTTAAAAACACGGGAGGTTTGAAGAAGATAGTTTCTTTGGATAAACGTGTTGCTGTTTATTCTTGGTGCTATCTTGTTGGAAAAGATCAGTTGGTGTTTAATGGAATTGTTCAACGAAAGGGCAAAACAATGGAAGTTTATCCTTTGGCTTCTCAAAAAACTGCTTATGTACCATCGGATAATCAGGCAATAAATACAGCAAATTGGTACGGAGCATTGTATTTTGACATATTTCCTTTTAATTCGAAACAAGGGAAAGCGTATATTTTACTTGGTTGGTCGCAAAACAACCCGAACTTAACGATGAAGTTAATCGATGTACTTTGGTTTGATAAAGGTGAGGTTCGATTTGGATTGCCAATATTCGAGGTTTTGAAAAACGAATACCTTTCTCGTGTCGTATTTCAATATAACAACGAAGTTTCGATGACATTGCTTTATGAGGCAAAAAAACATCGTTTTGTATTTGATCATTTGGCACCTATAAACATGGGATTTGTTGGTGATTATCGATATTATGCACCAGATTCGTCTTATGATGCATACAAAAAGAAATCAATAAAAAAGAAATGGATTTTTCAACAAGATGTTGAAGTAGAAAATAATTGAATAGCTAATGAAAAAAGTAATTTTTATTTTGATGATGTCTTTATTAACGTTTGCTTGTACAAGCAAAGAGCAAAAAGAAGAGTTTAATTATGTGGTAGATAGTTTTGCTGATATGCAAATTTTGCGTTATCAAGTGCCAGAATTAGAAAATCTAACTATTAAACAGAAGGAATTGGTGTATTATCTAACAGAGGCTGCGTTGCATGGTCGCGATATTCTTTACGATCAAAATGGAAAGTATAATTTGCTTGTTCGTAGAACTTTAGAGGCTATTTACGAAAATTACAAAGGTGATAAAACATCTTCCGATTTTATTGCTTTTGAAGTTTATTTGAAACGTGTTTGGGTGTCGAATGGAATTCATCATCATTATGGTAATGATAAATTTATTCCTAATTTTTCGAGTGATTTTTTTGAGAACGAGGTAAAACTTTTGCCTTCTGCTTCTCTTGAGAAAATAGGAATGTCGTCCCAAGAAATTTTAGATTATTTAATTCCTGTAATATTTAATCCTGAAATAGCGTCTCGTCGTATAGTACAAGATTCTGGAGTAGATTTGCTACAAGCATCGGCATGTAATTATTATGAAGGTGTTTCGCAGGCGGAGGCAGAACAATTTTATAATGCTCAAAAAAGTGTCAATGACCCAATGCCTATATCATACGGATTGAATACAAAGCTGGTAAAGGAAAATGGTGTTTTGGTTGAGAAAACTTATAAGGTAGGCGGGCTTTATACTGCTGCAATAGAAAAAATTGTTTTTTGGCTCGAAAAAGCATATTCAGTTGCAGAAAATGAGCAACAAAAGGAGGTAATAGGAAGATTAATTGAATATTACCAAACTGGTGATTTGCGTACATTCGACGATTTCTCTATTGCTTGGGTTAACGATACTACTTCTCATATCGATTTTGTAAATGGTTTTATAGAAACTTATGGTGATCCTTTGGGAATGAAAGCAAGTTGGGAATCGATAGTTAATTTTAAAAATGTAGAAGCCACAAAACGCACAGAAGTAATTAGCTCGAATGCACAATGGTTTGAAGACAATTCGCCAATTGCGAAGGAATTTAAGAAAGAGACGGTAAAAGGGGTTACAGCAAAAGTAATTACGGCAGCTATTCTTGCAGGAGATTGTTACCCAACGACTCCAATTGGAATAAATTTGCCTAATGCTAATTGGATACGAGCTATGCATGGCTCAAAATCAGTAACAATTGAAAATATTACATCAGCTTACGATATGGCTGCTCATGGAAATGGTTTCGCTGAAGAATTTGCTTGGAGTCAGGTAGAAATAGACTTAATGAGTAAATATGGTTTCTTAACAGATAATTTACATACAGATTTGCATGAATGTCTTGGACATGGTTCTGGTAAGTTGCTCCCTGGGGTTGACCCAGATGCTTTGAAGGCATATGGAGCAACGATAGAAGAGACACGTGCTGATTTATTTGGGCTTTATTTTATGGCCGATCCAATCATGGTTAAATTAGGTTTATTGCCCGACAAGGAAGCGTATAAAGCTCAGTATTACAAGTATTTTATGAATGGCTTGATGACACAACAAGTGAGAATTGAGTTAGGTAAAAATATCGAAGAATCTCATATGCGTAATCGTCAATTAATTACTCGCTGGGTGTTTGAAAAAGCCAAAAGCGACAATGCTGTTGAATTACGAGAACGAGATGGTAAAACCTATGTTGTTATAAATGATTATAAAAAAGTACAAGCATATTTTAGTGACTTACTTGCAGAAATACAAAGAATAAAATCTACTGGTGATTTTCAAGCTGCACACGACATAGTAGAGCGTTATGCAGTAAAACTTGATCCTGTTCTTCACAAGCAAATATTGGATCGTTATGCAGGTTTAAATATTGCGCCTTATAAAGGTTTTGTAAATCCTATTTATAAACCAATTTTTGATAAAAATGGAAATTTTGTTGATTTGAAAATAGATTATTCAGAGAATTACGTTGAGCAAAATTTACGTTATTCTACAGAATATTCTTCACTTCCAACATTTAATGAATAAAAATTTTGATTATGTCATTTAAGAGAACACTTGTTACTTCGGCGTTGCCTTATGCCAATGGTCCTGTACATATTGGACACTTGGCAGGTGTGTATGTTCCAGCCGATATTTATGTGCGTTATTTACGTTTGAAAGGTGAGGAAGTTTTGTTTGTTGGTGGTAGCGATGAGCATGGAGTGCCCATCACTATTCGTGCAAAAAAAGAGGGAATTACCTCTCAAGATGTAGTTGACCGCTATCATTCGTTGATTAAGAAATCGTTCGAAGGATTTGGAATTTCGTTTGATGTTTATTCTCGAACTACTTCAAAAACACATCACCAACTTGCATCGGATTTCTTTAGAAAATTATACGAAAAAGGCGAATTTATCGAAAAAACGTCGGAACAATATTACGACGAAGAAGCTCGTCAATTTCTTGCCGATCGCTACATTACAGGCGAATGCCCACATTGCCATGCCGATGGTGCTTATGGCGACCAATGTGAAAAATGTGGAACCTCACTTTCTCCACTTGACTTGATAAATCCAAAATCGGCAATCAGTGGAAGCAAACCAGTTTTGCGAGAAACAAAACACTGGTATTTACCGCTCGACAAACACGAGGGTTGGTTGCGTGAGTGGATTCTTGAAAATCACAAAGAATGGCGTTCAAACGTTTATGGACAATGCAAAAGTTGGCTCGACCTTGGTTTGCAACCTCGTGCCGTAAGTCGCGATTTGGATTGGGGAATTCCTGTGCCAGTAGAAGGTGCTGAAGGAAAAGTTCTTTACGTTTGGTTCGACGCACCAATCGGTTACATTAGCAACACGAAAGAGCTTTGCGATGCTCAACCTGAAAAATTTGGAAATTGGGAAACATGGTGGAAAGACGATGAAACTCGCCTTATTCATTTCATTGGGAAAGACAATATCGTTTTCCATTGCATTGTTTTCCCTTCGATGCTGAAAGCCGACGGCAGTTATATTTTGCCCGACAATGTACCTAGCAACGAGTTTTTGAACCTTGAAGGAGATAAAATTTCTACATCGAGAAACTGGGCTGTTTGGTTGAACGAATATTTGGTTGATTTCCCTGAAAAACAAGATACGTTGCGTTACGTACTTACAGCTAACGCTCCCGAAACAAAAGACAACGACTTTACTTGGCGAGATTTTCAGGCTCGTAACAATAGCGAGTTGGTTGCTATTTATGGCAACTTTATAAATCGTGCGTTGGTGTTGACACAAAAATACTTTGAAGGCGTTGTCCCTGAACTCGGAGAACTAACGGATTACGACAAAGAAACTTTGGCTGAATTTGCTGATGTAAAAACACGATTGGAGCAATTACTTGATAACTTCAAATTCCGCGACGCACAAAAAGAGGCAATGAATTTGGCTCGAATTGGCAATAAATATTTGGCTGATACAGAACCTTGGAAGTTGGCTAAAACAGATATGGCTCGAACTGCAACAATTTTGCACATTGGATTGCAAATTGCGGCTAATTTGGCCATTGCTTTTGAACCATTTTTGCCATTTTCTTCGCAAAAATTGCGTACAATGTTGAACCTAAAATCGTTCAATTGGGCAAATCTTGGTCAGATAGATTTACTGACTGCAGGAGAAAAACTTGGAACGCCAGAATTGCTTTTCGAAAAAATCGAAGATGCAATAATTGAAGCACAATTGCAGAAACTAGCAGATACGAAAAAAGCAAACGAAGTGGCAGAATACAAACCTGCAGCTATCAAAGAAAACACAACCATCGACGAATTTGACAAAAATGATATTCGCGTAGGAACTGTGTTGGAATGTTCTCGCGTGCCAAAAGCCGACAAATTGTTACAATTCAAAATTGACGACGGAATGGGAGGTCGTACTATAGTTTCGGGAATTGCACAAAGTTACCCTGAACCCGAAAAGTTGGTAGGAATGCAAGTTTGCTTTATTGCAAATTTCCCTCCTCGTAAACTTAAAGGTGTAGAAAGTCAAGGTATGATTCTTTCGGCAGTAGATGCTGACGGAAAATTGGTACTTATTCAGCCAAGTCGCACAGTGAAAAATGGTAGTCAAGTAGGATAAAAAGAAAATAATCATGAATAAAAAACTAAAAAAATCAAGTAACAAAATGCTTGCTGGCGTTTGTGCAGGTATTGCAGAATATTTGGGTTGGGATGTAACCATGGTACGTGTACTATATCTTTTTTATCTCTGTTTTCTGTGGGATTCCCCGGTTTATTACTTTACATCATTTTGGCAATTGTAATGCCTAATAGATAAATCTTTAAATGAAAAGTATAAAAGAAATTTTTGACTCTTTTGAGAAAGAGGAAAAAACAAAAAATATACTGCTGAAAGAACAGGAAGATCTGTACCCTTCTTTGGAAAGATTTGTCGATGCACAAGAACAAATCTACGAAATGGCATTGGAAGAAGTGAAAAACGGTAAGAAACTATCGCATTGGATATGGTACATCTTTCCACAACTCAAAGGATTGGGACAGAGTGGTAACTCTTATTATTATGGAATAGATGATATTGAAGAAGCAAAAGCATATTTGAAACATCCGATTCTTGGTAAAAGATTACAGGAGATTACTTCTGCCTTTCTGCTATTAGATAAGGGAGCAGAAGAAGTGTTCGGTGGTTTGGATGCGATGAAAGTCCGTTCGTGCATGACTTTGTTTGACGAAGTTTCAGAAGATGATTTGTTTGAAAAAGTTTTGGAGAAGCATTATCATGGAGAAAAAGATGAACTTACGATAAAACGATTATACATAAAACCTCAGTCTGATAAGATTTTGTTAGGTGCGATAGCAGGAGATGTTATTGGGTCATTTTATGAATTCCATGCTTGTAAAAGTACTGATTTTGGATTATTTTATGACGCTTCAAGATATACAGATGATTCTGTGATGACCGTAGCAATTGCAGATTGGTTGCTTACAGGAGATAGTCTTTTAGAAATTATGCAAGATTATGGTAATCGTTATCCAGCAGCTGGATATGGAGGAATGTTTTATAGTTGGCTAAAAGCAAGAGAACCAAAACCTTATAATAGTTGGGGAAATGGTTCTGCTATGCGTATCAGTCCTGTAGGTTGGGCTTTCAATACATTGGAAGAAACATTGGAAGCTGCTAAACAAAGTGCGGAAATTACACATAATCATCCGGAAGGAATCAAAGGAGCACAAGCTACAGCTGCAAGTATCTTTTTAGCACGTACAGGAAAAAGCAAACAAGAAATAAAGAAATATATAGAACAAATATTCGGTTATAATCTTAGCCGTACCTGCGATGAAATTCGTCCTACTTACTTATTTGATGAAAGTTGCCAAGGTACGGTCCCCGAATCAATCATTGCTTTCTTGGAAAGTAGCGATTTTGAAAGTGCTATTCGATTGGCTGTTTCATTGGGTGGTGATGCTGATACTATGGGAGCTATTACAGGTGGAATTGCAGAAGCTTTTTATGGCGGAGTACCTGAACATATCAAAAAAGAAGTATTGAAGAGATTGCCGAATGAGTTTATAAAAGTAATGATGAATTTTTATCAAAAATTCGTAGAAAAAAAAATATAATTTTATGAAAAAGCTTTTATCGTTAGTTGTATTATGTTGGGCAATAAATGTTTTTGCATTGCCCGAATGGCAAAGCCAATATGCTATAGGCGAAGGAAAGATAGAACCTCACGCATATATTTTCCCATACGATAAAACTGACGATATTTCAGCATGTTTTTTTCAAAAATCAAAGTATTACAAAAGTTTAAATGGTCAATGGAAGTTTCATTGGGTGCGTAATCCTGAATTGCGACCCAAGAACTTTTATAGACCTGATTTTTATGTCGGAAATTGGAACAATATAACAGTCCCAGGAAATTGGGAACGACAAGGTTATGGTGTTCCTGTTTATGTCAATCAAACTTACGAATTTGCGGGTGAAGCTTTCAAGGGAGAGCGTAATCCACCATTTGTGCCAGACAGTACGAATGAAGTTGGTTCATATCGTCGCGATTTCGAAATTCCTACATCGTGGAGCGGTCAGCGTATAGTTTTGGCATTCGATGGGGTTATTTCGTTTTTTTATGTTTGGCTTAATGGTGAGTTGTTGGGTTATAGCCAAGGGTCGAAAACCACTGCAGAATGGGACATTACCGACAAAGTGAAAATTGGGAAGAATACACTTGCTGTAGAAGTTTACCGTTGGAGTGCAGGCTCTTATTTGGAGTGTCAAGATTTTTGGCGTTTGAGTGGTATAGAACGTGATGTTTATGTTTATGCTACACCAAAAAGACACATTGCCGACTACAAAGTAACTGCCTCATTAAATAAAGAAAACTACAAAGATGGTATATTTGCTCTTGAAGCAATAGTGTCTGGTACAGACACTAAAAGTGCAACTTTCAGATGTCTTTTATACGACGATAACGAACAACTTATTTACGAAAACTCACGTTTAATTCCAAGTGGCGATTCTAAATTTGGTATACAAATACCTGCTACAATGCTTAAAAACATTAAAACTTGGAGTGCCGAAAATCCAAATCTTTATACACTGGTATTGCGTTTAGAGGGGAAAAATGGTGTTCTGCAACAAACAGGTTGTCGTATTGGCTTTCGGACATCTGAAATAAAAAATCGTCAATTTTGTATCAACGGTGTTCCTATTTTGATAAAAGGAGTTAATGCACACGATCATACTCAACAAGGTCGTACAACAACCAAAGAACAGATGTTGCAAGATATTATTCTAATGAAACAAAATAATATCAATACTGTACGTTGTGCTCATTATCCAAAGCAATTTTATTTTTACGAATTGTGTAATCAATATGGGCTTTATGTAATAGATGAGGCTAATATTGAATCGCATGGTATGGGATATGAAGCAGAGTCTTTAGCAAAAGATTCTTCTTGGCTGTCAATGCACTTGAATCGTACACAACGTATGTACGAACAAACCAAAAATATGCCGAGCGTAGTTATTTATTCGTTGGGTAATGAGGCTGGTAATGGCATCAATTTCGAAAAAACATACAAGTGGTTGAAACAACACGATAATCGTCCTATTCAGTACGAACGAGCTGAAGAAGATTATAATACAGATATATATTGTCGTATGTATCGTGGAATCAATGATGTTCGAAACTATGTGCAGAGAAAAGATGTTTATCGTCCGTTTATTCTTTGTGAATATGTTCACGCTATGGGTAATAGCGTTGGTGGGTTGAACGATTATTGGCAATTATTTGAATCGGAACCATTGGCACAAGGAGGATGCGTTTGGGATTGGGTTGACCAAGCCTTTGCCGAAGTAGATGATAGTGGGAAATGGTATTGGGCTTATGGTGGCGATTATGGTAAAAATATGCCTTCCGATAATAGTTTTTGTTGTAATGGTTTGGTAAATGCTGTTCGTGAGGCACATCCCCATCTTTACGAAGTAAAAAAAGTTTACCAGTACATAAAAACTCGTTTGTTAAACGAGAAACAAATGCTTTTTGAAGTGAAAAATTGGCACGATTTTACTGATCTTAAATCGTTTACTTTGCATTGGAATTTGTGTGACGAGAAGAACAATATCCTTGCTCAAGGCGATAAGCAGATAGCTTGTCCTGCCCACGATGTTGTTCGTTTTTCATTGCCAACACCTACGTTTCCTATCTCCTCAAAAGAATTATTTTTGAATTTGACTTGGACTCCAAACAATCCAAAACCATACGAAGCCACACAAAGCGTTGTAGCATATGATCAATTTATTTTAACGAATAAAAAATGGAAAAGTGCATCATCGGTTTGTGATTGGCAAATAGATGAAAATGTTGCTACAAATGGAGTGTTGTCAGCAACATTTTGCAAGGAAACAGGCGTGTTGCAATCAATAGTTAAAAATGGGAAGCAGATGTTAACTTCTCCATTAAAATTATCTCTTTATAGACCATTTACCGAGAATGATATTAAAGATTGGAGTGGTGTGGCTAAAACAAAAACAAGTGGATTTGATAATCTATCGCAAAAAGCAACTTCTTTTAAAGTAAAGAAAAATTGTATTGAAACCTCTGTTTTAATTTTTTCTGGTGAGAATAAGAAAATCGGTAAAATGGACGTTTCTTATTTGTTTAATTCGGATTCAACTATTTCTGTAAAAACAGTTTTTTCACCTGATACGTCAGTAAAAGTTTTATCTCGAGTTGGCTTAATGTTTCAAATGCCGAATGAATTTTCTCAAATTTCTTATTTGGGAAAAGAATATGAAACTTACGTAGATAGAAATCAGTGTGGATTTGTTCGCTTATGCAAAACTACGCCCGACGAAATGTTCCATTCTTATGTTGTGCCACAAGCTACAGGTAATAGAATGGACGTACGATATGCAACATTTTCTGATGGAGAAACTGATTTAACTATATCAGCAGTTAATCCGTTTCAGTTTTCAGCATTGCCTTATTCGGATGCGAATATTGACAATGCGAAACATTTAAATGAATTGTTGCCAGAAGAAATGTTTACTGTGCATATCGATGCAAAACAAATGGGTGTTGGAACGGCTACGTGTGGACCAAGTGTATTACCGCAATATTTGATTCCTTTGGAAAAAACAACGTTTGAATTCATTATAAAATAGTTTGTATCTTTGTAAAAAGAATGCCCTTGTAGTTCAACGGATAGAACAAAAGTTTCCTAAACTTTAGATTCGAGTTCGATTCTCGACGGGGGTACGTGAAGGTAGAGTTTTCTCTACCTTTTTTGTTTAATAAAATTCAGTTGGGACCTCAAATTATGTTATAAAACATAAAGTGTTATTGCGTTGTTATTATTTATAAATTCTTAATTTTGCAAGATAGAAATTTTAAAAAAGTTAAACTATGAGAAAAGGTTATTTTTTGTTGTTATTGGTATGCTTTTTTGCAATTCCTGCATTTGCTATACCAGAGCATGACAACTACATTGCACAAGACGATGTTTTGGGCGATTGGATGTACACGTATTATAGTTCGTGGACTCCGGGAGCAGCACCTACGGGTGGTGCCGAAAATGAAAACTTCTTTATTGGTCGTGTACGTCCATTAAAGCGTTTTACAAATGAGGCTACGCAAGTTATTCAAGACGACCAAAAAACTCGTCGTAAAAATCGTGGCTTATTATGGTGGGTTCCTATTGGAGAGAGCGATAATGGAGGTTGGACATCTCTTCCTTCTTATTCGTTTAATTCGGAGGCTTTTAGTAGCTGGAGCTACATTACTACTTATGGTAACTGGACACAAGGATTTTTGCGTCAACCTGGTACTTTTGCCGATGCGTGCCATAAAAATGGTGTAAACACAGCTTGTGTTTCTGCTGCTGCTTGGGCTGTTGGTTTGTCTCCTACCGACCTTGGCCACGGACAAAACTATAATGCTTTAATAAATGGTGGTTACGATAAATTGATGAAATTGTTCCGCTATTATGGTATCGATGGTCTTGGTTTTAACTCTGAGCAAGAATGGAATAGTTTGCGTTCGGGTATGAAAACTTTGCTTCAAAACTGTCATGCTAACAAAGCTAATTATGATGGTTTAGGAGATCGTCTTCATTTCGACTTTTATCAATTGTCAGATGTTTTAGGTGGTGGCGGTGGTGGCACCGACTTTTCTGACTTTTTCCCTTATGCAAACGGATTTTTCTTGAACTACAACTGGGGAGCAGGTAATTTGCAAACATCTGTAAATAATGCTATCAACAAAGGTGGTAATTCTTTTGATGTATATGCAGGTATGGACCAACAAGGTCGTTCTAGTGCACCATGGCCTACTTTGAACAATTATGATATATCAGTAGGTATTTGGGGTGCTCACAACAAAAATATGATTTGGTTGGGCTCTACAGCTGACGGTTCGTCGGCAACAGCTATCCAAAATTGTTACTTGCGTAAGTGCGAACAATTTTTTACAGGTGGTACACAAAATCCTGTAAACGATATTGCTATCACAAGCGAATTGTGTACTGGTAATCCAGGTTTCTTTGGTGTAGCAAAATTAGTGGCTGCAAAAAGTGCATTGTCATGGCAAGTGAATGACTATTTCCCATTCATCTCTTATATGAACTTGGGTGTAGGTAAATTTTTCAATAATGAAGGTGAAACTACTTTCGATAGCGAATGGTATAACATTGGTATGCAAGACCACTTGCCAACTTGGCGTTGGTGGATTACAACATCGTATATGGGACGTACTACAGCAGAAGTTCCTAGCGATACTCACGCAGCTTTCACTTACGAAGATGCTTGGTTTGGCGGTTCTTGTTTGAAGTTGACATTTGATAATGCAGTAACAGGTCGTAACTACCGTTTTATCCAAATGTATAAAACTCAATTTCCTATAGCTACAGGCGAAACTTATAAAATCCGTGTGCGCTACAAAGCATTGAAAGGGAAGGCTACAATGGCATTTACAATGAGTGCAGAAGGTACAGAAACAACAGCTGTGAGTCAAAATATGGGTACTATGAGTGCAACTGATTGGACAGTGTTGGAGGCAGATTTGACAGCCGAAATGGCTAATAAAGTTATCGCTCAATTGGGTATGCGTTTCAATGCTGTAGATGCTGGTACAGAAATTTTGATTGGTGAGGTTGCTTTGGTAAAACAAGGTATTACTTATAATCCTGTTGCTCCTGTAATTGATGCAGCAAAAACAAAAGTTTTGAAAACTACTCATCGTGGTGTAGACTTTAAAGTGATTTGGGATAGCCCACTTGCTGGTGCAGGTGAAGGCGGTACTACTCCTGAACCAACTCCAGAACCAGAAGAGCAAGAAACTGCTGTACGTGCTGCTACATTATCTTGTACACTTAGTGGAAATTGCACATCCACTAACCGACAACTTTCATCCCTTTCGTTTACAGGAAGTATGGGTGCTTCTTTGTCAAGTGGAACTATTCAAACTACTACTTGGCGACCAGCATTATATTATGATTTGAGAAATACAAAATCATTAGAAGTACAACGTGGCGAAACTATTACTACTGCTCCTGATTTTAATGGTTCTTGGATGATGGGTTATATTTATGTTGACTGGAATAACGACGGAGATTTCTCTGATGCAGGTGAATATATGGCATCCCCATATAATGTAAGAAATGGTTCGTATTATACATCAGACTATGGAAAACCAAATAACTTTACAATACCTGACAATGTAGCTCTTGGTACATATACTATGCGTTATACATTAGATTGGAATTCACAAGATGGAAATGACGCAGTAGATGAAGGAGCTAACTATCCTTGTGGTCGTACAGCAACTACAGCTTCTAGTAATTACACTGCTGCTAATGGTGGTTGTATGGTTGACTTTGAATTGCACGTAACAGCTGCTGGCTCTGGCAGTGGAGGTGGAAGCTCTACTGTAGACGCAGATGCTTGGAAGTCTGTTTACAACGATCAAGTAGACACTTGGTATTTCGAAATTTGGGGACAACAAGAAGGTGGCGAAGAACTACTTTTAACTACTACTACTACTTGGGCTGGTTATGTAGTTGAAATGCCATTCGACTTGAACGGAACTAAACGTGTTCGTGCTGGTGTTCGTGCAGTTGCTCCTGACGGAACTACTAAATCGGAAATCGTTTGGTCTAACTATATGGATGCTTCAAGCTTGACTATCTTGGATAATATCGTTATCGATAAACCAGTGATTAAGCCAAACGAAAATTTCACTATTTCGTTCGAAGATCCTAATCATGCTACAGCAAATTGGGTAATAACTAACTCTGCAACTGGTGAAGTAGTAGCAACTGTAAACAATGGAAAATTGGTAGAGTTTAATTCAGGATTGTCTGAAGTAGGTTCTTATGATGTTACAGTTAATGGTGTTACAACTCCAGGTCTTATCCAAATATCACCTGAAGAAACAGGTGCTATGCCTGAAATCTATACGCTAACATCTGACAAGAGCCAAATAAAAGGTGGTCATTTGGAATCTGCTACAGTTTCGTACACAAGCCGTAATGCAGACGGTACCGTGTCTAAAGGTTTGCGTGTAGAAGACCCTTATGCATTTGTTGCTCGTATCAACGACCCAAATAATGCGGCTACAACAGAGTTTGCAAAACGTGCTCCATACACTTATTGTATGTGGTTTAAAGTAAACGATTTGATTCACAGCAATCAAGGTATCAACTTGCTTTACAAAACAGACTATACTTGCGACTGGCCACAAAACAACTGGGGTGAGTTCTGGTGTCAAATTCGTCCAAAAGGAGCAGGTAAAATTCCTTCAGGAACTTGTGTAGAAAACGAACTTTCATTCAACGTTTGCGGTTGGTCTGCTCACGACAATGCTCGTACAGATATGACAAATGGTGAAGCGTTGCAAAAAGGTGTTTGGTATCACATGGCTGTTGCGTTGGACGATAATGGTTATGAAACGATGTGGATCAATGGTAAACAAGTAGCTTATTCTTATGATAGCTACGTGCATGATGATGGTTGCCAATCTGCATACAATACAAACTCTAATGCGTTCAATCGTAAATTTACTCGTTTGTATGTAGGTGCAAGTGGTGTTTATAAAGCAGGTTTCAATGGTATTATCGACGAAGTTCAATGTTGGACAAAAGTGTTGTCAACCGACGAAGTTCGTACAGCAATGCGTGGTTTTGCTAAAGGTGCTGCTCCTGCTGATTTGAAAGGTTATTGGACATTTGACGAAACTATCCAAAAAACAATTCGTGATACAGTCCGTACCGTATTCCCTAACTGGGGTAATGGTACTTCGGAAGCTGTTGGTTATTATTCAACAACTCCTGCTGTAAATAGCGATGGAGAATCATCATTGAGCGACCTTTATGAAAAATTCATGGGTGATCAACCTGCTGCTGGTTGTCCTATTATTCCAGGTTCGTATGTAGTAGAAACTACTCCTACATGGCGTTACGTTGGTGGTGAAGCATCTATTACAGATGGAGGATACACTCCAACTTCGGGTAGTGCAAACGTAAGCAATGGTGTAGAAGCAAATCCATTTAGAGTTTACTTGAAATTAGAAAACTCTTGGGGAGCTTCGAAAGAAAAATATGTAGATATTATTGTTCCAGATTGGACTGTAGGTTTAGACAACCCTGTTGCTCCTCAAAACTTGGTGGTATATCCAA
Source organism: Paludibacteraceae bacterium (assembly GCA_017547145.1). Taxonomy (GTDB): domain Bacteria; phylum Bacteroidota; class Bacteroidia; order Bacteroidales; family Paludibacteraceae; genus RGIG9608. The sequence continues at coordinate 64,880 of JAFYQJ010000011.1, read as the reverse complement.
ACCCATTTGTAGAAAGAGTATCTATGTTGTTCCCACAAGATGGAGAATATACTTTCGTAGTGATGAATTTGGAAGGAAAATGTATTTCTACTCAAAGTAAGATGGTACAAGCAGGCTATCCTATAGAAGTACAAGTAAATGGAGAAGCTGGAATGTATATCTTACAAATCCGTACAAAAAATGATGTACTATTGCAATCGGTTAAAATCGAGAAAAAATAATACAACAGTAGAATAAAAAAGAAAGGAGAATCATCAATGGTTCTCCTTTTTTTATGATAAAAAAATTAACCGAAAAGTTCAGCTTTTAAAAATGGAGCAGTAGCTCCTTTGCCTGCTTTGCAAAGTTCTTCGGGTGTCCCTTCGAAAATAATATTTCCTCCGTTAGCACCGCCTTCTTCTCCTATTTCTATAATATGGTCGGCTACTTTTATAATGTCGAGGTTGTGTTCAATAACGATAACTGTATTCCCTCTTTCTATAAGTTGATTGATAACATCAAGTAAAATGCGAATATCCTCGAAATGAAGTCCCGTTGTAGGCTCGTCGAGGATGTATAGGGTGCGTCCAGTATCTTTTTTTGCAAGTTCGGAAGCTAATTTTATTCGTTGGCATTCACCACCAGAGAGCGTATTCGATGCTTGCCCGAGCTTTATATATCCAAGTCCAATGCTTTGTATTACTTTTAGTTTTTTTACAAGAGCAGGAATGTTTTCGAAGAAATCTACAGCTTGGTTGAATGTCATATCGAGCACGTCGGCAATAGATTTTCCTTTGAAGCGTACCTCTAGTGTCTCGCGGTTGTATCGTTTTCCTTGGCAAGTTTGGCAAGGAACAAATACATCGGGCAGGAAGTTCATTTCGATGGTTTTATAGCCATTACCTTGGCATGTTTCACAACGTCCTCCTTTGGTATTAAACGAAAACCGTCCGGGTTTGTAACCTCTTATTTTAGCCTCGGGTAGTGTAACAAAAATGTTACGAATATCGCTAAAAATACCTGTATAGGTAATGGGGTTTGAGCGAGGAGTACGGCCTATAGGCGATTGGTCGACAACAATTATTTTGTCGATATTTTCTATTCCTTCTATGCTTTTGTATGGCAAAGGGTCTTTGAGCGAATGGTAAAATTTTTGGCTTATAATTGGGTAAAGTGTACCATTGATAAGTGACGATTTTCCACTTCCCGAAACGCCAGTTACGCAAATAAGTTTTCCTAAAGGAAATTCAACATCTACATTTTTTAAGTTATTTCCACATGCTCCTTTTAATAGAATAGATTTACCATTTCCTTCTCTTCTTATTTTTGGAATTTCTATTTCTTTTTCTCCGTTTAGATATTGTGCAGTAAGGGTTTGGGTGTTCAACATTTGAGTTGGAGTTCCAGAAAAAACAACGTTCCCTCCTTGTCGTCCTGCACGAGGTCCAATGTCGATTATATAATCGGATTGTAACATCATCTCTTTATCGTGTTCCACAACAATAACAGAGTTGCCTATATCACGAAGTTTTTTTAGAGAGTTTATAAGTTTTTCGTTATCGCGTTGATGTAGTCCAATACTTGGTTCGTCGAGAATGTAGAGTACATTTACAAGTTGCGACCCAATTTGTGTAGCTAATCGAATACGTTGGCTTTCACCTCCCGATAGAGTTGCCGACGCTCTATTAAGTGATAAATATCCAAGACCCACATCGAGTAGAAATTGCAAACGAGTGCGTATTTCTTTCAAAATTTCTGATGCAATAGCGAGTTGTCGCTTGGAGAGTTTTTGCTCAATACAGCAACACCAATTGTACAGTTCTGTAATATCTATTTCGGCAAGTTGGGCAATATTTTTACCATCGATTTTAAAATGTAGTGCCTCTTTGTTTAATCTCCATCCGTGGCATTCCGGGCAGGTTATTGTTTTTGAAAACTGATTAGCCCATTTTTGTTCTGTTACCGATGTTGTGTTTTCTTGTTCTGTTTCTATATATTTTACAATTCCATAATAAGGAGCAAAATAATTTGAAGTACCAAGCGATTCATTTTTTATGTGTAGGTTGTCTGGCGAACCGTTTAGGATTTCATTTAAGGCTTCTTCTGGTAATTGTTTTATTGGAGTTTTTATTGTGGTACTATATTTTTCGCAAATAGCAATAATTTGCCAAAAAATCAATGAGTTTTTTTGTTTCCCTATTGCAACAATTCCGCCTTGTGCAATACTTAAATCTTTATTTGGAATAATTTTTTCTAAATCTATTTTATTTATTTCTCCAATCCCTTTACACATTGGACATGCACCTTTAGGGGTGTTAAATGAAAAATTGTGAGGGGCGGGTTCAGAATAGGAAATGCCTGAAGTAGGACACATTAGGTGTTTGCTAAAAAATCGTGCATGTTCGCTTTCTTTTTCTAATAGCATAATGATGCCATTGCCTTGCACCATTGCAAGTTGAATGCTTTTTTTAAGACGTTGCTCATCGCATTTTCTCACAATGAGTTTGTCTATTACAAGTTCGATGTCGTGTGTTTTGTATCGATCAAGTTTTAGTCCGTGTGTAATTTCTCTTATCTCTCCATCGATGCGAACGTTTAAAAATCCTTTTTTTAAAACTTTCTCAAACAAATCTTTGTAATGCCCTTTACGTCCTTTTACAAGTGGGGCTAAAATGTAGGTTTGTTTTCCTTCGTAATATTCTAAAATAAGGTTGAGGATATTTTCTTCGGTATATTTCACCATTTTTTCTTGGGTAACATGAGAATATGCTTCGCCAGCACGAGCAAATAGCAAACGAAGAAAATCGTAGATTTCCGTAGTAGTCCCAACCGTAGAACGAGGGTTTTTGTTTGTGGTTTTTTGTTCAATAGAAATGACGGGGCTTAATCCTGATATTTTATCAACATCGGGTCGCTCCATACTCCCAAGAAAGTTCCGAGCGTAAGAAGAAAATGTTTCTATATAACGTCGTTGACCTTCTGCACAAATTGTGTCAAAAGCTAGTGAAGATTTCCCACTGCCACTAAGTCCTGTTATAACTGTTAGTTGGTTTCTTGGAATGGTTACATCTATGTTTTGCAAATTGTGTACTCTTGCACCAACTATTTCAATTTTTTCTTCACTTGTAGTTTGTTCCATTCCTTTCTTGAAAATTTTTGCAAAGATAGTGGCATTTATTTATAAAAAAATCGGTTCCATTGTAGAAAGAAAAGATAAACTCCTAAATAAATGAGGTAAGTCTAATTATTTAGGAGTTATCCAGATTGTGTTTGTTTGCTTTTATTCTTCTGAAACTTCAGGGAAAATCAATTTATAACCTTTCCCATGTACGTTTAATATTCCAACGTTAGGGTCTTCCTTAAGCAGTTTTCGAAGTTTTGTAATATAAACATCCATGCTTCGAGCGTTGAAGTAATTGTCATCTACCCATATAGTTTTTAGTGTATAATTACGTTCTAAAATACTATTTCCATTTTGAGCTAACAAATGAAGAAGTTCACTTTCTTTAGTTGTCAAGCGTGTTTCTTTATCTCCTATTGTTAATATCTTTTTTTGTGTATCAAAAGTAAAAAGACCTAATTTAAATGTGGTTTGATTTCTTTCTTTTGAGCAATTCATACGACGGAGTATAGCCTCTATTCTAAAGATTAGTTCTTCCATGCTAAAAGGTTTGGTGATGTAATCGTCAGCACCGATTTTGAATCCTTCAAGAATGTCCTCTTTTAGTGTCTTTGCACTTAAAAAGATAATAGGTATTTTTTTGTTTACCAATCGAATATCTTGTGCTAAAGAGAAACCATCTTTTTTAGGCATCATTACGTCGAAAATGCATAAATCGTATGTTCCCTTTATAAAAGCTTTATATCCTAATTCTCCGTCGGGGAAAAGGTCAGCTTCGTAATTTTTTACTTGGAGATACTCTTTGAGTAGCATTCCTAGACTTTCGTCGTCTTCGCAAAGTAAAATTCTTGTTTTTTGTTCCATATTTCTTATTTTATTTGTTTGATGTATGCGGTATTGCAATTGTAAATTTTGTACCTATCCCAAATTCACTTTCGACTGAAATAGTTCCTTTGTGAATAGCTATTATTTTTTTTACATAAGATAGCCCTAGTCCAAATCCTTTAATATTATGAACATTGCCAGTTGTTGCACGATAAAAGCGGTCAAAAATAAGTTTTAAATCGCGTTTTTTTATGCCGATGCCATTATCTTCTACACTTATATATAACAATTTTCCCTTGTTCCAAGTTTTTATTCTTATAATTAAATTTTTATCAATATTCCTATATTTTAAAGCATTGTCTATAAGGTTGTAAATAGCATTTGTAAAATGTAATTCGTCTATCATAGCAAAAGACTCTTCTGTTGTAAAATGCGTCGACAATATTCCTTGGCAATTTTCTATCCTTAACGAAAAGTTTTCTACGGTATTTTTTATGATATTGTTTATGTCAAGCGGTTTAAAATTTATAGGTAATTTTTCTTTGTCAAGAGCTGAAAGTTGTAGAACTTTTTCCACCTGAAATCCAAGTCTTTTTGTCTCTTCAGTTAATATTTTAGAAATTCTTTGAAGAAGTTGTGGCGTTTTTTCAAATGTCTCATCTTGCATCAATTGTGCTGCCAAAGAAATGGAAGATATAGGAGTTTTTAATTCGTGTGTAAGATTGTTGATAAAATCGTTTTTTGTAGTGCTTAACTTTTTTTGATAGATCAATGCAATGATAATAAAGACGAATGCTAAAAACAATAGTATAGTAATGCTTGTAGAGGGTATTAGTAAGTATACCATGTCAAAGCTAAAAGCGTTTTTATCGGGAAAATATACATTTATGAAAAACGAATTTGAAGATTCGTATGGGAAAAGCTTTTGAGAATAGACTTCCAAGTCGTCGATTTGTGGTTTTTTACCATAAATTAGTTTTTCATTTTTGTCAGAAACGAAAAACATAAAATTATCATTTATTCCGTTTTCAGTAAGATATTCGTTAAGTAATGGTTGAAAATTGTCAAAATTTACGCGTTCGCGTATATTTCTATTTTGGAGGTCTGTTATCCAAACAGATAATATTTGCTCAATAACTTCTTTTGTATGTAATATTTGAGTGTATTTTTCTTGTCGAAGCTTTAATGTAGTTTCGGAGATAAGATCTTTTTTGGGGTAATGTCGAAGATTTCTGTTTTTTATTTTTAATGTATCAATTCGATGCTGAAAAGATTGTTTTTTTAATAAAATAGATTTTTCTTGATTTTCTTTTTCGGTAATCAATTCTTGAAAGGCAAGATCGATATATATAGAAAATTCTTCTTTTTCCAATTCTTTTACAAACGAATTCAAAGCATTATGTACTTTGTGGTCGTATAATTGTTGGTATATAAGCATCGTGTTTTGAAAGTTTTTGTACTGTAGATGTAACAAAAACCCAAAAAATACGGAAACAACAATAACGAAAAATAAACTAAATGACTTTTTCATACTTTTATTTTTACAAATAAAAATATTTTTTTTGAGATATAGTGTTGCTGTTTGTTTAAATTAACAAAATAATTCTTTGTATGGTTATTTTTAATATTAAATTAACATTTTGAAAAATTCTTGTAAATAAAAAAAGCACCTCTAAGGTGCTTTTTTTAGATGATAAAAACATTTTAGAAACTATATCCGATTCCTAATCCAAAGATAGATTTAAATTGTACACGTTCTGCCATATTGCCTTCTTTATCTGCAATGAGTACTCCCGGATAGTATTTTAATGATGTGTTAAGTGTTACATTTAGCACTTTAAGAAATTGGTAAGAAATAGCAAAGTCCCAATCCACGTCAAAATTTCCGAAACGGCGAGGTTCTGTTTTTTCACCCCAAGTGTAAGGAGTAAAAATGCCTACTGTAGATATAATTTTTAGATTTTCAATTTTTGTGTAATTAACCCCAGCTTTTGCCGAAAGACCGAGTTCAGCTAAGTTTGTTCTATTAAGATCTATGCCATAGCGTTCACGAAAATCTTCTTTTGTACAAGTTGAAATTTTTCCTGCTACAGGTGAAAGATATACTGAAAAAATATCATTTGGTTTCCAATCAATACCGACTGATATATCGGTGTACGAAGGAGAGAGCCATGCAGAAATTGGAGTTTTTATGTCGTTAGCGTAGTCGTAACCTTTTATGTATTGCGATTTAAAATTACCCGCAACAGTTAAATACCATTGTTTGTGAAATTCCCATCCAAATTTTGTTGAGAAATTTATTTTGTCGTTTGATTTTCTCCAAGGTTCAAATTTGGTATCCAAATAACTAACACCAATTTCAGTATCAAGATTGCTTTCCCATGCAATAGTCTTTTTTTTGTAAAGCAGTGTAATGTTTGCTGAAGCAACCCCAGTTGCATTGTTGTTACCTCCTGCTGCCCAATTCCACATATTTGTAGCACTTGCATTTAAAGAAATAATACCATTACACTTCCAATACTTTGGTTTTGGTTGTTCTTCTATTTGCTCGGCAATGTTTTCTTGAGCAAATAAGTTAATTCCACAGAAAAAAATCAGTAAACTAATAAGAGATAATTTTTTCATTTTAGTATAAATTAGATTTGATAAAATTTTTTGCAAAAGTAAATAAAAATTCTGCTGTTCAAAAAATAGAAATATCTTTGTTGATAAATGTTTTTAATGAAATGAAATCAATATTTTTATTTATCCTATTTTTACCTTTTTTTTTGGTTTCTTGTTCTTATAAAGATACCAAATCTTCAGAAAAAGTGCTGCTAGACTCTGTTTTAAATTTGCAGTTTGCTAAAGGATTTCGTGTGACATATACTCCAAATTATAAGAAAGTAGAATTGTTAAATAATGATGATCAAAAGGTAGTAGAGCGTTACTATCTAGTGCAACAAAAACAAGCGGAGGTGCCTTCCGATGGGCAAAAAATTGTTGTCCCTTTACAAAAAATAGCGATAGCATCTAATACACATATAGAGTTTTTGTCGATAATTGGGGAACTTGATGCGATAGCGGGAGTTTGTTCGCCCGATTTGATTTATAATGATTCTATTTTAACTAAGTGTAGGATAGGAGAAATAGTAAATTTAGGTGATGCTTTCTCGTTAAACTTAGAGCGATTGATTTTTTTGAGCCCCGATGTTCTTTTTGTAAGTGGCTTTGATGCTGGGCAACAAGATGGGAACAAGCGTATTATACAAACAGGAATCTCTGTCGTTTCTAATAATGAATGGAAAGAAACAACATTACTTGGGCGTGCGGAGTGGATAAAATTTATGGCTATATTTTTTAATAAAGAAGCATTGGCCGAAACTTTTTTCGAAAAAGTTGTAGATGATTATTTTGCATTAAAGCAAAAGGTGGAATCGTCGATAACTGAAAGGCCTCAGGTGATGACAGGAGGAGGTTTTAAAGGTACGTGGTATGTACCGTCAGGAAGGAGTTATATGAGTAATTTGTTGCTTGATGCGGGGGGTGATTATGTCTATAAAAACGATACAACCTATGAGAGTTTACCTTTAAGTTTTGAACAAATACTGCATAAGTTTTCGTCGTCTGATGTTTGGGTTGGAGCTCCTGCCAATTGTTTGTCTGAATTAAAGGCAATAGATGAACGTTATGCAATGTTTGCTCCTATAAAAAACGGAAGAGTATATAATTTTAATGCTCGAAAAAATGTATTTGGAGCAAATGATTTTTGGGAAAGTGGCGTTGCTCACCCAGAATTGATACTTTCAGATTTAATCAAAATATTTCATCCAGAGCTTCTTCCTGAACATGATTTTTTTTATGTGGATAGTTTAAAATAGATGAAGCACTAAAAATATTTTGAGAGGCTTAATGTGCTTCTAACCAATTTTCGCCAATTCCTATATCTACTTTTAAGGGAACTTGCAGTTGATATGCGTTTTCCATTTCTTCTTTTACTAACAATTTTACACGTTCTATTTCGTTGTTTGGCACGTTGAAGTTTAGTTCGTCGTGAACTTGTAAAATCATTTCTGTTTTTAGATTTTCTTCTGTGAGTTTTTTTGCGATGCGTGCCATAGCAATTTTAATAATATCAGCTGCAGAACCTTGAATAGGAGCGTTAATGGCATTGCGTTCTGCAAAACCTCTAACATTGGCATTGTGTGAATTTATGTCAGGCAAAAAGCGTTTTCGTCCAAAAATAGTTTCAACAAATCCTTTTTCTCTAGCATTCTCTACACATTTTTCCATATAGGTTTTTACCATAGGGAATGTTTCAAAATATTCATCAATAAGTTCTTTGGCTTCGCTTCTTGGGATGTTGAGTCGCTCTGCAAGTCCAAAAACAGAAATTCCGTAAATAATACCAAAATTTGCAGTTTTAGCTTTTCGTCTCATATCTGATGTAACATCTTCGATAGGTACTTTGTAGATGTTGGCTGCTGTTGCTGCGTGGATATCGTGATTCGATTGAAAAGCCTTTATCATATTTTCATCACCGCTCAAATGTGCCATAATTCGTAGTTCAACTTGTGAATAGTCGGCACTTAAGAAAACACAATTCTGATTGGCAACGAAGGCTTTTCGTATATCTTTCCCTTTTTCTTCACGAATAGGAATATTTTGCAAATTAGGATTGCTTGAACTTAATCTTCCGGTAGATGTTACGGTTTGGTTATAAGATGTATGTATTTTGTTTGTTTTTTTGTTTATCAAAGCAGGAAGTGCATCTATGTAAGTGCTTAAAAGTTTTTTTAATTGTCTATGTTCTAATATTTTTTCAACGATTGGATGCTTACCTTTAAGTTTTTCGAGTGTTTCTTCGTCGGTAACGTATTGTCCAGTTTTTGTCTTTTTTGTTTTTTCAACAATTTTCAAATGTTCAAAAAGCAGTTCTCCTATTTGCTTTGGCGAATTAATATTTATATCTCTTCCTGCAAGTTTTTTTATTTCATAGTCAATTTTTAAAAGTTCACTTGTCATTGTTTGCGACGATTGTGCTAAAGCAAAATCATCAATCCCTACGCCATTTATTTCCATTTGTGCAAGCACTTTCACTAGTGGAATTTCTATTTCATAGAAAAGTTTTTCTATGTTATTTTCTTTAATTTGTTGCTCGAGAATTTGTTTAAGTTGTAGTGTTATATCAGCATCTTCACAAGCATAATCTGCTATTTCTTCAAGAGTAACTTGTTGCATATTGAGCTGATTTTTACCTTTTTGTCCTATTAGTTCTTCGATGTGAATCGTTTGGTAATTAAGAAGGATTTCGGCCATATAATCCATCCCATGTCTTAACTCAGGATTGATTAAGTAGTGAGCTACCATGGTATCGAATAACTCACCGCAAAGTTTTATGCCGTAGTTTTGTAAAACTATTAAGTCAAATTTAATATTTTGCCCAATTTTTTTGATAGAATTGTTTTCGAAAATAGATTTGAATTTTTGTGCTAAAACTATTGCTTTATTTTGATCTATTGGGAAAGGGACATAAAATGCTTTGTATGGTTCGAAGGCAAAGGACATTCCTACCAATTCGGCGTTGATGGCTTCTACAGAGGTGGTTTCTGTATCGAAACAAAATTCTTTTTGTGACGAAAGAGTAGCAATCAGTTTTTCTAAAGAAGTTTCATCGTTTACGATGTGGTATTCGTGTTTTGTAGTTGCAATGTTGGTAAATGTTGCGTTTATAGTATTTTGAATAGTTGATTTTGAAAAATCGTTTTCCTCAAAAAGTGTTCCTTGCGTGTTTTTTACTTTTTGGTCTTTGTTTACATTGTTATTTAGTAGTTTATTAAGATGAGTCCTAAATTCTAACTCCGTAAATAGATTGATAAGAACTTCGTTATTAGGTTCTTTCATTAAGCAGAGATTCTCATCAAAATCAATTGGAACGTCAGTTTTTATTGTGGCAAGAAATCGTGAGAATTCTATCGATTCTTTTCCATTTTCAATTTTTGTTTTTAAAGCTCCTTTAAGTTGATGGGTATTTTGTAAAAGATTGTCGATGTTTCCAAATTCTTTTAATAGCTTTATTGCAGTTTTCTCACCAATTCCGGGGCACCCAGGGATATTGTCCGACGAATCGCCCATCAATCCTAATAAATCAATCACTTGCATTGGATTGTCTAAATTGAATTTTGCGTTGACTTCATTTATTCCAAGTATGTCGTAACCATTTCCGCCAAAGCGTGGTTTGTATATAAATCTATGTTTAGATACCAATTGACCATAATCTTTGTCTGGAGTCATCATGAAAACGTCAAATCCACAACTTTCGGCTTTTTGTGCAAGTGTTCCAATAACGTCATCTGCTTCAAAACCATCTACTTGAATTACAGGGATGCGATATGCTTCGATAAGTTGTTTTATGTAAGGTATTGCAATGCGAATGTCTTCTGGAGTTTCTTGTCGTTGTGCTTTGTATTGCTCGTAGGCTTTATGACGGAATGTTGGACCAGAGGGATCGAATACAACAGCCATGTGTGTTGGTTTTTCACGATTTATAACGTCTTGTAAGGTATTTAAAAATCCATAAATGGTTGACGTGTTTAATCCTTTTGAATTTTTTCGAGCAATTTTTAAAAAAGCATAATAAGCTCTGTATATTAAAGCATAAGCATCAAGAAGAAATAATTTTTTCATTTGTTTGAGTATAATTTATATATGGCAAAGTTAATGTTTTTATGTCTCTTTCTATATTATTCGTTAAATGCAGGTAAATATTTTAGATTCTTTTTATCTTTGTCGGAAGTTAAAAAAGGTAGAGCTATGTTTAAGTTTTTTAAATTATTAAAACGATTTGTTTTTCCATATAAAAGATACGTTCTTCTAAATATTTTCTTTCATTTTGCGTCTACAATTTTTACATTGTTTTCCTTTGCGTCTATAATTCCTATTTTGCAGATTTTATTTGGGATGAAAATCCAGAAATCTGTTTATATGACGTGGGAATGGAGTGACAGCATTTCACATTTAGCAGTTGCCTTCAAAAACAATGCTTTTTATTTTATCGAAGAAATTATTGTAAATATTGGTGCTGGTTGGGCATTAGCTTTTTTAGGAATATTTCTCATTTTTACTACTTTTTTAAAAACATCTACATCTTTTCTTGGGTCATATTTTATGATTCCAATTCGTACGGGTGTGCTTCGCGATTTACGTAATCAAATTTATGATAAAGTTGTGAGTTTGCCTTTAAGCTTTTTTTCTGACGAACATAAAGGTGATATTATGTCGCGAATGACGGGTGATGTCAACGAAGTTGAGGTTTCTATAATGAGTTCGTTGGATATGATTTTCAAAAATCCAATAATGATTATTATCTATTTGACAACAATGTTTGCTATGAGTTGGCAATTAACAATTTTTGTTTTGATAATACTTCCTCTCAGTGGATTTTTGATTGGGCAAATTGGTAAATCGCTAAAGCGAAAATCGACTTTAGGACAAGAACAGACGGGCGAAATGCTTTCTCAAATAGAAGAAACTTTAGGTGGTTTACGTATCGTCAAGGCATTTAATGCAGAACAAAAAGTAAAATCTCGTTTTGCTCGTTTAAATGAAAAAATTAGAGAAACATTCAATCGTATTAATCGTCGTCACGCATTGGCACATCCCGTCAGTGAATTTTTGGGAACGGTTGTTATTGCTATTGTTTTAATGTATGGAGGGTCTTTGATATTGAACAATACAAGTACAATATCTGCACCATCGTTTATCTATTATTTAGTTATTTTTTATAGTATTATAAATCCTGCAAAAGATTTGACAAAGGCAAGTTATAGTATTCAAAAAGGATTAGCTTCATTGGAGCGTATTGATAAAATCCTTAATGCTAAAGACACTATTCCAAATCCGGAAAAACCCATCTCGTTTGATAGTTTCAATCATAAAATTGAATATAAAAATGTTTCATTTCGATACTCGGATCGTTGGGTGTTGAACGATGTAAATTTAACGGTAGAGAAGGGAAAAACCATAGCTTTTGTTGGGCAATCAGGTTCAGGAAAATCGACATTGGTCGATTTATTGCCTCGTTTTTATGATGTTCAAAAAGGGGAAATCCTTATTGACGGAGTAAATATAAAAGATATGTCGTTGCACGATTTACGTTCGTTGATGGGCAATGTAAATCAAGAAGCAATATTGTTTAACGATACGTTTTTCAATAATATAGCTTTTGGTGTCGACGAAGTTCAAAAAGAAGATGTAGTGGCAGCGGCAAAAATAGCTAACGCCCACGATTTTATTTCTTCTACTCGTGCTGGTTATCAAACAACTATAGGTGACCGAGGAAATAAGTTGTCAGGAGGTCAACGTCAACGATTGAGTATAGCTCGTGCTATACTCAAAAATCCACCAATCTTAATTCTCGATGAGGCTACTTCGGCTCTTGATACCGAATCTGAAAAATTGGTACAAGAGGCACTTGAAAAATTGATGGAAAATAGGACTACATTGATTGTTGCACATCGATTGTCTACTATTAAACGTGCTGATGAAATTTGTGTTTTACACGAGGGACGCATTGTAGAACGTGGTCGTCATGATGAGTTGATTGCTTTAGATGGTTTTTATAAAAGGCTTTGCGATATGCAAAGTTTTTAAATATTGATGTTCCCTTTTATAGAAATAACTTTTTCATAAACTTGCTCTATTGTAGCATCACTTTCGTCTGTTTCAAAATAAAGTAATTCTTTAGGCAAGATTTTTATTGTTTCTGGATTAAAACTCCATCCAATAGAAAAATAAAAACCTTCTTTCATTAATTGTTTTGCTAAAAAAGGATTCCCTCTAAATCCATGGATAATCCAACGTTGCGAAGGAGATACTTTTCGTTTTAACAATTGTAATTCGTTATAGGCTCTCACACAATGTAAAATAAGGGGTTTTTGGTGTTTTTCTGAAAGTTGTATGTGAAAATTTAGTGATTGCATTTGTAAGTTGAGAGGAACGTTGCAACGTTTGTCTAAACCAGTTTCACCAATGGCGAATACTAATTCATTTTCGATAATTGAGGATAATAAAGCGAGTTCTTCTTCTAGAGAACGTTGTTCTATATGCCATGGATGAATACCAATGGAAACAAGTTGTTGCGGATGTTTGTTTGCAAACTCTTGCCATTCTTTTGGTGAAACATTATGAACTACATTTTCACCAAATTTTTTATGAGAATGCACATCAAGCATTCTTTTCAATTATTAAAATGAGAATATTACACCTGCCATTACAGAGCCTAACACATCGTAACCATACCAATTTTGATAACGAACCGAAGGTATCATACCTAATAAATTATCTACTTTTAAGAATGCAGTTAACCAATTATTGTAAGTGTACGATGCTGATAAATTAAAGTCGTGTATGTCGCGTAGGCGTACAACTTTATTTGGCAACGCAACTTTACGATTTGAGGCTAAATAGTAATTTGCCGAAAGACGTACATCTTTTGTGATATTGACATTACCTCCAACCGAAATTTCAAATGTGGGTTGATTCCAAGCAAAACTTTCGGTTGTATTTTTCATTTTGTACCAACCATTATATTGACCTTTGAAAAATACATCAAAAAGGTCTTTGTAGTTGTATTTTAAATGTATTCCAGCGTTTAATGCTTGCCAATTCGCGTCAATAATACCAAATGTATTTGCGTACAACATATCGGAAGTCCCTATTTGCTCGTAAGTTTGATTTACAAAAAAATGTTGCCCTAACAATATTTTGTAGCGAACAAATGCATCGATAAACAAATGGCTTGTAGGTTTTATTTTGAATCCGAAATAAGCATCGAGAGGAGTATATGTATCCATTTTGTTTTTGTTGATGTTTAGATAACAGTTTTCTGCATACAACGCTCTCAATGAATTCAATTCATAATTTCCAGTTACCCCTAGATAAAAAGAAACAACTTTTGGATTAATGTAATATTCTAATTCAACATCAGGAGCAATATTAACCAATTGACCTCTATTTATTGCGAAAAACGATTTTAATCCAATATGTAAATGATAAAGCTCTCTTTTGATATTAAATTTTGGTGAAAATTCGATAACTGACGATACCTCTTGTAACGAGTCGTTGTATTCTTTCGATTTAGAATATAAAAGGTTTTCAGCCCCTAACTTAAATGATAAACTATTCTTTGCAATCGGTATATTAAATTCTGTTTTTACGTCTATTTGGTGTTCGGAAAATTGAGATGGGATACTAAACAGATGATAGGCTGCTTGAACATCATAATAAAAATTAGCTGAAGGTAAGGCTTTATAACCAATGTTAAAATCAATATTGTTAAAACGTTCATAACGCTTAACTAAAGAGTCTGCGGTTGTAGTTTTTGATGCTTTTATAAAGATTTTATCTCCAAAAATTTCTGTGGTACCATAATAGTTAAATGCTCTATTGTGGTATGAGAGATTTGAGTATAATTCCGAAGCAGAAAAATTTTTTTGGAAGTTAAGATTTGCTTTTGTGTCGAAGTATTGTTGATGCAACCATGTTTGAGCATTGTTTTCTATACGAAAATTTTTCTTTTTACCATTCCACCATTGACCTTCATGATCGATGCGAAAATTTAATTTACAATCAGATGTATTTATAAGAGGATAAGCAAAATCGATTTCCCAATTAAGTGGAACCGCAATTGCCAATTTTGCGTATCCTTTTTTATAGTTTGTTCTATTCATTACGGTTAGAGGTGCTTGTGGAATAGTTACCGAAGGTGATTTTAGATATAATGGTGTATTGTATTGAGAATATACCACTTCTTTTTTCTCGAATTCAGGTTCCGAAATTACTAAATTTTGGTTCACCTTTTTTGCATCCATAATGACAGGATTGTATTCTCGTTCTATTGTAACATCACGAGCTACCTTGGTTGTATCATTTTGCGTTTGTGCAAAAAGCAAACATGAAACCATCAAAAAAATATTTAAAAGAACTATTTTTTTCATTGCTTTAAAATTTTTATTCATTTGTTTGAGTATTTTCACGAGCAATAATTTTATCTAATCGCTCTTTGATTAAATCTTTTATAGAGTCTTCTGCTGTATAGTTGTCTTGTAAGCTTATCAAATATTGTTTTGCTTGAAAATCATCTTCTTGTGCAACATAAATATCTGATAACAAAACAAAGCCTTTTGCAAGCCAATATTGGTAAGGTGTATTTTTACTAATAAAATCAAAGATTTCTTCTTCTGATTTTTTATAGTCGCCTTGCATATAGAAATATTCTGCATATAAAAATTTAGCTTCAGCTCCAGTTTCTTGTAATAAATCTTCTGCCAAAAGTTTTAAATCTTCTTGTGCTTCATCTCTTTTATTTAGAGCAATCAATGCTTTTGCTCTATTATAACGTGCTTCACGTTCTAAATTTAAATCAGAAAGGTCTGTTTTTAAAATTTCATTTGCTACACTTAACGTCGTTTCGTGTTCATTTAGCAAATAACTGCAACGCAAAACGCCTAAACGTGCAATATTCCTGTTTTCGGTATTGTTTGCAGTTAATTGGAGTTGTTTGAAGTGTTTTAATGAGAGGATATAATTTTGTTTATTATAGGTAATTTCTGCGGCACGAATCAAAGCCTCTTCCATATATTTATTTCCATCTAGTTGAATAAGTGTTTCAAACTCATACAAAGCTTTTTCATATTGTTCTGTTTGATAGTAGCAATCTGCTAAATAATAGCGAGATGCAATACAATTACTTCTGCTTTCAGAAGAACAATATTGTTTTAAATATTGTTGTAAGCCAGCTATGGCGTCTTTGTAATCGCCTTTGATATAGATGCGTTCGGCCGCAACGAAACTTAAAGAATCACTTCTGCTATCAGGCATCACTGCAACATAATTTTTCCCTAAAGTTTTACAATATTCTAAAAATGCAGGAACGTCGTTTGTTTCCACGTGTAAGGATTCTAAACTTTCAAAAGCCATTTGAGCTTCATCGCTGCCTTTATAACATTCTATTACGTTGCGATATGCTTTTTTTGCTTGCTCGTATTTAGTCATATTAAAATAGAGCATCCCTATTTCAAGTGAGGCTTTTCGTGCCAATGCACTTTTAGGATATTTTTGTAAAACATCGTTATAAGTGGTGATAGCTTTTTCGTTTTCTTCCAACAAAACATACGAACGACCAATTTCGTAGAGAGCATTGCTACAATAATCTGAATTTGGCATTGTTTGTAAAAGTTTTTCGAGAAGTGTTATTTTGTTAGAATATTTTTTTTGTAATCCCAAAATGAACGCATTTTGGAAAAGTGCATAATCGGCACCTTTAGCATTGTTGTCAATTAGTTTTGAATAGTAATTTCGAGCAGCTGAAAAGTTTCGTACATGGAAATTACAATCGCCAAGGCGATTTAATGCGTCCCAGTAGGCAGTATTAGAAATCTCTACTTTTGTTTTCTTTAGGAATTTGTCGAACCAAGGTTGAGCTTCTTTATATTTTTTTTCAGAGAAGTAGGTATAACCGATCCCATAATAAGCATCAGCTAATAAGTATTCATCTTTCTTTTGGTATTTTTCAATAAATTTTTGGTAATCGTTGCGTGCATCAATGTACTTTTTCATACGATAATTTGACTCCCCACGCCACAAGTATGCTTGAGACGAAAATGATTTTGAAGTAGATTCTTCGATAGAAGCAGAAAACATTTTTATCGCATTTTTGAAATCGGACTTTGCAAAAGCTTGTGTACCAAGTTGAAATAAAACGTACTCTTTCACTTCTTTCATTCGTGGAGTAAGAGTTTTCATTTTTAAAATAGATTGATAAGCCGAAGCATAATTTTTGTTTGTTAAAAAAACTGCTACAACGTGGTCGTAAATTGTATCGATGTATTTTGATTGAGGAAATTCTTCGACAAAACGTTCTAAGGCGGACAAAGACTCTCCAAATGCAGCCGCAGTTTCGTAAGATGCAAGTGCATAATTGTAAAGGGCTTCTTCTTTTATTGCAGTGTCAAAATCCATTTTTGATGCGGATTCGAATGCTAATTTTGCTTTGTTTTTTTGATTTAAATTCAAATAGCAATATCCTAAGTATAAATACGCATTTTGAGCAATAGAGTCGGCAGTAGATGTTACTTTTGATAAGTAAATTTCTGATGAATTATAATCGTTTGTTTTAAAGCAAGCAACGCCTAACATATAACTAGCGTTACGTTGAATTTTTTTTGATAAGGTTTCGTATTTTTTTAGGTATGTAACGGCTTCTGAATATTTTTCTCCACGATATGCACATTCGCCCATTATCTTGTAGATTTCAGCATTATTTGGGTTGTTAGGATTTTTTTCTAAAACAAGTTTCCCGTGTTCTAATGATTTTTCGTATTTGCAATCGTCGTAATATATTTGTACAATATAGTAAGGAACAACGTCGGCATATTCGTCAAGTTGCTCTAGTACAAGAAAACCTTTTAATGCCGCAGCGTTATTTTTTTGAAGGTATTCAATATAAGAGTAATAATATAAAGCGGTTTGACTAAATTCATTTTTCTCGTCCGACAAAGATTTAAATATTGTTTTTGCTTCCGAATATTTTTTCATTTCGAGTAAGCAATAAGCTTTTGTAAATAAATATTCTCGAGACTCTTTTTCGTCTAATTCTTTTTCATTTACATTTTGATAATAGCGTAACGCATATTTGTATTTTTTTTCTTCGTAACGTAGGCGTCCAAGCATGAAATTTGCACGACTTAAGTATGGTGAATTAGGGTATTTTGAGACATAATTTTCTAGTAAAAGAAATGCTCTCTCTTGTTTTAAAATATACGATATAGCCGCTACGTAAAATTCTGCATCTTGTACCATGCCTCGCTGTAGAGTATGAGTGTTTGTATTCAAAAACTGTTCAAAACAATTTTGCGAAGCTGTATATTTTCGTTGAGAATAAAGATCGTAACCTTCATAATAAAGTTTATCTGAATTTGTAGCATAAGATGCTTGAATGACAGATATCGAAATAAAAACGCATAATGATAAAAATAACCTTCTCATTTTCTATTTTGTATTTTTAATTGCAATATAATAAGCGATAGCTTTGCGGATAGAGTTTAGTCCAACTTCTTCTAAGCAAAAACTGCCCAATTTATAAAATTCAGCAGAGGCAACGTCATCATCAACTTTTATGGCATCAATAGAATCTACCTCGCATTCAAAAAATAAATCTAAAGTTGGGATATCTAAATTTGAATAACGATATGTGTTTGGAAACGAGAACAAGTATGTTTGTTTAAGTACGTTAATACCAAGTTCTTCTTTGATTTCCCTAGCAATAGCCTCTTCTGCAGTTTCGTTTTTATCAACAAAACCTCCGGGCAAATCAAGTGTTCCTTTTTGTGGATTTTTTGCACGGCGACAAAGTAGAATATCCCCATTTTTGTTGCGAATAAAAGCAGCAACAGCTGCCGACGGATTCATAAAATAAATAAAACCACAGGAAGCACATTTGTTAGATTTTTCTGTGTGCTCATAAAAATTACCCGATCCACATTTTGGGCAATATTGAAAAGTATTTAGGCCTAAAACAATATCATTTCCCATTACGGACAAAGGTATAAAAAATATCATCAATCAACTCACCTAATTTCTTTTGTTAGAAGGCTTTTTTTTGCCTACATTTGTGTAGTATAAATTGCCCTATAAAAGAGATGAATAGTTTTTTAAAATCTTTTTTAGAACATTTTTCTGTTCTTCCTTTTGAAAATCCTGTACTAATTTTCTTATTAGTATTATTAATTATTTTGTTTGCACCGTTAGTTTTTAGAAAAATAAAATTTCCTTATATCATAGGGCTTATTTTTGCTGGTGTTCTTTTTGGACCGCATGGGTTAAATTTGCTTGCTAATGACAAAAGTTTTGAACTTTTAGGTAATGTCGGTATTCTTTATATAATGTTTTTGGCAGGATTAGATTTGGATTTGCGTGAATTTAAAGAGAATAAAAACAAAAGTATTTATTTTGGTTTCTTTACTTTTATAATTCCTTTAGCCATAGGTTTTCCTATTTGTTATTATGTGTTGGGCTTTGGAGTGCAAGCAAGTTTGCTTACAGCTGCAATGTTTTCCACGCATACGTTAGTTTCTTATCCTATAGTTAGCAATATGCATTTGTCTCGAAATAAGGCTGTAACAACTACTATAGGTGGAACGATTTTTACCGACACTGCAGTATTGCTTATATTGGCATTTGTACTCGATCAAAACAAAGCTAGTGGTGATTTTGATTGGTTATGGATGTTGGCTTCGTTGTCGTTGTTTTTGGTAATAATATTTTTAGTTATTCCCAAAATTTCTGCGTGGTTTTTCAAGAAGTTCGAAAACGAAAAGCAATCACATTTTATTTATGCTTTATCAATAATGTTTTTTGCAGCATTCATTGCAGAGCTTTCAGGCTTGGAGGCGATTATTGGAGCATTCTTAGCTGGTTTGGTTTTAAATCGTTATATACCTCACTCTTCAGCATTGATGAATAGGATTGAGTTTATAGGTAATTCTTTGTTTATTCCGTTTTTTCTTATTTCGGTCGGAATGATGGTAAATATTTCCCTTCTATTACAAGGATTTAATACTATAATAATAGCACTTACATTGTCTTTGGTTGCTATTTTGGGAAAGTGGTTGGCGGCTTTAATTACTCAAAAAACTTTTCGATTTTCGAAAGCACAGCGAAATATTATATTAGGTTTAAGTAGTTCACATGCTGCAGCTACTCTTGCTATCATTTTGGCAGGATTTCAGGTTGGAGTTATCAATGAAGTTATTCTTAATGGAACTATTATTTTGATTCTTATTACATGCGTTTTTTCTTCTTTTATTACTCAAAAAGCTGCTACACAGTTAGTAAAAGAAGATGACTCGCCTCAAGAGGATAAAAGAGAGTTAGAGCATCGCGTACTAATACCTCTTGCTAATCCGCAAACGAGTCAAAATCTTATAGAGACAGCATTGCTGATGAAGGAACAGAAAAGAAAAGAATCTTTTTATGCATTAAATATAATAGATGACCCAGAGGCTACGCTTTCGCAACGACAAAAGGGACAGCAAATGCTTGAAGAGGCGGCAAAAATAGCTGCAGCAAGTGATAATCTTTTGCATACGATTACTCGTTACGATATAAATATCGGTTCTGGTATAATTCATACTATAAAAGAAAATAATATTACCGATGTATTTTTAGGAGCTTCTCCCGAAACCTCTGCAATTACTTTATTTGAAAAAATATCTGATCGTATACAACAACAATTTGAGCAAAATGTTTTTGTATTAAAAAATAAACAACCAATTAATACACTTAAAAGAATTGTTGTGGCAATTCCTCCTTTATTAGAAACAGAGCCGGGTTTTCTTAATTGTTTTAAACGATTACGCAACCTTTCACTTCAGTTGAATACAAAAATAGTATTCTTCTCGACCGAAGAAACTGCGGATTATTTGAAAGCAATTTGCAAAGACAAAAACACAAAACTTTCGGCTGATTTTAGAGAATTACCTAGTTGGGAAGATTTTCTCATAATCAAAAAAGTTATCCGAGAGAATGATTTGTTGATGGTTTTTATGGCTCGTAAAAATTCAAAAACTCATAACAATTTGTTAGGGAAACTGCCTTACTATTTGAGTAAGTTTTTCCACGATTTTGATACTATATTGATTTTTCCTAAGCAAGAAAATATTGAAGTTGAAAAGAAGGTTTTATTTCAATAAAAACTCACCAAAAATAGGGTCGTGGTCGGAGTAATTTGTATGGAATATTTCACATTGAATAGGTGAAAATGCTGAAGAAATAAAAATGTGATCGATTCGTAAAAACATTGCCATGTCGTGGTAAGTGTAGTCAAAACCAAATGCAGTGGAGACAAACAAATCGTTCATATTTCCTTTGATTTTTTTGTAAGTATACGAAATAGGCATGTCATTGAAATCGCCACAAACTATGGTTTTATAAGGCGATCGCTTTATTTCAAGAGCGACTGCGTCTGCTTGTTTAGCTCTGATTTTAAATGCAGAACCTAATTTACGTAACAAGGATTCTGTTAGTTGGAAAGTCTCTTGGGTTAAGAACTCTTCAGAATTTAGATGATTAACTTCGCTTTTTTCTTTTACAGAAAATTTTACTGATTCTAAATGGTTGTTGAAAATTCGAATTGTATCACTGTCGACAACAATGTCGGAATAGATGCTGATATTATATTTAGAGTCATATAAGATTTTTTGTTTGTTTATTATTGGATATTTTGAAAAAGTAACAACCCCATAATCTTTGCTTTTAAACTGATTTTTGTACCAAACATGTTTGTATGGATACATTTTGCTAAATTTTTTAAAAACCACATTTCTATCTAAATCTTTTGAAGATTTATAGAACCCAAATTCTTGTAAACAAACAATATCAGGATTTTTTTCTTTTATAAAAGAAAAAATAGCATCAAATTTTCGTGCTTCGCCAAACATTGCAATATTATAACTTAAAATAGATATTTTTTTGTCCTTTTCGGAGATATGGGGAGTAGAAATCGATAATGGAAAAATGTCCTTTATATAAGGAACGGCAAATAGTAACATACACAATGATATGAGGCAAAACCATTTTTTGAAATAAATCCAAAAAAGAAAGAAAAAAAAGTTTAATAAGGCAAAGAATGGGAATAATAAGCCAAAATAAGGTAAGAATGCACTTTTTTCTGGACTTATTTTAGTGCAGAGCATACCTAGCCCGAGGCAAATGACGAGTAGTAAATTTATGGCTAGAAAAGTGTATTTTAATATATTTCGCATTATAGTTTTTGACTTCTGTCGAACAACCTTCGTTTTTCTTCTTCGGTAAGAGAGGAATATCCTGAGGCTTTTACTTTATCTAAAATTTTATCCAAATCTTTTATGTTTTCCGTACGTTGTTGATTGTATTCTGCATCGCTGCGGGGTTGATATTTGTGCTTTTCAAATTTTATTTTTGGTTTCCGTTTAAAAAGATTTACAAATACATCAATAATTTTGTTAAACGGAGTAGCAATATCTTTACCTTTTTTTAAAAACCAAATGTATACTATTCCCACTAAAGCTCCTCCTATGTGGGCAAATTCTCCTCCTGCATTTTCTGATGTGATGCCAAACATACTGAATAAAATCATAATGCAAGCTATCCATTTTAATTTTATACGCCCTAGTAAAAATAAGTTTATTTCGTAGTTGGGTACGTACATAGCTATGGCTAATATTGTTGCCATAAGTGCGCCTGATGCTCCAACAAGCATTGAGTTTCCTATTTCTCCCGAGAAGTAGGGAAAGAAATTGTAGGCTCCAATGTATGTAAGTCCAGCACCAATACCTCCTAATAAATAAAGGCCAACTAATTGTCGTGAATTAAAATATGTTAGAAACATCCGTCCAAACCATAACAAGCAAAGCATATTAAAAAATAAATGAAAAAAGTTGGCATGCATAAACATATATGTGAGCAACGTCCATGGTCTGTTTGCTAACAGTGGCAATGAGGCTGGCAGCATCAAATATGATGATATTAAGCTAACTTCTTTTTGGAAAAGTGTTAATACTAATGCAAAAAATTTTGTTGCTAAAAAAGTTCCAACATTGATATACAAAAGGATTTGTAATGTATTTTTTTGCTTTAAAAAAGATTTAAAATCAAACATCATTAGTTATAAAGTTTACCTTTTTTCTTCCAATACAAAATAAGGATTGCTCCAAAAATCATTCCGCCTAAGTGTGCAAAGTGTGCTACATTGTCGGCTGAAAAATTTGCTACACCAAGGAATAGTTCTGCTATTGCATATAGCATTACAAAAATACGTGCCTTAATAGGAACGGGGAAAAATAGAAGCATCATTTTTACTTCTGGGAATAACCATCCAAAAGCTAACAATATGCCAAAAACAGCTCCCGATGCTCCTACTGTTTGGGGTGCATTGGCAATGGAGTTAGCCATGTCAATCATATGCTTAGATGTCAAATGTTCTATGTTGCCAAAGCGAAACCATTTTCTTAAAACAGGTTCAATAGAGGTTAATGCATTTATGTTGCCACTATTTAATACAGATAATACGGGTTGATATTCCCAAGTCCATACTAATTGTTGTATTATAGCCGCTCCAATGCCTGTAACTAAATAGAAAAGCAAGAATTTTTTACTCCCCCAAACTCTTTCTATTACAACGCCGAACATATATACGGCAAACATATTGAAAAACAAATGGCTGAAACTTCCATGCATAAACATATAGGTAACTAGCTGCACGAGATTAAAATTGTCTGATGCCCAATAGTGCATACTCAAAAAAGATGCGTATTGTGGAAAGGCTAGTGTCCCTAACCAAACCAATAGATTAATAATTATCAAATTATTAACTATGGGAGTACTATTTTCTTTAAATGATTGAAAAATATTCATATACATTATATTTTAAAACAAAAGTACGAAACATCTTTTTTACAAGAGGTATTTTTAAGTTTTTTTAAATTACATTTCAAAAAATGTGCCTTTTCTTTTGGTAGAAAAAAAATCATCTATATATTTGCTTTAAAATAAATTATTAAATCATTTAAATTGTTAAAACTATGAACAAAGGAGAATTAATTGATGTAATTGCTGCTGAAGCAGGTATCAGCAAAGCAAGTGCAAAAAAAGCTTTAGAAGCTACTCTTGATGCAGTGAAAAATGCTCTAGCAAAAGGTGATAAAGTTAGTTTGATTGGTTTCGGTACTTTCTCTGTAGCAGAACGTGCTGCTCGTACTGGTGTAAACTTGCAAACTGGTGCAGCTATCAACATCCCTGCTAAAAAAGTTGCTAAATTTAAAGCTGGTGCTGAATTGGCTAATGCTGTAAAATAATTTTAGCAGTTCAAAAAAATAAAAAGGGAAGCTCAATGCTTCCCTTTTTTTATAAATTTTATTTATTACTTTTTGTGGTACATGAAGAATTGTATGCAGGTAAAGCTTTTGAATGTTGACCAGCAGAAACAAAGAAGAATATAGCTGATAAACCAAATGAAAAAGGGAATGTACAACACCCAACAATCATCCATGTATTACCTTTTTTGGTATATGAATACGCTTCAGGGCAATACATAGATAAATAATTATGAAATTCAGATTCTGTCAAAATCATATCACCTCCACAATAGCGACTGCGCTTTTTCATATTTTTCTTTCCTTGTACCCATACTTTTTTATAAGTAAAAGGAGGTAAGGTTTCTTCATTAAAATGTCTAAAATCGTAAATAGCATCTGTTTTATAAACCTTATATTCAATTCTTTTTACATCAGATTTAGCTATACTTAAAGAAAAATCAGGATTATTAACCCTTCTATATTTAACTACTGAAAAATTTTCCTCATCAATAAAAACTGCGATTTTTTCACCTTTTTTTGTTATTAAAATGTCTGCCATTACCGATTTTTCTTTTTCTAAGTTTAAGGTAGTTTTTTTTGCTTCAACTTTTTCTTTAATAACTTTTGGTGTATCTTTCACTTCTTTTGGCTTTGCATCAAATAGTTGGACATCTCCGTTACTATAAATAATAGTTTGTACATCAGAAGCATAAAAAATAAAAGTTGGTCCATCTAGGTTGTTTGTTTTTTTGTACTTGATTTCTGTAGGCGAAACTTCTATTATTTTAGCCTCAATTTTTTCTGCATTTTTCGTAATAATTACATCTTGTGCATTCAATAATGATACACATAATACACTTAGGAGTGTAATACAATACTTTTTCATTTTTAAAAAAATTAAATAACGATTAGGCACAAAAAAAGCGTGAAACTTAACGTATCCCGCTTGCTGAGGTGTTTGGCATAACCTTGTAGTACGAAAATAAGTAAGCCCACGCCAAACGTGAGCATTTAACACTTATTCTTCCACTACTATTTAGTCGCCAAACTTTCAGCAAGAAAGAAAAAGCTAAAACGCTTTTAATATGTCACTTTGCATTTTGCAAATGCATTGCAAATATACTATTCTTTTTTATTCCTAAAAAAGAGGTTGATTAAATATTTATCGTTCTGCCCATTTAAAGAATCTATCCCAACGAATTTTTCCGTTAAATAAGCTTTTGTCTTTATCCAAAGAGAGCCAAATAAATACAGGTCTGCCAATTACGTGGTCTTCTGGTACTAATCCCCAATAACGGGAATCAGACGATTTATGTCTATTGTCGCCCATCATCCAATAGTAATCCATTTTGAATGTATATTCGCTACATGGTTCGTTGTTGATGAAGATGGTGTTTCCGTCAATGGTTATTTTGTTACCTTCGTAATTTTCTATAGCTCGTCTGTAAATAGCTAAAGTGCTGTCGTTGAGTTGGATGGTAGAACCTTTTTGAGGGATAAAAATGGGTCCATAGTTATCGCGAGTCCATCCAAATGTATTCCCTAAAGGATATACCTCATCGCCAAAAAAATCTGGTTCTATCAGTATCTTTTTTATATAAGGTAGGTTTTTTACCTCTTCTGCAATGGTATTGGTCATTGGAATATGATAGGTTGGCAAGTCGGCTTCTAACCCTAAACCGATAAAGTTCATAAGCGAATTTTTACGTATAAAAATTCTATCTTCTTTGCTGATTTTGTATTTGTCAAAGAACTCTTCTGAAAGCATTTGTCCTGTTGTTTGAACGAAATAGTTATGTTGAATTCCTTCAAAATGTTCAGCTTCTTTGTTGTTTATAAAAATTTGGTTATCTATTATTTGCAATGTATCGCCAGCTACAGCAACACAGCGTTTTACGTAACATTCGCGATGATCTACTGGACGATAGACCACATCGCCAAAATGTTTTTTGTCATTTACAATTCTTTCCCTTCCGTATTTATAGCAAAGAGTATAAAAATCTGGATTTGGCATATAAGTTGCTACTGTATCGCCAGCTGGAAAATTGAAAACAACAATGTCGTTGCGTTTAACGGAAGTCAAACCTTTGAGTCGACGATATTCCCAGTGAGGATTTTCGAGGTATGATTTGATGTTTGTACCCGGAATCGTATGTTGCATAAGCGGCATAGAGAGGGGGGTGTTTGGGATGCGTGGTCCGTAAGAGGCTTTGCTAACAAACAAATGATCGCCAACAAGAAGTGTTTTTTCTAGCGACGAGGTTGGAATTTTATAGTTTTGAAAGATGTAATTATGTACAAAATATACTACTATTAGGGCAAAAACAATTGCATCTATCCAACTGAAAATTGTATAAAGGGTTTTGTTTTTTGTTTTTTTCCAAAACTCCCAAGGTATAATTTTTGTAATGAATGCATCGAAAAAGAGAGGAAGTAGAAATAACCACCAAAAATTTCCTACCCAAACAATAAAAAGTATATAAATAATACACCAAAGGGCTGCTTTTAATTTTTGAGTAAGTGATGCATTTTTTATTTTTTCAATAATGTTTTTCATATGACCTTTTTCTTAAAATTTAAGCATATCGTTCATTCCTAAAAAGCCTTTTTTGCCACATGTGAATTCAGCAGCAAGCACAGCTCCAAGTGCAAATCCTTCGCGGTTGTAGGCATGATGAGTGATTTCTATAAAATCGGCTTCACTTTGGTATTTTATAGTATGAATTCCAGCAACTTCACCTTCTCTAATAGCTTCTATCGAAAGTTGATTTTCTACGTTGCTTTCTCCCAAAATCCATTCCGATTTGCGTTCGATGTTTTCTAAAATACCTTCAGCCAAGGTTACTGCAGTTCCGCTTGGAGCATCAAGTTTGTGAATGTGATGAGTTTCTGTCATTTTTGCATCATAAGCAGGGAAGTTGTTCATGATTTTTGCCAAAAGCTTGTTCAACTCAAAAAAGATATTTACACCAAGACTGAAGTTTGATGCCCAAAAAAGTGTGTAATTGTTTTTTTCAATTTCTGCTTTTATTTCAGGCATTTGGGCGTTCCAACCAGTAGTTCCAGAAACTACTGCAACACCTGCTTTCCATGCTTTTCGATAGTTGGCAATGGCTACGCTTGGAGCGGTGAACTCAATGGCAACATCGGCAGAAGCAAATGCTTCGGAATCAAAGTCGTTTTGATTGTCAATGTCTATTTTACAAACAATTTCGTGTCCGCGTTCAAGGGCAATCCTTTCGATTATTTTGCCCATTTTTCCGTATCCTATAAGTGCTATTTTCATACTATTTTTTTGAATATTTTAAGGTGCTACTTCGCGATAGAAATCAAGAACTTCAAAAATTTCATCTTTGGTAGCTGTTTGGTTTATTTTTATTTCTCCAATATTTGAAAGTAATGTAAAATTGATTTGTGAAGATTCGTTTTTTTTGTCGTGCGTCATCAGTTCAAAAATTCGTTCGTAATCCTTGCAATTTATGGTGTAAAACCCGTAGAAATCTTTCAGTATTTGTCTGTAAACAAGCAATATTTCTTTTGGAAATGCTAGTCGTGTGTGTGAAAGATAGAGTTCGCACAACATTCCCCAAGCAACTGCAAATCCATGGAGAGCAGGTTTTCCCTGCTCATACGAAAGACTCTCAAACGCATGACCAAACGTATGCCCGAAATTTAGTGCTTTACGTAAATTTTCTTCTTTGGGGTCTTTGGCAACAATATTTTCTTTAACTTGCAGAGAATCTTTCAAAAGAGGTTCTAATGCTACAAGATTAAAACTATCTAAGTTAAAACTGATAATGTTTTTCCAGTTTTCTTCGTTCGAAATCAAAGCATGTTTTATCATTTCAGAAAAACCTGACAAAAGATTATTTTCGTCTAAAGTTTTGAAAAAATCCACATTTATCAACACAAACTCTGCAGGATTTATAACTCCAATTTCGTTTTTTAATCCACAAAAGTTGATGCCTGTTTTACCTCCTGTTGCTGCATCTACTACTGAAAGAAGTGTAGTTGGAATGTTGATGTAACGAATGCCACGTTTGAAAGTTGATGCCGCAAAACCACCTAAATCGGTAATCATTCCGCCACCAATATTTATAAGTAAACTTTTGCGAGATGCATTGTTTTTACTCAAATATTCCCACACATGAGCAAGTGAGGAAAGGTTTTTATTGTCGTCGCCAGAAGGAATAGTAATAATGTCGGCACAAAAACTTTCAACAATGATTTTTATCTTTGGTAAGCAATATTGTTGTGTATTGTTATCGGTTAGTATGAAAACTTTGTCGGCTGCAATTTTATCAATGCAACTTTTTAAATCAAATTCTATGTCTTTTGAAAAAATAGTTTTCATTTGTTAAAGTCTATAACCAATCATTAACCCCGCCTTAAAAGGCAACCATTCAGCACTGACGTTGTATTTTCCCGGATATGTCCCAATATCATAACGTTTAAAATTTCCTTCACCATCAGGCTCGTAACCTTCGTAAACACTACGAATCCAACCTCCACCAGCAAAAAGGTCAAAAGTCCATCTTTTTACTTGCCATTGATAGCCAATTACGGCTCCAAGGAAAAGTGCAGTTCCATGCTGAAATTTATCCGTTCCCCAATAATTGTATTTTTGCATTTTGAAAATGCCATATCCAATAGTTGGTCCGCAATAAAATCCCATGAAACTTTCCATTGGAAACCAATGTGCTTCGGCAAATCCCAATCCAAGAAGAAGTGGCATATTTTTTATTTTCTTTCCCAATGTAAGTGATTGGTAAAAAGATGCCACACCTTCTAGTTGTACGGTAAAATTTCTGTGAACAGCTATTTCTACAGCAGGATTCAAAACCCCTCCACATGCATATACGGCATTTAGTTTTATTGCGGTTTCTGCTTTTGTAGATGTTGCAAATATGCTTAAAACTAATACTATAAAAAATATGTGAAGTGTGTGTCTCATTTAGTTATTCTACAATTGTAACCCAACCGTGAGTATCTAGTTCGTCGCCATACTGAATAGCACGCAACTTGTTATATAGTTTTTCGCTAATTGGACCAGGTTTGCCATCTTTAGCAATGACGTATGATTTGTTGTTTTCCAAATCGTCGATGCGTTCGATAGGGCTAATAACAGCTGCTGTTCCGCATGCTCCAGCTTCTTCAAAGGTTGCTAATTCCTCTTCCAAAATAGGACGGCGTTCAACTTTCATTCCCATATCTTCAGCCAATTGCATCAAACTGCGATTGGTAATAGAAGGAAGAATTGAAGTTGACAGAGGTGTAATGTATGTGTTGTTTTTTATACCAAAAAAATTTGCAGCTCCTGCTTCGTCTATGTATTTTTTTTCTTTGGCATCGAGGTAAAATTCGCAGCTATATCCTAAATCATGTGCTTTTTTATTTGCTCTTAAACTTGCTGCGTAATTTCCACCAACTTTAAAGCATCCTGTCCCAAGTGGTGCAGCACGATCGTATTCTCTAATAATAACATAAGGGTTTGTAGAGAATCCTCCTTTGAAATATGGCCCAACAGGAGTAACAAATACTATAAAAAGATATTCGTTAGCAGGATGTACGCCTACTTGTGCTCCAGTGCCGATAAGTAAAGGACGAATATAAAGTGAAGCTCCACTTTCGTATGGAGGAACAAATCTTTCGTTAAGTTTTATTACCTTGCAAATAGCATTTTTGAATTTGTCAGTAGGGAATTCTTCCATTAAAATACCACGACAAGTATTTTGCATTCGCTGTGCATTTTCTTCTATTCTAAAAACTCTTATTTTACCATCTTTTCCACGAAAAGCTTTAAGACCTTCGAAGCATTCTTGACCATAATGTAGACAAGTAGCCGCCATGTGCAATGGGATTGTTTCTTCACTACAAGTCTCCAATTCGCCCCATTTCCCATTACGGAAATAACAACGTACGTTGTAATCAGTTTTTCTATATCCAAATCCTAAATTTGACCAATCTAATGTTCCCATATTAGTTTAATTTTTCAGAATTTTTTAAAATAATTCGACTCTCATTCCCCATATTGAAAAGTAAATCTATGATGCTTAAATTTGGAATAAATCCGGTTTTCTTTTTGAATACCTGATAATAATCTTGTTCTATAAAATCATTTTTAGTGGAGGAACTATTTTTTGGAAGAATTTTATTTCTAAAATCTTTGTAATAATTCAGTGAATCTTGATAGCTCTCCGTTAATTTTATGGTAGTATCCATCTCTAAAAGTTCTAATATTTTAGCATGAATATTCAAGTTGAAATCGAGAAGATATTTCCACTTTTTTTCAAAAAAAAGGTAAAGGTCGTCGATGTAATATTCAAAAAAAGGTGTTGTGCTATAAGCAGATTGTATAGCTCTCCAATGTGTTCTTTGCCAAGGTGTGTGTTCGGATATTTTTATATCGCGAACAAGTGTTTTCCCTGATTCTTTTACAATAGGTATGCTAAGAGCCAAAACCCCATCGGGTGTAGCTATATGACACCGATTAAAGAATGTTTGTTTAGTATAGTTTTCAAATTGTTCTACAATAGTTTTATAGTGGAATATTTTACTATAAAATTCCACAGGGCCTAAGTACATTGCAGATAAAACTATTGTAGATTGCATAGATTTATAATTTTTCACCAAAGGCTAAATCGCCAGCATCGCCAAGTCCTGGAACTATGTAGGAATGTTCATTCAAAACTGGGTCTATAGCGGCAACCCAAATAGTTGTGTTTTCAGGTAAATGTTGTTTTACAAAATCGATGGCTTTTTGACTTGCAATAACGCTTACGATGTGTATGTGTGCTGGGAGTCCTTTGCTTAAAAGTGCTTTGTAAGACAACTCCATAGAACCTCCAGTTGCTAGCATTGGGTCGCAAAGAATTAAGGTTTTGTTTGTTAAAGAAGGAGATGCAATATATTCAACGAATATTTCAAAATTGATATGAGTTTCGTCGTATTTGCGATAGGCCGATATAAATGCACTTTCTGCTTTATCAAAAAAATCTAAAATGCCGTTATGAAAGGGGATCCCAGCACGTAAAATTGAAGCTACTACAATTTTGTCATTAGGAGTGTTTATTGTTGTTTCTGTAAGAGGTGTTTGAATAGTTTCTGTTGTATAGTTTAGTTTTTTACTAATTTCATAAGCCATTATATAAGCTATTCGCTCCATATTTCGTCTAAATCGCATGGAGTCTTTTTGAATATTTTTATCTCTAATTTCTTTTAAAAAATTGTTTAAAAGCGAATTTCCTTCGGAGAGATTGTAAATCTGCATGTTGTTTTGTATTTTTGTTAATGAATACAAAAATACATATTTATTTGCTACTTGATTTTTTAAAAATGCTAAATTTTCTAAATGCTATATTGTTTGTAGGTGGCATTTTTTAAAAAATGCATTATTTTTGTATAAATGAAAAACTTTATGATGAGACGATTTGTTATATTATTGTTATTTTTAAGTTCTACTTTTATGATTTTTGGAGAAGTAAAACAATTGAGTAAAAAGGATTTTCTTGAAAAAGTATATAACTATGAGAAAAATCCTACGGAGTGGAAGTTCCAGTCTAGTCGTCCGTGTGTAATTGATTTTTATGCAACTTGGTGTGGTCCGTGTAAAGCAATGGCTCCTTTGTTAGATGAAATATCAAAAACTTATGCGGGGAAAATAGATGTTTATAAAATAGATGTTGATGTAGAGAGGGAATTGTCTGCTGTATTTGGTATTAGAAGTATTCCGACGCTTTTGTTTTGCCCTATTGGAGTTCAGCCCCAAATGGCTCAAGGTGCAATGCCGAAAGATGCTTTGGTCAAAGCGATTGAAGAAATTTTGTTAAAGAAATAATGTATAATTTTTAAATAAATAATTATGAAAAGAAAATTTTTTGTTTCTATGTTGGCACTAGTAGTAGGCTTAAGTGCTTGTTGTTCGGATTGCAATAAAAGTTGTAATAAAGAAGTGAGCGAATGTTCGAAGAAGAAAGCAAAGCATTTTACAGAGATGCTTTCTGAACGTTTGGAGTTAACAGCTGAACAAGCAAAATCTGTAGAATTTTTAATGATTGAAAAATTCGAAAAAGAACTTTTAGCTCATAAACAATTTGAAGCAGAATTGGAAAAAATTGTTGGTGCTGAAAAATTTCAAAGTTTTAAAGATTCTTTTAAAAATTGTCCAAAAAAACACTCAAAGCCATGTCCTTCGATGATGCAAGGAAGTTGTAAGGGTGAGAGACAATGTGTGAAATCTGATTCTTGCAAGAAGTCGTGTGAAAAAGTTTGTCCACAAGTAAAAAACGATTGCAAGAAAGCGTGTCCAAAATGTCCAAAAAATAAATGCAATGAAGAAAATTAACTTTTTGATAGTTATATTCGTTTCTGTTGTGCTGTTTTTAGCAAGTTGTAATAAAATAGCAGAAAAGTCAAGTTTATACAAAAATTTAAAAGCAGAGACTGATTCTCTTATAGTTGAATCACAAATGCGAAATGCAGATTTGGTAGATATTTGTAAAACTATTGATGATGTAGTAGCAGGGCTTGACAATATAAGGGAGGAAGAACGTACATTGGCTTTACAATCTGCGGAAGTAGCTGTTGATGAAGAAGCTAAAGTTCGAGCAACGGAAAACTTAAAAACCATTGTCTTGTCAATAGAACGTTATAAACAACAAATTACCAAATTAGAGCAAAAGTTAAAATTGCAACCAGCACAATTCCGTGCTACAATCAATAATTTAAAAAAATCGTTAGAAGAGAAGGATTTAGCGATTTCGGCATTGTCGACTGAACTTGGTTTGAAAGAATCTATTTTGGATTCAATACGAACTCGTGTCGTAAGTTTAGAGTTAGCAAACGATTCTTTGTTACAGCAAATTGATGAAATAAATGGTCAGATTGAGGCTAAACAGGAAATAATTGACGAACAAAATGTGACTATCAATACCGGTTTTTATGTATTAGGCACTCAATCAGAGTTGAAAAAAATGGGTGTTTTGTTAAAAAAGAAAGTTAATCCAAAGGTTGATTCTAGAAAGTTTACCAAAATAGATATCCGTAAAAATAAAGAAATTAACTTAAGTACAACAAAGCAGATAAAATTGGTGTCGTTGCATCCAGAAGGTTCTTATTCGATAGAAATTAATAAGTTTGGCAGTAAAACTTTAAAAATAAAAGATCCTGATGCTTTTTGGAAGCAAACGCGATATTTGGTAGTAGTGTTTAAATAAAATGTGAATCGGTGCTGAAAAGCACCGATTTTATTTTGTATTTTTGCATTTTAATTTTTCTAATGATTCCCATAGAAAGCATAAAGAAACCAATTGTTGAAGAGTTTGATTTGTTTCAACAATATTATAAGCAGGCATTTAAAACTGATAATCCTATTCTTACAGGAGTATATGAGTATGTATTATCTGTAAAAGGGAAGCAACTCCGACCAATTTTGTTACTTTTAGCGGCAAAAATTTGTGGTACTCCTAACGAACGAACTTTTTATTCGGCAGTTGTATTAGAATTGTTACATACGGTAAGTTTAATACATGACGATGTGGTAGATGATACGTTAGAGCGGAGGGGGAAGAAGAGCTTAAATGCACAATTTGGGAATCAAGTTGCAGTTCTTTCGGGTGATTATTTGTTGTCTTGTTGCATGAATATTTGCTTTGAAAAACTTTCTATGAATACATCGGGACAATCAATCTTGTCAAATTTAGTAGGCGAATTGTCGAGCGGTGAGCTTTTGCAAATGCATTGTGCAGATCATCTGTTGTGTAATAAGGAACAGTATTTTCAAATAATAAATAAAAAGACGGCAGCTTTATTTATGTCGTGTACAAAATTGGGTGCAGTTTCTGTAGATGCTAATAGTGCTTTAGTTGAAAAAATGGCATTATTGGGACAATATTTAGGTATTTGTTTTCAAATTCGTGATGATATTTTTGATTATTCGCCACAAATGAATGTTGGCAAACCACAAATGCATGATGTTCAAGAAGGTAAAATAACATTGCCACTCATTATTGCTTTGCGAAATGCTTCACAAGCAGAACGAGATTTCGTTATGAAGTTTGTAAAAAGAAAAGATTTTTCGGAAGAAAATTTAGCTTTTTTAATAAGCTTTGTTGATGAGAACCAAGGTATTAGTGGTGCGTTGCATGAAATAAATTTTTACCAAAATCGTGTTAAAGAAATACTATCTGAATTTCCAGATTCGGAATGTAAGAATGCGTTGTTGAGTTTTACAGATTACGTTGGCTCGAGGGTATTTTAGTCTTTGCGTATTACAAATCCATTAAATAGAGCGTCAATAAAAAAGTCTTTTCGCTGTTGCATTTGTTGATAGAAGCGTTTCTTATAATATGGTTTTTCTAACCCTTTGAGCATATTTAGGGTTATTTCTGCAGCCCATTGTGCGTTTTGTAAGCGGAATACTCCTTGCTCAATTCCATCAGAAAATATCTTCTTTAATATACGTAATTCTTTTTTTTCTATTGGTCGGCGTACTTTTTCTACTTCAGTAGCGTTTTGGAAAAAAGATGCTTGTATTGTCCCATTTCGTGAGATGATTTCTTTAAAAGTATTAAGTCGAACGAAAATGTAGGATTTAAGTTTCTCGTCGGGAGCAATATCCATTTTTTCTATTTCAAAAAGTTTTTCGTAGAGGTATTGTAACTCTTTTTCTATAATGGTCAAATAAATATCTTCCTTGCTATTAAAATACGTATAGAGCGTACGTCGACCTTTACCAGATTCGTTGGCAATATCATTCATTGTTGTATTTTCCATACCTTTTTCAGCAAAAAGGCGTCGTGCTACATCTATTAGTATGTCTTTGGTTTTAGCCATAGAGAAGGAGTCGTTTTATTAGAATACAAAAATATAGATTTTGTGTTTATTTTAAACTAATCCTCAAAGAAACCTTTGAGGATTAGTTTTTTATTTAAAAATTTCTTGAAGCCTTTGTTTTAAAGTGTTGTCATTCAAATTTTTTGCAATAATAATTCCATTTGGGTCTAGCAACATTAAATGTGGTATGGAGTTAACCCCGTAAATAGATGCAGCAATAGATTCCCAACCTTTCAAATCAGACATTTGGTGCCAAGGTAATCCGAGCGATTCAATACTTGATTTCCATGCTTGCTCGTCGTTGTCGAACGAAACACCTACAACATCAATACCTTTATCTTTATATTCTTCGTAAATGTTGATTAATTCGGGCATAGCACGACGACAAGGTCCACACCACGAAGCCCAAAAGTCAACAATTATATATTTTCCTCTTCCAGCAAAATCTGACAAACGAACTTCTTCTCCTTGAGGATTTTTCATTTGTATATCAGGGAATTTGTTTCCAACTGTACCTTTTATTTGTTTTATGCGATTTGCAATGCGAGCAATATCTGGTTGTGATAAGAAAGATTCTCCTGCATTTTCAATCAATGACATTTGATCTTCTTCGCTTAATGAACGGTAAATTTGACCGAAAGCGTAAGCACCTGCAACATTGCTTA
Organism: Paludibacteraceae bacterium; assembly: GCA_017547145.1. Classification (GTDB taxonomy): domain Bacteria; phylum Bacteroidota; class Bacteroidia; order Bacteroidales; family Paludibacteraceae; genus RGIG9608. Next base: position 29,586 of record JAFYQJ010000011.1, on the reverse strand, counting down.
GATTTTCATTGATGAATGCTAAAACCTTTTGGTTGAATTCTTGTTCAAGAATATCGTATTGTGTTTCTATCATATGTCGTTTTTCAACTTCATTTTCTTCTGTTTTGAAATAAGAAGTTAGCAATTCTTCAAAAATAGGATTGTAATGTTGTTCTATTTGAAGGTACTCTTGCAAAATGTTGTTGGTTGACGTTCCTGAAACTGTAGATTTTTCATCAAGATAAGTAACAGTTGTTTCCCCTTTTTCTAAAACAATAGGCGAAATGAAAGTGCGTTGGTCATCTTGTTTTAAAATAATTGTTCGGTAAACGATGCTATCTTGTTTTCCTATAAAATGTGCAACACCTTCTGTTACAATGGTGCTGTCGGTAAAAGTTATGTCTCGCCCAATTTGTTGTACAAGATATGCTGTTGCGTCATTAAATTCGCTAGGGACATTTATTGTTATCTTATATTCGTTTTTTTGACAACTGCATAAGATAAGTGCAGTAAGAAGTAAAATTTTAAAATTTTTCATATTTAATTTATTTAAAAGTTATAAACTCCATTCAAATCCATCTTTTGTGTCTTTTATTGTAAATCCAAGTGCCATTAGTTCGTTGCGAATTTTGTCGGACATGGCCCAATCTTTGTTTTGTTTGGCTTGTAGTCTAAGGCTTAATAGCAAATCGATAGCTTTCTTGTAGGCATCATTGTTGTTGTCTGTAGTGCTAGTTTGTAGTCCTAATATTTCTTCTACGAACAATTTGAAAACTTCTTTTAACTCTTCAAGGTCGTTAGCCGATATCGTGCCTTTCCCATCGGTAATGGTGTTTATTGACTTACAAGCATCAAAAAGGTGTGAAATAACGATGGGTGTATTTAAGTCGTCGCACATGGCTACTTCACATTTTTCACGTAATCCGGCAATATCAACAGTTGTAGTTGCCGAAGGTGTTATTTTTTGCAAGCGTTCGTATGCTTCTAGTAATCTTGCCAATCCTTTTTCTGATGCAACTAAAGCCTCATTGCTAAAATCAACGGTGCTGCGATAGTGAGCTTGCAGAATGAAGAATCGAATTGTCATAGGAGAAAACGCCTGTGCTAATAAAGGGTGAGAGCCCGTAAAAAATTCATCAAGGGTAATGAAGTTTCCTAATGATTTCCCCATCTTTTTCCCATTGATTGTTATCATATTGTTGTGCATCCAATAACTTACAGTTTCTTTACCTAGAGCAGCTACACTTTGTGCTATTTCGCATTCGTGGTGAGGAAACATAAGATCCATGCCACCGCCATGAATGTCGAATTCTTCGCCAAGGTATTTTGTCCCCATTGCCGAACACTCAAGATGCCATCCGGGGAAACCTTCGCTCCAAGGGCTTGGCCAATGCATAATATGTTCGGGAGCTGCTTTTTTCCATAATGCAAAATCTACGCTGCGGCGTTTTTCTGTTTGCCCATCAAGTTCGCGAGTTGTTTCTAAAAGTTCATCGATATTTCGTCCCGAAAGCTTCCCGTAATGAAAGTCTTTGTTGTATTTTTCTACATCGAAGTAAACAGATCCCTCTGATTCGTAAGCATAGCCAGCATCAATAATTTTTTTTACAAACTCTATTTGTTCAATGATATGACCTGATGCGTGTGGCTCAATGCTTGGTGGAAGTACATTTAATTTTTCCATTGCTTTGTGATAACGCAAGGTGTAATATTGAACGACTTCCATTGGTTCTAGCTTTTCTAAACGTGCTTTTTTTGCAATTTTGTCTTCACCATCGTCGGCATCGTGTTCTAGATGACCTACGTCGGTTATGTTACGTACATAACGAACTTTGTATTGTAGGTGCATAAGGTAACGATACAAAACATCGAATGTGATAGCTGGTCGAGCGTGACCAAGGTGCCCATCGCCATAAACTGTAGGACCACAGACATACAATCCTACATGTGGAGCATGCAATGGTTTGAAGAGCTCTTTTTTTCGAGTTAAAGTGTTATAAATATAAAGTTTGTTTTTCATAGACTAATTAAAATATTTAAGCACAAAGATAATATTTTTATATAGTGTGCCGAAATACAAAACTTCTTTTCTGTGTTGGTCGTTATTTTATGTTAATGAAGTTGTTAATCTCACGCTAAAAAAGTAATTTTGTCTAATATTTTTAATTATTTTCTATGCAGATATCAGAATTACAATCCGTAAAGCAAAGATTTGGTATTATTGGAAATAATGCATTGCTCAATCGAGCTATAGATATTGCTGTACAAGTAGCGAATACCGACTTGTCTGTTTTAATAACAGGTGAGAGTGGGGTCGGTAAAGAGACTTTTCCTCAAATTATCCATCAATATAGCTATCGGAAACACAATAATTTTGTTGCTATCAACTGTGGAGCAATACCCGAAGGAACTATTGATTCGGAGTTGTTTGGGCACGAAAAGGGTTCTTTTACGAGTGCAGAAAAAGAAAGAAAAGGATATTTTGAAATGGCTGATGGAGGGACTATATTTCTTGATGAAGTGGGAGAGTTGCCTCTTACAACACAGGTAAGGTTATTGCGTGTACTCGAGACGGGGGAGTTTATGCGTGTAGGCTCATCGAAAGTGCAGAAAACAAATGTTCGAGTTGTGGCAGCTACTAATGTAAATATGCAAGAAGCTATTCAAAATAATAAATTTAGAGAAGACCTTTATTATCGTTTGAACGCTGTTCCTATCTATGTTCCGCCGTTGCGTGAACGAAAAGAAGATATTTTACTTTTGTTTAGAAGGTTTGCTCTCGATTTTTCAGAAAAGTACAATATGCCGCCAATAAGACTCTCGGAGGAAGCACAAATTTTAATGCAAAAATATTATTGGAAAGGCAATATTCGCCAATTGAAAAATATAACTGAACAAATTTCAGTTATTGAGCAAGATCGTGATATATCGAGCGATATTTTGGCTAAATATCTACCAGATAGTGAGGTGCGACAAATGCCTGCTTTACTAACTCACTCTGGAAATAAAAAATCATTCAATGATGAACGTGAGATTTTGTATCAAGTTCTATTTGATATGAAAAAAGATGTAAATGATTTAAAAGCTCTTGTAAACAACATTATTAGGCAAGGGAATATTAATTTGGACGATGATTCGGTTTATGAAGTGCCTGTTTTTGACCAAGAACACGAAACGCATATCCCTACTATTATTGATAGACAAACTGTTCCGCGAAAAATTGGTCATACCGATGAAATTCAAGACACTGAAGAGTATACCGAGGAGTCGCTTTCGCTCGAAGAGTCTGAAAGACGTATGATAAAAAAAGCGTTAGAGCGACATAAGAAACGAAAAGACGCTGCAAAAGATTTGAATATATCGGAGCGAACTTTGTATAGAAAAATTAAACAATATGGCTTGGATTAAAAAAAGTATACTTGCAACGTTAGTGCTTATTGCAGTAGCGGTTGTTATGAAGTCGTGTACCGTTTCGTTTAAATTTAATGGTACGTCTATCGATTATTCTAAAATTAAAACTATTTCTATTTCGGAGTTTACAAATACTGCAACGTTGGTTTATCCTCCGTTGGTTATTCAGCTCAATGAGGCTTTGCAAGATATTTATCGTAAGCAAACGCGATTAAATTTTGTAAACCAAGGCGGCGATTTGGAAGTGGAAGGTGAGGTGACGGGCTATACGCTTACGCCACTTTCTATACAAAGCGATGCGTATGCTGCCGAAACGCGTTTGACAATGACTGTACGTGTGCGTTTTACAAACAATGTAAATCCCGACGAAAACTTCGAAAGTAATTTTACGGCATTTCAAAACTTTGAAAGTAGCAAAATGCTTAACGATGTGCAAGATGAACTTATCGGTGTAATGATAGAGGAAATTGTAGACCAGATTTATAACAAAACCGTAGCAAACTGGTAAAGACTAAAAATATAAAACTTATGAAAACATCAAGATTTCTTTCTGCAGTAATACTTTTCGTTGCATTGAGTTTTGGTCTTGTTTCGTGTGAATATGAACGATATGAAGGTGAACCGCTAAAAGAACCAACACCTCCTTCTAATAATGATGAAACTATTGGAAGTGAAGAAAATTCTCAAATTACCATTACGGTATTATCTTCTGATTTTGAAATGGGAGAGGTGACTGGTAGTGGAGTATATGACATAGATACAGAAATAACTATCACGGCAATCCCTCGGGAAGGTTATTACTTTTCAAAGTGGAGTGATGGTGTTACTGATAACCCTCGTAGAATCACTACTATGACCGATGCAAGTTATATGGCAATATTTGCTCCAAATGGTGGTATTAACAATGGATACACTTGGGTTGATTTGGGTCTTTCAGTGAAATGGGCTATATGCAATGTTGGAGCAATTAACCCTGAAGGATATGGATCCTATTTTGCATGGGGTGAAACAACAACAAAAAGTATTTATGATAACTCTACTTATACTTACTCAATTAATCCTGCTGCTTTACCATTAGGGAACGATGCAGTAGCAGTAAATATGGGTGGCTCATGGCGAATGCCTACCTATCATGAATTAGATGAACTTTGTACAGAATGTATTTGGACTTGGAGTACATTGAATAGTGTAAATGGTTACGAAGTAAAAAGTAAAATAAACGATAATTATATATTTTTACCTGCTGCAGGTTATCGTATTAATAGTAATTTGGAAGGTATAGGTCAATATGGGCTCTATTGGTCGAATTTAAATGTCCCTAATTCATCAATATGTGCTTATTTTATCCACCTTCAATATGGTAGTGTGTATTGGAATAGTGGTGCAGAACGTTGTCATGGATTATCCGTTCGTGGGGTTTGTGAGTAAAAGAAAATAAAAGTATGCTTTGGTTGTTGTTGATAGCAGTTGCGGTATTGGTTGTGGTAGGTGGTGTGGCTTATGTGGTGTCTCGTCGCTCTTCGGATGTGGATGATGGGCGTGAGGTCCCTTCAGATTGTTGTGGAGCCCACGAGGTATGTGAGCGTGATTCGCTATTGAGTAAAACCAATCAGATTGTATATTTCGACGATGAGGAGTTAGATACTTTTGTAGGAAAATCGTCGTTGGACTATACCGAATCGGAGTATCGGCAGATAGAAGAAGTTTTTCTTACGCTCCGCGAGAGCGATGTGGCAGGTTGGTTGCGTAGTTTACAATTAAGAAATATAGAATTGCCTGAAGACCTAAAAGAGCAAGCGTTGCTTATTGTTCGTGAGCGACGTCATTTGCTCTAGTGCGGTATTTTTGTAATATCCACAGCAATATCCCACATACAATACAACTTGTTAGTCCAATTGCCCATTGGTTTGTAGTACCGATGCTAGAAATTTTGTTTGATTTAGAAAAAAATACACTGGCAACAATTATGGCGTTATTTATAAAATGAGCAAAAATAGCAGGGTAAATAGAGCACGACCAATAAACGAAATAACCAAGTGTCGCCCCTAATAACATTCGTGGGAAAAATCCATAAAATTGTAGATGTATTCCACTAAAAAGTATTGCCGATAGCCAAATACCAATATGAACTCCAAAATGCTTGGAAAAAGTTTTTTGTAGTAAACCTCTAAAAAAAAGTTCTTCTGCAAGAGCTGGAATTATTGCCATTACAAGCAAATTTATAAAAAATCCGCCCCACGATGAAGTTGTTAAAAATCTATCGGTGAGTTCTTTGTTTTTTATCTCTTGTTGTTGCATCCAAAGTTCTATATTGTGAAAACACTCGGGAAGTTTGATCTTTTCGTTCCATTCGGCAATAAAATTAATGGCTGGAATAGCACAAATGATAATGGTAGCTGCTAATAAATAATGTACAGCCTTAACGTCTGTCGAAAGATTTAAATAACGCTTTGTATTTTGGTCAAAAAGGTAAGTACATATAAATGTGGCTGCTATAAACCCAAAAATTTGGAGCAATGCTTGTGTTGTTTTTAGTTGAGTTATTTCTTCGTGAATAACTTGAGATAGTGCTATTGTAATAGCAGATGCAATAGTCATGCAGAAAATCCATACTACAAAAATGACAAGTAGTTTGTAGAAAGTAGATTTTTTGCTGAATATTGATTTTAAGAAACTCATAAATTATTCTGATATATGAATATCTCGAATCATTAATTGTAGCGTAGTGTTACCATTGAAGGTGTTTTCTTCTAATGTATAACAAATATCTAAGGGTTGGTCATTTTTAAGGTAGGAATAAAATCCTCCTTTTTTGAAAGCAATACCATTGATAACAATGTTACCTTCGGAGTCGTCTATCAAATCCATTTTTAGATGTTCTTGCCCCTTTCCTACCAGTTTGCTTGTACCATAGTCACGAACATTTCTCGATACAAAAATTGGTTTCATATTCTCTGGACCAAAAGGAGCGAATTGCTTGAGAATATTGAAAAATTTTCGGGGAGCTAAATCTGCAAACGAAAGCTCTGCATCAATTTCTATTTGAGGAGAAAGTTGTTCTGGTTGAATATTGTTTGCTACGAATTCTTCAAAACGTCTTGTGAATTCTTCTACATGTTCTTCTTTCATCGAAAGTCCTGCTGCGTAAAGATGCCCACCAAAGTTTTCAAGCAAGTCTTGGCACGATTCTATTGCTTTGTAAAGGTCGAAATCTGGTATCGAACGAGCCGAACCAGTGGCTAACCCATTTGATGAGGTTAGCACTACGGTTGGCTTGTAGTATTCTTCTGCTAAACGTGAAGCAACAATTCCGACAATACCTTTGTGCCAGTCTGGTTGATAAACAACAATCGATTTACGATTCTTAAAATCTTGATTTGTTTCAATAAAAGCGATTGCTTCGTCAGTCATATTTTTATCCAAATCTTTGCGCTCGTTGTTGTATTCATTTATGGCGTGGCTTTTTTTACGAGCCGTTTCAATATCTTTCTCAATAAGAAGTTCTACCGCTTCTTTCCCTGAAGTCATTCTTCCTGATGCGTTGATACGAGGTCCAATTTTGAAAACGATGTCGCTAACCGTAATTTCTTTCCCCGTTAAATCACATACTTCGATAATGCTTTTTAAACCTGTACTAGGGTCGTTGTTGAGTTGTTTGAGCCCGTAATAAATCAAGATCCTATTTTCCCCAGTAATGGGAACAATATCCGAGGCTATACTTAATGCTAATAAATCAAGAGAGGGCATTAAATGAAAGAATGGTATGTCGTTGCTTTTTGCAAATGCTTGCATTAATTTAAATCCAACGCCGCAGCCTGACAGATGTGGGTAAGGATAGTTACAATCAGAACGTTTGGGGTCGAGTACTGCTACTGCATCGGGTATTTGTGAATCGGGGTTATGGTGGTCGCAAATGATAAAGTCAATGCCTTTTTCTTTTGCGTAGTTTACTTTTTCTACCGCTTTGATGCCGCAGTCGAGTGTTATAATTAATTTTACATTTTCGTTAGAAGCAAAATCGATGCCTGTGTATGAAATACCATAGCCTTCTGTATATCTATTTGGTATATAAAAGGTTATGTTTGAGGTATATTGAAGTAAGAAATTGTAAACAAGAGCAACGGCCGTAGTACCATCTACATCGTAATCGCCGTAGACCATTATTTTTTCGTTTTTCCCTATAGCCAAATTTAGTCTATCAACAGCTTTTTGCATATCGGTCATCAAAAACGGGTCGTGTAGAGCGTTCAATGATGGACGAAAAAATTGTTTTGCTTCGTCGAAAGTTGTTATTCCGCGTTGCACTAACAATTTTGCTAGTATTGGATTGATAGAGAGTTGTTTTGCTATTTCATCTTGTTGTTTTTTCTGGTCTTCATTTAATGAGTTAATAATCCATCTGTTAGTCATATATAGAGTTTTTTCTTACTGAAAGAAGTTTTATGCAAGTGTATACACTACATAAAAATTATGCAAATATACTTAAAATATGGTAATGTTTTTAGTGTTTGTTTTGTATAGCGATGTGGTTTTGTAAAATAATCTACGTGAAACATTTTTTTCTTTTGTAGAGAAATATTAAATTTGCGTAATTTTTAAATTCTGAAATGGACTTTCGTTACCAAGAAATTGTTGTAAAATTTGAGGAGAAACTCCATTTGCTTTTAAAGGAAAATAAAGATTTAAAGCAAAAGAATTTGCTTCTTGAAGAAGAAGTAAGGCGAATGCAAGAAGATTTGATTGAAGCGAAAAACTCTTTTTCAGAATTAAAAAATCAATACGATAAATTGAAGATAGCAAAAACGTTATCGCTTTCGGATGATGAAAAAAAAGAAGCTTATCGGCAATTATCAGTATTGGTGCGGAATGTAAATGCTTGTATTAAGTTGATTAATAACAACGAGTGAGTATGCAGGGCGATACGTTTAAGATAACAGTGAAAATTGCTGCACGAACTATTCAACTGAACATACCACGAGCTGACGAGGAAAAATTTAGAAATGCAGCAAGGCGTTTGAATAATTTAATAGCGTATTATCGCAAAAAATATTCAGAAATTGCCGAAAGTGATAATGAGTTAATCCTGTTGATGTCAGCATTCCATCTTGGGGTGGATTTTTTTGAAGAGTCTGAACGTAATGATATGTTCCCCTTGTTAGAGAAATTGGAAAAAATGGGGGAAGAAATTGATGAACGATTGGATTTATCAAAATAGAGAAAAGGATTTAGTTTATATTATTCCGCATTATTTTGTTTTAAGGCAAATAATGCGTTTTTTTGTTTAATTTTTTAAATATAATTTATGCAAACACAAATAATTATAGCAATAGTTTCAGTTGTTTTTGGCGGTGTTTTAGGTAGTTTGTTGTATAAGCTACTATTAAAAAATAAGGTTAAAAACATTTTGAAAGATGCAAAGTCGGAAGCCGAAGCAATAAAAAAAGACAAAATGCTAGAGGTGAAGGAGAAGTTTGTTAATTTGAAGTCGGAATATGAAAAGCAAGTTGCTGCACGCAATGCTAAAATGCAACAAAACGAAAGTCGTATTCAACAAAAGGAGTTGTCGTTGAATCAACGTCAGGGTGATTTGCAACGTAAGATGAATGAATTGGAGTCCACTCGTGAGAATTTGGACAGTCAGTTGCAGATGTTGGACGAGAAGCGTAAAGATCTTGAACGTAGTCAAAAGCAAGTAACTGACCAATTGGCTGCCATTTCTGGATTATCTCCAGAAGATGCTAAAGCTCAGCTTATAGAGTCTCTCAAAGAGGAGGCAAAAACAGATGCTATGGCGTATGTAAACGAGATGATGGAAGAAGCTAAAATGACTGCAAACAAAGAAGCAAAACGTGTCATTATTCAGACCATTCAACGTGTAGCAACAGAGACAGCTATTGAAAATTCAGTAACAGTATTTAATATTGAAAGCGACGAGGTGAAGGGTCGTATTATTGGTCGTGAAGGAAGAAACATACGAGCTTTGGAGGCTGCTACTGGAGTTGAAATTATTGTAGATGATACGCCAGAGGCTATCGTTCTTTCAGGTTTCGATCCTGTTCGTCGTGAAATTGCTCGTTTGGCTTTGCATCAATTGGTAGTTGACGGACGTATTCACCCAGCTCGTATCGAGGAGGTTGTGGCTAAAACCCGCAAGCAAGTGGAAGAAGAAATTGTGGAAGTTGGGAAACGTACGACAATTGATTTGGGTATTCATGGCTTGCACCCAGAACTTATCCGATTGGTTGGTAAAATGAAATATCGTTCGTCATACGGACAAAACTTGCTTCAACATGCTCGCGAAACAGCAAATCTTTGTGCTATCATGGCATCGGAACTTGGTTTGAATCCGCAAAAAGCAAAACGAGCTGGTTTGCTTCACGATATTGGTAAAGTGCCCGATGATCAACCAGAACTTCCACACGCAATTTTGGGTATGAATTTGGCAGAAAAATACAAGGAAAAACCCGATGTTTGCAATGCTATTGGAGCTCACCACGACGAGGTAGAAATGACTTCGCTCTTGGCTCCAATTGTACAAGTGTGTGACGCAATTTCAGGAGCGCGTCCAGGAGCACGTCGTGAAATTGTGGAGGCGTATATCAAGCGTTTGAACGACTTGGAAAACTTGGCACTTTCTTACCCTGGTGTTTTGAAAACCTATGCAATACAAGCAGGGCGTGAGTTGCGTGTGATTGTTGGAGCCGATAAGGTTGATGACAAAACGGTAGAAACATTATCTTACGATATTGCTAAAAAAATTCAAGACGAAATGACTTACCCAGGACAAGTAAAAATTACAGTAATTCGTGAAACTCGTGCGGTAAGTTATGCTAAATAAGAAATAGAATTTAAGAAATGGAAAAATATAAATTTACGTTTCAGAACATTGGCGGATCTACTCGAGTGAAACTTCAATCAGGGGAAGATTTGTGCCATCTTGCCGAATTGGACGAAAAGATGTGGACTGTGCTTTCTTGTCCAACAAAAGGTTTGCATATTGACGAGAAAACTCTGGATTACATTGATACGAATGGCGACGAAAGAATTCATGTAAATGAAGTAATTGCTGCAGCTCAATGGTTGACATCGGTGGTGAAAAATCCGGATGAAATTTTGGAAGGAAAAAGTAGCATTGCTCTCTCCCAAATAAATATAGAAACGGAGATTGGAAAAAAACTTTATAAGTCGGCTACAGAAATTTTGAAAAATTTAGGAAAAACTACTGAAGAAATTTCAATCGCAGATACGGCTGACAGTTTGGCAATTTTCTCAAAAACACGTTTCAATGGCGATGGTGTAATTACAAATTCTTCAGCGGATAGCGAAGAACAGAAAAAGCTAATAGATGCCATTATTGCTACTGTAGGAGGTTGTACTGATCGCAGTGGAGAAATGGGTGTAAATGCGGAACAAATTGAAGCTTTTTATAAAGCTCTTGCTGATTATTCTGCTTGGCAAAAAAATGTTGTAGAGGCTCCCTTTGGCGATGATACAGATAAAGCAATTACTCTTTATAATGCACTAGATGCAAAAATCAAGGATTTCTTTTTGCGTAGCAAATTAGCAGCTTTTGATGCTAATGCTGCAGCGGCTCTTGATGTACAAGTTTCTCGTATTGAAGCAATAAGTGCTGAGAATTTGACGGAAAAATTAGAAGAAATTGCCTCGTATCCAATTGCTCGTATCAATGCCGATTCGGTAATTGATTTGTCAGCAACAATCAACCCAGTTTGGGCGGATAAATTTTTGCAATTAAAATCAATTGCTTTTGCAAAGAAAAAAACACTTTCTGAGGCTGATTGGATTTCTTTAGGTAAAACTTTTGAGTCATACATTGCTTGGAAATCGGCAAAAGCAGGCGAAGTGGTTGAATCACTTGGAATGGATACTATTCAACAATTGTGCGAAGAAAATAAAAAAGACGAATTGTTAAAAATTGTAGAACACGATAAATCGTTGGCAGATGAAGCAAATGAAATTGGTTCGGTGGATAAGTTGTTGCATTTGTATCGCGATTTCTTTACGTTGTTGAAAAACTTTGTTACGTTCCAAGATTTTTATTCTACGGATAAAGGGGTAAAAGCTATTTTCCAAGCAGGTAAACTTGTTATTGATCAACGTGCTTGCCATTTGTGTATCAAAGTAACTGATATGGCTAAGCAAAATACAATGGCAGCGGCAAGCGGAATGTACTTGATTTTCTGCGATTGTGTTTGCAAACAAAAAGCTGAAAAATTACAAATAGTTGCTGCTATGACGCAAGGCGATACTGGCGATTTAATGGTAGGTAAAAACGCTATTTTCTACGATCGCGACGGATTGGATTGGGATGCTGTGGTTACAAAGATTATTGATAACCCGATTAGTATTTCGCAAGCTTTTTGGTCACCTTATAGAAGAATTTCTACTTGGGTGGAAAACTTGATTAACAAGCGAGCAGCTGAAAAAGACTCCAAAATGATGGAAGAAGCTACTGCAAAATTATCGGCAACTCCCGAATTGAAACCTGCTGCAGATGGAAGCAAAGCCGCTGCGCCGGTTCCACCATTTGACATTGCTAAGTTTGCAGGGATATTTGCTGCTATAGGGATGGCGTTAGGAATGATAGGAACAGCCTTGGTGAGTGTGGCAGAAGGTTTTGCTGCATTGACTTGGTGGCAATGTATTTTGGTGGTTGTGGGCATTATTTTGTTCATATCTGGCCCATCAATGGTGATGGCTTGGCTCAAACTTCGTCGTCGTAATATCGCTCCGATTCTTAATGCAAATGGTTGGGCGATGAATGCTTCGTCGATTGTAAACATTACGTTTGGTGGTACTTTGACAGAAATTGCCAAATTCCCAAAAATAAAAATGCAAGATCCGTTTGCCAAGAAAAAAATGCCGGCTTGGAAAAAATGGTTGATAGTGATTTCCACGTTGCTTGTTTTGGCGGGAGCGGCTGTTGTAGTTTGGTATTATTTTGATAGTAAAAAAGTAGTAGCAACCGAAGAACCTTGCGTAGAACAAGTTGCTACGGAAGAAGTTGCCACAGAGGTGGCAGAGTGATAAAATACCTTTAGGGGCTGTTTGGTTTTGACAGCGGGTAGAAGAGGTATGTAAGCATGCAGTGCGTTGTCGGATAGCACTTTAATCATAGACGGCAAAATATAACTGGCGAAACAAATTACGCTCTTGCTGCTTAATCGAAGTATAGTAGATTAGCTTTATTCCAACGCAGAAGTTGGAACGAGACATCTCCCGAATGCCATTTCCCGAAGCGATTCGACAAGGAGGTGTAGGAAAATCGGGAATAGTTTTGGTAGGCCGTGCTGCCAAAATGAAATTTTAGCGGATAAGGTGTCGATTGGTGGCTTCGGTCTTGTTGGCACACGAAAACTGAAGGCGAAGATAAGCATGTAGAAAGCATATTGTTTCCTCGTTTGGACACGGGTTCGACTCCCGTCAGCTCCACTATATATTATAACGTGCTGAAAATTAAAACATTAAATCGGTCTATTTTGGTCTATTTCGGTATATTGATTAAAATACTTAAAAATCAATAACTTATGGCACGAACTAAAGATTTAATTTCGTTCCCCTTATTAAATGATTGTGGGGGAGATCTTACCAAAAACTGGTATGTTTATTATGCTTACCATTTGCCTTTTGGCGGAAAGAAAATCAGGAAAAAAATTTATACTGGCTTAAATAAAGGAACAGCCGACGAAAGAAGAAAATTAGCGAATAAACTAATTAAAGAAAAAACGGAGTGGCTGAAAAGTGGAGCATACCTTGATGATCATAAAAATGTTACACCTGTAAGGATTGCAGAAGTTCAACGAAAGGAAACTAAATTGTTTTTAGAAGTAGAAAACGCTAATTGTTTTAAGCCATTAGCAAAAAAATTTATTTCAGATATAGGTCCTGCATTAACGCAAAAAACATTAAGATCATACAATTCTCATATCAATGTTTTTAATGATTGGTTAATAGAATCTAAAAACAATGTAGCAATACAGGCATTAACACGTAATGAAGTTTTAGATTTTTTTAGAATGCTTTCTGATCGTAAGCTTTCAAGAAGAACTATTGCTAAATACGTGCAGCGTTTACATACTTTTTGGAATTGGTGTATAGAAAATAATTTAACAGATAAAAACATAATAACAAAAATCCCGAAATATGGTACAGTAGTAGACATGGCTCCAGTTCCTCTTACTGAAGATCATAGATTGAAATTAAAAACTGCTATTTCTGAAAAAGAACCTTATTTGTGGCTTGCCTGTGAACTAATATATTATTCTGCAATAAGACCAAATGAATTACGATTGATGAAAATAAAAGATATAGATCCTGTTCGTTCTACAATTACTGTTATTGCTTCGGTTGCGAAAAACAGAAAGACGGAAACAGTAAGCGTTCCTGCATCAGTGATTAAGCAAATGAAAGATTTAGGCATTTTTGCGTACAATAGAGAATTTTATGTTTTCGGACAAAAAAATATTCCGTCTCAAAATCCAATGGGGCATAACACCTTAAGAAATCGTTTTAATCTTTATCGTGAAGCATTGAAAATTCCTACAGAAATTAAATTTTATAGTTGGAAGCATACAGGTGCTATAAACGCTATCGAAAACGGAATACCAATCATGCAACTTAAAGATCATCTACGACATAGTAGCGTATCGACTACGGAGATTTATATTAGAAAGAGACAGCCAAAGGGTGGAGTGATTGATAAATACTTACCCGAGATATAAAAAAATTAAGCACCGCTAAAACGGTGCTTTTTTGTAGCAGATAATAACACGATCTTACCCTCGAAGAATCTGCTACGTTTTTATCACAAACCAAATTAAAAATTTTCTGTTACAAAGTAACTGTAAATTTTTAATTGCCAAAACGACAAGTTAAGACAAAAAAAATATTTGCATTGCAAACCTAAAAAATTCCGCTTATTGTGGAACTATTTAAAACTCTTAAAATATACACTTCTGTATCGTGTACGAGATAGAGTGCAGCACATTTTTTATAATTGATACGCCGAATATTAAGACCATATCTATTTACTATTGATAAGCGTGTTTCTGTTTTGAAACTTCCTGCACAAGAAGACAAACTTTTTAATTTCTTATATAGTCCTTCAATATATCTTTTTGCTGTTATAGGTGCGTGATAATTATAATATATAAAATCGTATATATTATTTATATCATCATAAGCTTCTGGTGTAACAAATATATTATATTTAATCATATTATTTTAAAGTATGAAAATCAACGCCATATAATTCAGATAATCGTTTGTACCCATTTTCTATAACTTCATCAAGTGTGTACATTTTTTTACCTTTGAGATATTCAGGTAAAGGGTGTTCTACTTTAACTACTTTAGGACTTTTTTCTAATTCTCTTACAATTTTACGCCCTTTTGGAGTGTCAACGTTAATTCTTGCTATTACTTCCATAATAATTTAATTTGTGTTTCGGCAAATGTAAAAAATTTTATCCTATATACAAATTTCACCCAGCATTATAACATCATACCAGTTAGGAGCGTAACCATTCTCTACTATAGCCATTGCGTAAACAAGTTTACACATTTGCGTTTCGTTGTCAGCTCCACTATATATTATAACATGCTGAAAATTAAAATATTAAATCGGTCTATTTTGGTGTTGTTTTATAAGAATTATATTATTTTAAAGTATGAAAATCAACGCCATATAATTCTGATAAGTGTTTGTAAGATCTTTCAATAGCTTCCTCATGAGTATAGAATTTTTTACCTTGTAGATATTCAGGTAATGGGTTTTCTTCCTTTGCTATTTTTAGTTGATTTTTTTGTTTTTTCATTATTTTACATCTTTTGGAGTGAGTTCTTAATTTTATTTGTGTATCTGCAAATATAAATATTTAGCTTGATTGTGAGGATAAAAAACAAAAAAGGTGAAGTCTCTTTTATTTTTAAAATTATTTTGTTACATATATTCCTTGATGATGTAGATAAAAAATAGCCTCTTTTCTTGTAAATCCTAATGTTTTACAAGAATCAAACCAGATCTCTAAAAAATCCTTTTTACTCATACCTTGATAATCTGGCTTCAGCTCTGGTTTGATTATTTTTGAAGGTTCTTTCCTGTTTTCTTCATATAAAAAGATATCTTTTATGCTATATGCTTCTTTTATCGCGAAGAACGAGAAAAATTTTCCATTTACAATTTCCCAGTCTTTTCGCTGTTTAGCATTTAACTTTTTTATTGGTGGAAAATTAGAAAGCGGTACAGATACAATTTTTTTATCTTCAAAATAGAACGTTATGTATCCTCGTCTCTCAAATGCTATTTTAAGTAGCTCTACTGTTACACCTTTTATTTTCATTATAAAAAATTCTTCTTAAGAAAAAATCTCTTCACCCACTATCGTAGCAGCTATGCGTACATATTCGGCACAAGGTCTTTTTTTATAGTAGGCCTCGGTGCGTGGCTCGGGCGTTGGATCTTCTTTTTTTACGTTTAGTCCTAATAAATCTCTACATACGATAGAGCCATTTTCTTGCTTAAACTTCTCGGCCAAACGCTGTACGGCGGCATAATTTTGTTTTTTTGCTTCTTGGTCGTTGGGGTTGTCGGCAGGGTGTTTTAGCCCTGCTACCAAAAACATTCCGCTCACGGCTCCGCACACTTCGCGTAGTCGCCCCATACCGCCGCCAAGCGGAGCAATGATTTTTGCTGCAAGGTTTACATCTAAATCGAATAAATCGGCGTAAGCCATATATACGGATTGTGCACAGTTGTAGCCTTGCTTAAAGTAGGCTACAGCTTGTTCGGCACGTTTGTTTACATCAATCTCTTTATTCATTTTCAAAGTAGTGGATTTCAAAATTTTTGCCATCGAATGTTGCATAAGTGAATTGTTGCATAAAATCGCCTAAAATAGCCATTTGAGTTTGTGTGTCAAGCATTAAGTGCAATAAAATATGTCGATGCCCAAAAACGTAATAATTTATGTCGGGTGTTTCTTCTTTTTTTTGTTTTGCAAAAATCACAAGCGGCTCGTTGGCTTCGCCTTTGTAACTACACGCGTCGTTTTTAAGGTGTTTTTTTCGATTGCTTTCCGACCATTTGTAACCAAAGTTTAAGCCAATAGATGGTGGAATAAGTGTTCTAAAGAGCCATTGGCAAGTTTTGCTGTGAAATATTTTTCTTATAAAAGCGAATCCTTTGCTTTTGTCGTTCAATCCATCGCCGTGAGCAAGAAAAAATCGTTTCCCTTTTATGTCGAATATTGTTGGTTTGCGATGAATTTTCAGTCCGATTTCTTTTTCTAAATAACCAAAAGTCCAAAGGTCGTGGTTACCCGTAAAGAAATGGATATTGATACCTGCATCAACAAGTTCTGCCATTTTGCCGAGTGTTCTACTGAAACCTTTGGGAATAGTTGTACGATATTCAAACCAAAAATCGAACATATCGCCAAGCATATAAATCTCGTCAGCATCTTTTTTTGCCATATCAAGCCATCGGATAAATTTTTGTTCGTGAACGTGAATATCGTCGAACACGCGTGCACCAAGATGTGCGTCGGTAATAAAATATGTCTTTTTTTGTGGCATAATTAGAGAAATCCGAGTTCAACTTTTGCTTCATCGCTCATCATATCTTTGTCCCACTCTGGTTCAAAAACAAGGTTGATGGTTACTGCTCCAATGTCATCTATTGATTCAACTTTTTGTTTAACATCTTCCATTATAAAATCGGCAGCAGGGCAATTGGGAGCTGTAAGCGTCATATCTATATTTACTGATTTATCGTCGTTTACTTCCACCTTGTAGATAAGTCCTAAATCGTACACGTTGACTGGAATTTCGGGGTCGAATACGGTACGAAGCATTTCTACTATTTTGTTCTCTATTGTTAAAACTTCGTTCATGGTTTTTGTAAAATGTTTTCGATTAAACGATTAAGTTTTTTGCATTGTGTAAGTTTTCCTTTCTCTGTAGCAACACAATCAGTTTTGGCACGTATGCAAAGCTTCATATCAGACAAACGATATATTTGTTGATAGAATGTATATTTAATACCATCGAATGCTAATGCTAATTTAGAAACAAAACTATCGCCCGATTTTAATGGTAATTTATAAGCAATATCTACTCGTGCTACTACCACATCGATACCTTCGTCGTGCAATTTCGAAAAACTAATATCGTGCGTTAACAAAAATTCGTGGCGTGTATGTTCTAAATAATGCTGATAATTGGCATTATTCACAATGCCTTGTAAATCGCATTCGTAGTCGCGAACTTTAAATTCTAACTCGTAAATAAAATTCATTTTTTCATTAAAATAGTTAATCCGTCTCGCAAAGGTAATATAACTTTTTCAACGCGCAGGTCGTTGGCTATAAAATCGTTAAATTTTAAAATAGCCTCTGTTTGTTTATCATTTTGTTGTAGAGGTTGCACAACTTTACCTGCCCAAAGCGTATTATCTGCAAAGATGAAACCTCCTTTTCTTACTTTTGGTAAAACGGCTTCATAATATTCAAGGTATTGTCGTTTGTCGGCATCAATAAAGACGAGGTCGAAAACTTCATCTAAAGTTTGAATAATTTCTAATGCATCGCCTATGTGAAGTTTAATACGATTTTTGTAGTCTGATTCACTAAAGAAATTTTGTATCATTTCTTCTAGTTCATCGTTGTGTTCAATGGTATGGATTGTTGCATTATCAGAACCTTCAGCCAAACATAGTGCTGAATAGCCAGAAAAGGTGCCTAATTCCAATATCATTTTGGGTTGAATCATTCGGCAAAGCATTTTTAGTATACGCCCTTGCAAATGTCCCGACATCATACGTGGATTGACTAAACGTAAATGTGTTTCACGATTAAGTTTTTCTAAATGTGGCGTTTCTTTGTCGATGTGACTTAAAATGTAATCTTCTAATTCTTCTGTCATTGTTTAGTAGAATAATAAATATGAAAGTTGTTGTTCGTTGAAAATTTCGTTTGCTACCTCTTGTAGTTGCGAAGAGGTTATTTTGTTGATTTCTTGCGAAGTGTCGTTTAAGTCGTAAAAAGTGTTTAGGTGTAAAAAACTGCGTGCCATACTTAAAGCTACATTTTCTCTGTTTTGCGATGCAATCATCAATTGTCCTATTGTTTGGCGTTTGTAGTGTTGTAGTTTTTTTTCACTAATAGGTTGTTCGCAAAGTTTTTTCAATTCCTTTTTGCAAAGACTTATGCAACGATCACTATTTTTGTGGTCGCATCCAAAATAAATGGTAAAACTCCCACAGTCTGAATAAGATGCAATTTCAGATTCAATGGTGTAGGCCAAACCATTTTTTTCGCGTATGCTTAAATTGAGCATACTATTCATACTCGGACCTCCTAAAATATTGTTGAGCAGAAATAGTGATAATCGCTTAGGATTGTTTAGCTCGTATCCTCTATTTCCTATAATGCAATGCGTTTGGTAAGTATCGCGTTGTGTTTTGATGGTTTGTGGTGTGTAGTTTTTAGGAGCATTTCGTTTTATCAAAGAGTTTCTGTTTTCTTTGTTTAAAAACTTATTTGCTAGTTTAATAACTTTATTAAAATCAATTTGTCCCGATGTAAAAAACACAATTTTGTCGGAAGAATAATTTTGTTGTAGAAATGCTATAAAATCGTTGTTCGTATATGTTTTAAGTTGTTGTTCGTTGCCTAGAATATTATGTCCTAATTCAGAATCGCCAAAAAGGAGTGTATCGAAATTATCAAAAATTAGTTCTGATGGGGTGTCGTTGTATGATTGAATTTCGTCAATAATTACATCAACTTCTTTGTCTATTTCGTGTTGGGGAAATTGCGAGTTAAAAAGAATGTCGGATAACAATTCCACTGCTCGTTCGTAGTAGGTAGTTGGTATTGCAGAGTAAACAAAAGTTTCTTCTTTCGTGGTGTATGCATCGAGTGCTCCTCCAACGGTTTCAAGGCGATTTAAAATATGCCAACTCTTTCTTTTTTTTGTGCCTTTAAAAAACATGTGTTCGGTAAAATGTGCTAGTCCATGTTGCTCCTCGTTTTCGTTGCGTGAGCCTACTCCAACTGCAAATCCACAATATACGATTGGTGAATTTTCGTAATGGTGTATTATGCGAATATTATTTGGTAAAGTGTATGCAGAGTAAAACATGTTTTTAAAATGTTAAAGTAAAACCTATGCTGTTGTTGGGCGATACGTTGAAAGATAGTGTAGTTTGTGCGTTATTTTTGTTAAAGGTTTCAACACTTTTTTTCTTTTGTTTTATACCAACAACGTATAGAGGAATACCTGCCCCTAAGGTGGGAGTACCAATTGCCCAAAGTATAGTGCCTATATTTTTTTTAGCCAAATCCTTTTCGTTGTCTTTATAGGTAATGTTAAGTCCTACTCCTATAATTGTTGTAGGTAGCCCAATAGCAATGAGCCATTTCCCTGAACGGCGTAGTTTGTCTCCTTTTATGTATTGCTTGTTGGCTTCTAAACAATATTGTTGTGTAAGGTATATGTATTGATTTTCGGAGATACTATCGCCGTTTGCAAAAGAGAAACCTTTTTTTTGAGAGAAAACAACGGTTTCTCCATTGTAGGTTATGGGATCTGCGATGTATGTAATTTTTGCTTTTTTTTCTTTTTGGAACGTATCAATTACCCCATTATCGTATGTGATAGATTTTAGTTCTTTTTTCAAAATAGTATAAATTGGTCCCTCAATATTATCGCTACGTTTGTATTTGATATAGTCTATATTAACTTCTAGAACTTTACACTCTATCTTTTTGTTATCAAGTGTTACTATTACATCACTAAAAGTGTTAGTAAGGCAAAAAACTAGGAAAAATAAAATAAGTTTGATTTTTGTCATTTTTTATATGTTTTTAAACTTTGAGTGCAAAAATACCTTATTTTGTTTTGCAGTCTTTATTTCCGCTTGTTAAAATTTATTACGAATATAAATTTTAATAAATTTGCAAACTTTAAGATAATGTGTGATACTTATGGAATATAACTTCAAAGAGATTGAGAAAAAGTGGCAACAATATTGGAAAGACAATGCCATTTATAGCGTTGAAAATGGTGGTGATAAACCAAAGTTTTATGTGTTAGACATGTTTCCTTACCCATCGGGCGCTGGACTTCATGTTGGGCATCCACTGGGTTACATCGCTTCTGATATTTATAGTCGCTATAAACGTTTGCAAGGCTTTAACGTGTTACACCCAATGGGCTTTGATGCTTATGGATTGCCTGCTGAGCAGTATGCCATTCAAACAGGTCAACATCCAGCTGTTACTACCGAAAAAAATATTGCACGATATTGCGAACAACTTAATAAAATAGGTTTTTGTTATGATTGGAATCGTGAGGTTCGCACTTGCGATGCTGATTATTATAAATGGACACAATGGGCGTTTCAAAAAATGTTCTCGCATTGGTATAGTTGCGAGGTAAATGCCGCTCGTCCAATTTCGGAGCTTATAGAAATTTTCAGCAAGCAAGGAAATGCAGAAGTACAAGCTGCTCAAAGCGAAACTCCAACATTTACCGCTGAAGAGTGGAACAGTTGGGACGATAAACGTCAGCAAGAGATGTTGATGAACTATCGTATCGCATATCTTGCCGACACAAAAGTAAACTGGTGCCCAAAATTGGGTTGCGTATTGGCAAATGATGAAGTGAGCGAAGGACTTTCGGTACGTGGAGGTTATCCCGTTGAGCAACGTGTGATGCGTCAGTGGAGTTTGCGTGTGTCGGCATACGCACAACGCTTACTAGAAGGATTGGATACAATCGATTGGACTGATTCACTCAAAGAAACGCAAAAAAATTGGATTGGTCGTTCCGAAGGAACTGAAGTGCAGTTCAAGGTAAAAGATAGCGATATGGAATTTACCATATTCACTACTCGTGCAGACACAATATTTGGTGTAACGTTTATGGTATTAGCACCAGAAAGCGAACTTGTAGCCAAACTCACAAAACCCGAATGTGCCGAAGCAGTAGAGGCATATTTGGAACGTACAAAAAAACGTACTGAACGTGAACGTATTTCGGATCGCAGTGTAACTGGTGTTTTCTCAGGTTCGTATGCTATAAATCCATTTACAGGCGAAGAAGTACCTATTTGGATTTCTGATTATGTACTTGCAGGATACGGAACTGGTGCAATTATGGCTGTGCCCGCTCATGATAGTCGAGACTATGCATTTGCTAAACAATTCAATTTACCTATTATTCCATTGATTGAGGGTTGCGATGTCAGCAATGAAAGTTACGATGCAAAAGACGGAATTGTTTGTAACTCGCCAAAAGCTGGAGTTGAGCCATATTGTGATTTGATGCTCAATGGATTAACCGTTAAAGAAGCAATTGCAGCAACGAAAAAATATGTAGAATCGCACAATTTAGGACGAGTAAAAGTTAATTATCGTTTGCGTGATGCTGTATTTAGTCGTCAGCGCTATTGGGGAGAACCATTCCCAGTTTATTATAAAGATGGAATGCCATATATGATTCCTGAAAATTGCTTGCCACTAGAATTGCCAAAAGTTGATAAGTTTTTGCCAACAGAAAGCGGAGAACCACCTCTTGGGCATGCAAAACTTTGGGCATGGAACGAGGCGGAAGCCACTTTGGCAGATGTTGCAGAAATTGACAATAAAAACATTTTCCCATTGGAACTTTGTACGATGCCTGGCTTTGCTGGTTCAAGTGCGTATTTTTTACGCTATATGGACAACAAAAACGGAGATGCACTTGTAGGAAAAACTGCTAATGAATATTGGAAAAATGTGGATTTGTATATTGGTGGAACAGAACATGCTACAGGACACTTGATTTATAGCCGTTTTTGGAATAAATTTTTGTTCGATTTGGGCGTAATTTGCAAAGATGAACCATTCCAAAAACTTATCAACCAAGGAATGATTCAAGGAAGAAGTAATTTTGTTTATCGTGTTGTAGGGACAAATAAGTTTGTGTCGCTCAACTTGAAAGATGAATATGAAACGCAACAAATCCACGTAGATGTAAATCTTGTGGCAAATGATGTTCTTGACATTGAGCGTTTCCGCAATTGGATGCCAGAATATAAGGATGCAGAATTTATCCTTGAAAATGGAAAATATGTTTGCGGTTGGGCAGTAGAAAAAATGTCGAAATCGATGTTCAACGTAGTGAACCCAGACGATATAGTTGAGCGTTATGGTGCAGACACGTTGCGATTCTACGAAATGTTCCTTGGTCCATTGGAACAATCAAAACCTTGGGATACAAACGGAATAGATGGTGTTCACCGCTTTTTACGTCGCCTTTGGGCAATGTACGAAAATGTTAGCGAAGAACAACCATCGGCAGAAGAACTGAAAACGTTGCATAAAACAATTAAGAAAATTACGTTCGATATTGAACATTTTTCATTCAATACGTCGGTGTCTGCATTTATGATTTGTCAAAACGAACTTTCGCAACTCAAGTGCAACAAACGTGCAATACTTGAGCCACTTGCAGTGCTTATTGCACCATTTGCTCCACACATTGCCGAAGAACTTTGGCATCGCTTGGGCAATGACACTACAGTTTGCGATGCTACGTTCCCTATTTGCAACGAAGAATATTTGATAGAATCAAGCGTAAAATATCCTATTTCGTTCAACGGGAAAGTGCGTTTTACACTCGAAATGCCAGCAGATATGAGTAAAGAAGATGTTGAAAAAACAGCTCTTGCCAACGAGCAAACTCAAAAATATCTTGACGGTAAATCGCCTAGAAAGGTGATTGTAGTTCCAGGAAAAATTGTGAATATAGTGTTATGATTAAATTTGATAAAACACAAATTTTGGCAGAAGCAAAAGACTATTTGCTCATTACATTAGGACTTACGCTTTATGTCTTTGCATGGAATGCATTTTTGCTACCTATACAGTTGACAGGTGGTGGTATTACTGGTATTGGTGCTATTATTTATTACTATTCAGGATTTCCTGTTTCGGCAACTTATGCTATAATAAACGGGGTGTTGCTTTTGATAGCTTTGAAAACTGTGGGATGGAAGTTTATGATTCGTACTATTTATGGCGTTGCGGTTATTACATTAGGCTTTGTTCTTATGCCACAATTTCCACCAAATACATTTATCCAGTCTTCAGAAATTTTTATGTCGTGTACGTTGGGTGCTATCTGTATGGGTTTTGGTACGGGTGTTGTTTTTATCGCAAACGGAAGTTCAGGTGGAACTGATATAATAGCCAAAATTGTAAATACATACCGTAATGTTACGATGGGGCGTATGTTGCTCTATTGCGATGTTATCATTATTAGTTCTTCATATTTAGTGTTTCACAATTTAGAGAAGATTGTTTATGGTTTGGTTGTAATGGCCATATTCTCTTTCACGGTTGATTTGGTGGTAAATGGTTTTCGCCAATCGGTTCAGTTTTTTATATTTTCACATAAATATGAAGAAATTGCTAATAGAATCAACACCGATGTGCGTCGTGGAGTAACCATACTTGATGGTATGGGTTGGTATTCAAAAGAACCAATCAAAGTTGTTACGGTTTTAGCACGCAAAAACGAATCGGTGAAAATATTTCGTTTGGTTAAAGAAATAGATCCACAAGCTTTCGTTTCGCAGACGTCGGCAATTGGTGTTTATGGTGAGGGCTTTGATGTAATGAAATCTAAATAAATATGAAAGAGCGTATTAGGTTTAATCATTATAAACGCAGTTGGGGTGATAGAGGTGATGGATGGCGTTTGCGAGGAATAGATCCGTTTTCTCGAATGATTCCATATTTTTTGCGAACAAGAATGGATTCTCAAGTGTTTTATGAAACAACAATACAAATAGAACATATAGAATCTTTTATAAGAAAACATAGAGAGACTATGCCGGAGCTATCTATTATGCATGTTATTATGGCTGCGTTGGTCCGTTTGTTTTCGCAACGACCTCATTTGAATCGGTTTGTGATTTGGAATAAACTTTTTGCACGAAATTATTTGAGTATAGCATTAGCTGTAAAGCGTTCGATGTCGGATGATGGTGAAGAAACAGTTATAAAACCTTATTTTCAGTTAGCAGATACATTATCGGACGTAGTAAAAAAAGTTTCTGCAGAACAAAAAGCAAATCAACCTGTAGGAGAACAGAATGCACAAGATAATATTGCGAAACTTTTAAACTATCTGCCTGACTTTTTGTTGCGTTTTGCTGTTTTTGTACTTCGATGGCTAGATAGAGTTGGCTTATTGCCAAAGGCGTTGAACAAAATAAGTCCTTGGCATTCAAGTATGTTTATTACAAATATTGGTTCTTTGGGGATAGAGTCTATTTATCATCATTTGTACGAATTTGGTACTTGTAGTATGTTTGTAGCTATGGGTAAAAAGAGTCGTCAGACAGAAATTTGCAAAGATGGGCAAACAAAGAATTCAAAAACCATTTTACTTAAATTTGTGCTTGATGAGCGTGTTTGCGATGGCTTTTATTATGCATCGAGTATGCGTTTATTTGATAAAATATTGGCAAATCCGGAGCAATTGCTGTTGCCTCCCGAAAAGGTGGTTGTAGATGAAGCTGTAGGTGCAAAACGTGCCGATGTGTAAATAAGAAAAATATTCATTTGTAGAATAAAAGGAAAGATTTATCTTTGTGAATGTAGATTTTTGTATTTAAAAATAAATAAATTTCTAATAATTAAAACTTTACTAACTAAACAAAAAAATTATGTGGTTAATTAATTCCTCTATTGGACGAAAACTCATCATGAGTATTTCGGGGGCTGCGTTAGTCCTATTTTTGTTGTTTCACGCAACAATGAACCTCGTTGCAATTATCTCTGAAGATGGTTACAACATGATTTGTGAATTTTTGGGAGCAAATTGGTATGCTCTTGTTGCTACTGTTGGTTTAGCAGCGTTGGTGGTGGTGCATATTTTGTATGCATTTTTCATTACTTGGCAAAACTATCGTGCACGTGGCAACAAACGCTATGCTGTTTCTACTCGCCAAGAAGACGTAGAGTGGTCATCAAAAAACATGTTGGCACTTGGTGTTGTCATTGTTTTGGGTATGGGTTTGCACTTGTTTAACTTCTGGTACAAAATGCAGTTTACTGAAATTATGCATGCCGCAGGAGCTCATATCAACGATATCGAATTGGCAACCAACGGTGTACATTGGATTAAAGAAACATTTGCTTGCCCTGTTTATGTAGTGCTTTATCTTGTTTGGTTGGGAGCTATTTGGTTCCACTTGACACACGGTGTGTGGTCAGCATTGCATACATTAGGTTTGAACAACAACACTTGGATGCCACGTGTTAAATGTATTTCAAACATTGTTTCTACTTTGGTAGTGTTGATGTTTGCTGCAGTTGTAATTTATTATGGTTTAGCTTCTCTTGGCTGTTGTGGCAGTTCATGTTGTGCAGCTTAACTTTTGTTTAACGATAAAACTTAAAAAAAGATGGCAAAAAAATCTGAAGAACTAAAAGAAACTGCTAAGGAAGTTACAAAAAAAGTAGTGCGTACAGCTAAGAAAGTTGAAAAAGCAGTTAAGAAAGCTGTTGCTGGCGAACAATTTATCGATAGCAAAGTGCCAGAAGGTCCTTTGGCTGAAAAGTGGACTAACTACAAAGCTCATCAAAAATTGGTGAACCCAGCAAACAAACGTCGTTTGGATATTATCGTTGTGGGAACAGGTTTGGCTGGTGCTTCTGCAGCTGCTTCGCTTGGCGAAATGGGATTCAACGTATTGAATTTCTGTATTCAAGACTCTCCACGTCGTGCACACTCTATTGCTGCACAAGGTGGTATCAACGCTGCTAAGAACTATCAAAACGATGGCGACTCTGTTTATCGTCTTTTCTACGATACCATCAAAGGTGGAGACTATCGTGCTCGTGAAGCAAACGTATATCGTTTGGCAGAGGTTTCAAATAATATTATCGACCAATGTGTGGCTCAAGGTGTTCCTTTTGCTCGCGAATATGGTGGTTTGCTCGACAACCGTTCTTTCGGTGGTGCGCAAGTT
This sequence comes from Paludibacteraceae bacterium, assembly GCA_017547145.1. GTDB lineage: Bacteria > Bacteroidota > Bacteroidia > Bacteroidales > Paludibacteraceae > RGIG9608. Next base: position 3,146 of record JAFYQJ010000011.1, on the reverse strand, counting down.
TCTCGTACTTTCTATGCAAAGGGTCAAACTGGTCAACAACTTTTGCTTGGTGCTTATTCGGCATTGAGTCGTCAAATAAATAGAGGTACTGTAAAAATGTACTCTCGCTACGAAATGCTCGACGTAGTAATAGTAGAAGGTCGTGCTCGTGGTATTATTGCTCGTAATTTGGTTACAGGACGCATCGAACGCTTCTTTGCTCACGCAGTAGTAATCGGAACTGGTGGTTACGGAAACACTTTCTTCCTTTCTACAAACGCTATGGGATCGAACGGATCGGCTGCAGTTCAGATTTATAAAAAAGGTGCATACTTTGCAAACCCTGCATTTGCACAAATTCACCCAACTTGTATCCCTGTTCACGGCGAATTCCAATCAAAATTGACTTTGATGTCGGAATCGTTGCGTAACGACGGACGTATTTGGGTACCTAAAAAATTGGAAGATGCAAAAGCACTTCAAGCAGGAAAATTGAAAGGACGTGATATCCCAGAAGAAGACCGCGACTACTACTTGGAACGTCGTTATCCAGCATTTGGTAACCTTGTTCCTCGCGATGTGGCTTCACGTGCTGCAAAAGAACGTTGCGACGCTGGCTATGGTGTAAACTCTACAGGTTTGGCTGTGTTCTTGGATTTCTCTGACGCTATCAACCGTCTTGGAAAAGATGTTGTGGCTGCTCGTTATGGCAACTTGTTCCAGATGTACGAAAAAATCGTTGACGAAAATCCTTACGAAGAGCCAATGATGATTTTCCCTGCTATTCACTACACAATGGGTGGTATTTGGGTTGACTACGAATTGCAAACTTCTATCAAAGGTTTGTTCTGTATTGGTGAAGCTAACTTCTCTGACCACGGAGCTAACCGCTTGGGTGCATCGGCATTGATGCAAGGTTTGGCCGACGGATATTTTGTTCTTCCTTACACAATTCAAAATTATCTTGCTGACCAAATTCAAGTGCCACGTATGAGCACCGATTTGCCTGAATTTGTTGAAGCAGAAAATGCTATTCAAGAAAAAATCGATCGCTTGATGGCTATTCAAGGTGAACGCTCGGTTGATAGCATCCACCGCGAATTGGGTCTTGTGATGTGGGATTTTGTAGGTATGGGACGTACAAAAGAAAGCTTGGAAACTGCTTTGGAAAAAATCAAAGCTATCCGCAAAGAGTTCTGGAGCAACGTATTTATCCCAGGCGATAAAATGGATATGAACGTTGAGCTCGAAAAAGCACTTCGTTTGGCCGACTTTATCGAAGTGGGCGAATTGATGGCTCGCGACGCTCTCAACCGCGAAGAATCGTGCGGTGGACACTTCCGCGAAGAATATCAAACTCCAGAAGGCGAAGCTCTACGTCAGGACGATAAGTTCTCTTACGTTTCTTGCTGGAAATACAATGGCGAAGGTGAGGAACCATCGCTTTTGAAAGAGCCTCTTGATTATGAATTTGTTACCCGTCAAACAAGAAATTATAAATCTTAATACTACAATGGAAAAAACAATAAATATTACGCTTAAAGTATGGCGTCAGGCAGGACCTAAAGCTAAAGGTGCCTTTGAAACCTACAAACTTGAAAACATCTCTACCGACAGTTCTTTCTTGGAAATGTTGGACGTGTTGAACGAACAATTGATTCGTGAACGCAAAGAACCTGTGGCTTTCGACCACGATTGTCGCGAAGGTATTTGCGGTATGTGTTCGCTTTACATCAACGGACACCCTCACGGACCCGATTCGGCTGTAACTACTTGCCAATTGCACATGCGCAAGTTCAAAGATGGCGACACTATTACGGTAGAGCCATGGCGTTCGGCTGCATTTCCTGTGATTAAGGATTTGATGGTGAACCGTAATGCTTTCGACCAAATTATTCAAGCAGGTGGATACGTATCGGTGAACACTGGCGGTGTGCCCGATGCTAACGCAATACCTATCCCAAAACCTATTGCCGACGAGGCTATGGACGCTGCTTCGTGCATTGGATGTGGTGCGTGTGTGGCTGCTTGTAAAAATGGTTCGGCTATGCTGTTTGTTTCGGCTAAGGTGAGCCAGTTGGCATTGTTGCCTCAAGGAAAAATAGAGGCTGCTCGCCGTGCTAAAGCCATGGTGGCTAAGATGGATGAGCTTGGTTTTGGTAACTGTACCAACACGGGTGCTTGTGCTGCCGAATGCCCTAAGAGCGTTTCGCTTAGCAACATTGCGCGCCTCAACCGTGAGTTTATCTGTGCTAAACTTAAAGACTAAAAAAACTGTATGCATAACTTGCTGAAATATAACCAAATACGCAGCATTTGCGGGGGGGGGTAAATCTCTATATTTCAAGGAGTTATACGTATAAATATTAATAATTGCGACATTGTTATGGTCTGCTTCTAAGGACTATAGCAATGTCGCTTTTTTTTATAAAGAGAAAATATATGTGTTTTAAGGAAAAGATTAAAAAAACAGCTTTACAGATGAGTAGTGATTTTGCTCAAAAATATTCTAGCGATTTTGAAGGTTATGCCTTGATGGCAACAACTTCTCATAAAGAAATTTTTGGATATAATTTAAAAAGTGCTCCCAGATGGAAAGGAGAAAGTTTGCTTAAAATAACTGCCAATGGTAGAACTATTTATAGAAAGTACAAAGCAGAGCAAATTAAAGGTGCTTCCAATTATGTGGCATTAAGTTACAGAAGTTTAGGTATTTTAGGTCTTATAAATAATAAAAATAAAGAAGTATATGTGCAGAAAACATGCTGGTTGCCTTTCTTGTGGAACTATTACGATACAAATGTGCGTTATACTTTTCGTTGTACAATGGTTTTAGGCATTTTGTCTTTCTTATTAGGTGTTGTATCTCTAATTTTTAATTTTATTTACTCTTAAATCAACCATGAAAAAACTACTGATTTTATTTGCATTTGTGCTGTGTGGCGTATGCGTAGCCCAAGCCGAAGTGCTGACTATGGTGATAGAAACCACCGAGGGCGAGCGTACTGTTTACGAACTTTCTACACTCCGCTCGCTGACGTTTGGTGGCGAGGTAGCCAATGTACAAACTACGGGCAAAACTGCTCGACGCATCTATTTCCTTGAAATGAACACTACGGAGCTTGACAACGTGCAAGTACAAGTGAGCGTATTCCCCAACCCTGTGT